>JAHJYA010000067.1 GCA_018826895.1 Gammaproteobacteria bacterium
CGTGAAAGGGCGGTGTCCTAGGCCACTAGACGAAGGGGACCTTGGAACTTTGCAACCCGTGCCTGGGCACAAGCTTTGAAAATCTGGAGCGGGAAACGAGACTCGAACTCGCGACCCCGACCTTGGCAAGGTCGTGCTCTACCAACTGAGCTATTCCCGCTTATACAACCCACATTCCGAAGAAAGTGGCGTCCCCTAGGGGACTCGAACCCCTGTTACCGCCGTGAAAGGGCGGTGTCCTAGGCCACTAGACGAAGGGGACATTGCCCGGAATCCGTTATTGCTTTCCGGCTTCCTCTACTTTGCCGTTTCAGGCATTGCGCTGGAAGTGGCGCGCATTCTATGGAGCCTTTGAAGGCTCGTCAACCACTCTGCAAAATATTTTTAAAATCAACGACTTCACAATGCTTTAGCACATCGAGCGAAGTCCTGTGCTATGAGCTAGGCCGCGAAGGCACTACACTCGGACGCAATACCAGTGCCCGAGAGGTCGTAACGATGTCCCCGCTCGTGATAACCCTGCTGATTGTCGGCGGCATCGTCATCCTGATTGCGATTGCCTACATCAACAACTTGGTTGAAAACAGCAAACTGGAAAAGGCACGTCTAAAGGCCGATCTGGCTGATCGCGTACGCCGTCTGGCCGAAGCCTCGGAAGGGTTGCCCGGCCAGTTTATGACGCCAGCATTGAAGCTCATGCTGAGCAACCTGCAGGTTCACTTCATCGAACGCCTGCTATTGCTCGATAGAGGCAATGCTGCGCTCAAGCGCCAGCTTGATGACCTGCGCCAGCAGATTGCTTTGGGCGACTCCATCCCGGTGCGCAATCCGCCGCAGAAGATCATTGCCGAAGCGCGCGCCAAGGATGTGCGTTTTCAACTGGAAAACCTGCACAACCTCATTACCCGCTGCGCCAAGGATGGTGTGCTGGGCACCAATGAAGCCAAACTGTGGGTCCTGGAGATCCGCCACATGCTGGTGATGCTGCATATCGAATTGTTTACCAATATCGGCACGCAGGCACTGCAGAGCAATCAGCCTGGCCCCGCCCGCCTGGCCTTCGAGCGCGGCGTGCAGTACCTGCGCAAACAACCGGACCCGACCCGCTACCAGGCGCCCCTGCAAAAACTGGAAGCCCAGCTGGCGCGTGCCAACGCCATGGTGGTGGACATGGGCAAGCCGGCTGCCGACGACAACAGTGAATTGATCGATGGCCTCAAGGCTCTCGACAGCGACGACGACTGGAAGAAAAAATCTCTCTACGACTAGGGTCTGCTCCCGTTTCGTTCTCGGCTGCTGCGAAACATCAACAACTCCTGAATCCGAGGTCGCAATGAGCTTGATCGTCTATGGCGCTGCACTTTCCCCCTTTGTACGCAAAGTCAGGCTATGTCTGGCGCAAAAACGTCTGCCCTACAGCCTGGAAGTCATCCTGCCCACCAATCAGCCAGACTGGTATCGCGACATTAGCCCTCTAGGCCGTATACCCGCGTTCAAGGATGGCGACATCAGCCTCGCCGACTCCAGCGTCATCTGCCAGTACCTCGACGAACAGTATCCCGAAACACCTCGCCTGCTCGGCCAGACAGCCACCCAGCGCGCCCAGGTCCGCTGGCTGGAAAAATACGCGGACTACGAACTGGCGCCTCTGTGTACCTTCGCCGTATTTCGCAACCGCGCACTATTGCCCAGCATGGGCCAGCCCTGCAACGAGTCGGCCGTGCAGGCTGCACTGCACGACAAGCTGCCGCGGCACTTCGATTATCTGGAACGGACTCTGGGCACCGCGCCCTACTTCGTCGATGACCAGCTATCACTGGCCGACCTGGCAATCGCCTGCCAACTGATCAACATGGAACACGGCGGCGAAACCCTCGATGCCGCACGCTGGCCCAACCTGGCTGCGCACTATGCGCGTATGCGCACGCTGCCGATTGTCGAAGAGGTAGTGACGGGCGAACAAAAAATGCTCGCCCGGATGAAGCCCAAGGCGCAGTAAAGAGCGCCTTAAGCCTGTTGCCGTTTTGATCGCAAATCGTATTGCAGCGAAAGAAACGGCAACAGCCCCTAGCAGTCACTGGCTGCCAGAAAAATTCGGCACAATTGCTCGACACCGGCCTGATCAGACTCACTGAAGCGCCCCACGCTCGGGCTGTCCAGGTCCAGCACACCAATCAGCCGCCCGTCCTTGACCAGCGGGACTACCAACTCGCTATTCGAGGCGCTGTCACAGGCGATATGCCCGGCGAACGCATGCACATCCTCGACCCGCTGGGTCTGCCGGCTGGTCGCAGCAGCGCCACAGACGCCCCGCCCAAAGGGAATCCGCACACAGGCGACCTTGCCCTGAAACGGCCCCAGCACCAGCTCTTCGCCACGTGCCAGGTAGAAACCGGCCCAGTTCAGGTCATCCAGCTCGTGAAACACAAAGGCGGCAAACTGCGCCGCATTGGCAATAAAGTCCCGCTCACCGGCCAACAAGGCTTCTAGCTGCGCCGCGCGCAGGGCATGGCCGTCCAGCCCCTGCCCAGTTGTCTGTAAATCAATCATGTCTGTTGCTCCAGCAAGGCCAGGCCCACCCACTGGCGGGCAAATTGATAAGCACAGCGGCCATTGCGATTACCGCGCCCTAAAGCCCAGCGAATGGCCGCTTTCTCCAGCGCCTCGTCCCATTGCCAGGTCAGACTTGCCGCCTTCGCGTGCACCTCAAGCCAGTGCCGCACCACTGCCAGAAAATGTTCTTGGGTGAAGGGGTAGAACGACAGCCAAAGCCCAAAACGATCAGACAACGCGATCTTGTCCTCGACCGCCTCGCTGGGGTGCAACTCGCCATCGACGCGCTGCCAGTTGGCATTGTCACTCTCTCGCTCGGGCACCAGATGGCGACGGTTGGACGTGGCATACAGCAGCAGGTTGTCCGGCGCCCGCTCCAGCGAGCCGTCGAGTACGCTCTTGAGCACCCGGTAATCACCCTCGCCCGCCTCGAACGAGAGGTCATCACAGAACAGCACGAAGCGCTGGGGCAGATGCTGAAGCTGCTCCACCAGCCGGGGCAGATCGGCCAGGTGATCGCGCTCGATCTCGATCAGACGCAGGCCGTTAGCCGCTTGCTCGGTCAGCAGAGCGCGCACCAGCGAGGATTTTCCCGTACCACGGGCGCCCCACAGCAAGGCGTGGTTGGCCGGCAGGCCCTGGACAAACTGACGAGTATTGCGCGCCAGTTGCTCGCGCTGGGTATCGACGCCAATCAGATCGCTCAGACTCAAGTCCAGGCTTACGGCCAACGGTTGAAGATAACCGCTGCTACCTTCACGGTGCCAGCGCGCTGCCAGACACTGCGTCCAGTCGATGGGCGTCCTGACCACAGGTAATAGGGGTTCTAGCCGGCTCATCAGCTGATCGGCGCGAGCCAGAAACGCATCTAACGGGGACTGCATGGCAGGCTCCTTGCTGAAAGAAAATGCCGCCGCCGCGTGCTGCCGAGTGACGAGGCAGATGGGCTATGCTTGGCAACGGACGGATACGAGACAACCTCAACCATGGATCTATCGCTCACGCAGCGCCTTTCATTCAAACAGGCCGGGTTGACCGTGCTGGTGGCGTTTATCCTGGGGACCGCGCTCAGCCTGATTCAGGTGGGCATTGATTATGCCAGCGAAGACGCCTCCATCAACCGCGAGATTCATGCCCTTCTTGAAATCAGTAACAATCCTGCCGCCCGCATTGCCTATAACATCGACGCCGAACTGGCCCAGGAACTGGTCATGGGCCTGCTGCGCTCGCCGGCCGTGATCAGTGCCGCCCTCGTCGATACGGCCGACCGGCCCCTGGCCAGTGTCAGCCGCCCGGCCCTGGAAAGCCGCTACCGGGTGTTCAGCGATTCACTGTTCGGCTCGCGCCGGCACTTTGCGACACCTCTCGCCATCAGCCATGCCCCTGGTGAAGCCTTGGGTTTTCTCAAACTGGAAGTAGACACCTACGCATTCGGCAGCCACTTCCTCAACCGCGCCCTGCTCACCCTGGCCACCGGCTTCGCCCGCAGCCTGCTGTTGTCGCTGATTCTGCTGGTGCTGTTCTATTTCATGCTGACCAAACCGCTGGTCCAGGTCATTCGCGCGCTCAGCGAGCGCGACTTGAGCAGCCCCGACCGCACACGCCTGCCCTGCCCGCCCGGCCATGAGCACGACGAAATCGGCATCCTGGTACAGGTTACCAATCAGCACCTGGACAGCATCAGTACGGAAATCGAGCAGCGCCGTGGCGCCGAAGACCGCCTGACCCAATACCTGAGCGAGCTGGAAAACATCGTGTCAGCGCGCACCAACGAACTCAGCGCCACCAACCAGCGCTTGATCGAATCGAACCACGAGCTGGAATCCGCACGCCGCCAGGCCCTGGACATGGCCCAGGCGCGCTCGGCCTTTCTGGCCAACATGAGCCACGAGATCCGTACCCCGCTCAATGGCCTGCTCGGCATGCTCGCGCTGTCCCTGGATGGCCCACTGAACAGCGAGCAGCGCCAGCAACTGTCGATCGCCCATGACTCGGGCACGGTACTGGTCGAACTGCTCAACGATATTCTCGACCTGTCCAAGTTCGAAGCCGGCCAACTGGAGCTCGAACAGATTCCCTTCAACCTGGGCAACCTGGTCGAAGACACCGCCAGCCTGCTCTCGCAGAACGCCTCTCCTGGCGTCGAGTTGACCTGCCTGATCGACCCGCAATTGCCTGTCCAGTTAGTCGGTGACCCGACGCGGGTGCGCCAGATTGTCAGCAACCTGTTATCCAATGCCTTGAAATTCACCCGTTTCGGCCGGGTCGACGTCCAGGTCGAACGCACTGCCGAAGGCGTAGCTATCCATGTGCGCGACACGGGTATCGGCATTGCCGAGGCGGCAATCAATCGTATTTTCCAACCCTTCGCCCAAGGCGGTGCGGGCATCGCCCGGCAATTCGGCGGCACAGGGCTAGGCCTGGCCCTGACTCGTCGGTTATGCGAGGCAATGCACGGGAAGCTGGAAGTCAGCAGCCAGGAGGGTTTCGGCAGTTGCTTTACAGCCAGTCTGCCGCTGCACAGCCAGGATGGCCCAGCAAGCGTGCCGCACCTCAAGGGTCGCGTGGTCGCACTGACGTCCAGCCGCTCCGGCCTGGCCGCGGTACTCGAGCAGACACTGCCAGCCTGGGGTCTGGCGTATCAACGACTGGATACCGACGCCAGCCTGGCCGGCTTAAGCGTCGACCTATTGATCAGCGACTGCCCGGAATGTCTCCCGACCTTGCGCAGCAGCAACCCGGTACCCATTCTGTTGGTCACCCGCTACGGCAGCTTTCTGCCGGCTGCAGAAGCGCGTGCGTTGGCGCCGCTTGAGCAATTGCCTCACCCACTGTCGCGCCACTCCCTGCTGCAAGTGCTGCAACGCCGGCTGGCGCAACAACCGCTTGCGGCGGCCAGCAGCAGCCCCGCGGCAACCCAGAACAGCACGCGCCGCCGTGTGCTGCTGGTCGAGGACAATGCGGTCAATCAACTGGTTGCCAAGGGCATGCTGAGCAAACTCGGGCACGACGTCCTGCTGGCTAACCAGGGCGCCGAAGCCCTCGATATGCTCACCCGCGAGACCGTGGACCTGGTGCTGATGGACTGCAATATGCCCGTTATGGACGGCTACGAGGCCAGTCGGCGCATCCGCCAGGACGTCCGCTACGCGGATTTACCGATCATCGCGTTGACGGCCAATGCCCTGCCGGACGAACGCGAACGCTGTCGCGCCGCGGGCATGAACGATTACCTGGCCAAACCCTTTCGCCGCGACGAGTTGGCCAGCCTGCTGAATCAATGGCTGCCTGCCACTGATGACTGAACACAGAGGTTCTAATTATTGACCGGGTTCAGGCGATCCAGCAGCTCGCCCAGTTGCAAGCGTAAGCGGTTCAACTCCTGCGTATCGACACCATGCTGACACAGCAGAGCGTGCTTGAGCGGTGCGACCCGAGCCTGCAAGGCCTGGCCCGCCTCACTCAGGCCCAGGTGCACCTCGCGCTCATCCACAGCACCGCGCTGACGCCGCAATAGGCCAAGTTGCTGCAGGCGCTTGAGCAAGGGGGTCAGCGTGCCTGAATCGAGCTGCAGCCGCGCGCCCAGGGCCTTGACCGTAGGTTGCGCCGGCGGGCTGCCCTGCCACTCCCAGAGCACCAGCATCACCAAGTACTGCGGGTAGGTCAGGCCAAGCGCTTCGAGCATCGGCTTATAACCGCGAATAACGGCCCGCGAGGCGGCATACAGCTTGAAACACAGCTGGTTGTCCAACTGCAGGGATGCATCGAAATCACTCATTTGAGCAGGGCTTCGATCTCGGCAGTCAGGTCTTCCGGCTTGGTGGTCGGGGCGAAACGCTTGACCTGGCTGCCGTCGGCACTGATCAGGAACTTGGTGAAATTCCATTTGATGCCCTGACTCCCCAACAGACCCGGGGCGCGCTTCTTGACCTGTACGAACAGCGGATGAGCCGCCGCGCCGTTGACATCAACCTTCTTGAACAGTGGAAAGGTGACGCCGAAATTCAACTCGCAGAACTCGGAAATAGCCCCTTCATTGCCCGGCTCCTGCTTGCCGAACTGATTACAAGGGAAACCCAGTACAACCAGACCACGATCCTTGTATTGCTGCCAGAGACTCTCAAGCCCCTTGTACTGCGGGGTGAACCCACACTTGCTGGCGGTATTGACCACCAGCACGGCCTTGCCGGCGAAATCGGCGAGCGTGGTCTGCTCGCCTTTGATGGTGGTCAGCGGGATATCAAATAATTTATCGGTCATGGCGAAACCCTACAGAAATGAGGCAACCAAAATAGTGCACAATTGAATTGCACACTATTTATATTTGGAAAAATAAGGCCCGCTGATGGCGAGCCATAGACCGAACCTGCCACACACAGCTAGCTGCGCGGCACCAGCTTTAGCGACACCGAGTTGATGCAGTAACGCAGGCCCGTCGGCGCCGGACCGTCAGGGAACACGTGCCCCAGGTGCGCGTCGCAGCGCCCGCATTTGACCTCGATGCGGTGCATGCCGTGGCTGAAGTCGTCGACGCTGGTGATGACATCCTTGCCCAGCGGCTGAAAGTAGCTGGGCCAACCGCTGCCAGAATCGAACTTGGCATCCGAATCGAACAAGGCCTCGCCGCAACAGGCGCAGTGGTAAATGCCTGGGGTTTTGCTGTCATGGTATTCGCCGGTGAAAGCGCGTTCGGTGCCACCCAGGCGACACACATGAAACTGAGTGTCCGACAGCTCTTCGCGCCAGGCATCCAGAGGTTTCTCGAGCTTATCCACGACACATACTCCTCAATTGAAGAATCGCCGAAGCGATTGTTGACGCCGCACACGCGCACACCTTGTTGGGCACACCGCAAAAAAGCCCGGCCGGCATCTTTGCCAAGGTCAGGCTGCGACGTATCATTCGACGCCAGTCTGTCACCGGCGTTACACCCTGCCAAGGCTCAAGCGATCGAGTCTTTTACAAGGTTGTTCAACAGCGCCTCACCTCTCGGGAACCCCACATGCAGTTCAGCAAATCGAACAAGCTCGCCAATGTCTGCTACGACATCCGTGGGCCGGTGCTCAAGCACGCCAAACGTCTCGAAGAGGAAGGTCAGCGCATCCTCAAGCTGAATATCGGCAACCCGGCGCCGTTTGGTTTCGAGGCCCCCGAAGAAATTCTCCAGGACGTTATTCGCAACCTGCCCACGGCCCAAGGCTACAGCGACTCCAAGGGTCTGTTCAGCGCCCGTAAAGCGGTGATGCAGTACTACCAGCAAAAGCAGGTTGAAGGTGTCGGCATTGAGGACATCTATCTGGGCAACGGCGTGTCCGAACTGATCGTGATGGCCATGCAGGCGCTGCTCAATAACGGCGATGAGGTGTTGATCCCGGCGCCCGACTACCCGCTGTGGACTGCGGCCGTGGCGCTGTCCGGCGGCAAGCCGGTGCACTACCTGTGTGACGAGCAGGCCGGCTGGTTCCCCGATATCGCCGATATGCGCGCCAAGATCACGCCGAATACCAAGGCCCTGGTGCTGATCAACCCGAATAACCCAACCGGCGCGGTGTACTCGCGCGAGGTGTTGCAGGACATCGTCGAGCTCGCCCGCCAGCACAACCTGGTGGTGTTCTCCGACGAAATCTACGACAAGATTCTCTATGACGAGGCCCAGCACATCTGCACCGCCTCCCTGGCCCCGGACGTGCTCTGCCTGACCTTCAATGGCCTGTCCAAGAGCTACCGCGTGGCGGGTTTCCGTTCAGGCTGGGTGGCAATTTCTGGCCCCAAGCACCGAGCGCAGAGCTATATCGAAGGTATCGACATCCTCGCCAACATGCGCCTGTGCGCCAACGTACCGAGCCAGCATGCGATCCAGACCGCCCTGGGCGGCTACCAGAGCATCAATGACCTGGTGCTGCCGCAAGGCCGCCTGCTGGAGCAGCGCAACCGCACCTGGGAGCTGCTCAACGACATCCCGGGCGTCAGCTGCGTAAAACCGATGGGTGCACTCTATGCCTTCCCGAAGATCGACCCCAAGGTTTGCCCGATCCATAACGACGAGAAATTCGTCCTCGACCTGCTGCTCTCGGAAAAACTGCTGATCGTCCAGGGCACCGCCTTCAACTGGCCGTGGCCGGATCACTTCCGCGTGGTCACCCTGCCGCGCGTGGATGAGCTGGAGATGGCCATCGGGCGCATCGGCAACTTCCTGAAAACCTATCGGCAATAAACGGAGCGCGCCATGCCTGCGGCCCCTCGCTACTTGCTCACCGGCGCCAGCTCCGGCATTGGCGAAGCCCTGGCCCACGCCCTCGCCGCCCAGGGTTTCGACCTGGCCCTGGCGGCGCGGCGCGAAGACGTGCTGCACAACCTGGCCCATAGCCTGCGTGAGCGCCACGGCCGTCAGGCTATTGTTTTGCCGCTGGATGTCACCGACTACGCGGCCTGCAAAGACGTCGTCGGCCTGGCCGCGCACGCCCTCGGCGGCCTCGACGGCATCATCGCCAATGCCGGCATCGCCCAGGGCGGGCGCAGCGGCAGCGAAGGCCAGTTCGAGCGCGACAAGCTGACCCTGGAAACCAATCTGCTGGGCACCATCGCCTGCCTGGAAGCGGCCTGCACGCTGTTTCGCGAGCAAGGCCACGGCCACCTGGTCGCCATCGCCTCGGTCGCTGGGCAGCGCGGCCTGCCGCGCAACGCCGCCTACTCGGCAAGCAAGGCCGGGCTGATCCGCTACATGGAAGCGCTGCGTGCCGAACTGCACCGCACAACCCTGGCGACCAGCCTGATTCTGCCGGGATATATCGACACCCCACTCAATGCCAGTCTGCGTAGCCGGCCCTTCCTGATTCCAGTCGAGCGAGGCGCACGCCTGATTGCCCGGCATATCGACCGTAAACGCGCACTGGCTTACGTACCGGGCTGGCCCTGGGCGATCCTTGGCCGCCTACTGCCACTGCTGCCCACCGCGCTGGTGGCGCGCCTCTGATGGACCTGCATATCGACGACTTCTACAAGGACGCCGCGGCGGGCCTGCTGGCGCTGTACCAGGCCTTTCCGCGACGTATCGATCTGTATGTCGAAGACCTGATCGGCCGCGAAGAGCCGGACGAGTTCGGCCTACCGAGCAAACGCCACCAAGCCTGCCTCGGCACTCTGCTGTGGCTGGCCGAGGAAGGCTACCTGCGTTTCGAAAGCACCATCGCCTATGACGCCCTCGACCAGGCCGTGCTCAGCGAAAAAGGCTTTCTGCGCTTGAGCCTCAGCACACTTCATGCGCTACCCGACGGCGAGGCACTGCCACCGAGCGTACGTCGCGTGCAGAGCACGCTGGCTTTTCAACTGCGTGACGCCTTGGCGCAGCACCACAGTGAACGTATCGCCCGCCTTACCCGCCTACTGTTCGCAAGCAACCTGAGCGAACCCAAACCGGCCGCAACCAAACAACAGGCCGATGATGTCGATGACTGAGCGCCCATGAGCATGGCACGGCACAAATATCCCACCTGCAGCCCACGCAGACCGGCAGCGACATAGTTTGAAATAGTCCCTAGGTTGAAGCGCCGGGGTGCCGGCCCTTATATAGCCGGCATATTGAACACATCTATCCCTTTGAGGAGTCGTTTCACACCATGATGCGCATTTTGCTGTTCCTGGCTACCAACATGGCGGTGTTGATCATCGCCAGTATCACCCTCAAGTTGTTGGGGGTGGATCGCTTTACCGGCCAGAACTACGGAAGCCTGTTGGTTTTCTGTGCCGTATTCGGCTTTGCCGGTTCGCTCATCTCACTGTTCCTGTCCAAGTGGATGGCGAAGATGAGCACCAAGACCGAAATCATCACCCAGCCGCGCACGCGCCATGAGCAGTGGCTGCTGCAGACCGTCGAGGAGCTGTCGCGCGAAGCCGGTATCAAGATGCCGGAAGTCGGCATCTTCCCGGCCTATGAGTCGAATGCCTTCGCCACCGGCTGGAACAAGAACGACGCCCTGGTTGCCGTCAGCCAAGGGCTGCTGGAACGCTTCTCGCCTGACGAAGTGCGTGCGGTACTGGCACACGAGATTGGCCACGTGGCCAACGGCGACATGGTCACCCTGGCACTGATCCAGGGCGTGGTGAACACCTTCGTGATGTTCTTCGCGCGGATCTTCGGCAACTTCGTCGACAAGGTCATCCTCAAAAACGAAGACGGCCCGGGTATCGGCTATTTCGTGGCGACCATCTTCGCTGAACTGGTCCTCGGTATCCTGGCCAGCATTATCGTCATGTGGTTCTCGCGTAAACGCGAGTTCAAGGCCGACGAAGCCGGTGCTCGCCTGGCGGGTACAGGCGCGATGATCGCCGCCCTGCAACGCCTGCGTGCTGAGCAAGGGGTTCCCGTTGAGATGCCTTCCAGCCTGACGGCCTTCGGCATCAATGGCGGCCTGAAAAACGGCCTGGCTGGGCTGCTGATGACCCACCCGCCACTGGAAGACCGTATCGAAGCCCTGCGTCAGCGCGGCTGATACTCAGCACCACCTGGATAAGGCGACCTGCGGGTCGCCTTTCTTTTGCCTGTACGATCGACTGATCGAGAAAGTCGATTACTGCGCTCGAATTTCCCTGTTTGATCCCCTGCGTGCCCTGATCAAAGATGGCCCATCGATCAGGAGCCTCCCATGCTACCCAGCCTTTTCATTTCCCATGGTTCACCCATGCTGGCCCTTGAACCTGGCGCCAGCGGCCCAGCTCTCGCGCAACTGGCCAGTCGTATGCCGCGGCCCACAGCCATCGTGATTGTCTCAGCACACTGGGAAAGCCAGGCTCTGCGCGTCAGCACCGGCGCACGGCCACAAACCTGGCATGACTTCAGAGGCTTCCCCCCTGCGCTGTACAGCGTCGAATATCCCGCGCCAGGCGACCCAGTATTGGCGCGAACAGTCATGGCCCTGCTCGCTGATGCGGGACTGGAAGCACAGGCCGACAGCGAACGCCCCTTTGACCACGGCACCTGGGTGCCACTGTCGCTGCTCTATCCCCAGGCCGATATCCCGGTCGTACAGATTTCTCTGCCCAGCCGCCACGGCCCTGCCCTGCAAACCCGCATTGGCCGCGCTCTGGCGACCCTGCGTGCGCAAGGCGTGCTGCTGATCGGCTCCGGCAGCATCACCCACAACCTCGGCGAGCTCGACTGGCAGGCAGGCCCACACAGCATCCAGCCCTGGGCCCAGGCGTTTCGCGACTGGATTGTCGAAGCACTGGCCAGCGATGATGAATCGCGCCTTCACGACTACCGGCAGCAAGCGCCCTTTGCTCAGCGCAACCACCCCAGCGACGAACACCTGCTACCCCTGTTCTTCGCCCGGGGCGCCGGCGGTGCCTTTCAGATGGAGCATGGCGGCTTCACCTATGGCGCACTGGGCATGGACATCTACAGCTTCGCCTGAGTCTGGCGCTCGCCAAACAACAGGCATAAAAAAGCCCCGCACGTGGCGGGGCTCCTTTATTCAGCGAAGCATCAATCTTCGCGATAACGACGCAGCTTCAGGGGCTTGCCACCTACGCGGGTGTCTTTCAGCTTAGTCAGCAGACGCTCGAGGCCTTCTTCCGGCAGCTCGACCAGGCTGAAGCTCTCGCGCACCTGGATACGGCCGATGGCTTCGCGGACCAGACCGCCCTCATTGAGGATCGCGCCCAGCAGGTTCTTCGCGGCGATACCGTCACGCGCACCCAGCGCAGTACGGCAACGGGCACGGCCTTCGGCCAGCGGCACTGGCGCACGACGCTCGCGGCTGCCATCACGCTCAGGACGCTCGCCCCGATCGCTGCGCTCGCTGCGTTCACGGGTGCCAGTGCTGCTCGGTACCAGCGGCTGATCGCGCTCAACTTCAGCCAGGGTCAGGGCCTGGCCATTGGTGGCCTTGCGCAGCAGGGCTGCGGCCAGGGCACGCGGGCTGCAGCCGATATCGGCGGTCAGACGATCCAGCAGCTCACCATGGCTGGCTTCGGCGTCCGCTACCAGCGGTGCCAGGCTGTTGGTCAGTTTCTTGATGCGTGCATCGAGCACTTGCTGGGCGTTCGGCAGCTTGACCTCACCCACTTTCTGCCCGGTAACACGCTCGATCACCTGCAGCATGCGGCGCTCACGCGGGGTGACCAGCAGCAGCGCACGACCGGTACGACCCGCACGGCCGGTACGGCCAATACGGTGCACGTAGGATTCCGGATCGTAGGGCATGTCCACGTTCATCACGTGGGTGATACGCGGTACGTCGAGACCACGGGCGGCAACGTCGGTGGCGATAACGATGTCCAGACGACCATCTTTGAGCGAGTCGATGACACGCTCGCGCTGATTCTGCGCGATGTCACCGTTCAGCGCGGCAGCCTTGTAACCCTTGGCTTCCAGCGCAGCGGCCAGGTCCAGGGTGGCTTGTTTGGTGCGTACGAAACCGATCAGTGCGTCGAATTCCTCGACTTCCAGCAGGCGCAGAACGGCAGCGTGCTTCTGGTCGGCGTGGACCATCAGGTGCGCCTGCTCAATGGCAGTCACGGTCTGGGTCTTGGTTTCGATCTTGACGTGCTTGGGGTCACGCAGGTGCTTTTCAGCAATGGCGCGGATCGAGTGCGGCAGTGTGGCGGAGAACAGCACGGTCTGGCGGCTTTCCGGCATGGCCTTGAAGATCACTTCGAGGTCGTCCATAAAGCCCAGCTTGAGCATTTCGTCCGCTTCGTCGAGCACCAGGTGCTGGATGGTCGACAGCACTTTTTCGTCGCGACGCAGGTGGTCAACCAGACGGCCCGGGGTGGCCACGACGATCTGTGCGCCATTGCGGATGGCTTTGAGCTGCGGGCCCATCGGTGCGCCACCGTAAACGGCGATGACATTTACGCCCGGCATTTGCTTGGCGTAGGTTTCAAAGGCGGTGGCAACCTGCAGTGCCAGCTCGCGGGTCGGCGCGAGGATCAGCGCTTGCGGCTGGCGCTTGGCCGGGTCGATGCGGCTGAGAATTGGCAGGGCGAAAGCTGCAGTTTTGCCGGTACCGGTCTGCGCCTGGCCGATCATATCGTGGCCGGCGAGAATCACTGGAATCGCTTGTACTTGAATAGCCGAAGGCTCTTCATAGCCGGTGGCGATGACAGCAGCGAGAACATTGGGGTTGAGATTGAGTGCGGCGAAGCCACCAATTTCCTGGGTCATGGGTCTGCCTCTAGTGCATCCGCAAAGACCCATGTTCCAAAGCTGCGCATGCCGTGTACGACCCGAAAGTCACCCTGGCAGCCCTGTAGGCGGGGATTTGCGAAAACGTGTGATAAATGAATCGTCAAGGGTAGTTCGCAAAGCGAACTGACTGCCGAAGTCAACCTCCGGGCGAGTTGTGCAACCTGAACGTGGCCATGAATTGACCGGCGCGCACTATACCGGAAAACCTGACAGCTGTGCTGGTTTTTTGCATGTTACAGCGCGCGCCAGCATGAACACAGAACCTGCCCGGGAAAAATCAGGCGATGCCCTTGGCCAGACTCACCGGATGGTCTATACCCGTGCAACTGCTCAACTCGCCGAAGGACTCCTGCAATGAATCAGACCATCCAGGGCCGCGTCAGCCGTGAAAAACGAGGCGCCATCATGCTGATCGGCCTGGACCGCACAGCCAAGCGCAACGCGTTTGACCTGGCCCTGCTCGATGACCTGTGCCGCGCTTACGGCGAATTCGAACGCGACTCCCAGGCCCGCGTGGCCTTGGTGTTCGCCCATGGCGAGCATTTCACCGCCGGGCTCGATCTGGCCAATGTCGCCGCGCAATTCGCCGCCGGCTGGCAAATCCCCGAGGGTGGCTGCGATCCATGGGGCGTATTCGGCGGCCCACGGGTCAGCAAACCGGTAATAGTTGCAGCTAAAGGCTACTGCTACACCATCGGCATCGAATTGATGCTGGCTTCGGACATCAACCTCTGCGCCAGCAACACGCGCTTTGCGCAGATGGAAGTGCAGCGGGGGATCTTCCCATTCGGCGGCGCCACGCTACGCATGCACCAGGCGGCCGGCTGGGGAAACGCCATGCGCTGGCTGCTCACCGGCGATGAGTTCGACGCCCATGAAGCCTATCGGCTCAACCTGGTGCAGGAAGTGCTGGCCAGTGAAGAATTGATGCCCCGCGCGCTGTGCCTGGCCGAGCGGATTGCCGCGCAGGCACCGCTCGGTGTGGCGGCGACCCTCGCCTCTGCCCGCCTGGCGGTGACCCAGGGCGAAGCAGCGGCTGCGGCGCAACTGCACGAGACGGTCGTGCGCCTGATGGACAGCGACGATGCTCGCGAAGGTGTACGCGCCATGCTCGAACGGCGCCCGGGCGATTTCAAAGGCTGTTAAGCACACACAGCTAGGTGGCCGGACGTAGCGCGTTGATCAGCGGCAGCAGTGAGTAGCCCAGGCGCGGAGCCAGGGCCTCGGCGCGGGCGCGCAGGCCGTCCATATCGAGCGTTTGCTCCAGATCAGCCGGCACCAGCAGCACCACGTTGCCTTCCTTGACCGGGCATTCCCAGTAGTGACGGTGATACAACCCGCGCAACAGCGGTGCGCCCAGTGGTTTGCCGTCATTACCGGCCCACTGGTTGATGACCAGCCAGCCGCCGGGATTGAGCTGTTGCTGGCAAGCCTCGAGAAAACGCCAGGCCAAGTGGCCGACGCCGGGGCCATGGTCGGTGTAGAGGTCAACAAACAATAGATCGGTCTTCTCCGCGCTGGGCAACAACTCGACGGCGTCACCGATTCGGATGGTCAGACGCGGATCATCGTCCAGCCCCAGAAATTCCATGGCCAGGCGTGGCACATCAGCACGCAATTCAATGGTCTCGACATCGTCCAGATCGAGAAAGCGCAGGCAGGCCTGGGTCAGGTTGCCAGCCCCGAGGCCGAGGAACAGCGCGCTTTCAGGGGCCTCGTGGCACAGCGCCCCGATTAGCATGGCGCGAGTGTAGTCGTACTCCAGCCAACTCGGGTCGGCGGTGAACACGCAGCTCTGCTCAATGGAGTCGCCGAACTCAAGGAAGCGATAGTCACCGATCTCCACCACGCGGATCACGCCGAAGGCATCGCGCAGCTCAGCAAGTACGACTTCGTCAGCCATTTCTTCCACCGGGGGCAAACCAGGCATTACAGGGTCTCCAACCAAAAATCCATCCTGGCCTCATGCCGGGAAAGCCACGATTGTCAGTCAAGGGACGGGGTTGGGTCACGCGCTAATTACCTCGCCAGAGCAGCTATACACCCGGTCTATCAGCGCCATCGGCTTGAAGCCCGGCAGTGATCGGTTACCATGCCCCACCGATCACCTGCTGCCCCGATAGAGAACCGACATGTCGCAACCCTGGAGCCCTGCAAGCTGGAGAAGCAAGCCCATCATCCAGCAGCCGCATTACCCTGATGCCGCCCAGTTGGCACGCGTCGAGCAGACCCTGGCCGGTTACCCGCCGTTGGTATTTGCCGGCGAAGCACGTGAGCTGCGTCGCCAGTTTGCCGAAGTGACCCAGGGGCGCGCGTTTCTTTTGCAGGGCGGCGATTGCGCCGAGAGCTTCGCCGAGTTCAGCGCCGCGAAAATCCGCGACACCTTCAAAGTACTGCTGCAGATGGCCATCGTCATGACCTTTGCCGCCGGCTGCCCGGTGGTGAAAGTCGGACGTATGGCCGGGCAGTTCGCCAAGCCGCGCTCGGCCAACGATGAAACCATCGACGGCGTGACCCTGCCGGCCTACCGTGGCGATATCGTCAACGGCATCGGCTTCGATGCCGCCAGCCGCGTACCGGACCCGGAGCGCCTGCTGCAGGCGTACCATCAGTCCACCGCCAGCCTCAACCTGCTGCGTGCCTTTGCCCAGGGAGGCTTTGCCGACCTGCATCAGGTGCACAAATGGAACCTGGAGTTCATCGAGCACTCAGCCCTGGGCGAGAAGTACAACCAACTGGCCGACCGCATCGACGAAACCCTGACGTTTATGCGCGCCTGTGGCATGGACGGCGCGGCTCAGGTACGCGAGACCAGCTTTTTCACCGCCCACGAAGCGCTGTTGCTGAACTATGAAGAGGCCTTCGTACGCCGCGACAGCCTCACCGGCGGCGACTATGCCTGTTCGGCGCACATGCTGTGGATCGGCGACCGCACCCGCCAGGTCGACGGCGCCCATGTCGAGTTTCTGCGCGGCGTAGGCAACCCGATCGGGGTCAAGGTAGGCCCGAGCATGACCGATGAGGACCTGATCCGCCTGATCGACATCCTCAACCCGGACAACGACCCCGGCCGCCTCAACCTGATCGTGCGCATGGGCGCGGATAAGGTCGAAGCGGGCCTGCCGCGCCTGATTCGCACCGTGCAACGCGAAGGCCGCCAGGTACTGTGGAGCAGTGACCCGATGCACGGCAACACCATCAAGGCCTCAAGCGGCTACAAGACCCGCGACTTTGCGCAGATTCTCGCTGAGGTGAAGCAGTTCTTCGCCGTGCACCAGGCCGAGGGCAGCTACGCCGGCGGTATCCATATAGAAATGACCGGACAGAACGTCACCGAATGTATCGGCGGCGCGCGACCGATCACTGAAGCTGGGCTGTCGGACCGTTACCACACCCACTGCGACCCACGGATGAATGCCGACCAGTCCCTGGAACTGGCGTTCCTGATCGCGGAAACCCTCAAGCAGGTTCGCCGCTAGCAGCAACAGGCGCGGGCTTGACCGCGCCTACGCCGCCACTCAGGCCGTCAGGCGCTCGCGCAGACGCCCCAACATGCCCATCAGGCTGCCAACCTTCTCGCGGTCATGCTCGTCACGGGGCGGCTGGGCCAGACGGGTCACCACCTGTGCCGGTTGTGAACGCCATAGCTGCGCCTGCTCGACAGCCGCCTGCAGGCCCTTTTCAAACAGGCCACGGCGGATCGGCTTAGGCAGATAGCGGAAAATCTGTGCCTCGTTGATCAACTTGAGCAGCGACTGTGTATCGCTGAACGGCGTAACCACCAAGCTAAGCAAGCGCGGATGGGCTTGAGCCAGGCTTTTCAGCAATGGGCCGACGTCTTCACCCGCCACCTGCAGATCACTGACCAACAGATCGACCGGCTGGCTGTTGAGCAGTGCCACCGCCTCGTTCAGGGATTGCGCGCGCAGCAAGCGATGACCGTGAGCCGCACAAAACCCGGACACCACGTCGAAGGTCGGCGCCTCCTCATCCAGCAACAGCACGCTAAGCGCGTCCTGCGAGAGCACTACTGGTGCGCTCGTCACCTGTAACTGGCGCGCGGCGATCTGCGCCGCCTGACGCAGGGTAAAGGCCATTTCCTGCTGGTCCCAGGGCTTGGTCAGGTAGCGGAAGATGCCGCCACTGTTGAGCGCCTCCACGGCAGCATCCAGATCGCTGTAGCCGGTCAGCAGAATCCGCAAGGTATCGGGAGCGATCTGCTGCGCCTGGGCGAGCAGCTCGGCGCCACTCATCTGCGGCATGCGCTGGTCGCTGACGATGATATGCACCGGCTCGCTTTTCAGGCGCTGCAAGGCCCGACGCGGATCGCTTTCGGTCAGCACCTGATAATCGCGGCGAAACTGCAGGGCCAGGCTGCGCAAAATGCGTTCTTCATCGTCGACGAACAAAATACGAATGGGCTCGCTCATATCAGGCACTCCGTTGTAGTGGCAGCGCCTGTGGGCGCGGCAGGCGGATCAGAAAGCGCGTACCGCGCCCAGGCTCGGACACTGCGCGAATCTGCCCGCCGTGGTCCTGAATGATTTTGTAGCTGATCGAAAGCCCCAAGCCGGTGCCCTCGCCTACGGGTTTGGTGGTGAAAAATGGATCGAAAATCCGCGCCAGCACCTCGGCGGTCATGCCGCGCCCGGTATCACGCACGGAAATGAATACGGCACTCTCATCGGCCCAGGTTTTCACCACGATCTGGCCGAAACCCTCGATGGCCTGGGCCGCATTGTTAAGCAGGTTGAGCAGCACCTGGTTGATCTGCGATGGCGCACAGGGAATACGCGGCAAGTCGCCAAGTTGCAGAATGGTTTCGGCCTTGTCCTTGATGCCGTTGCGGGCGATTACCAGGGCACTGCGAATGCACTCGTTGAGATCGACTTCTTCGCTCATGGCGCGGTCCAGGCGGGCGAAATCCTTGAGCCCGACCACCAGCTCAGCAATCTGCTCCAGGCCATAAAGGGTGTCGCTGAACAACTGGGTAAAGTCCTCGACCAGCAGTTCCGGAGCCGCCTTGGCGCGGGCCTCAGCGGCCGTTTCCAGGGCCTCGGCCAGGCGCGTTTCATCACACGCGGGGTCGCTCAGGCAGTCGCCCAGGGCGGCTTGCGCATCGGCCAGCTCGAACAGCGGCGCACTGAGTTCACGCAGCAGTTGCACGTTGTTCGTCACATAGCCCAGCGGGGTGTTCAGCTCATGGGCGACACCGGCGACCATCTGCCCGAGAGAAGCCATCTTCTCCGACTGCACCAGTTGAGTCTGCGACTCCTTCAAGTCCACCAGAGCCTTGCGCAGCACCTGATTGCGCTGGGCAATGCGCGCTTCCATGGCCTTGAGCAGGTCCAGCACCGTGCCCAGGCCGCGGTACAGACCCTCGGCGTCGACCAGGATAAAGTCCTCGGTGATCGGATACTGCAGCTGTGCGGTAATCTGTTTGGCCGCGTCTTCCAGGTTGGTCTCCAGGCTGACCACCAAGGGAGCAGGGTTCATCACCTCCTCCACCGGATGACGACCGCGCAGGTCGCGGCCAAAGCGCTGCATAAAGATGTCTTGCAGCGTACTGCGGCTCACCAGCCCTAACGGTTTGCCGGCGGCGTCGACGATTGGCAGCGAGAGAAAGGCCTTGTGTTCAGGCGTCAGCAAGCGGTCTGCTACATCGGCAATGCTCATGAGCGCAGATAACGGCGCAACCGGCTTGAGCAAGCGCGCTAGAGCGCTGGCAGTGGTCATGGACAACCCCCTGTGCGTTGGGAAGCCGTCATTCAACCAGCGTCAAGTTGCCAGCATGTGACAGGCATCACAGGCGCCTCCACCATTTCGTCATGTGGCGCGTTGCGGCGAAACGACATCAACCCTGGGTAATGCACTGCAGGCCATGGTTGCCGTTTAATAGTCGGCCGGTGGGCCAAGCCTCTCCCGTAATGACCGTGCAACCACGGCAACACCCTAAGCCTCAAGTTTTCGACGAAGAAGGATGGCTATGCCATTGCATTTGCGCCTGCTACTGCCTGCCCTTTGTCTGGCCACGGGGTTTGCCCTGGGCTTTATTCAACTGCCTGGACTGGCCGCTGGAGCCGCTCTGTGCGCGTTGCTGCTGTATGCCGACAGTTACTTGCCCAATGCCTTATGGACGCTCTTGAGCCTGCTGGCCTGCATCGCCCTGGCTGCGCACGCCGTACCCGGCTTTAACGCCACCCCGCTGTGGCCTGCACGGCAACTGAGCGTCGATGCGCCGCCTTATGCGTTGCGTCTGTCGTGGGACAAGCTGCTGGTGGGTGTCACGCTGCTGGCCTGGTGGCTAGGGCAACACCCGCCGCGTAAGGCGCTGCCAGCCCACGTCTGGCTGACAGTCACTCTGACCTTACTGGGTGTGCCGCTGCTAGCAGTGGTGCTGGGCGTGGTCGGTTGGCAACCGAAGTGGCCTGAGCAGTTGTGGCTGTGGTTGGCAGTCAACCTGGGCGTGGCCGTGCTGGCCGAAGAACTGCTGTTTCGTGGTCTGTTGCAGACCCGTCTGGTCGGCTGGCTCGGCGCCTGGCCCGGAATAGGCCTGACAACGCTACTGTTCGCCGCCGTGCATGTACCCTTCAGTCCGTCATTCGCTGTTGTTGCCGGGTTTGCCGGTCTGGGCTATGGGCTGATCTTTCACTTCAGCGGTCGCATCAGCCTGGCCATCGCGCTGCATGGCGCGGTCAATCTGCTGCACCTGCTGCTATTGAGTTATCCGCTGCGTGAGGCATGACCGCCGCGCGCTAGTCTGCAAGCCCTGACAAGCGACATGCAAGCGCGGTAAGGTACAGGTCCACTCTCTGGATAAGGGGCGTTGCCATGCCCTGGTATGCCTGGTTATTGATCACTCTCGTCATCGGCTCGCTAATCGGCGGTCTGCTGATCGTCTTGCGCACAGCCAAACCCCTGGACCTCGACGCCGAGCAGCTCAAGCGTGTACGCGAACGCAAGGCCGAGATGGAAGCCAAGGACGCACAGGAAGCCCGCGAGCGCTAAGCGCTCGACTGCGCCAGAGGCTAACAGGCCGTTGAAAAACGTAGGCGAGGCAGCCAGCGCAATACCGATGGCTGCCCCGCAAAAACAGGCGAAAAACGGACTGGGCTCGCACGCGAGTTTACGAGTTGTAAATGAGCATTTTGAGACGCCGCGTCCCGGCCTGTTTTTAACGCAGCGATGGCAACGTAGGTAATTTTTCAACAGCCTGCTAAGGCGAAACAGCCGGGCTGACCTTGATGTGCTGGCGACCGAAAATCGCCTGCAATTGCCCACCCGACCGAAGCTGCTCCAGCAACGAAGCGAAACGCTCCGCGCTTATCGGCGCCTCGGGGCGCAGTAGCGCATGATGCTGGTAGCGCTGATCCACTTGCTCGGAAACCAGCAGCTGCGCTTCGTACTCAGGGTAGCGTGCGAGAAAGTCGTCGATATAAGAACGCGTTACCAAAGCGATATCGGCGCGCCCATGCAGGACCATCAGCAAGTTGCTGTCATGGGAATAGGTCAGCACCACATTGAAATGCCGAGCCAGGTAACTGGGATCGGCATTGAAGTTGGCGAAGCCGTAGTGGTAACCGTTATATAGGGCAAGACGCTTGCCCGCCAAGTCAGCGAAATAAGTCTGCGTACGCGTCGCCTCCTGGCGCGCTACAAATACTTCGGCATCCTCAAGCCCCATGTCGATGTCACGATAGTCCATCGACTGCCAACCCCAGGCCGGATTCTCAAATAGCGCCAGGTCGATCCGCCCCGTTTCAAAGTCGCGAAAGCGCCGCGCCAGGGACGTGGGTACCGTTACAAAGCGAAAATCAGTCTGAGCTCGGTTAAGTGCGTCGACCAATTGTGGCAGCAGCGAGCGAGGCTGTGCGTCCTCGGTCTTCATCACATAGGGCGGGAAATAGACCGCACCGACATGCACGACCCGCTCCTGGGCAGAAGCAGCCACACTCAGCAGTACAGCGCAGGCGCCCAGCAGGCAAGCGATCAATGTCAACGGAGGTGGCATACGACACAACATCCCTATTGGTATGTGCGCCACAGTACCTGAGGAAAATCTGACCGAACAGAGGGCTTTTCAGGATTCGCGCTGAACCACCCTCACTGACGCGCCCACGCCTGGCAGTGGGTTAAAGACCGAGTGCGGACTCCTTGAACACCAACAACAGCGCCTCTTCGGCCAACTGATCCAAGCCCATAGGCCCCTCGGGACGGAACCAGGTATTGGTCCAGCTCAGTGCACCCGTGAGAAAGCGCCGCAGGATAAAAGGATCACTCTTGACGAAACCGGCAGCGCGAGCCTCCTCCAAGACTTCCAGCCACAACCCTTCGTAGATATCGCGCAACTCAAGGATGACCGCCTGGCTGGCCGGCGTCAGTGAACGCCACTCATACACCAGCACCGCCATGGCCTCACCCGTGCCGCCCATGATCGACTGCAGCTCGCAGCGGATCAGCGCCAGCACCCGGCCGCGCAGATCGCTCGCCTCGGCCAGCGAAGCCTGCATCAGCGCGGTGTTGTAACGAATGGTCTCCTCCATCACCGAGCGCAGGATCTCGTCCTTACTCTTGAAGTGATGAAAGATGCTGCCGGACTGAATACCCACGGCGCCGGCCAGGTCGCGCACGGTGGTGCGTTCATAACCCTTGCTGCGAAACAGATGCGCGGCGGTTTGCAGCAGCTTGCCACGTGCGCTGTCAGGGTCAGTGATCTGCCCCCTGGCCACCAGTTCCTGCATCACCGCCTGAGCTTGTTGATCATCCACGCACTTCATCTCCAGCGCTAGAAAGCTTGGGGGACAGCGCATGCCCTACCTGCCACCGGACCTCAGCAGATGCCCCCAAGTACTTGTCGTAATTGGTGAAATCTATTCTGCGCGGGCTGCCCAAGCAAGCGCTTGGCATAAATCAGCACAAAACAGCTCACCCAGGCCTTTTCAACCAAGCGCTTGCTTGGTATGTTCAGCCCATTATTCAGGTGTAGCGGACAGACAACAATGACCAAAACCGTACGCATCGGCTGCGCTTCCGCCTTCTGGGGCGATACCAGCACCGCCGCCGCCCAGCTGGTGCAGGGCACTGAACTGGATTATCTGGTATTCGATTACCTGGCCGAAGTGACCATGTCGATCATGGCTGGCGCGCGGATGAAGAAACCCGACGCCGGCTACGCCACCGACTTTGTGGAAACTCTCGCGCCGCTGCTGGGCACTATCGCCGCCAAGAATATCCGCGTGATCAGCAACGCCGGTGGGGTTAACCCCAGCGCCTGCGCTGCTGCTCTGGCCGCCGCTTGCGAGCGGGCCGGGGTCAATCTGAAAATTGCCGTGCTACACGGCGACAACCTGCAGCCCAAGCTCGGTGAGCTGGCCAGGGCCGGCACAGTCGAGATGTTCAGCGGTGCGCCATTGCCGCCCTTTTGCGTCTCGGTCAACGCCTACCTCGGCGCGCCGGGCATTGTCGAAGCACTCAAGCTCGGCGCCGATATCGTGATCACTGGCCGCGTGGTCGACAGCGCGGTGGTCAGCGCCGCCCTGGTGCATGAATTTGGCTGGAGTTGGAGCGACTACGATCAGCTCGCTCAAGCCGCATTGGCCGGGCATATCATCGAGTGCGGCGCGCAGTGCACCGGCGGCAATTTCACCGACTGGGAAAGCGTGCCGGACTACGAACATATCGGCTTCCCGGTGGTAGAAGTGGCGGCCGATGGCAGCTTTGCCGTGACCAAGCCGGGTGGTTCCGGCGGTTTGGTCACGCCTTTTACCGTGGGCGAGCAGATGCTCTATGAAATCGGCGATCCGCGGGCCTATTACCTGCCCGATGTGCTCTGCGATTTCACCCAGGTGCAACTCAGCCAAGTCGGCGAAAACCGCGTTGAACTGAAAGGCGCACGCGGCCTGCCGCCAACCGATCAATACAAGGTCAGCGCCACCTACCCGGATGGTTTCCGCTGCACCGCCAGCTGCCTGATGGCTGGCCTTGATGCGGTGAAGAAAGCCCAACGCGTCAGCCAGGCGATCATCAACAAGACCGAGGAAATGTTCGCCGAGCGCGGCTGGGGGCCTTACAAGGAAGTCAGCATCGAACTGCTCGGCTCCGAGGCCACCTATGGCCCCCGTGGCCAGCGCACCGACACCCGCGAGATCGTGATCAAGATCGCCGTGCGTCACGCCAAAAAAGAAGCGCTGATCCTGTTCTCCCGCGAGATCGCCCAGGCGGCCACCGGCATGGCACCGGGTCTGACCGGCATCGTCGGCGGCCGCCCTACGGTTTACCCGGTAATCCGCCTATTTAGCTTTCTGGCGGACAAAAATGCCTGCGCGCTGGAGGTGGAAATAGGCGGCGAACGCACACCGGTCACGCTGCCGCAGATCGCTGTACTGGATAGCGCACAGATCGCCGCCGATATATCCGCCCCACGGCCAAGCGCTCAGGCCGGCGCCTGCGTACCGCTGATCAAGCTGGCCGTGGCGCGCTCCGGCGACAAGGGCAACCACAGCAATATCGGCGTGATGGCCAGAAAGCCCGAGTACTTGGCCTGGATCGCCGCTGCGCTCACCGAGGGTGCCGTGGCCGAATGGATGCAGCACGCACTCGACCCGCAAACCGGCAAGGTCAGCCGCTGGTATTTACCGGGCAGCCATAGCCTGAACTTCTTGCTAGAGAACGCCCTGGGCGGCGGCGGTGTCGCCTCGCTGCGCATCGACCCGCAAGGCAAGGCCTTTGCCCAACAGCTGCTGGAATTTCCGATACCGGTGCCCAGTGCTCTGGCTGCGACCTTATAGCGTTTGATCGTTCCCACGCTCCGCGTCGCATGGGACGCAGAGCGCCCCGGAGTGGTTCCCACGCAGAGCGTGGGAACCATCGGTAAACCTGATTGCGACTAGGACAATAACAATGCGCTACGACTCGGTCTTTAAACCCGGCCTGTTCAGCGGCCAGACGATTATGGTCACCGGTGGTGGCAGCGGCATCGGCCGTTGCACTGCCCATGAGCTGGCCAACCTGGGTGCCCATGTGGTGCTGGTCGGACGCAAGCTGGAAAAACTCGAAGCCACCTGCGGCGAAATTATTGAAGACGGCGGCAGCGCCAGTTTTCAGGTCTGCGATATCCGTGATGAAGAGGCGGTCAAGACCATGGTCAAAACCCTGGTCAGCGAGCGCGGGCAGATCCATCACCTGGTCAACAACGCTGGCGGCCAGTTCCCCGCCCCGCTGATCGGCATCAACCAGAAAGGCTTCGAGACCGTGGTGCGCACTAACCTGGTCGGTGGTTTTCTGATCGCCAAGGAAGTGTATCTGCAGAGCATGAGCAAACACGGCGGCAGCATCGTCAATATGCTCGCCGATATGTGGGGCGGCATGCCGGGGATGGGCCACTCGGGTGCGGCGCGCGCCGGAATGGAGAACTTCACCAAGACCGCCGCCTACGAGTGGGGCCACGCCGGGGTGCGGGTGAATGCCGTGGCACCGGGCTGGATCGCCTCCAGCGGCATGGACACCTACCCCGAGTCGATGAAAACCATGATCCGCTCACTCAAGGATCACGTGCCGCTGCAACGTATTGGTAGCGAATCGGAAGTGGCCGCCGCCATCGTCTTCCTGCTCACGCCAGGCGCTAATTTCATCAGCGGCAACACCATCCGCATCGACGGCGCCGCGAGCCAGGGCACCCGCGCCTGGACCCTGGGCAAGGCGAAAAACAGCGAGACCTATAACGGCTTCCACCGGGCCTACGTACCTGACGTACTCAAGGGCGAGGAGTAACGCCATGCCGGTAATCCATTCCGAGATCGACGTGCATGGCAAGGACTTCGCCAAGAACCGCGAAGCCATGCTGGCCGCCGTCGACAGCTTTCGCCAGATCGAACAGAACTGCCTGAACAAGGCTGCCGAGGCCAAAGCCAAATTTGAAAAGCGCGGCCAACTGCTGCCGCGTGAACGCCTGAACCTGTTGCTCGACCCCGGCGCGCCGTTTCTCGAGCTGTCGTCGCTGGCCGGCTACAAGCTGCACGACGACAAAGACGGCACCCAGGCCGGCGGCGGGATTATTTCCGGTATTGGCTATATCGCCGGGGTGCGCTGCCTGGTCACTGCCAGCAATAGCGCGATCAAGGGCGGCACCATCTCCCCCACCGGTCTGAAGAAAACCCTGCGCCTGCAGCAGATCGCCTTCGAGAACAAACTGCCGGTAGTGGCCCTGACCGAAAGCGGCGGCGCCAACCTCAACTACGCCGCCGATATATTCGTCGAAGGCGCGCGCGGTTTTGCCAACCAAGCGCGCATGTCAGCCATGGGTTTGCCGCAAATCACCGTGGTGCATGGCTCCAGCACCGCTGGCGGGGCCTATCAGCCAGGGCTGTCGGATTACGTGGTGGTGGTACGCGGCAAGGCCAAGATGTTTCTCGCAGGCCCGCCGCTGCTAAAAGCCGCCACCGGCGAAATTGCCACCGATGAACAACTGGGTGGCGCCGAGATGCATGCCCAGGTCGCCGGCACCGCCGAATACCTGGCGGAAAACGACGCCGATGGCGTGCGCATCGCCCGCGAGATTCTCGCCATGCTGCCGTGGAACGCGCAACTGCCGGCGCGCCCAGCCAAGGCCTACAACGAGCCGCTGTATCCGGTCGAGGAACTGCTCGGCCTGGTGCCAGCAGACGCCAAGAAACCCTACGACGTACGCGAGATCATTGCTCGTATCGCCGATGGCTCGGCATTTCTCGACTTCAAGAACGAGTTCGACAACCAGACCGTCTGCGGCCACCTGCAGATCGAAGGCCAGCCCTGCGGCTTTATCGGCAACAACGGCCCGATCACCCCGCAAGGCGCGGCCAAGGCGGCGCAATTTATTCAGCTGTGCGAGCAGAGCAACACGCCGATCCTGTTCTTCCACAACACCACTGGTTTTATGGTCGGCACCGAGTCGGAGCAGCTCGGCGTGATCAAACACGGTTCGAAAATGATCCAGGCGGTGGCCAACGCCACGGTGCCGAAACTGACCATCGTCGTTGGCGGTTCCTATGGCGCCGGCAACTACGCCATGTGCGGTCGCGGCCTCGACCCGCGCTTTATCTTCGCCTGGCCCAACAGCAAGACCGCCGTAATGGGCGGCGCCCAGGCCGGCAAGGTGCTGCGCATCGTCACCGAGGAAAAACACCTGAAGGAAGGCAAAGAAGCCGACCCGAAGATGCTCGACATGCTGGAAACCGTCACCGCACAGAAACTCGACAGCCAGTCCACCGCGCTCTACGGCACCGCCAGCCTGTGGGACGACGGCCTGATCGACCCGCGCGATACGCGCAAGCTGCTCGGCTACCTGCTGGATATCTGTGCCGAAGCCGCTGTTCGTCCGCTTAAAACCACCACTTTCGGCGTAGCCCGCCTGTAACCCTTCGGAGAATAAGAAATGATCTTCACCCAAGAACACGAAGAGCTGCGCCGCACGGTCCGTAACTTTGTCGACAAGGAAATCAACCCGCACGTCGAGCAGTGGGAAAAAGACGGTCGCTTCCCGATCCACGAGATCTTCAAAAAAGCCGGCGACCTCGGCCTGCTGGGCATCTCCAAGCCAGAAAAATTCGGCGGGATGAGCCTGGACTACAGCTACTCGATCGTCGCGGCCGAAGAGTTCGGCACCATCATCTGCGGCGGCATCCCGATGTCCATCGGCGTGCAGACCGACATGTGCACCCCGGCTCTGGCGCGCTTCGGTTCCGATGAGCTGCGCGAGGAGTTTCTCAAACCAGCGATTGCCGGCGAGATGGTTGGCTGCATCGGCGTCTCCGAAGTGGGTGCTGGCTCCGATGTGGCCGGGCTAAAGACCACGGCCAAGAAAGACGGCAGCGACTATGTGATCAACGGCAGCAAGATGTGGATCACCAACTCGCCATCCGCCGACTTTATCTGCCTGCTGGCCAATACCTCGGACGATAAGCCGCACGTCAACAAGTCGCTGATCATGGTGCCGATGAACACCCCAGGCATTTCGGTCAGCCCGCACCTCGACAAACTCGGCATGCGCAGTTCGGAGACCGCTCAGGTGTTCTTCGACAACGTACGCGTGCCGCAGCGCTACCGCATCGGCCACGAAGGCGCCGGTTTTATGATGCAGATGCTGCAGTTCCAGGAAGAACGCCTGTTCGGCGCCGCCAATATGATCAAGGGCCTGGAGCACTGCATCAACGCCACCATCGACTACTGCAAGCAGCGGCATACCTTCGGCAGCCCGCTGATCGACAACCAAGTCATTCACTTCCGTATGGCCGAGCTGCAGACCGAAGTCGAATGCCTGCGCGCCTTGGTCTACCAGGCCACCGAGCAGTACGTACGCGGCCGCGACGTCACCAACCTGGCCTCGATGGCCAAGCTCAAGGCCGGCCGCCTCGGCCGTGAAGTCACCGACAGCTGCCTGCAGTACTGGGGCGGCATGGGCTACATGTGGGAAAACCCGGTGGCTCGTGCCTACCGCGACGTACGCCTGGTGAGCATCGGCGGCGGTGCCGACGAAATCATGCTGGGCATTATCTGCAAGCTGATGGGCATTCTGCCTGGCAAGAAGAAAGGCTGAGGACGCGACCATGGCCGCTCTACCGAACTGCGAAACTCTGCTGCTAAGCCTCGACGCCGGCGTGCTGCACATCACCCTCAATCGCCCGGACAGCCGTAACGCCATGAGCCTGGCCATGGTCAGCGAATTGCGCGCGGTGCTGGAAAGCCTGCGCGGAGACCCTCGCGTGCGCGCCATTGTTCTGCGCGGTTCCGGCGGGCATTTCTGCGCCGGTGGCGATATCAAGGATATGGCCGGTGCCAGAGCGGCCGGTGGCGACGCCTACCGCAGCCTTAATCGCGCCTTTGGCAGCTTGCTGGAAGAGGCGCAGAACACCCCACAGGTGCTGATCGCCGTGCTCGAAGGCGCAGTGCTCGGCGGCGGTTTCGGCCTGGCCTGCGTCTCGGATATCGCCATCTGCCAGCAGGACGCCAAGTTCGGCCTGCCGGAAACCACCTTGGGCATTCTGCCGGCGCAGATTGCACCCTTTGTGGTGCGGCGCATCGGCCTGACCCAGACACGTCGCCTGGCCCTTACCGCCGCCCGCTTCAATGGCAGCGAGGCCGAACGCCTGGGCCTGGTGCACTTCAGCGAAGCCGCTAGCGAAGCCGTCGACGCCCGTTTGCACCAGGTACTGAGCCAGGTGCGCCAATGCGCGCCACAAGCCAATGCCCAGACCAAAGCCCTGTTGCTGGCCGCAGAAAACGAAGCACTCGGACCTTTGCTGGACCGCGCCGCCGAACAGTTTGCCGCGGCGGTAACCGGCAGCGAAGGCGTCGAGGGCACCATGGCCTTTATGCAAAAACGTGCGCCAAAGTGGGCCGCTGAATAACACCGTGGGAGGGGCTTTAGCCGCGACTGGTATCGCTGGATCGCCGCCCGCCCCCTCCCACACAACCTGATCGCAAATCGCCGCCCGGACGCAATCCGGATCGACAAGCAGGAGCACACAGATGCCCGCCTTTAACAAAATCCTGATCGCCAACCGCGGGGAAATCGCCTGTCGGGTGATGCGCACCGCCCAAGATCTCGGCTACCGCACTGTAACCGTGTATTCCGAGGCCGACGCCGGCGCCCGCCATGTGCAGCAGGCCGATGAAGCCGTATGCATCGGCCCGGCCCAGGTCAACCAGTCCTATCTCGTCATCGACAACATTATCAAGGCAGCGCAGAAAACCGGCGCCGACGCGATCCACCCGGGCTACGGCTTTCTCTCGGAAAACGCCGACTTCGCCCGCGCCTGTGAGGCTGCCGGCATCGTGTTTATCGGCCCGACTGTGGAAGCCATCCACCTGATGGGCAGCAAGCGCCTGTCGAAGATCGCCATGCTCGAAGCCGGCGTGCCGTGTATTCCCGGTTTTGAGGGCGCAGCCCAGGACGACGAGACCCTGAGCCGCGAGGCTGTGCGCATCGGCTACCCACTGATGATCAAGGCCAGCGCCGGTGGCGGTGGCCGTGGCATGCGTCTGGTGCATGAGTCCAGCGAGCTGCTGGCGCAGATTCGCACCGCCCGCTCCGAGGCGCAGAACGCCTTCGGCTCCGGCGAGCTGATTCTCGAACGTGCGGTGATCCAACCGCGCCATGTGGAAATCCAGGTATTCGGCGACCAGCACGGCAGCATCGTGTATCTCGGCGAGCGCGACTGCTCGGTGCAGCGCCGCCACCAGAAGGTGGTCGAGGAAGCGCCCTGTCCAGTGATGACGCCAGAGCTGCGCCAAGCCATGGGCGCGGCGGCGGTGAAAGCAGCCGCTTCTGTGAACTACGTGGGGGCCGGCACCGTGGAGTTCCTGCTCGATCAGAGCGGTGAGTTCTTCTTTTTGGAAATGAACACCCGTCTGCAGGTGGAACACCCGGTCACCGAACTGATCACCGGTCAAGACCTGGTCGCCTGGCAGATTCGTGTAGCCGAGGGCCAGCCGCTGCCGCTTAAACAGGACGAGATTCGCCTGAGCGGCCATGCCATGGAAGTGCGCCTGTACGCCGAAGACGCCACGCAGAATTTCCTGCCGCAAACCGGCACTGCCCTACGTTGGGAGCCGGCGCTGCGCGATGGCATTCGCATCGACCACGGCCTGGTCGAAGGCCAAGCCATCACGCCGTTCTACGACCCGATGCTGGCCAAGGTCATCGCCTATGGCGCCACCCGCGAAGAAGCGCGGCGCAAGCTGGTGCGTGCGGTTGAGGATTGCGTGCTGCTGGGCGTCAACGGCAACCAGCGCTTTCTCGCCAACCTGCTCAGCCACCCCGAGTTTGCCGCCGGCAATGCCACCACCGCCTTTATCGCCGAGCTTTTCGCCAGCGACCCAAGCCTTAGCCCGCAGCCACCCAAAGCCTGCGAACTGGCAGCCGCAGCCGCCCTGCTGTTTCAGCAATCGGCCAACGCCCGCGCGCACCAACCGGGGCTCTCCGGCTGGCGCAATGCCGGCAGCGCACCATGGCGCTTTCTGCTTAAGCAGGGCGAACAGGTATTTAACGTAAAGCTACACGTGCTGGGCGACGGCCCACAACCCAGCCTGCTGGCCACCATTGGCGAGCAGCAAGTCAGCCTCAAACTGCTGGCCAGCGACGGCCGCTGGGCCACCGTGGAACTGGACGGCATTCGCCAGCGCCTGGCCTATCACCTGGCCGGCGAAAACCTCTGGCTGTATGGCCATAACGGCAATCTGCAGCTGAGCGATATCACCCATCTGCCAGTCAGCAGCGCTGCCGGCGCCGGCTCGGGCAGCGTCAAGGCACCAATGGACGGGGCGATTGTCGAGGTGCTGGTGGAAGAAGGCGCCAGCGTCAGCAAAGGCCAGCTGCTGGTGGTGCTGGAAGCGATGAAGATGGAACACCCGCTCAAGGCCAGCATCGACGGCGTGGTGCGCCGCATTGGCGTCAGCCGCGGTGATCAGGTGAAGAACCGCCAGTTGCTGGTGGAAATCGAAGCCAGCGAAAGTTAATCGCAATCCCGTGGGAGGGGCTTTAGCCGCGACTAATTGGCGACTTGTCGCGGCTAAAGCGGATCGCCGCCCGGCCCCTCCTACAAAAACCATAAAAAATCGCTGATCGTTCCCACGCCGGAGCGTGGGAACCATCAAACGCCCCTATAACAACAAGACACGGAGCACGCATATGTCACTGCAAGGCAAAACCCTGTTTATCACCGGCGCCAGCCGCGGCATCGGCCTTGAAATCGCCCTGCGCGCCGCGCGTGAGGGGGCCAATATCGTGATTGCGGCGAAAAGCGCCGAGCCCCACGCCAAGCTGCCCGGCACCATCCACTCGGTGGCTACCGAGGTCCAGGAAGCGGGCGGCAAGGCCCTGGCCTTGCAAGTCGATGTGCGTGACGAGAACGCGGTAAAAGCGGCCATGGCCCAGGCCGCTGAGCACTTCGGCGGTATCGACGCGCTAATCAACAACGCCGGGGCGATCAAGCTGGTCGGTGTGGAGAAACTCGAACCCAAGCGTTTCGACCTGATGTTCCAGATCAACACCCGTGCGGTGATGGTCTGCAGCCAGGCCGCCCTGCCGTTCCTTAAGCAGAGCAGCAATGGCCATATCCTCAACCTATCGCCACCGCTGAATATGGACAGCAAATGGTTTGCCCAACATGGTCCCTACACCGTGACCAAGTACGGTATGAGCATGCTCACGCTGGGTATGAGCGAGGAGTTCAAGAAGTACGGCATCAGCGTCAACTCGCTGTGGCCGAAAACCATGATTGCCACCGCCGCCATCGAGTTCGAACTGGGCAGTCGCGACGCGTTCAAGCGCGCACGCACCCCCGCCATCATGGCCGATGCCGCCCACACCATTCTTAGCAGCAGCGGCCGCAGCATCACGGGCCGATTACTGATCGACGAAGACATTCTGCGCGAGCAGGGTGCCAGCGAGTTCGAGCACTATCGCTTTGATCCAGCGGGTGGTGCGCTGATTGCGGATCTGTTTATCGATTGAGCCCGGCATCTGCTGCTGGCTACTCGTCTATGCTGATGTCAGACCGCAGATAATACTTATGCGATAACAATACCGGCACAATGCCGCTATATACTGGATGAGACAGTCGCACGCAGGGAGCACCGCGAAGAACGCCCCTGCCGTACAAGCACAGGTCGCATTGCTCGCCTGGCTCTTGCCTGGCCACTCAGGGGAAATCATGAATCAAGCATTTCGTGTCGTATGGAGCAACGCCCGCAGTACCTTCGTCGTGGTCGATGAATACACCAGCGCGCGTGGTAAGCGTGGAGGCTGCACCCGCCTGCTCACCAGCGTGGCCCTTGCTCTGACGGCAGCTGGAACAGCCCAGGCTGCCCCAGGTATTTGCGGGGCAGGCAATAACACCATCAGCAGCGACGAATCCTACAGTTGCTACCTGTACGGCAATGACAGCCTGACAGTGACTGAATCCGGCAGCATCACTACAGCCGGTGAGTCAGCCGTTTTTAGCGATAACGGTTTCGGCAGCATCAGCAATGCCGGGGAAATCCGCAATACCGACGGCACCTATTACCTGGACGGATCGGGTATTTATCTGCAAGCCAGCGGCAGCAGTATTAGCAACCTGGCAGGCGCCACCATCGAAGGTTCCTTCGTCGGTATTACTCTGGATGGGCTGATGCAAACGGTGACGCTCGATAGCCTCAGCAATGCCGGCACCATCACCGGAGCTACCGGTATCCTGGCGACCGGAGATGTGAGCATCGGCACCATCATCAACAGCGGCACCATCAGCGGCATCGGTAATGATGGTGTTGGCATTGGTATTGATACTGGCACGACCATCGACTCAGTCAGCAACAGCGGCACCATCAATGGCACCCTGGCGGGCATTCAGGTCTATGACAGCACTATCGGTGTCATCAATAACAGTGGCACCATTTCCGGAGTGCAATACGCAATCAGCGACCTGAGTTTAAGTGGTATTTCCGCAATCAACATCACAGGCAATACCGCACGCCTGGTGGGCGACGTTGATGCAGGCAACAGTCTCTTCACCCTCAAGTCTGGCGCAGTTTTCAGCAATGAAAATGCCATCAGCGTCGACCGCTTTGTAATCGAGGACGGTGCCACACTCAGGATGGGCGCGGGCCTCAGCACGTCCAGCACGATGGACGACGGCATCTTTGCCTTCACCGGCTTTAGCAACGCGGGAACCCTTAGCCTAGCGGCTGGCGTCACCGGCACTATTTACGGCGATTACACCCAGACCAGCAGCGGCGCCTTGCGCATAGGCGTGAGCGATGACAGCACCTACGGCAAGCTGGTGGTCGACGGCACCGCCACCCTGGCCAGCAATGCCAAGCTTGAGGTGGACGTAAGCAATCCGGGTTACCAGTTCAGTGCCAGCACGCTCAACAACGTACTCAGCGCCAACAACTTGATCAGTGACGGCACCTTCGCTGTCAGCGATAACTCCCAGCTGTTCAACTTTGGCGCAATCAAGGACGGCAATACCGTCGACTTGACGCTGACCAAGGCCGCCAGCGTGCTGGACAGCGTTATCAGCACCGGTAACAGCCCGGCACAAGGCGCAGCCCAAGTGCTCGACAATGTACTAAGCGCAGATCCGACGGGTGAATTGGCGTCCAACTTCGTCGGCCTGACCAGCGAGCAGGAGGTCTCCGACGCCGTCACCTCTACGCTACCCACCGTCGCAGGCAACGCCAGCAATGCCACCAGCAGTACCCTGGCTGGCATCAACCGGGTGGTTCAGGCGCATCAGGACAACAATAGCGGTCTCTCCTCAGGTGACGCCGTTGCAGAAGGAAACCTGTGGATCAAGACCTTCGGCTCCTGGACCGAGCAAGACCAGCGTAACGGTATCTCCGGCTACGACGCCGATACCCAGGGACTGGTTATCGGTGCCGACGCAGCCATATCCGAGAATACCCGCCTCGGCCTGGCTTTCGCGTATGCGCAGACCGACCTGGACAACGACTCGCGCGTTGCCCCACAAAGCGTGCAAATCGACACCTTCCAACTGATTGGCTACGGCAGCTATGCCCTGGGCGTCGACACCGAGCTGAACTTCCAACTTGATGCAGGGCAGAACCGCAGCGAAGGCAAGCGCCATATGCCGTTTGCCGACGCCACCGCTACAGCGGATTACGATGGCTATAACGTTCATGCCGGCATTGGTATCGGGCACAACATGCGCCTGTCCGAGCAGTTGACCTTCGTGCCATCGGCCCGCGCCGACTACACCTGGATCGGTACTGACTCCTATCGCGAGAAGGGCGCAGGTGCACTTAATCTGGACGTAGACAGCAACGACAGCGAGGAACTGCTGCTCAGTATCGACGGCAAGCTCAACTACGCGCTGAGCGAAGCCACCGTACTCAGTGCCAACATCGGTGCCGGCTATGACGTGATCGACGAGGACAGCGCAATCACTTCCACCTATGCTGGCGCACCGGGTGCAGCCTTCAAGACACCGGGCATGGACATGGAACCCTGGCTGGCGCGCACGGGCCTGGGGCTGACTCACACCCTGGCCGGCGGTACCGAAGTCAGCCTGCGCTACGACGCTGAAGTGCGCAGTGATTTCACCAACCAGGGTGCGTCGCTTAAAGCACGCTGGGCGTTCTAAATACTCTGCCGCAGAGCAAAGGCCGCGATATAGATCGTGGCCTTTGTGTTTATCGGACAGGCATACTGAACCGACCCTAGCATTGATAAACGAAATGGAACAACGCTCCTCCCTACATGCTAAAGCCCAGCGGCTCTGCGGTTTTCCTGAAGTTGTGCGGTGTACCTATTCGGATGGGGGGGCTTATCCATCCATGCGCTTGAGCTATCTCCCAGCATTGCTCGGTGCGGCACTTCTAGCGGCCTGCACCTCCCTCCCCAGCCCCGACCAACGCCGCCAACAAGCAGCCGATCTGGCGCAAGGGCAATCCTGGCAGGCGCTGCAGCTACAGGCCGGAATATTCCGACTGCAAGCCTATGCGCCGCAAGCTACGAGCGAGGTCTTGACGATCTACCTGGAAGGCGACGGCTTCGCCTGGCGCAACACTCGCCAACCTTCATCGGACCCAACACCCCTCAACCCGCTTGCCCTGCGCTTGGCTCTGGCACAGCCCAGCGGCACAGCCGCTTACCTGGGCCGCCCCTGCCAGTATCTGGACAGCGAGCGAGCGCCCTGCCATAAGCGCTACTGGACTGACGCACGCTTCGCCGAAGCGGTGGTGCATAGCCTCGACCAAGCCGCCAATCAGTTGAAAACCCGAGCAGGCGCGCAACGTCTGGTGCTGGTTGGCTATTCCGGTGGCGGAGCTCTGGCTCTGCTTCTGGCAGCGCGGCGCAACGATGTGCAACGCGTGATCACGGTCGCCGGTAATCTCGATCACGCCGCCTGGACCCGTCATCATCGGATCACACCCCTGCAGAACTCACTCAACCCGGCGCAACTGCGTCAGCGCCTGGCAGGCATGGAGCAGACCCATCTACTGGGTGAGCAAGACCGGGTAATACCGCCCCATTTGGTCGAAGCCTTCGTTGCAGGCTATCCACCAGGCCATCGCGCCCAGGTAAAGGTGCTGGCGGATTATGACCACCACTGCTGCTGGACGCAGGACTGGGCAAGGTTATGGCGACTAATCAATCCGTGATCTGACGACCAACCTTAAGCGCAGCCAGCTGCGCAACAGGTAGCGCGCAAGCGAAAAACACCAGCCACCCGACCTCAATCAACTGACTGACCTAACAGCTTGCGCTTGCGCTTGCGCAAAGGCTCAGGCCGCATCTGACTGCAGACAACCTCCGCTACTGCCTGAACTCAAACTGCAACTGCGCGCCCTCTACCGATTGCCAGTAGTCATCACCATGCTCGTTGGTAATCAGCTTGCCATTGAGCTGGAAAGGGCTTTCAGGTGCGACCTTCTCGCCGAACAGAGGTGGCAACAGGGTGGCAGGTAGATCATTGAGCGGCTCCAGCGACTGGAGCGGATCAAACACATTGGGGTGCAGGCTCAGATCCAACGGTGCCTTCGGCTTAGTGGGCTCAGGCGTGCGTGCAACCGCAGCAGGTTTTGGCTTGGCTTGGGCCGATGTAGCAGTTTTTGGGTCGTTAGCACGGGGCTGAGCAGGTTTGTTCGCGATCAGCGCCGGCTCAGCCTTGCCCACTTTGCTATCAGCGGAGTCTTGAGCCGGTTGCACCTTGGCGGTTTCAGCCTTGGGCTTTTCGGAAGGGTTGGGGCTTTGCTCGCAGGCCACCAGTGACAGCAGTGTTAGCAGCAGTGCGAGGCGTCGAATAGGCAACATAAGTAGACATAAAGGCAGTGACACAAGCCACCATGCTGCCCCCTACCCCGCCCCCTGGCAAGCGTGCAATCCGTACGGCAGGTAACAGCACAGCACTAGGGCCGCGAACGAAACGTCAACAGACCCTAGAGAAAGGCTCTGTCCCAGTACCCTGTGGCACGGCGCCGATGCTTTTGTGGGAGCCGCGCCCCGCGGCGAATGCCATGGGCAACGCCGAAATAACTTAATGGCTGCAATCTCTTCGCCCCGAGGCGGGGCTCCTACACGTGTTCGGTAGTTCACCCTGGTGCTGCGTGATGGCTTGCACGGGATGCAACAGGATTTTGGGACATAGCCTAGAGAAAGCCTTACTCAGGTGGCTGCAGTTGCTGCAACCGTGCGTCGATATCAAGCTCGGGGTGCTCGCGCATCAGTTGCAACAGTAAAGCATCGGCTTCATCCGTCCAGCCGTCACGGCGTAGCTCAAGCAAGCGTTGCAACTCGCTACGTAGCTGCTGTTCGGACTGACTGCCTGCAGCTTCTGCTGCTTTTTCGGGGGCTGATACAGCTGGCGCACGGGCTACTTGGGGCGGTTGCTCATGCAACGCATCGGCCGCCGATTCTTCCCGCAACGACTGACTGGACGCACCGGCTGAAAGCTTCTTCTCGGCCCTGGCGGCATCGCTGCTAGTGCCCTGGGCCAGCGGTGCTGGCGACGTCATACGCGAGCGATCCGGCTCATCGGCAAGTACAGCAGATTCCTCCAAGGGCGCGGGCATAGGCGCAGATTGTGGTGCCATCCGCGCCGCAGCCGGTGCCATGGGGGAGCCGCTGGGCACGGCATCGAAGGCATCCGGAGCCTGCTCGAAAGTGCGCCAGGTCAGGCTCAGACCAATCCCCAGGCAGGCGACCCCGGCTAACGCTACCGGCCAGCGTTGCCGGCCGCCAGTGCCGAAAAGCCAGCTGCGCAGGCGCGCGCTCAGGCCAGGTTTGGCTTCGGTTGTGGCCGCGCTACGCGCTGCTGCGCTGGCCGCCGCGAGTATCTGCGCATCCAGCTGCGCACTGGGCTCACCGCCACTGTGCTGGCGGAAATGCTCGAGCATCTGCCGTTCCTGCTCATCGGGCATCTGTTGATCGTGGTTCATACGGACAACTCCTCGGCAGCCGGGTCAGCCAGCAGCCGACGTAACTTCTGCAGGGCATAGCGCAAACGGCTCTTTACCGTCTCGGCAGGTATCTGGGTCAACTCGGCGATCTCGGCCAGTTCCAGATCACCGTGGGCACGCAGCAGAAACACTTCGCGCTGCTCCGCCGGTAAATCCGCCAGCGCGGCCTCTAAACGCTGCTGATCGCGGCTCAGGCTGAGCTGTTGCTCGGGGCCCGGCTGCGGGTCGTGCGGGGCATGCTGTTGTTCATCGTACTCAGCATGCCCCGCCTGGTGCCGACCATGCTTGCGCCAGGTGTCGATCAGCCGGTTGCGGCCGATCTGGTACAGCCAGGTCTTGAACAACACCGCATCGCGCTGTTCACTCTGGCTGCGGATCAGGCTCATCCAGGTCTCCTGAAACACCTCCTCGGCCAGGGCATGGTCGCCACACAGGCCAAGCAGAAAGCGGAACAGGCCGAGCCGGTGGCGCTGGTACAACTCGGCGAAAGCCGCCGCATCACCGCGGCGGTAACGCCGCAACAAGGCGGCATCGTCATCCGTGAGGGGTCGATTCACTGCTGTACTCGTGCGCTAGTTGAACGGTTCGTCGAAGTTTGCAGACTCTGCGCCAGTTCCACCAGCTGTACAAACTCGCCGCGCAAACCGAAGCGATCATCGCCCTTGGCGTTGCGCGCCAGCTCGGCGCTGTCGGCCAGGCTGAAGCGCCCGGTGTAGGTAGCGCCCTTGAGCTGCTGGGCGAAGGCGGCCACGGCAGCGGCAAAACGCAGGTCTTCGCTGGCCTGGCTGATAGCACGCGTATCGGCGGCCTGAATCGGCTGTTCCAGCAGTTTGCTGACGTCCTGCCCTGGCGCCTTGTAGCGAATACGCAGCCAGGCCAGCTCGCCTGCGGGGTTGCTCGCCTTGGCCGCTTGCTGATAACGCAGCGGCTCCAGCCAGCCCTTGCCGCCCACCGGCACCACTTCATACAGCGCAGTCACGGTATGGCCTGCGCCGATTTCACCGGCATCGACCTTGTCGTTGCTGAAATCCTCACGCTTCAGCGCACGGTTCTCGTAACCGAGCAGGCGGTACTCGCTGACCTGGACCGGATTGAACTCGACCTGAATCTTCACATCGCGGGCCACAGTCGCCAGGGTTGAGCTGAGCTGATCGACCAGCACCTTGCGCGCCTCGCGCAGGTTGTCGATATAGGCGTAGTTACCGTCGCCAGCGTCGGCCAACTGCTCCATCAACTGCTCGTTGTAATTGTCGGTACCAAAGCCCAGGGTGGTCAGGGAAACGCCGGTTTTGCGTTTGTCGGCAGCCAACTGCTTGAGCGTTTCGAAATCGCTGATGCCGACGTTGAAGTCGCCATCGGTGGCCAGCAGGATGCGATTGATGCCTCCATCGATAAAGCCCTGCTGCGCCTGCTGGTAAGCCAGCTGAATGCCCGACTCGCCGGCAGTGGAACCGCCCGCCGTAAGCTGGTCAATGGCTGCGCGGATCTTGGCCTTCTCGCTGCCGGAGGTCGGCTCAAGTACCACGCTGGATGAGCCGGCATAGACCACCAGAGACACCTTGTCCTGGGCGCGCAACTGCTCGACTAACAGCTTCAAGGTGCTTTGCACCATGGGCAGGCCATCGCGACGATCCATCGAGCCGGAGACATCCACCAGAAACACCAGATTGGCCGGCGGCAGCTCGTCTATCCGCAGATCCGAAGCCTTAATGGCGATACGCAGCAGGCGGCTTTCCGGGTTCCACGGCGTGGCGGCCAGCTCGGTGTGCACGCCAAACGGCACATCACCCTTGGGCAGCGGATAGGCATAGGGGAAGTAGTTGACCAGCTCCTCCAGGCGCACCGCATCCTGCGGCGGCAGTTGTCCGCCATTGAGAAAACGCCGCACATTGGCATAGCTGCCGGTGTCCACATCGATGCTAAAGGTCGACACCGGGATCTCGGCCACGGCATGCACCGGGTTGTCGGCCAGCTTCTGATATTGCTCGCGGTTCTCGTCGCGGCTCTTCCCCAAGTAAGCAGGCGGCAAGGCATCGGCCTGCACAGACATCGGCATTGGTGCATAGGCCACGCTGGGCATCACCGCCCTGCCCGCCACCTGGCTTTTGCGCTGCAGCTGCGCTGGGGCAGCGGCCAGCTGTGCATGCAGCTCGGCACGTTCACGGGCCTGATCGCTGAGCTGCGGGCTGCCAGCCTCGGAGGCTGGCGCTTCGGGGTTGGCAGCGCTGCACGCACCGAGGCTGATCAGTACGCCTGCGGCAAAACCGGCAAGCAGAGGTCGGCTAAGCAATAGTGGGTAAGCGGACATGGGGCATCTCCTGAGCGATCAAACAAACCATTCGCTCAGGTAGACGCAACCCTTTGCTACATCGGGTTAAGCCGCTGTTAAAAACTCGCAGCGCCTTCCTGACACAGCTGCCCGGCCAGCATGCCCAGGGTCATCAGCGCGCGCTCGGCTTCTCGATTCCACGGGATGCCGCAGTTAAGACGGATGCAGTGGTTGAACTGCTCGGTATTACTGAAGATCAACCCCGGCGCAATGCTGATGCCCTGCTGCAACGCGCGTACGTGCAGGTCCTTGGTATTGACCCGCGCCGGCAAGCTGACCCAAAGAATGAAACCGCCCGTGGGTCGAGTCATCTGCGTCCCTTCCGGGAAATACTGCTGCACAGCCAATTGGAAGGCGCTGAGGTTCTTGCGGTACTCCTGACGAATGTAACGCAGGTGCCGGTCGTAGCCGCCGTTCTCCAGGTAAGCCGCGACTGCCATCTGGGTGACGCTGCATGCCGAGTGGGTACTGAACGTCTGCAACCGTTCAACCTCCTGCTGGTACTTGCCCGCCAGAATCCAGCCAATGCGTACGCCAGGTGATAACGTCTTGGAGAAGCTTGAGCAATACAGCACTCGGCCCTCTCGGTCATGGGCCTTGAGCGCTTTAGTGCGGCCCTGCTCGAACATCAACTCGCCGTAGATATCATCTTCGATGATCTGGATATCGAAGTTCTCTGCCAGGCGCAGCAATTGCTTCTGCCGCTCCTCAGGAATGGTACCGCCCAGGGGATTGCTCAGGCGCGCAGTTAGTACCAGCGTCTTGATCGGCCACTGACTGGCCGCCAGTTGCAGGGCTTCGAGGCTGATGCCGGTGCTCGGATCGCTGGGGATCTCGATGACTTTCAGTCCCAGCAAATCAGCAAGCTGCAACAGGCCATAGTAAGTCGGCGACTCGGCGGCGATCAGGTCCCCAGGCCGCGTCAACACACGTAACGACATCTGCAGCGCATCCACGCAACCATGGGTGATCACCACCTCCGAGGGGTCCACCACGACTCCGGCATCCCGCATGCGGATCGCCACCTGACGTCTGAGCGGCTCAAAACCTGGGCTGAACATATAGCTGAATGCGCGGGCGCTGTGGAAGCGCGTGACCTTGGCCAGTTGCTGATGCAAGGCACGCACCGGCAAATACTCGACATGGGGCACGGCAGCCCCCAGCGGGAATACCCCTTCACGGCGCGACTCAGTCAAAATCTGGGCAATGATGCTACTGCGGGTGACCAGGCTGGGCCGTTCGACTCGGGCGATATCCGGGGTGGGCGCAGTCAGGGCTGGCGTCTGGTGCACATAGAAGCCGGACTGAGGGCGTGCCCGAATCAGTCCAAGATCCTCAAGGTTGGCATAGGCCTGCAGCACCGTCGCGTGGCTGACATTGAGCTGCGAACTCATTTTGCGCACTGACGGCACCCGCTCACCCGGCTGGTAGACGCCACGCCGAATGTCCTCGGCCAATTGCTGCGCGATGCGCTGATAAAGCAACAGATTGGTCATAACGGCCTCCCCTGGCGACTGAACCATAACAGTAGCCAATACACCTGCCGCTGTACCGGCACAGTTCACCTGATTGTGGACGATACAGCCGATCTCTACCAGCCACTGTGCCGGTACGCAGCCCGAAATGAGCAACTGTATTAGCTACAGGCAGAAAAAACCCCGGTACAAAGACCGGGGTTCCCATCCACACATTAAAAGCCTCAACGCGCCGAACCTAACCGCCCCTGCTCATCGGAAAAAACCACTTCAACCCGACGATTCTGTGCGCGCCCTTGGGAGGACGCATTTTCAGCGACGGGGAAATCCTCGCCATGGCCCTGAACGTCGATTCGTCCAGCGTCGATACCCAGATCGATCAGCACATCAGCAACCGCCTGAGCCCGCTCACGCGATAGTTTGAGGTTCTCGGCCGCGTCTCCACGGTTGTCGGTATAGCCCTCGATTCGCACCACACGACGTGGGTTGAGCTGGAGAAACTGCACCAGTTTCAATGCCGTACGATTCGCCGAGCTTTTGAGCTCAGCACGCCCCGCATCAAACAGCATGTCACCCAGAGTAATCACCAAACCCCGGCCGCCCTCGTTACGGGTCAGGCTGACCAGTTGTTCTTCGAGCCAGGCACTCTGCTCTTGCACACCCAGCAGTTTCGCCTCGCGCAGGGCAAGCTGGAGACGCTGGCGTTCCAACTCAAGTTTGGCGATGCGCTCTTCGTTGAGCATGAGCGCACTGTGCTCTTCGGCAATATCGCTGTAGCGCTGGCTAAGGTAGGCGTAATGCACCACGTCGTCTTCACTGCCCCAATAGCTCGAGAGACGGTCGGCCCGGGCCAGCGACTCCCCGGCACGGATCACATCCTTGGGCGCACTGCGCAGCACATCGGGGTTCTCCTTGACGCTCTGAAAACGCTGGTTCGCTGCATTCAGGGCTTCAACACTTTGCCCTGAACTGCCTGCACAGCCACCCAAGACCAGCAGCGCAGCACTCACAACAACGAGACGGCTCATGGCAGCTCCCCCAGTTGCTGACGCAGGCGGTTGATACGATTATTCAGCTCCAGCAATTGCTCCTGGCTTTTCTCAGTCAATATGCGGGCCTCGGCCAGACGTGCGTCCAGCTCGGCTTGCTCGGCAAGCACGCGGGCATCCTTGTGAGCCTCATCCAACATCGCCGCCTGAGCCTGGGCCAACTTGTCATCAGCCAGATTCAACTCGGTACTTTGTTCATCCGCCCCCACCGCCCGGGCCTGGCTAATAGCCTGTTCCGTAAGACGTAATTGCTCATTGGGCGCAGGATCGCTGGCGCATCCGCTGAGCACCACAAGCGCCAGTACAGCGCAAAATGAAAACCTGATCACGTAACACTTCCTACTCGGTTGGTGTGCTGGCCGCGGCAGGCGGCTGCTGCTCTTTCCAGCGCAGCAGATTCTGCTGGAGCAGTTGCTCCGGCAAACCAGCAGCCGACAATTCTGTCATTTTTTTCGCCAGCTGTCCGCGCAGCCAGGCATCGTTACAAGCCGAGTTATGCGACAAGGTCAGGTAAAGTCCCTCACTGGAGACGGGCGGCTGAAGAATCTGCAGCTCATTCTCGATACCTAGCCCCTCGGCCAACGCCAGGCCCGGGTATTGCTCGTAGAGCACATAGTCGGTTCGTTCAAGCAGGAGTTTCTGGAATGCCTGTGTGACGCTGGACACACCTTCAAGGGTGAGGTTGGCCTTGGCGTAGGTATCAAACTGCTGACCAAAGCTATTACCAACCAGGGTATCGCCGGTACGGCCATGCAGGTCGCTCCAGCCGAAATAGGGGAATTCGCGCCCCTTATGCACCCATACAACGCTGGGCGTGACATAGAACGCTGGATGCACATAATCCATGGCGCCCAAGCGCGGCAAGGTCAGAAAAGCACCGGCGAGCAGATCGACACGCCCTGTGCGCACCTCATCCTGCGCTCTCGACCAAGGCCCGGTGTAGATCACATCAATGGCGACGCCCAGTTCCTTGGCGATATGCTTGAGCAGATCAGCATTGGCGCCGATCAAATGCTGCGGATTCTGCGGGTCACGCCAAAGATAGGGCGGGTATTCCGGGTTACCGGTCGCCACCAGACGCTCGCACTTGCCGGCAGCCACACTGATTCCGGACAGGCTAAACAGTCCAAGCAGCACCAGACCTTTCAGCAGACGACATTCATGCATTAACGGCTCTCGCTCGACGTTGAATAGACACCTCATGACCTCAGCGTTAGATCACCACAACTCATCGTAGCGCATCCGCCGGTAAAGAATAATTAGCGATAAGAAAAAGCACCGGTAAAACCGTCATAATCATCTAAGGCACTCATCGGCTTGAAGCCCAACACAAAGGGCTACGCAAAAAAAACCCACTCCTAAGAGTGGGTTTTTTTCAACGCGCGATAGCGTCCGTCAGATTGCCTTTTCCAGTTCAGGAATGGCTTCAAACAGGTCTGCTACCAGGCCGTAGTCAGCCACCTGGAAGATCGGGGCTTCTTCGTCCTTGTTGATCGCAACGATCACCTTGGAGTCTTTCATGCCGGCCAGGTGCTGAATCGCGCCGGAGATACCGACGGCGATGTACAGTTGCGGCGCAACGATCTTGCCAGTCTGGCCGACCTGCATGTCGTTCGGTACGAAACCGGCATCGACTGCGGCGCGCGATGCACCTACAGCGGCGCCCAGCTTGTCGGCCAGGGCGTACAGATGTTTGAAGTTGTCGCCGTTCTGCATACCACGACCGCCAGAAACGACGATCTTCGCAGCGGTCAGTTCCGGTCGATCGGACTTGGCCAGTTCTTCACCAACGAAAGCCGATTTGCCAGCGTCAGCTGCACCGCCAACAGCCTCAACGGCAGCACTGCCGCCTTCGGCAGCAACCGGATCGAAACCGGTGGCACGCACGGTGATCACTTTTATCGCAGCAGAAGACTGCACGGTGGCAATTGCATTACCGGCATAGATCGGGCGCTTGAAGGTATCGGCGCTTTCGACCGCGATGATTTCCGAAATCTGATCGACATCCAGGTGTGCGGCAACGCGCGGCAGGATATTTTTACCGTTGCTGGTAGCTGCAGCCAGGATGTGGCTGTAGCCCTTGCCCAGCTCAGCGACCAGCGGTGCGACGTTTTCCGGCAGTTGGTATGCGAAGGCAGCATTGTCAGCAACCAGTACTTTGGCCACGCCAGCAATCTTGCCAGCGGCTTCAGCAGCTGCGCCACACGCGCTACCAGCAACCAGAACGTGAATGTCGCCACCGATCTTCGCAGCAGCTGCAACGGTGTTCAGCGTTGCAGGAGCCAGGGCGGCATTGGTGTGTTCAGCGATAACCAGGATAGTCATTTAGATTACCTTCGCCTCGTTCTTCAGTTTCTCGACCAGTTCAGCCACGGACTTGACCTTGATACCGGCGCTGCGAGTAGCAGGCGCTTCGACTTTCAGGGTCTTCACGGTAGAGCCAGTGGACACGCCCAGATCAGCGGGTGACAGAGTCTCCAGCGGCTTTTTCTTGGCTTTCATGATGTTCGGCAACGACGCATAACGCGGCTCGTTCAGACGCAGGTCGGTGGTCACGATCGCCGGCAGATTCAATGCAACCGTCTGCAGACCGCCATCGATTTCACGGGTCACGTTGACCTTGTCACCAGCGACTTCGACCTTGGAAGCAAAGGTGCCCTGGGCGTAGCCGCTCAGTGCCGCGAGCATCTGCCCGGTCTGGTTGTTGTCGCTGTCGATCGCCTGTTTACCGAGGATCACCAACTGCGGCTGCTCCTTGTCGACCACAGCCTTGAGCAGTTTGGCCACAGCCAGCGAATTCAATTCGTCAGCAGACTCGACCAGGATGGCGCGGTCAGCACCGAGCGCGAGCGCGGTACGCAGCTGCTCCTGAGCGGTTGTTGGGCCGATCGATACTACGACGATCTCAGATGCCACGCCCTTCTCTTTCAGGCGTACGGCTTCTTCCACGGCGATTTCGCAGAAGGGGTTCATCGACATCTTGACGTTGGCAAGATCAACGCCGCTGTTGTCCGCTTTGACACGTACTTTGACGTTGTAGTCGACCACTCGTTTGACAGCTACAAGAACCTTCATGGATTCCTCGTTACTCTCCGGTGAATAGGAATGTCGCCAGGGGCGGGCGATGCAGACTGGCCAAGCCAGTCCACTCAGCCCAGACGGCGAGCGCGAAACCGCCCGTATCTTGACCGCACGACCTAGCCCGGTCAATACAGCGAACCGGCCGGTCATCCGCGATGTAGTAAGATTCTAGCAGGCCTACAGAAAATTCAAACAAACGTTTGTATTGGCCCATTTCGAGGTGCTCGATATAATGCGCCCGCAGCACCGAGCGAACACGCCTGATCGCCCAATAAAATTAGAATGCCTTGAGTAGGAGATAGCCTGTGGAACGCGAATTTATGGAGTTCGACGTCGTCATCGTCGGTGCCGGCCCAGCCGGTTTGTCCGCCGCATGCCGTCTGAAACAGAAAGCCGCCGAAGCGGGCCAGGAAATCAGTGTCTGCGTCGTCGAAAAAGGCTCGGAAGTTGGCGCCCACATTCTCTCCGGCGCTGTGTTCGAACCGCGCGCGCTCAACGAGCTGTTCCCGGACTGGCAAGCCCTTGGCGCCCCACTGAACACCCCGGTCAAGCGCGATGACATCTACCTGCTCAAGGACGCCGAAAAGGCGAGCCGCATCCCCGACCTGTTCGTGCCCAAGACCATGCACAACCAGGGCAACTACATCATTTCCCTGGGTAACCTGTGCCGCTGGCTGGCCCAGCAGGCAGAAAACCTGGGCGTAGAAATCTACCCAGGCTTCGCCGCCCAGGAAGCGTTGATCAACGAAGAAGGCGTGGTCTACGGCATTCTCACCGGCGACCTGGGTGTTGACCGCGAAGGTCAGCCGAAAGAGGGTTACTACACCCCTGGCATGGAGCTGCGCGCCAAATACACGCTGTTCGCTGAAGGCTGCCGTGGCCATATCGGCAAACAGTTGATCAAGACATTCAACCTAGACTCCGAAGCCGACGCCCAGCATTACGGCATCGGCATCAAGGAAATCTGGGACATCGACCCGGCCAAGCACGAGCAAGGCCTGGTGGTGCACACCGCTGGCTGGCCGCTGTCACTGACCGACAGTGAAAACACCGGGGGCTCGTTCCTATATCACCTGGAAAATAACCAGGTGGTGGTCGGCCTGATCGTCGATCTGTCGTACAGCAACCCGCACCTGTCGCCGTTCGACGAGTTCCAGCGCTACAAGCACCACCCGGTGATCGCCCAGTATCTCGAGGGCGGCAAACGCGTGGCCTATGGCGCTCGCGCCATCGCCAAGGGTGGCCTGAATTCGCTACCGAAAATGATCTTTAATGGCGGCGCACTGATCGGTTGCGACCTGGGCACCCTGAACTTCGCCAAAATCAAAGGCAGCCATACTGCCATGAAGTCCGGCATGCTGGCCGCCGACGCCGTGGCTGATGCGCTGTTCGCCGGACGCGAAGGTGGCGACCTGCTGACCGGTTATGTTGACGGTTTCAAGGCCAGCTGGCTGCATGATGAACTGTTCCGCAGCCGCAACTTTGGCGCCGCGATCCACAAGTTCGGTACCCTGCTGGGCGGCGCATTCAACTACGTCGACCAGAACCTGTTCGGCGGCAAGATTCCCTTCACCCTGCATGACACCAAGCCGGACTATGCCTGCCTTAAGCCGGCCGCTGAGGCGAAAAAGATCGTTTACCCGAAACCCGACGGCAAACTCAGCTTTGACAAGCTCAGCTCAGTCTTCCTCTCCAACACCAACCACGAGGAAGAACAGCCCTGCCACCTGAAGCTCACCGACCCGAGCATTCCGCTGGAGCAGAACCTGCCGATGTACGACGAACCGGCCCAGCGCTACTGCCCTGCCGGCGTTTACGAAATTGTCACCAAGGAAGATGGCGAGCAGAAATTCCAGATCAACGCGCAGAACTGCGTGCACTGCAAGACCTGCGATATCAAGGACCCCGCCCAGAACATCACCTGGGTGGCACCTGAAGGCACGGGCGGCCCCAACTACCCCAACATGTAAAGCAAAAAACAAAGGCTCCCTCGGGAGCCTTTCATTTTATAGGTATTTGCCCGCCTAACGCGGAGCCCGTGACAGCACGGCAGATGCCTCACTCAGGCTCAGGGCCGATGGGGAAAAACTGACCGCTGCTCCAGACCCCCAGCCAGCGCCGACCATCGTCGAGCACCTGCGGCACCGCCAGGTCCACTAGTTGATAGAACACATTACGGTGGATCAGCGCATCCAGGTTATTGCGCGCGCGGATGTAAGGCGCTGGCTCGTCGCTGTCAGGTAGCGACTCAACACGCAGTGGATGATCCGCCCCCGCATCGAAGACCTCATCGACATTGCTAGTAAACCGTAATAGCTGCTGTTCGCCTTCGCCGAGCACCTCCAGAGCAACTGCGACAAAGGGCGCATCGTCAACCTGAATACCGACCATTTCCACCGGCGTAACCAGCACATAATCGTCGCCATCGCGGCGGATAATGCTGGAGAACAACTTGACCATCGCCTTGCGCCCAATCGGCGTTCCCAGGTAATACCAGGTCCCGTCTCGGGCTATTCGCATATCGATGTGGCCACAGAAGCGTGGATTCCACAGGTGTACAGGCGGCAAGCCCTTGCCGCTTCTGGGGATCTGCGCCAGTAAATCGCTGGCTTTACCCGTACTGCTCATGCGCCCTCCTTCGACTTATGCCCTGCCATTCTCAGCCCGTTTAATGACCAACCCCGAGCAGGCTGCGCGCATAGCTGTGCAGGGGCGGGCCAATCAGATCCTCGGGCTTGGCATCGTAAAACGTCAGAAAACCACCCCGACTACGGATGCGTGCAGTATCTACCAAAAAGCGGGTATTGGTCTCGATCAGCATCAATTGGATCACACTTCGGTCAGTTCCCAGGCGGTCCACTGCTTCCTGGTCTTCCCACTCTTCGACCGTACCGATACGGTCATCGGCATACGCGAAACGGCTATACAGAAGATAGTGCGCGCCGGCCCCACGCGCCTCACTCATGGCCTCCTCCAGCCCCAGAGGCGCCCGCGCCCGACGCACCATAGGGAAATACTCGACAAAGCCTTTGAATGCTTCCTCGGCCACCACATTCGGTCGCGGATAGGTTGAGCCAGGCGGGGCGAAATGCCCCTGGGCGATATAGATAAACGAGTCCTGCTGCAGGCGCCGTGAGGCCATGCGCTCGGTACTGCCATGGTCGAGCACACCGGCATCACGCAGGTGATATTCGGCACCATCGGCCAGGTCGCTTACTTTCATGCAGCCAGTCAGGCTTAGCGCCACCAATAGGAGCAGGTTACGCATAAATTGATCCTCTCGAAGCCGGTGACGGAAATCCGGCGGATCAGATCGGAATGCAGATTCTGCGCCAGATACACCGGGGATCCTACAAACCACGCAGCGGCATCTGAGCCAAAAGACAGGTCTTGCTTGCCCGCAGAATATGCCTGGTGCTTACACATAAACTGCCTACGCGACACCTGTCGCAATATTCAGGATTAATCTGCCGCTGCATCCATCAAGGATAGCGAGCTGGATTGGCTCACCCTATTGATATGAAGGCTTCTCGCACTAGACGCAGCCGCCGGACGCCGACCGTACTGTCGAGGCGAGGCGCCCATTACTCGTTTGAATGCGACGCTGAACGCGCTTTCCGATTCATAGCCGAGCGAGAGGGAGATAACGGATACGGAATCACTGGAGTTCTCCAATCTGTCGCCAGCGAGAAGCATGCGCCAACGCGTCACATAATCCATCGGTGAGGTGCCTATCGTTTCCCGAAACTTCAGGGCAAAGGCCGAACGCGACATACAAGCTCGTTCGGCCAGACGCTGTAACGTCCATCGATAAGCTGGATCTGCGTGGATCGCTCTGATCGCCGGGCCCAGTTGATTGTCAGCCACGCCAAATAGCCAGCCAGTACGGCTCCCGCCCTCATCTTTTACGTGTAGCCGCAGCGCCTGAACCAGCATCATATGGGCGAGGTGCTGAGCAATGAGAAAGCTACCGGGCTCGGGATCGTGCAGCTCTTGCATCATTCTTTCCACAGACCAACGTAACGCGGCCTGCTCCGTTTCGTTGTGAATATGCACGATTGGGGGAAGCATGCCCATCAAGGTTTCGGCGTGCCCACCGCTGACACCAAACCGGCTACCAACAAGAAAGAAATCGCCCCCGTCTTTGATTTTCACAACGGTTCCAGGGCGAGAAGGCGGAAAGTAATTACTCGAGGGTTCCGGCGTTAACGCCATGTCACTGGCCAAACGAAAAGGACGCCCGCTCGGCAGAACAAAGCAGTCACCTTTCGTCATATAAACGGCGTCTGGAACGCCCTCAACCGCCAGCCAGCATTCGCCAGAAACCACGGCATAGCATTTGATTAACTTGTTTTGGTCTGGGAATTGAATCGACCACTCTCCGCCGGCCTCAACGCCTGCAGATACATAGCTGCGTGGTTTCAGCAGCGAGAGAACCTCAGATAGCGGATCCACAGTACCTCCTGGACGATGGCGAAGATAACCCACACCTTACCGCACAAAAAGTACAGCACATAAGTAGCTATACAGGGTTTTAAAGGCACCTCTTGAAGCCGGGTACGGATCCACACAGCGTTACTGCGCTGCTTGCTGTGCCGGCTTTTCTAACCGGCAGCGAGTGACACTGCATAGAACGCCCCCTTGGCATCAAGTAGCACGCAGAGAAGCCAGTCCCAATGCACGACTGACTGAACAAACGTCTACACCCCCCTCCCAGGCTGCGCGGACGATCAAGAAAGTATTCAGGATCAACACGCATAGACCCCATTTAGCCGTGCTCATAATCTCGAAAAGGAATATGACCTGGCAGCCTCGTTGCCGATGCTATGGCACTCGACGAAGAAGAAAGGCCGACATCCCAACACAGTAGATTTGTGATTCATCCCATGACGACCACGATCTTTCCGGCCTCTAAAGCGCGCAAACACCACACAGGGCAACACGCTCATGCAACTGACTGAAAGCCGCCAGCACGTTGGTATCGCCCCCTCCGACTTTCGCCGAATAGTCGTATCCGAGTTTTACATCCTCTCGTTTCTCGACCAATGAACGTGCATATGGTTTTCCGAAAAGAAGGCTCGGCCCTACTCGCCGTCCTCCTGATGCCTCTACTGCTTTCAGCTTGCGATGAGCCACTGCCCGGCGATAGCGAGGCGCCGCCAATTGAGACGTCGCGTGTCACCGTAGTAGCAGCCAAAGCCACCACATTCGGCGAACAATTTGTCCTCTCAGGGACTCTGACTGCTGAACGTCAAGCACAACTATCGGTGCGCGCCGATGGATTGATTTCGCGGGTCCACGTCGATGCCGGCGACAAGGTTCAGCGTGGACAGGTACTGCTCGAGCTTGACCCGGCTCTATCCCTCCAGATATTGCTCCGCGCCCGCGCCGAAGCAGCTCAAGCGACCGCTAGCGTGCGCGAAGCAAAGCGCCTGCTCAGCGAAGCGCAACAACTCATCAAGCACAATGCCATAGCCGCAACAGAGGTTGGCGCGCGCGCCTCCGCTTTGGACCTCGCTCTGGCAACGGAAGAGACCGCCAGGGCCAGTGTGCGAGAGCAGGAAGAAATCATCGTACGGCACGCCCTGCCCGCACCGTTCTCCGGCACGGTAGCCGAGAAGCACAGCGAAATCGGTGAATGGGTAAATCGCGGTACGCCGGTTCTATCACTGGTGGCCACCGACCGTGTGCGCCTGGACCTGCGCGCACCGCAGGAGCGCTTCGGACAAATCGATGAAAATGCGCAAGTGCGCGTGTTCGCCGACAGTCTTGGTGGCACACCATTGCCGGCGCGCATCAGCGCACAGGTACCGGTAACCGACCCCAGCACGAGAACCTTCCTGCTGCGCCTACTCGTAGACGACCCAGACGGTCGCCTGCTTCCCGGGACCTCCGCCCGTGCCGAGATTTCACTTTCGCAACCGGTCACCGACGCAGTGTCGATAAGCCGGGATGCCTTACTGCGCCAGCCCGATGGTAGTCACAATATCTATGCGATTGAGGAAAGTGACGGCCAGACGGTAGTGAGCAGGCGCCTCGTGCAGATTCTTAATGAGCGCGATGGCCTGGTTGCCATCTCCGACGATAGCGTGAAAGAAGGCGAGCGTATCGTAATCCGCGGCAACGAGGCCTTGGCCGATGGTCAGACAGTAGAAGTGATGGAACGCTGATCTATGGACTTTGGACGCGTCCTTCAGCACAGCACCCTAATTGCCGTAGCAGTCCTAATCCTGTGTGTACTTGGGATAAGTGCAGCGCTACGCGTGCCCGTCCAGATGATCCCGGATCTGGAAGTACGCACTATCAGCGTGGACACGCGCTGGCCCGGCGCCTCACCGAGGGATGTCGAGCAGGACATATTGATTGAGCAGGAGCAGTATCTGCGCAACTTACCCGGCCTGCGTCGTATGATTTCGACCGCAAGTGTCGGGCAGGCCAGCATAGAACTCGAGTTTCCCTTCGGCGTCGACATCAACGAAGCCTTGATCCGAACCAATAATGCGCTCAGCCAAGTTTCCGGCTATCCGGAAAACGTCGATGCGCCCGCACTGACCACAATATCTTCGTCCGATCAGCCCTTCATGTATTTCCGTGTAGGCCCGCGCGCAGAAAACGAGGCCAACCTCGATCTGGCCATGATGCGCAGCTTTCTGGAAGACGAAGTACGACCACGCCTGGAGCGTGTCCAAGGCGTATCATTGCTGGAGATCCGCGGTGCGGAAGAGCGTCAGGTACGTATCGAAGTTGACCCATACCGTCTAGCAGAGCGCGGGCTGGATATGGCCGATGTACGCGACGCCTTGAGGGCGCGCAATATTGATCGCTCTGCCGGTGATCTGAACGACGGCAAACGCAGCGTTCTGATACGCACTGTAGGCCGCTTCCGTGAGCCAGCCGACATCGGCGAGTTAATCGTCGCCGAACGTGACGGCGTATTAGTACATCTATCGGATGTGGCTGATCTCCAGCTTCGGCATCATGAACTACGCACCTTATCGTATTACAACGGATTGCCGGCTCTGATCTTGTCGATACGACGTGAGCCAGGCTCCAATGTCATCCAAACCAAGTACGCCGTATTACCAGAGGTCGAGGCCATCAACGCCGAGATCCTAGCGCCACTTGGCTTGGAGATGACCCTGGTCAACGAGGATGCACGATACGTTGAGGACTCGGTCACCAATATCTGGAACAACCTGCTGCTCGGCACGCTGCTTGCCACCCTGGCGATGTACGCCTTCCTACGCTCGGCACGCAGCACACTGGTCGGGGTCGTCGCCATTCCGATCTGCACCGTTGCAGCCTTCATCGGCCTACTACTGGCAGGGCGCACCCTCAACGTAATATCGATGGCAGGCGTGGCTTTCGCAATCGGCATGACCTTGGACAATACCATTGTGGTATTGGAAAGCATCGACCAAGCAAGAAGGCGTGGCCTCAAGCCCATCGAAGCTGCCGTCGCGGGAGTGAGCAGAGTCTGGCCCGCCGTGCTGGCTTGTACACTGACCACAGTATTGGTATTCGCTCCCACGCTTTTCATCCACGAGGAAGCCGGGCAGCTTTATTCAGACATCGCCATCGCCATCTCGGCCTCGATTCTGGCGTCGATGGCAGTCGCAGTGACTGTGCTCCCGGCCATGGCCGCCTGGCTGCTGCCGTCTCTGACACTCGGGAAACCTGTCGATGGCAAAGTAGTCGGCCAGATAGGGCGATGGATAGATATGTCCTATCAGAGCCCGAGACGTCGTGCAGCGATTCTACTCGGGACGCTATGCATATCTATCTGGGCCGTGGCGTGGCTAACGCCACCAGCCGAATATCTCCCGGAAGGTGAAGAAGCACGGATATTCTCGCGTTTGATTGCACCACCCGGCTATAACCTGGCCGAAATGGAGGGTATTGCACAGGTTTTAATTCCGGAGTTGCAGCAGCGCATCGAAGACGACCCAGCGCTTTTCCACCGCGGTGAAACGAACGTGCCTGCGATCCGTTTCTTCACCATGTTCGTCGATGCGCAGGGTATCAGCGTCATTACCGACCCAAAGAACCCTGACGATTTAGACGCCTTGATGAGCGCGCTGGAAGCACGATTCACAGCCTGGCCGGGCATGCGAGCATTCGCCTCGCGTGGCTCCATTATTTCCAGCAACGACGGCGGCACACGTAGCATCAACCTGAACGTTTCCGGTACCGATCTCGCGCAAATTTATCAGGTGGCCAGCCGCGCCTTTATCCGAGCCGGATCGCTCTTCGATGGTGCGCAGATAGGTTCTGAACCCAGCACGCTCAGCCTGAATCAGGCTCTGCTAGAAGTTCATCCACGCTGGGAGCGTCTGAGCGAAGTAGGCCTGGACGCTGAGCGCTTTAGCTACTCGGTAGCGGCTCTGAGCGATGGTGCGTTCGCAGACGCAATGATCCTGGACGACCGTCGTGTCGACATCTACCTCTTCAGTAACGTGGATAGCAAACAGCGGGCGGGTCACCTGCGCGATTTGCCCATCGCCACACCATCGGGCGCGATACTGCCACTCTCTGCACTGGCCGATATACAGGAGTCTACAGATACAGACAGTATTCGCCGGTTAGATGGGCGCCGCACCGTCACACTCAACATTGTCCCGCCACGCTCGGTAGCCCTGGAAACGGGCGTCGAGCGTGTAAGAAAAAATCTGATCGAAGCAATGCGCGCTGACGGCGAAATTCCATATGACATCTCACTTGGAATCACCGGTGCCAGCGACCAATTACAGGCAACGCGTGAAGCGGTCTCTGGAAATTTCCTGATCGCTGTATTGCTGTGCTACCTGATGCTGGTAGCAATCTTCCGCCACTGGGGGAGGCCTTTGTTCGTCATGGCCACAATCCCGTTGGGCATTGCGGGTGGGATCATCGGTCTAGCAATACTCAATACTGCCGGCACCCCCTTCGGTATCCATCAACCCTTCGACATGATCACCCTGCTCGGCTTCCTGGTACTACTCGGCGCCGTCGTCAACAATCCAATTCTGATCGTGCAGGAAACCTACAAGCGCATGGAAGAAGGCGCGGACTCAATCACCTTGGCAGTAAGCGAGGCCGTACGTATTCGCCTGCGAGCAATTCTGATGTCCAGCCTGACGACCATTCTAGGAGTAGCCCCTCTGGTACTGATTCCGGGGGCTGGCACCGAACTCTACCGCGGCCTGGGCGCCATCGTAATGTTCGGAATTGCATTTTCCACACTGGTCACGCTCACCTTTCTACCCAGCCTAATGATCATGGCCCTTGCGCTGCAGGAGCGGCTAGGTGCGTTGTTACACCCCTACCTGGTTCGTTTTCGTACAAAAGAATGATCAGGGCTGCATAGCCACTCTATGTACGCACTAAATTAAAACACTCGATAGTTGCTATTTGCTGACCTCCGAAGAGTTCAAAGCAACCCGAAATCAGAGCGGGCACGACGCCTTTGTCTGAGCATGGTTCGGCCATAGGTTTTCAGAATTTTACAGAGAATATCTATGAATTTAAAAAGAGCGACCTGTACTGCCTGCGCCATATTTCTCAGCGGCCTTGGTAGCCAGGAGGCACAAGCGAACCGCTCCGATGAACAAGGATATGTAAATACGCATGATCGGTTAGCCTGGAAAAGTTGTCAGCAGATAGAAAGCCAAGACACTCGACTTGCTTGCTTCGACAGATGGGCACAACAGCAGCAAACAGCCAAGACCACTTCGCGGTCCAACGCACCGCCAAAGGAGGAGACAAGAGCAGAGGTACTCCTTCCCAGAGAAGCATCGACTATCACTGGCGACAGTTGCCGCGACAAACAATATTCCGATTTATCACGCTTCTGGGAACTAGAGGCCAGTAGTAACTGTGGCACCTTCTCCCTACGTGGATACCGGCCCTTGAATTTTTCGCTTTCAACTGCGACGAGTCGACCCGATATACAGGCGTCTCATGGGGGTGAAGGCTCGAACTATCAAGCCAACGAAGCACGCATAAGCCTGTCGTTACGCACCAAGCTTGCCCAGAACTTGCTTACAGATAACGACTCTGTCAAGCAGGACTCGTTGTGGTTCGGCTATAGCCAGCAGTCAACGTGGCAATTGTTCAACGAGGAAATATCGCGCCCGTTTCGAAGCACTGACCATGAGCCGGAAATTATGTACGTGTATCCCACCGACTTCAGTTTTCTTGGCGGCGCGAGGTTGCGCTATACCGGTATCGGTGTCGTTCACCACTCCAATGGCGAGTCGCAACCGCTCTCACGAAGCTGGAACCGTGTTTACTTGATGGGCGGTACAGAATTCGACAATAACTTTCAGATCACCGGCCGACTTTGGCACCGAATAAGGGAAGACGCTGAGACTGACGATAATCCAAACATCGCTGACTATATCGGCCGCGCCGAGTTCAGCGGGCGATGGAAATACGATCAAGATAATACTTTCGACGCAACCCTGCGCAGCAACTTGCGTAGCAGCGGGCGCGGTTCGCTGCGCCTTGAATGGTTTAAAGCGATCGGCGACCCGGAAAGTAGCAACCTGCATTTCCATACCCAGTTATTTCACGGTTATGGCGACACCTTACTTGACTACAACCGCACGCGTACCGTTCTAAGTATTGGGTTGAGCCTGGAGGGTTTCTGAGTAACTCCGAGCTGCTACGCCAGCCATTGCCTGTAGCGCAAATACAGAGATGGACTCTCGCAAAAATAAAGCGGACTTTCAGGCATGGATCGCACAAGACTTGGCACCTAATCTCCGCGGTAAGGTCGTCATGACCGATCTATATGCGTAAGGAGATTAACCATGAACAAGAAAGAATCCTCTAGTGCCAAGCAATGCCTACAGGATATGGAGCGGCGTCGTTTTCTTGGGGGACTGGCATTGAGTGCTGGTGCGGGCGTAATCGCGAGCCTCGGTGTATCCGGCCTTTCACATGCAACACAATCCCCTGTGAGCAATAGAGTCCTCGTTACAACACCAACAGGAAATATAGGCCATCAAGTACTCGAAAATATTCTTTCTAGCGGCTTTCCTATTCGAGTAATAGACCGCGATCCCTCTCGTATACCCTCCTCCATAAAAGGGCAGATTGAAGTGGTGCAGGGTTCGCACAGCGACCCCGCCGTTGTAGATGAGGCATTTAAAGATACCGATACTGTCTTCTGGCTATGTCCCCCAGACCCGCAGGCTGAAAGCGTAATGGCCGCCTATGTAAACTTCACCCGTCCGGCCTGCGAAGCAATTATCCGGCACGGTGTACGCCGCGTTGTTAGCATCTCAGCCCTCGGACGGGGGACGCCGCAAGCACGTAATGCCGGGCACGTCACCGCCTCACTGGCGATGGACGACCTGATCGCCAACACAGGCGTGCATTTTCGCGCACTGACCATGTCGTCATTCATGAATAATATTGCCCGTCAGGCGACGTCGATCAGTAAACAAGGCGTATTTTTTCTCCCCATGGATGGTGATCGCAAATTCCCGACTGTAGCTTCTCGTGATATTGCGTCTGTGGCATCCGGGCTACTACTTGATCGCACCTGGAGTGGCCGCAGCGAAGTACCAGTGCTAGGCCCGGAAGACCTTTCATACAATGACATGGCAAAAATCATGTCTGATGTACTCGGTAAACCCGTGCGCTACCAACAGGTCAGTCTCGATACATTTAAGGCAGGCTTTGTCCAGCGTGGAATGTCGGAGGCAATGGCTCAGGCCACGAGCGATATGTACCAAGCCAAAAATGAAGGGCTCGACAATGCAGTACAGCGCACACCCGATAACACCACACCGACTACGTTCAGACAGTGGTGCGAAGAGGAATTACGGCCGGTGATTCTTCAACATTGAAATACGCTATCGCTCAGAAGATCAAAAAGTAGTTGGTGATTTAGTTGAAGAGGTAACCTGACTCAGCCCGAGCAAGCGGCCATTGCAGCCGAAACGGATTCACGCCAGACGAACGCATATCAGAATTATTGTTCTTCTGGCGTGCTCAGGTGAAAACGCACGAGGCAGACCGGAAAACCAATATTGGACGCTTTGATCTAACCAGGACGAAAATACATAACGAAGCACCTCATCAATCACGCGCATGTATCGCAGCGGAGAAATGACGACATTATCCGGCATATCTCCAGCTATCAAAGCGATTGGCCCGCCACTTAAAGATCGAGCCTCGCAAGCGACAAGGGATAGAGGTTTAGCTGTGCTTAGACAAGCTCAATGAGCTAACCGCCAATGATCTTCATCACCGTCACGCCGCCGGCAAAGGCAATGTCCTGCTTGTCAGCCAGGGCCTTCACCAACAGGCCCTGCAAGGCAGGCAAGGCCTGATGACGCGGCTTATCCAGCAGGTCGCCGACATAGTGACGGTTGCTCGACGACAGGCAACCATGCAGCCAGCCAGTGGAGGACAGGCGCAGGCGCGAACAGGTACGGCAGAACGGCACGCTCTCGTTGGCAATGATGCCAAAGGTGCCTTCACCCGGAATCTCGTAGCGCAACGCCGTAGCATCCAGCGGCGCATCGGCCTGCACATAGTCGTAGTGCGCGGCGATCAGTTCGAGGAGTTCGGGCATGCCAACGAATTGCTGTGCAAAACCGGCACCCGGCTTTGATAGATGCCCCATGCGCATCAACTCGATAAAGCGCAGCTCGAACCCACGCTCCAGGCAGTACGCCAGCATCGGCAGCACCTGATCCAGATTCTGCCCACGCAGCGGCACCATATTGAGCTTGATGCGCATGCCCGCGGCACGAGCCGCTTCGAGCCCCTCAAGGACAGTGGCCAGATCGCCTCCCCGGGCGATACGCCGAAAGGCTTCGGCATCCAGGGTATCGAGGGAAACGTTCAGCCGCTTGATACCGGCGTCCAGCAGCAAGGGCAGCTTGCGAGCCAACAATTGGCCGTTGGTGGTCAGCCCGATGTCTTTCAACCCAAGCGACCCAATCCCGCGTACAAAAGCATCCAGCCTGGGGCTGACCAGGGGCTCACCGCCGGTAATACGCAGGCGCTCGATACCAGCCGCCTCGATCAGATAGGCCACCCCACGCACCAAGGCATCCGCCGACAGCTCATCCTGCGCCGCGACCAGGCGCTTGCCATCCGGCACACAGTAGGTGCAGGCGTAGTTGCAGGCAGCGGTCAGGCTGACGCGAAGATTGCGAAAGCGTCGGCCCTGGCGGTCAACGATCATGGGGAAGACTCCGGTATGCGAACGGGCCGGAGTATATCGCTGCGCCCGGCCTTGGCACATCGACTATGCAGCCGATGAATAGGTTTAGCTCGGCGGTGTGTCGCCTTCGCGCTTACGCTTGTTGCCCATGCGCACGCCAATGTCCATGAGGAACTGGAAGAAACCTTCCTGATCCTCCAGCACGTTGCTCCAGAACGGCGAGTGGTAAAGCGCTACCGCGCCATGCACCAGCGCCCAGGCCGCGCAGTAATGGAAGTACGGCGGCACGTCTTCCAGCTTGCCCTCGGCGATGCGACCTTTAATCAGTTGGGTCAGTCGCTCGAAGTTGGAGGCGCGAATCTTGTGCAGCTGCTCGACCATCTCCGGCACTTGATGACCCTTGACCACCTTCTCTTCCAGGCGATCGAACAGGCGATAGCGCTGCGGGTCACGCATACGGAACTCGAAGTAGGCCCGCGACAGGGCTTCCTTGTCACGGTCGACATCGGCCGAATGCAGCAAGGCATTGAGGTCACGCTCATAGTCGAGCATCAGGCGCAGGTAGATCTCCGCCTTGGACTTGAAGTGCTTGTAGATGGTGCCTTTGCCGATACCCACGGCATCAGCAATCATCTCGACGGTAACGCTGTCTTCCCCCTGATCGAGGAATAGTTTCAGCGCAGTGTCGAGAATCTCCTGCTCGCGCCGGCGAAACTCACGGACCTTACGGGGTTCTTTCTGCATAAAGGGACTAAACGGTCAAAAATCGAAGGGCCATATTATGCCTAAAAAACGCAAAATTGCACGGATCATCGACTATGTGTGCATTTTCAGTCACTTTTGCGTGCTTAACGTGCATTCCGGCATCGCAACCTGAATGCTCCCTCCTCCGCCAAACCCAAGCTCGCACCTGATCGCGACTGCACCCGGCCTCAGCAGCGGGTCAGGTATTCCAAATACGTTTAAAAACACCAAGGCGGTGACTGGACGATCGGCCAAGTTGACCAATACTCAAAACCACTGGTGTGAACATCTCCCCCAAGTGCTCCACCAGGCAAGGTACCGTGGACCGCGTACCTTGATTTACTCCTAATGGTCTTAACCCGGATTCATCCCCCAGAATCCGGGTTTTTTTTGCCTGCTAACCGGCCACGCGGGCAAGCGGAAATAGCCGCTTGAAATTGGCCGTAGTCTGCTCGGCCAGCCCCTCAGGGCTGACGCCACGCAGCGTCGCCAGGTAATCGGCAACTTCGCGAACGTACTGCGGCAGGTTTGGCTTGCCCCGGTGGGGCACGGGCGCCAGATAGGGTGAGTCGGTCTCCACCAGCAGGCGATCGGTCGGAACTTGGCGAGCGACATCGCGCAGAGCCTCGGCATTGCGAAAGGTGACGATACCGGAAAGCGAAATATAGAAACCGATATCCAGGGCAGCCTTGGCCATCTCCCAATCTTCGGTAAAACAGTGCAACACGCCCGCTTGCGGCAAGTCGGCCTCACGCAGCAGCGCCAGGGTGTCGGCGCGCGCCTCACGCGTATGCACGATCACCGGTTTGCCGGTCATGCGGGCCGCCTCGAGGTGCAGACGGAACGACGCCTGCTGCAGCTCAGCGGACTCCGGCTCGTAGTGATAATCCAAGCCAGTTTCACCAATGGCCACCGCGTGCGGGTGCGCCAGCTCACCCAGCAGCCAGTCCAGAGCAGGCGCTGCGCCTGGCTGCAGATCCAGCGGGTGAATCCCGACCGAGCAATCGACATCCGCATAGCGCTCGCTCAACTGTTTGACGGTCGCCGCATTGTCAGCGCTTACACCGATGCACAGAAAATGCCCGACCCCGCGCACACGTGCGGCATCCAGCGCTGCATCGAGGGAGCCGCCGTGGGCAGACAGATCGAGGCGATCAAGGTGGCAGTGGGAGTCGATAAGCATCAGAAAGCCTCAAACAGAAAGCCACACGCCACACACAAAAGCGCCAGCGCTTTCCTGTTGCTTGCGGCCTGCAGCGTGGGGTGTTGTTACATGGTGTGAGTGGGCCGATCGGACTTCAGCGCACCGGCCAGGTAGGTCTCGATCTTGTTACGCGCGGTGTTGTCACCATCGTTGAACTGCACGCCAACCCCGGCGGCACGGTTGCCCTGGGCACCCTTGGGAGTAATCCAGACCACCTTACCGGCGACCGGAATTTTTTCCGGCTCGTCCATCAGGTTGAGCAGCATGAAGACTTCGTCACCCAGCTTGTAGCTCTTGTTGGTCGGGATGAACAACCCGCCGTTCTTGATGAAGGGCATATAGGCGGCATAGAGCACGGACTTGTCCTTGATGGTCAAAGACAAGATACCGTTACGCGGACCCAGATTAGGTGGCAAGCTCATGCGGTATTCCTGGTAAGTGTTACATGTCGCCCGATTCTAGCCCGGTCCGGGCAGGCTTGCCCACTGCACCAGCAAGGCTTCGAGAAGCAAGACACGGTTAAGGTTGGCCTTGCCCATGACCTTTTGCCGCTGGGCGAGCAACCAGTCCTGAATCTGCAGCACTTTGCGCTGAGGCGTTTTCTCGGCGAGGTACTGCACGACCTTGCGCATATCGTCCGCACCAAGCCCCTGCTCATCAGTCGTCAACTGGTAGCGCAGCATGAGCTGAGCCCAGTCGCAGAACCAATCGAACAACAGGTGCAGGGAGATGGCGTTCCAGCTTTCGGCGAGCTGGCTGGGGCCAATCTGCTGTTTGAGCAGTTTCTTCACCCCTTCGATTACCTGCGCACGCTGCCCAGGCACACCCTGCTCGTGCATTTTCACTGCGGCCAGCGGTGAGCCCGCGGCCAAACGCAGCAGTTCGGCACGCGCCGCTTCGCTGCTGTCAGGCAGCGCCTGAGTCAGCCAGGCTAGGCTTTGCTCGGTACTGGGCAGCGGGCAGGCCTGTTGCACACAGCGGCTGCGCACCGTGGGCAGTAGGCGGCTGGACTGATGGCTGATCAGCAACAAAACCGTATCGCCTGCAGGCTCCTCCAGGCTTTTAAGCAGCGCATTGGAGGCATTGATATTCATCGCTTCGGTGGGTTCGACCAGCACCACCTTGCGCCCGCCGAGCTGCGCGGTCTGCACCACGAAGTTGACCAGCTCACGCACCTGATCGACCTTGATCGGCTTGTCGGCCTCTTCCGGCTCCAACACGAAGTTATCCGGATGCGTCCCCGCGGCCAGCAGGTGACAGGCCTTGCAGGTACCACAGGCTTCAAGACCATTCGGCTTGAGACACAGCAGGCTAGCCATGAAGCGCTCGGCGAGCGCCCGCTTGCCAATCCCGACCGGCCCGTGCAGCAAGTAGGCATGAGCATGCTGACGGCGACCCGCCAACTGCTGCCAGAGCGTGACCTGCCAGGGGTAGACCTCACCCACGGCACAGCTCCACTATCTGCGGAACCAGGATATCGATATCCACCTGGACCTGAGCCAGTGCCTGCGCCGCATCCACAATGCGGTAACGAGCAGGTGCAGCCGCAGCGCGCTGCAGATAAGTCTGCCGCACAGCCTCGAAGAAGGCCCGGCCTTCCTGCTCAAAGCGGTCCAGGCGGCCACGGGCAGCGGCCCTGGCCAGGCCAATCTCAATCGGCAGATCAAACACCAGCGTTAGGTCGGGGCGCAGATCACCCTGCACGAACTGCTCCAGCGCCTCGATTCGCGCCAGAGACAAGCCTCGCCCGCCCCCCTGATAGGCGTATGTGGCATCGGTAAAACGATCACAAAGGACCACACAACCACGCGCCAGAGCGGGGCGAATGACACCGGCCAAATGCTGTGCCCGCGCTGCGAATACCAACAGCAACTCGGTATCGGCGGCCATGGCCTCATCGCTCGGGGTCAGCAGTAACTCGCGGATGCGTTCGGCCAAGGGGGTACCGCCCGGCTCACGGGTGAGCAACACCTCAATGCCCTGCTCGCGCAGACGCGCGGCGAGGTGGTCTCGGTTGGTGCTCTTGCCAGCGCCCTCGGGGCCTTCCAGCGTGATAAACAAACCGCTCACGGATCGTCCTTATTCGGTTACAGGCTGCTGCGTAGGGGCTGGGCTGGATCGGTAATCGGCCCGGCGATTGAGCTGATACTCGCGTACCGCCCGGTTGTGCGCCTCAAGGGTTGTGGAGAATACATGGCTGCCATCGCCCCGGGCGACAAAGTACAGACTCTTGCCGTCCACCGGATGCAGCGCCGCATGAATCGCCTCACGCCCGACCAGGGCTATCGGCGTCGGCGGCATGCCGTCGATCACGTAGGTGTTGTAAGGCGTTGGCTCACGCAGGTGAGCGCGGGTCAGGCGGCCGTTGTAGCGCTCGCCCAAGCCATAGATAACGGTCGGGTCGGTCTGCAACCGCATACCGATACGCAAACGACGCACGAAGACCCCGGCGATCTCGCCGCGTTCCTGAGGCACACCGGTCTCCTTCTCGATCATCGACGCCATGATCAGCGCCTCGTAGGGGTCACGGTAAGGTAATCCCTCGGCACGCTTGGCCCACTCTTCCGCCAGCACGTTCTCTAAGCGGGTGTGCGCCTGCTTGAGCAGGTCAAAATCACTCATGCCACGCACGAAACGATAGGTATCAGGGAAGAAACGCCCTTCGGGATTCATCCCTGGTGCGCCCAAACGCGTCATCAGCTCAGCATCACTGACCCCGTCCAGGGTCTGCTGCAGCTTCTCCTGGCGCGCCAGCGCGCTGCGTACCTGGCGGAAGCTCCAGCCCTCGACCAACGTCAGGCTGTATTGCACGACCTCCCCCTGGCGCCACATGGTCAACAGGTCACGCGCGTTCTGGCCGGCGGTCAGACGATACTCACCGCTATGCAGTGGTTGATCTTTGAGATTGAAACGCCAATAGAGGCGCAACCAAAAGGCGTCATCCAGCACGCCGTCGGCCTCCAGGCGATTGAGTACGCCACCCGGCGTGGCGCCTGCTGGCACATCAATCAGCCGCTCTTCACTGACATTCAGGGGCTGCTCCAGCGCAGCCTGTTGGCGCCAGGCACCAAAGCCCAACGTCAGGCCGGCAAACAGCACCGCACCTTCAAGCAATAGCAAAAATAGACGTATCACGAATCAACAGCCTGCCAGATGGCCAACGAAGCCCTGCAGTTTACGGGTCAGCGGGCCAACCGGCCAGTCATGCGCACCCAGCGCTCTTACCGGCCAGATACCGTACTGGCTGTTACAGAGCAACACCTCATCCGCTGCGAGCAACTCATCGAAACTGACATCGCGCACCTCATGAGGTACACCCTGCTCATCTGCGCAGGCCAGCAACTCGGCACGCATCACCCCGGCGACGCCACACCGGGTCAGCGCTGGAGTGATCAACAGGCCATTGCTGACCAGAAACAGGTTGCTGTAGACACCTTCGACCGCTCGCCCCTGGGTATCACACATCAACCCTTCGGCACAGGCAGCATCGCTCCACTCCGCACGAGCCATGACCTGCTCCAAGCGATTGAGGTGCTTGAGCCCGGCCAGCAGCGGCTGTTCGGCAAGACGCGTACGACAGGGATACAGCCGAACACCCTCAAGGGTGTTGGCGGCAGGGTAAGCAGGTACGGGAGTAGCCTGCAGGATGCGCCGCGGCTGCGCTGGAATGGGTGGTGCGTAGCCACGCAGCCCGTCGCCGCGGGTGAGGATCAACTTGGCCACCCCATCACCGATTGCCGCTGCAAACGCCAGTAACTCGGTCCTGACCGGCTCAAGCTCTAGGGGAATGGACAGACGCGCGCAGCCGTCGGCCAAGCGCATCAGGTGACGCTCAAGCAAACGAGGTTCCCCGTTACGCACGGCGATGGTCTCAAATAGTCCATCGCCGTACGCCAGGCCACGGTCGCGTACCGACAACAGCTCAGCCGGCCGACCATCGACCCAGGTCAGCATCAATCGGCGAACCGGCGAAATACCAGAGAGCCGTTGGTCCCGCCAAAGCCGAAGGAGTTGGACAGCACCACATCAATCGGCATCGAACGCGCCTGATGCGGCACGAAGTCCAGGTCGCAGCCTTCGTCCGGGTTATCCAGGTTGATCGTCGGTGGAGCGATCTGATCGCGGATCGCCAACACACTGAAGATCGCCTCGACCGCGCCGGCGGCACCCAACAGGTGGCCGGTCATCGACTTGGTCGAACTGACAGCCAGTCGCGCGGCATGCTCGCCAAACACCGACTTGATCGCCGCCACTTCGGCCTTGTCGCCTGCCGAGGTCGAAGTGCCATGGGCGTTGATGTACTGCACCTGTTCAGGACTCACGCCGGCATCACGCAACGCGTTACTCATGCAACGCGCGGCACCTGCACCGTCATCGGGTGGCGAGGTCATGTGATAGGCGTCGCCACTCATGCCAAAGCCAATCAGCTCGGCATGGATGGTGGCGCCGCGCGCACGCGCATGTTCGAGCTCTTCGAGTACCAGGGTGCCGGCACCATCGGACAGCACGAAACCATCACGGTCCTTGTCCCAGGGACGACTGGCACGGGTTGGATCGTCATTGCGGGTGGACAGCGCACGGGCCGCAGCAAAACCGCCAATGCCCAGACCGCATGCAGCCATTTCAGCACCGCCTGCGACCATCACGTCAGCCTCACCGTAGGCAATGTTGCGCGCCGCCATGCCGATGCAATGCGTACCCGTGGTGCATGCGGTGGCGATGGCGTAGTTAGGTCCCTGCAGCCCGAGGTGGATCGACAGGAAACCGGAAATCATATTGATGATCGAGCCAGGAACGAAAAATGGCGAAATGCGCCGTGGGCCCTGCTCATGCAATGCCTTGCAGCTGTTTTCGATATTGGTCAGGCCACCAATGCCTGAACCCAGGGCAACACCGATACGCTCGCGATTGGCGTCGGTTACCTCAAGCCCGGAATGGCGTACAGCCTGAAAGCTGGCAGCCAAGCCATACTGGATAAAAAGGTCGAGCTTGCGCGACTCTTTCACCGACAGGTATTGCTCGACGTCAAAGTCCTTTACCGAACCGCCAAAACGGGTGGAAAAGGCAGATAGGTCCATGTGCTCAATCAGGCCAATGCCACTGCGGCCGGCCAAAATGCCCTGCCAGCTGCTCGGCACATCGTTACCCAATGGCGACACCATGCCCATACCGGTAACCACGACGCGTCTACGCGACACAGCAATCTCCTTTTGTTCGATTGGCAGCGCTTGGAAAGCGCTTAAAGAAAAGCCGCACCCCTTTAACAGGCGTGCGGCTTTTCCGTGTCAGAAATCGACGATTGAATTATTGCGCGTGCGCAGTAACGTAATCGATGGCTTCCTGAACGGTGGTGATCTTCTCAGCTTGCTCGTCCGGGATTTCGGTCTCGAATTCTTCTTCGAGAGCCATCACCAGCTCAACGGTGTCAAGGGAGTCGGCACCCAGGTCTTCGACGAAGGAAGCGCTGTTGGTGACTTCTTCTTCCTTAACGCCCAGTTGCTCGGCAACGATTTTCTTGACGCGTTCTTCGATGGTGCTCATACGTTGTTCTCACTCCTAATGGGACAAATCCAGGCCACTGTGCTGCGGCCAAGTGTATAGAAAGGGTTTTTAGCATTTCAAGCTGAATGCCGGGGTGCCCCCAGGAACACTTCAACGATCTGTCTATAAACCTGTTGCAGCTTTATAACGGATTTTAGACAGCATCTATGACAGTTTTCTGAAGGCATCCGTCACATTTAGCTCATATACATCCCGCCGTTCACAGGGATAGTAGCCCCTGTGACGTAAGCCGCGCCATCGGAAGCAAGGAAAGCGACCACTTTCGCGATCTCTTCGGCCTGCCCCAAACGGCCCAGCGGAATCTGTGTCAGCAACGCATCACGCTGCGCCTCCGGCAGCTCACGGGTCATATCGGTGTCGATAAAGCCCGGCGCTACGGCATTCACGGTAATCGCTCGCGACCCCACTTCACGCGCCAACGCACGACCGAAACCTTCCAACCCTGCCTTGGCGGCAGCATAGTTTACCTGGCCGGCATTGCCCATGGCGCCTACAACCGAACCGATATTGATAATGCGACCATAACGCGCCTTGGTCATACCGCGCAGTACGGCTTTAGTCAGGCGATACAGGCTGCTGAGGTTGGTATTGATGACATCGAACCACTCGTCATCTTTCATGCGCAGCATCAGGTTATCGCGAGTGATACCGGCATTATTGACCAGGATCAGCGGCTGACCGAGGTGTTGCTGAATGTGTTCAAGGGTACTGGCAACGGACTCATCATTGCTCACATCCAGCACCAGACCAGCGCCTTCGATGCCGTTTTCTTTCAACGTTTCAGCAATGCGCTCCGCGCCGGAAGCCGATGTCGCGGTACCGATGACGACCGCACCCTGGCGCCCCAGCTCCAGGGCAATTGCCTGGCCAATGCCACGGCTCGCGCCAGTAACCAGCGCCACTTTACCTTGCAGGCTCATAAACCTCTCCTAAATCAGGCCAGCGCCGCACGAGTGGCGGCGAAGGCGTCCGGGGTGTCCAGATTATGGGTATTGATACCCTTCACACAGCGCTTATTGAGGCCCGAAAGCACTTTACCTGGGCCACATTCGACAAGATCGGTCACGCCATTCTCAGCCAGGCAAACCATCGACTCGACCCAGCGAACCGGGCTGTAGAGCTGTGCCAACAGGTTTCCAGTGAGCGCCTCAAGATCGGCGACCACGGCGGCACTGACGTTCTGTACCAGCGGGATCTGCGGCGCTTGCCAGGCAATGGCTGCCACGGCTTCGGCAAAACGTTCGGCAGCCGGCCGCATCAGCTCACAATGCGACGGTACGCTGACCGGCAGCGGCATAGCGCGCTTGGCACCACGCGCCTTGCAGGCCTCAATCGCCCGCGTCACGGCGGCTGCGGAACCGGCGATAACCACCTGCCCTGGTGCATTGAAATTCACCGCACTGACCACCTCATCCTGAGCGGCTTCGGCACAGGCAGCCAGCACATCGGCATCTTCAAGACCGAGAATGGCGGCCATGCCACCCTGCCCGGCCGGCACAGCCTGCTGCATCAATTGGCCGCGCAGCTCGACCAACTTCACCGCTTCGGCGAATGGCAGGCTACCAGCGGCGACCAACGCCGAATACTCGCCCAGGCTATGACCGGCAACAAATGCCGGCTGCGCACCACCCTGAGCCAGCCACAGACGCCACAATGCGATCGATGCGGCCAGAATGGCGGGCTGGGTCTTGTCGGTCTGGTTGAGCAGCTCTTCCGGGCCTTGCTGGGTCAGCGCCCACAGGTCATAGCCAAGCGCGGCAGAGGCTTCGGCGAAAGTTTCGCCGATCAGCGCATGCTGCGCGCCGAGTTCGGCGAGCATGGTCAGCGACTGCGAGCCCTGGCCAGGAAAAACGAATGCGAGAGATGCGGACATGGGAAACGGATTCCTAAAGGTCTGATCGTCAGGAAATTAGCGCCAGGCCTGGCCGAGCGCAAGAAACTGACAGTTGGATGGCGGCCCGGCGCTCGCGGTCACATCGCCATGAGCGGCCCCCGCCCAAACAGCCTGACAGCCCATCATTGCAGGAGCATGGCCTCAAGGCGGCCATGCAGACGCCTGGGCAGATCCTGCTCGACTTCTATACAGGCACGTCGAATGGCACTGCCGAAGCCCTGCGGACCTGCCGCACCATGGCTCTTCACCACGATACCCTGCAGACCAAGAAAGCTGGCACCGTTGTATTGCGCAGGCGCCAACTCGCTGCGCAGGCGGCGTAAGAACGGCATCGCCAACAGACCGACAAGACGCGAAAACAAACTGCGCCGGAAGCGTGCATCGAGCCTGGCACCGATCATGGCGGCAAGTCCTTCGCTGGACTTGAGCAGGACATTACCGACGAAACCATCGCACACCACCACATCGGCCTCACCACGAAACAGCCCATCACCCTCGACGAAGCCGATGTAATTGAGACCCGAGGCGCCCTGCAACAGACTCGCAGCCAGCTTGACCTGCTGATTGCCTTTGACCTCCTCGGTACCGACATTCAGCAGCGCGACACGCGGCGACTGCAGGCCCAGCACCTCGGCCGCCACCGCCCCCATCACCGCAAACTGATAGAGATGCTCGGCGCTACAGTCGACATTGGCGCCTAGGTCCAGCAGATGACAAGCACCCTCCTGGGTCGGAATCGCCGTCACCATAGCGGGCCGATCGATACCCGGCAGCGTCTTGAGCACGAAGCGCGACAGCGCCATCAGTGCCCCCGTGTTGCCGGCACTGACACAGGCATGAGCACGCCCATCACGCACCAGCTCAAGAGCCACGCGCATAGATGAGTCAGGTTTGCCACGTAATGCCTGCGCCGGCCGCTCGTCCATGCCGATCACCTCGGATGCAGACTCAACGTGCAGGCGCGCGCGATCAGCTCCAGCATGCTGGGCAATCAGCTCATTCAAAAGGCTTGGTTGGCCGACTAGGACCAGGTGCAACGAGGGGATCTCAGCCAGGCAGGCGATGCTGGCCGGAACAATGCAGTGGGGACCGAAGTCCCCACCCATTGCATCAATCGCGATGATCGGAGCGGACAAGATTTACTCGTCAGCGCCCTTGTCGATCACTTTGCGACCACGGTAAACGCCTTCTGGCGAAACGTGGTGACGCAGGTGAACTTCACCGGTGCTCTTCTCAACCGACAGAGCATTGCCTTCCAGTGCGTCGTGCGAACGGCGCATGTCACGGGCGGAACGGGATTTTTTGTTCTGCTGAACAGCCATAACTTATTAACTCCTAAACGTTTGGGTCACGCTTTAACTGTGCCAATACACTGAACGGGTTGGACCGCGTTACCTCGTCCTCGCTCGGTTCGGGCTCATCGAGACCCGCCGGCTGCTGGCAATCTTTAGGGTCATGTGCAGGCACGATGGGCAAAGCGAGCAACAACTCATCTTCGACCAGCGCCAGCAGATCCAGAGGATCCTCACCCACTTCCAGCACGTCATAGCCTTGCGGCACAGACTGGGTATTCGCACCTTCTTTCACCACAGCGTAATCACACGCGCTTTGGATAGGCAGAGCAACCAGTTCCAGACAACGCTGGCAAACCATCTTGACGTCCACTTCAAGCTCGCTATGGATAACCACAGCATTGCGCTCGTCACGCGCAAAGACGAACTTCGCGCGCACCGTGCCGGCATTGTCGGCAAGCGGATCACAGAGACGCTGCAAATCGGCCAGCTGCAGCTCACCTTCTAGGGTAGCGCCGCGATCAGCCAACTTGCGGGGATCAACGTGAGGTGGAATCGGACCATTTGACATAGGCGGCGCATTCTAGGGATGAGACCGCCCCCTGTCAAAGGGAAATTCAGCCTGTCGCCAACAGCAGCGGCCCACTAGAATCCCGGCCTATCTATATAAGGAGAACCCCATGCCACCCCTGCTTCTGGCCTCCAGCTCACCCTATCGCCGCGAGCTGCTGGCTCGCCTGCAACTGCCGTTCGATTGCCAGGCACCGGACATCGACGAAAGCCGCTACCCTGACGAACCTGCCGAGGCCCTGGTCCGCCGCCTGGCCGAAGCCAAGGCCAGAGCCCTGAGCGCCCAGTATCCGCACCATCTGATCATAGGCTCGGACCAGGTCGCCGTACTGGACGACCAAGTGCTCGGCAAACCGCACACCTTCGAGCGCGCCCAGCAGCAACTGCGCAGCGCCAGCGGCCGCAGCGTGACCTTCCTTACCGGACTGACCCTGCTCGACAGCGCCAGCGGTCAATGCCAGGTGGACTGCGTGCCCTTTACCGTACACTTTCGCACGCTCGACGACGCCTGCATCCAGCGCTACCTGCAACGAGAGCAACCTTACGACTGCGCCGGCAGCTTCAAATCCGAAGGTCTGGGCATCAGCCTGTTTCGCAGCACTGAGGGCAGCGACGCCACCAGCCTGATCGGCCTGCCACTGATCCGCCTGGTCGACATGCTCCTGTCTACCGGCGTAGAGCTACCCTGAACGCACAAGACCCGGCATTGCCGGGTCTTGTGATGCAACAGCGCTAGCGCTTAACGCAGCGCCGGCCCCTGAAAGCCCATCCACAAAGCCAGATGCTCCGCCACGCTCGCACCGAGACGCTTGGCAAAACGATCGAATGGGGACTCCTGAGTGGTGAAGTCGACCATTTCCTTCTGCCCGATCACTTCACGCCCGACATAGCTCGTGCTGCCCAGCCCATCAACCAGGCCAAGCTCCAGCGCCTGCTCACCCGACCAGACCAACCCCGAGAACAGCTCAGGATGCTGCTGCCACTTGAGCCGCTCGCCACGCCCCTGCTTGACGCTCTCGATAAACTGCTTGTGAGTGGTATCCAGCACACCCTTCCAGAACAGTGCTTCCTCTTCTTTAGGAGGCTGGAACGGATCGAGGAATGCCTTGTGCTCACCCGAGGTGTAAACCCGGCGGTCGACACCCAGCTTCTCCATGATGCCGACAAAACCAAAGCCCGCCGCCGTCACCCCAATGGAGCCGACCAAACTGGCCTTATCGGCATAGATTTCATCAGCCGCACTGGCGATGTAATAGGCACCCGAGGCACCCAGATCACTGATCACCGCATACAGTTTGATCGCCGGATACTCACCGCGCAGGCGGCGAATCTCGTCATAGATGTAGCCGGACTGCACCGGACTACCGCCCGGACTGTTGATCCGCAGGATCACGCCACGGGTATTGGCATCCTCGAACGCCTTGCGCAGGCTGCCGACAATATTGTCAGCACTGGCCGACTCCTTGTCAGCGATCATGCCGCGCACATCAATCACCGCGGTATGCCCTGAGCCACTTGACTCGGAGGCACCGCCCGACGACAGCTTCAACAGCGGCGAGAACACCACCAAGGCGCCGAACAGATAAAGGAAGGTCAGGGACTTGAAAAAGATCCCCCAGCGCCGCGCACGCCGCTGCTCCTGCACACCCGCCAGGAGGGTTTTCTCCAGCAGCTTCCAGCTCTTCGCATCTTCCGGCTCGGCCTTTTCGGCCTTCCACTCATCAGCCATGCCCACTCACCCCAATTTCGGTTAAACCGCTAGACCGCGCCAACCACGCCGAAAGCTCGGCAAAGGTATCGAGCGCCACAGTCGGCTGATGCACGCGCAATACCGACAACGGCTGCGCCCCGCACCCGACCGCCACGCTATGCATGCCGGCGCGGTGCGCCATTTGTATATCAAATACCGAGTCGCCGACCATCAGCGCTTCATGCGCCGCAACGCCGCACTGCGTCAATATCTGCTGAAGCATCAGGGGATCAGGCTTACTCGCCGTTTCATCCGCGCAGCGTGTGGCGTCGAAATAGTCGTGCCAGCCATGCGCCTGCAAGACTCGCTGCAAGCCAGGCCGCCCCTTGCCGGTGGCAACAGCCAGCAGGCGCCCTTCCTGCCTGAACGCCGACAGCGCCTCGACCACCCCAGCAAACAACGGCGAGGGACTGGCCTCCAGCTTGAGGTAACAGGCGCCATAGTGCTGACGAAACCAGTCAATCCGTGCAGGATCGCGGACATCCGGATAGAGAACAGCGATCGCTTCCGGCAAGCCCAGACCGATAATGCCGCGCACCGTCTCATCACTGCGCCGCGCCCAACCACAGACATCCGCAGCATGGTGCATCGCCAGGACGATACGCCCGATGGAATCTACCAGCGTGCCGTCCCAATCAAAGATCAACAGCTTGTAGTCAGGCACCCAGCCGCTCCAGGGTGCGACTCCAGATCTCATCGACCGGTGCCTCAAGCTTCAACACACCGCCCTCGGGGAGCGGCACGGTCAACGCATAGGCGTGCAGGAACAGGCGCTTGCCGCCCAGATCGCGAATCTCTTTACTGAAGTCGTCATCGCCGTACTTGCTGTCCCCGGCAATGCAATGTCCGGCGTACTGCGTATGCACACGAATCTGGTGGGTGCGGCCAGTGACCGGCTTCGCCTCAACCAGGGTCGCGAACTCACCGAAGCGGCGCAGTACGCGGAACATCGTCAGCGCCTCTTTGCCTTCGGTATTGACCTCGACCATGCGCTCGCCAGAGCGCAGGTTGCTCTTCTGCAGCGGTGCATTGACCTGTTTCTTGGCGGTCGCCCAGTGCCCGCGGACCAGCGCCATGTAACGCTTGTCGACACCGTCACCGCGCAGCGCCTCATGCAAGTGCCGCAGCATGCTGCGCTTCTTGGCGATCATCAGCAGGCCGGAGGTGTCGCGGTCGAGGCGATGCACCAACTCCAGATCCTTGGCATCCGGGCGCAGCTGGCGGAACGCCTCGATCACCCCGTAATTCAAACCACTGCCGCCATGCACGGCGATACCTGCCGGCTTGTTCAGCACGATCAGCGCTTTGTCCTCGAACACAATCGCCGCTTCAAGGCGCTGCAACAGTCCTTGGGCCAAAGGCTCGGGCTCATCGCGCTCAGCCAGGCGCAGTGGCGGCACGCGAATAATGTCACCAGCCTGCAGCTTGTACTCAGGCTTGATCCGCCCTTTATTGACCCGCACCTCACCCTTACGCAGGATTCGGTAAATCAAGGTCTTGGGCACACCCTTGAGCTGAGTGCGGAGAAAGTTATCGATGCGCTGGCCGGCAAGTTCCGGCGCAACCTCGAGCAGCTGAACGCCGGAGGTTGGAGGGGAAGGATTCGTCATCGCGCAATCATAACAATTTTTTATGGAATTGAAGCACTTAATCATTGCTGCTATAGTCGCGAACGCCGCCAAAAGCGGTCCGGTTCGCGGATGATTGCCAAATTGCCATCCCGACCAACGCAATCCATTCAGGACGTGAGGCCGTCCGACGGGGTTTTCGCCGCAAAGGCCGCGAGACTCTCGGAAATAAAGCCTTAAGCCATGATGCGCAGCCGCCCTCCCTGGACGGTTGCGGTAATGCCAACCCGCTGCGGATTTCGCGAGCGGCACCCGATTTTCAGCGATACGTGTAGGGTGGAGATGTACAGCCGCTGGTCTGCGTAGCTTTATTGAAGACGCTTCATCTCGTCCGCTACCAGCAGCTGATTCCTCCTCCTGACTAGTGCTTACTGTCACAACAGCGAGCAGGAGACGTCTGTCGCGGCCCAGCCCAACTGGCTGATTGCCGCTTGACGATGAAGCGATTTACGACCGTTTCTGACGCGCCTGACACCGACCCCTGAGAGTCGTGTGTGCCGAACGCCCTTTCCAGCAGCACTGGAAACCGACGGTACTACATGAAAAGAATGCTGATTAACGCAACTCAACCCGAAGAGTTGCGTGTCGCTCTAGTCGACGGCCAACGCCTGTACGACCTGGACATCGAATCGGGTGCCCGTGAGCAAAAAAAGGCCAACATCTATAAAGGCCGAATCACCCGCGTCGAACCCAGCCTCGAAGCCGCCTTCGTCGACTTCGGCTCCGAACGTCACGGCTTCCTCCCCCTAAAAGAAATTTCCCGCGAATACTTCAGCAAGGCCCCAGAAGGCCGCGTCAACATCAAGGACGTGCTCAAGGAAGGCCAGGAAGTCATCGTTCAGGTCGAGAAAGAAGAGCGTGGCAACAAGGGCGCAGCCCTGACCACCTTTATCAGCCTCGCCGGCCGCTACCTGGTGCTGATGCCGAACAACCCGCGTGCAGGCGGCATCTCCCGTCGTATCGAAGGCGAAGAGCGCAACGAACTGCGTGAAGCGCTGAATGGCCTGGTCGCCCCGAGCGACATGGGGCTGATCGTGCGCACTGCAGGCCTGGGCCGCTCCAGCGAAGAAATGCAGTGGGACCTCGATTACCTGCTGCAACTCTGGACCGCCATTAAAGAAGCCTCCCTGGACCGCGCTGCGCCCTTCCTGATCTATCAGGAAAGCAACGTGATCATCCGCGCCATCCGCGACTACCTGCGCCAGGACATCGGCGAAGTGCTGGTCGACAGCGTCGAAGCCCAGCAGGAAGCCCTGAGCTTCATCAACCAGGTGATGCCGCAGTACGCCAGCAAGATCAAGCTGTACGAAGACAGCGTGCCGCTGTTCAACCGCTTCCAGATCGAAAGCCAGATCGAAACCGCCTTCCAGCGTGAAGTGAAGCTGCCGTCCGGTGGTTCGATCTTCATCGACCCGACCGAAGCCCTGGTGTCCATCGACATCAACTCGGCGCGCGCCACCAAAGGCAGCGACATCGAAGAAACCGCCCTGCAGACCAACCTGGAAGCGGCTGAAGAAATCGCTCGCCAACTGCGCCTGCGTGATATCGGCGGCCTGATCGTCATCGACTTTATCGACATGACCCCGGCGAAGAACCAGCGCGCCGTGGAAGAGAAAGTCCGCGAAGCTCTGGAAGCCGACCGTGCCCGCGTACAAGTTGGGCGCATCTCGCGCTTCGGCCTGCTGGAAATGTCCCGTCAGCGTCTGCGTCCGTCCCTCGGCGAAACCAGCGGCATCGTCTGCCCACGCTGCAATGGTCAAGGCATCATCCGCGACGTCGAATCGCTGTCGCTGGCGATCCTGCGCCTGATCGAAGAAGAAGCCCTAAAGGACCGCACTGCCGAAGTACGTGCCCAGGTGCCGATCCCGGTTGCGGCCTTCCTGCTCAACGAAAAACGCAACTCGATCACCAAGATCGAACTGCGCACCCGCGCGCGCATCGTCATCCTGCCGAACGATCACCTGGAAACTCCGCACTTTGAAGTGCAGCGTATCCGTGACGACAGCCCGGAAGCCCAGAGCACGCAAACCAGTTACGAGATGGCGACTGCTGAAGTCGAAGAAGAGAAGCAGGCCAGCGCCACCCGCACCCTGGTGCGCCAGGAAGCCGCGATCAAGACCGCGCCGCAACGCGCTGCTGCTCCGGTCGCCGAAGCTCCTGCTGCCGCCCCTGCCCCGGCTACCGTACCCGAGCCGAGCCTGTTCAAGGGCCTGGTGAAGTCGCTGGTCAGCCTGTTCGCCGGCAAGGAAGAAGAAAAGCCGGTCGTTATCGAGAAGAAGAGCAGCGAGCGTCCACCGCGCGAAGAGCGTCGTAACGGTCGCCAGCAGAACCGCAACCGCAGCGGTCGTCGTGACGAAGAGCGCAAGCCCCGTGAAGAACGTGCTCCGCGTGAAGAACGTGGCGCCCGTGAAGAGCGTCAACCGCGTCCGCCACGCGAAGAGCGCGCACCTCGCGAGGAACGTGCACCGCGCGAAGAGCGCAACACACGTGATGCCGTCGAAGTTCGCGAGCCGCAGGAAGTTCGTCAGTCGCGCCCACCGCGTGAAGACGGCCGTCGTGACCGCAAGCCTCGCGAAGAACGCGCTCCGCGTGAACTGCGTGAGCCACTCGACGCCGCTCCAGCCGAAGCTGCAACCGCAGCCGTAGCGACCAGCGAAGAGCCACGTAGCGAACGCCCACAGCGCGAGCCGCGTCAGCCACGCCAGCCCCGTGAAGAGCGCCAGCCGCGCCCGGAACAGGCCGCTGCTGCTGACGAAGAAGTTGTAAGCACTGATGCCGCCGCCCAGGATGACGAGCAAGACAACGCCGAAGGCGGTGATCGTCCTCGCCGTCGTTCGCGTGGCCAGCGCCGTCGCAGCAACCGCCGCGAGCGCCAGAGCGATGCCAACGGCAACCTGATCGAAGGCACTGAAGACGCTGGCGAAGAAAGCCAGGAGTCGACTGAAGCCGCACCGGTCGCCGCTGCCAGCGTGGTTGCTGCAACTGTAGTCGCCGAGACCGTAGAAGCTGCTGCTCAGCCAGCAGCCGAATCGAGCGAAGCGCCGGTTGTAGCCCCTGCTGTTGCCCAGGCTGAAGTCGCAGAGCCTGTCGTCAGCGAAGCTGCCGTCGAGCCGCGCGACCTCTTCACGCCGCAGGCTGAGGTTGTCACCACGCCAGTGGTTGCAGAACCGGCCGCCGAGCCTATCAACGAGATCGAAGCACGTGCCAGCGTCGTGGTTGACGTGCCTGCCGAAGCGCCAACACCTGAGCCTCAGGTTGAAGTCGCCGAAGTGGTTGCACCTGTCGAAGCCCCTGCGCAAGTGGTCGAAACCCCTGCTGCCCCGGTCGAGGCGCCTGTCGCCGAAGCCGAGCCTGCAGCAGTGGCGGCCCAGGCTAGCGAAGTTGCCCAAGCCGAACCGGCCGAGGCTGCACCTGTAGCCGAAGCGCCGGTGGTCAGCGAAGCACCTGCAGTGGTTCTGCCCAGCAATGGCCGCGCGCCGAACGACCCACGGGAAGTACGCCGTCGCCAGCGCGAAGCCGAGCGCCTTGCGCGTGAAGCGACGCAAGCAGCGCCGGTAGTTGCCGAGGCTAGCGCAGAAACCGCCCCGACCAGCGAACCCGCACAAGCGGACGCGCAGGACGAGAGCGAGAAGCCAAACGCCTAACGCGTCTGGTCAATGAAAAAGGGATGCCTCGGCATCCCTTTTTTGTGGGCGCTGTTTCAGCAATGGCCTGCAGACAGCGCTGCAAAATCGATAAGCCAAACATCAGCCTGCGTTGGCGCACCGGCGCAGGACCTATACACCTCCGTAAGGTGCGCCGTGCGCCAAGAATCGACAACCGACGCGGTGCGCACAGCGAACCCTACCTGGCTGGCTCCGCTCGGTTTTAAGGCAACGCCGAAAAAGCCATGCCTCTTGATCGTTCCCACTTCGAGACGTCGAACCGTCCGCGTGGGCATGCAGCCAGAGACGCTCCACGTCTCGTTACAGCGGACGCAGAGCGTCCCAGGTGGGGTTACCACGCAGAGCGTAGGAACCATCGACATACCTGTAGGAGCGAATTTATTCGCGAAACTCGCGGCACAATCGCGAATAAATTCGCGCCTACACAGCAGCACCAACCAAGGCATACATAGCCAAAAAAAAACCCGCCAAGGTGGCGGGTTTGAGGAGCCTCTTTGACATGCGCAAAGAGGGAAAAAACAACCTCAGACGGATTCGCGCGCCTGTTCTACCGACGCAGCAGGCGCTGCCGGCACTGCAGAGGCCGCAGGCGCACCACTGGCCAGCTCCTGGCGCAGGGTGTCTTCGTCCAGCTCATTGCACCACTTGGCGACCACCAGCGTGGCCACGGCGTTGCCGATCAGGTTGGTCAGAGCACGGGCTTCGGACATAAAGCGGTCGATACCCAGAATCAGCGCCAGGCCGGCAACCGGCAGGTGCCCCACCGCCGACAGCGTGGCCGCCAGCACAATAAAGCCGCTACCGGTTACCCCGGCCGCACCCTTGGAGGCCACCAGCAACACCAGTAGCAGAGTGATTTGGTGAGTGATATCCATCGGTGTATCAGTGGCTTGGGCGATAAACACCGCCGCCATGGTCAGGTAGATCGAGGTGCCGTCGAGGTTGAACGAGTAACCGGTGGGGATTACCAGACCGACCACCGACTTCTTCGCGCCCAGCTTCTCCATCTTGGTCAGCATGCGCGGCAGCACCGACTCGGACGACGAGGTGCCGAGCACAATCATCAGCTCTTCGCGGATATAGCGGATCAGACGGACCACGCTGAAGCCGTGTGCGCGGCAGATACCGCCCAGCACCACCAGCACGAAGAACACGCAGGTGATGTAGAAGCACAGCATCAACTGGCCCAGCTGCACCAGCGAACCCACGCCGTACTGGCCGATGGTGAACGCCATGGCACCGAAGGCACCGATGGGCGCGAGCTTCATGATCATATTGATAATGCCGAACATCACCTGGGCAATCCGCTCGATGAAATCCAGCACTGGCCGGCCGTAATCACCCATGCGCTGCAGGGCGAAAGCGAAGATTACCGAGAAGAACAGCACCTGCAGAATGTCGCCATTGGCAAAGGCGCCGACCACAGTGGACGGAATCACATTAAGCAGGAAGCCAATCGTGGTCTGCTGCGCACCGGCTGTGGCGTAGGCCGCGATGCTGCTGGCATCCAGGGTCGCTGGGTCGATGTGCATGCCCACACCCGGCTGCACCAGGTTGACCACGATCAGGCCGATCACCAGGGCGATGGTCGACACGATCTCGAAGTACATCAACGCGTAACCACCGGTCTTGCCGACCGTCTTCATGTCCTGCATGCCGGCGATACCGCTGACCACAGTGCAGAAGATGATGGGCGCGATGACCATCTTGATCAGTTTGACGAAGCCGTCACCCAGCGGCTTGAGCGCAACGCCGGTCTCCGGGTAGAAATGCCCCAGCAAAATACCCACGGTGATGGCGAACAGCACCTGGATGTAGAGCACCTTGTAGAACGGTTGACGCACCGCGTCAGTCGTCGTGACAGTCATGGCAGATCCTTAACGACAGCACGCGCCGACTCCATCGACCGCGCACTGCCTATAAATGGCTAAACCTCCCTGGGCCGGAAGGCATTGTTATCAGCCCCCTTGTGGGGACTCTGCCGTCGCCTATCGCAAAGCCCATGCCACGCCGCCGAAAACGGCTAAAACCCTTTAAAAACAGCCATATACGGTTAAAAAATAGACACATCCCAGGGCATAAATGGCGGGTTTCCGCACGCCCGCCTACACCGCCGTGGCGGAAACCCCGCCTTTAGCATGGCCGAAATGCCAGGTTGATCGACCTGATGCCGGCTTGTGATCGCGCCCCACAGCTGCCTACCATCGAACGATCCGCCACTGCCGAGCCGCCCCATGCGCGAACGTACCATCGCCAGCCACTTCGTGCGCGCCGCCCTGCGCGGGGCGCAACGCCATGGCGTCGACACCGCCGCGCTGCTGCGCCAACTCGGTATCCAACCGGCCCTGCTCGACGAACCCCGCGCACGCATCGACCCCGCGCAGTTCGCCCGCTTGATGCAACAACTCTGGCAATGCCTGGATGACGAATACCTGGGCTTTGGCCGCGTGCGCAGCGCCCGTGGCACCTTCGCCATGATGTGCCACGCGATCATCCACTGCCGCTCGCTGGACAAAGCCCTGCAACGCGGCGCGCTGTTCTACGGCCTGTTCGAGCAGGCACCGGCCATTCGTCTGGAGCGTGAAGGCGACTGGGCGCGCCTGAGCGTGGACGACAGCGCCCTCTGGGACCCCGACCACTTTATGCTGGAGAGCCTACTGGTCATCTGGCACCGCCTGGGCAGTTGGCTGATCGGCCAGCGCATGCGCCTGGAAGAAGCCACCTTCACCCACGCCGAACCCGCCCACGCCGCAGAATACGACCTGCTCTTCCCCTGCCCCCGGCGCTTCGGTGCCGGGCGCAGCAGCCTGCTGTTCCACGCCCGCTACCTGGACATGCCGCTGCTGCAAGACGAACGCACCCTTAAACAGTTCCTCCAGCACTCCCCCGCCGACCTCCTCGCCCGCCCCGACGGCGGCGACAGCCTCAGCAGCCGCATCCGCCGCCAACTCGGCCGCGACTGCAACACCTGGCCCGACCTCGACACCGTCGCCCGCCACCTGCACATAAGCCCACAAACCCTGCGCCGCCACCTGCGCGAAGAAGGCTCCAGCTTCCAGGAACTCAAAGACCACCTGCGCCGCGACCTGGCCATCTACCACCTGGGCCGTGATGACCTGGCGATTCAGGACATTGCCGAGCAGCTGGGCTTCTCCGAACCCTCAGCATTCCACCGCGCCTTTAAAAAATGGACTGGGCTAACGCCGGGCGCTTATAGGGCGCAAGAGGGCTAAGCCCACGCACACTGCTTGCCGTTTACCGGGCAAATGCTTATGGTCAGAGCCAACTAGCCGGCCAATTGCCAGCACCTCAGACAGCCGACACCAAAGGGAAATTGGAATGCGCTGCAGACTCGCCGAAATTACACCCTTCTCTGCCGCCATTTACACCGACTTACCGACGCCTTTGAGCGTGGCTGGCGGGGTTGGCACGACTGCGCAAAAAGCGGAAGTCGCGCAAATACGCAGTGTTGGTTTGTCGAGGATAGTAACTAGTTGATGGGAAAGTATTTTTATAGAGGCCGCTGGGGATAGGCGGCGTTGTTATGTGGAATCCTCTCATAATGGTTTAGTGAGGAATTCGGTCTAATCACTTTTATGAGCCAAGTTTTTGCCGGAGCGCTAAAATAAAAATGACGCCAAAGAAAAAGCGACAGCGCCGAGAATACTTACGACTCCTAGATAAATCTAAGGAGGCAGCTGAATGCGCAATTGATAATTTCAATCGTACAAAGAGCGCATTCAGCACTGAAGCTACTCTTATGTTACTTGGCGTAGCTTGGGAGTTGCTTGCAAAGGCAATTTTAGTACACACAAAAAAGACAATAAAAAAGACCAATTCAGAAGATTCAATATCTGCTGAGGTTGCCGTATCAAGGCTTCTATCTGAAAAGAAAATTGATAAGCATCATTCCGACATAGTCCAGCAAATAATCTCACTTAGAAACGCCTCAGCTCACGATGTACTTCCTGATATTCCAATAGAAGTGCAGCATCATCTTATGTACTATGCATGCAAATTCTACAGAGAAATTATACTTGCAAATTTCAAAGGCCATGCATCTGATCTCAACCAGCACTATCTGAGCTTGTCATTCGGCAATTTAACAACTTACGCTGACAAAGTTCACAAAGCAGTTTCACAAATCAGAAAAAAAGATTCAGCAAAGACATTGGTCTGGTTGCTCGAGAGAGGTATTACCTTCGACGGATCAAAATACCTAACTCAAAAGCAATTTGATGCAAAAATCAAAGGAAAAAGCAGGACACTGCCCTACCTAGAGCTTGGCAAGCACCTTAACGGATCAGATATGGTTCGCATCGTGCCTGTCGAAGCCCCAAAGAACTATACGGCCGACCTAGTTTTAAGAAAAGGCAACTCAAATGACCTGTCGCTTCCTGTCGTCTTGAAACGTACGGATCTTGAGAAAGACTACCCTTACCTAACAAACGAGCTAGCTACCCTAATCGGCAAAAATACCAACTTTGTTGCGAAGGCCGTATCTGTGCTTGGGTTAAAAGGAAATGAAAGATTTCATCAAACCATTAGATCTTCTAAGTCCGGTGAAATTCAGCGCTACAGCGAGGCAGCAAAGTCTAGATTACAAAAAAATTAGCAGAAGACCCCAGTTTCAATCCATACAGAGAACAAAGGTAGTGGCTCATAACAAATGGGTAAAACTGCTCGCATCGCTCACTGGGACGAGCTAAAGCACGCCCCTTAACCAAACGTTATAAATCATGGAGAGGGCAGCAGATGTCGTCTGAATTAACCGTATCTTTAACGAGTGAAATTTTTAAGAAGATCCTAAAAAGCTCTCTTTCCGAAAAGTTTGAGGAGGCTCTTTTCTTGTTTAGAGGAGCCGAAAAGTCACAAAAACAAAAACTTGAAGTGGTTACTACGTGGTATAGAGAGCAAAGGCTGGTAATGGTATTAGGCGCGGGCTCATCGGTTTCATATGGACTACCCAATTGGGATACATTACTCCAAAAGCTATTGCTAATAACTATAAAATCTGATGATGAAAAAAGCGAAAATAATGGAGAAAAAGCAGGGGTCTTAGCAAGAACCTTTAATAGCATATTCGAGCCAAATTCGTTAATTTCAGCTAGATATCTCCACAATTATTTTAAAAAGAAAAACCCAAAATCTAACCTAGCATTTGAAAATGCTATCCGAGATTCGCTATATGACGGAATAGATATAGAGGACGACTCTGACTTACTTAAAGAAATTAGACAGTTTTGCATTGCAGCAGGAAAGAGCCCGAATTTAGATTCAATAATCACTTATAATTATGACGACTTACTTGAACAATGCCTTCAAAAAATCGACGTCGACATCCCATTTTCATCAATTCATGCTAGGGGAATGAAACACCAGCAACATCATCTTCCTATATATCATGTTCATGGATATTTACCTCAGAAAGGACAGTTAACCTCTAAAAACAAAGTTGTTTTAAGTGAGGATGGATACCATCAGCAGTACACTGACGCGTATGGATGGAGCAATCTAATACAAATAAATAAGTTTAAAGATCTTAACTGCTTATTAATAGGCCTGTCTTTTTCAGATCCTAACTTGCGGCGATTACTTGATATTGCCAAGAACGAGAGAGGCGATGATGAAGTCCACCATTATTGCTTTAAAAAAAGGCATGAAAAATCAAAAATAAAATGGCAACTAGAGAAACTTCTTTCAGAGCATGAAGATATCTTGGATGAAAAAATTGGAGCTCAACTACAGCTGGATGAAGTTGTCAGTGAGTTGATCAAGCTAATGGAGAAATTTGAAGAAAATGATGCACTGTCTTTTGGCGTTGGCATAATTTGGGTAGACAAATACGAAGAGATACCTGAATTACTCAAGCAAATCAGAGTCGGTATCAAATAATCTATAACAATGCATTGCAGCAAGTAGCCCGGATACCCAACGCGCCCCATTAGCGGATGAGAAAAGCGTCATCCACCCTACGCGGTAGCATGCAGTTGGTGGCCTGTAGGGTGGACAACGCGAAGCTTGTCCACCGTGATGCGTCCAGAACAGCCATCACCTATCTGGCAATACGATTCGGTATTGGCCGCGTCTACGGGTGGTTGTCGGTTGGTGGAACTGGCTGCTCGTCGTTATCGCGTCGACTCTCTAAAAATCTCGCGGCTAAAGCCCCTCCCACACGCTGTATCTAGTCGTAGAGCCGAATACGAAAGCAGGCGCCGCCGAGGGGGGAGTCGTCGAGGCTGAGCTCGCCTTCGTAGCTGTCGATGATGTCTTTGACTACAGCGGTGCCGATGCCTTGGCCGGGGTGTTGGGCGTCGAGGCGGACGCCGCGTTCGAGGATGCGCGCACGTTGGTCGGGGGGGATGCCGGGACCGTCGTCTTCCACGCAGAGGTCGCACACGCCATTGCGCAGCCGGGCGCTGACTTTGACCTGGCCGAGGCACAGGCGGTAGGCGTTTTCCAACAGGTTGCCGAGCAGTTCGAGCAGCGCGCCGCGCTCCATGGGCACCAATAGTGCGATGTCGAAGTCGCGCAGCACGCGCACCTGTTTATCGCGGTAGACCTTGTCCAGTGCGCTGCACAGGGTGTCGAGCAGTGGTTCCAGGGCGACCTGATGGCGGATCAAGCCGCTTTTACGCAGGCTGGCGCGCTGCAGTTGGTAGTCGATCTGCTGGCTCATGCGCTCGACTTGGCCTTGCAGAATCTGCGCTTGCTCACGCTGGCGGGTTTCGGCGGCGATCACGTCACCGACGCTTTGCAGCACCGACAGCGGGGTTTTCAGGCTGTGCGCCAGGTCGTCGAGCGAGTGCCGGTAGCGCTCGCGCTGGCGCCGTTCGCTGTCGAGCAGGCGGTTGAGCGAGCGGGTCAGGCGCAGCAGCTCGCGCGGGTGGTCGGCGCTCAGGCGCTCGCGGGTGCCGGATTCCACTTCATCGAGTTCGGCACTCAGCCCGCGCAGGCTGCGAAAGCCCCAGGTCAGGCCAAACCAGAGCAGCCCGAGCAACAGCAACAGGGCGCCGCCAAGCCACAGGTAGAGCTGGTTCATAAAACCGTTATAGAGAGCCTGATAGTCGCGGTTGGGCTGCATGGTGACCACGCTGAAGGCCGCGGCCTGGCCGCGCAGCAGGTCGATCTCCACGTCATAGACGAAGAACACCTCGCCGCGCCCATCGTCCATGCGCACGAACTCGTGGCCACGGCCGTCGTAGCGCGGCCGATAGTGGATGCTTTCGTCTTCGGAGGAGCGCGAGCGCCAGACCAGGTTGCCATCGCGATCGTAGATAAAGCCCAGCAGCTTGGCGTCCAGGGAGTCGAATTCCTCGTCGGGCAGTTGCTCGGGCATGCGCAGCTGGCCGCCTTCACTGCGCGCGGCGGACACCAGCGAGGCGGCGTCGGCAGCCAGGCGTTTTTCGATGGACTGCTCCATGGCGATAACGAAGGCGCCGCGCAACGCCGGCAACAGCGCCAGCATAAACAGCACGGCGAGCACCGTGGCACCCAGCATCAGGCGCAGGCGCAGGGAGAAACGCCGCTGCCAGGGCGAGGGAATCGGCAGAGGGTGTTGCATCACCGGCAGCGCTCGGTAAACAGGTAGCCCTGGCCGCGCACGGTGTCGATAGGTTTGAAGCCCGTCTCGCCTTCCAGCTTGCGCCGCAGGCGGCCGACCAGCACTTCGATAACGTTGGCGTCGCGCTCCTCGTCATCGGGGTAAAGCTGTTCGATCAGCCGCTCTTTGGGCACCACCTGCTGCTGATGCAGCATCAGGTATTCGAGGATGCGGTATTCGTAGGCCGTCAGGTGCAGGTTCGTGCCCTGCATGCTGGCCTGCTTGCGGTTAAGGTCCAGTTGCAGCGGGCCAGCCTCGATGGTCGCCTGGGTAAAACCGCTGGAGCGGCGCAGCAGCGCATTGAGCCGCGCCTCCAGCTCCTCGAACTGGAAGGGTTTGACCACATAATCATCCGCGCCGCCAGCCAGACCCTCGACCTTGTCCTGCCAATTGCCACGGGCGGTGAGGATCAGAATAGGGAACTGCTTGCCCTGCCCGCGCAGCTGGCGGATCAGGTCCAGCCCGCTGATGCCGGGCAGGCCCAGGTCGATCACGGCGAGGTCATGATGGTATTGCTCGGCGCGGTACAGCGCCTCTTCGGCACTGGCGACCGCATCCACCTGATGCCCCTGCTCACCCAGCCGGGTATACAGGTGGTGACGCAGCAGCGCCTCGTCCTCCACGATCAGCAGCTTCATGGTGCTGTCCCTCTTTTGCCTGTTGCGCGTGCGCCAAAGCCGGGCCTGACTTCCCGAGGCGGCGACGCAATGCGCGCAACCGTATCAGGAGGCCAGACCCGGCTCCAGCTGTCATGTATTAGAACTTGTAGTTGGCACCCAGGTAGAACTGCGAGCTGCTGTGCAGATCGAGTGAGCCGGCTTTGCCTGCGTCATGGGGCGACATTTCGGTGCTGGCGTTGGTGCGCAGGTAACGGTAGCCGCCCTCGACCGAGGTGTTGGCGGTGATGTCCTGGATCACCCCGGCCTGCAGGCCGATGGCATAGCCGATATCGGAGTCACGGCTGAAGCCGCGGCTTTCCTGGTCCAGTTTGACCAGGCCGGCGGTGGCGCCGCCAAACAGCTTGGTGTTGTAGTCACCAACGGGCAGGAACAGATCGTAGCTGCCGAGCAGGTTCTGCTGACGCAGCTTGAAGCCGTCCGAGCTGTCGGAGACATTCTCATAGGTGGCGTAGTAGCGGCCGTCAGCGGTCTGCTGGCCGGCGCGTACGCCCCAGGTGCCGCTGTCGTTGATCACATTATCCAACGCCGGGTTGTCCAGGTTACGATTCAGTGCGCTGGATTTCTGAATGTTGTTGTCGGTCTGGCCCCAGGTCAGGCCGGCGAAATTATCGGCCGCTTGCGCCATGGCGGTACCGAAGGCGAGCGTGCTTGCGAGGGCCAGCTTGGTCAGAGTGAATTTCATGGAGTGTTCCTCTTTCAGGTGGCAAAGGGTTGTTAATCCAACGCCATGCATACTGCCAACCTGCTCCTGAACACCGCCTTAACCCCCACTGAACCTAAGCTGAACAACACTTTAACGCCGCACAAACACCGCCATCCCGTAGGAGCGTCGCCCCGGCGCGAAGCCGTTTGGCGTTCTGAAGCACCGCTGGATGGCCACTATTCGTCGCGGGGCGCGACTCCCACGAAGATCTCAAAAGCACCGTCGCCACGCCCACGCCGCTATAACACAGGCAAAAAAACGGGAGCCTTCGCAGGCTCCCGCACTCATTCTCAGAGAAAACGCCAGCACCCACCCGGGCGCTCGCTCAACAACCTCACCTACGCTCCCTTGGAAGCGCATCACCAGTCTGGCAAAGCGCGCTGCATTTCTCCGTTTAGCTTTGTTGTTGCTATGCAACCTTTTGTAAACGCCAGCGGCGCTGGCGATACACAGGGCGAGCCGGCAAAATGCCGCCCATGATCAGATCCCATTTACCGAGCTGCTGCTCGCCGCTACAGACCCACTGGCCCCTGCCCCATGCATTGCAAGCGGTCACGCTGGTCAGCACTCAATTCAACCCTGAGCAATTCGAGCCCGACGACTTCCAGCGCTGCGCCATCGCTCCGGTGCGCGGTGTGGCCAAGCGTCAGGCCGAGCACCTGGCTGGGCGCCTGTGTGCCCGTGAGGCGCTGTGGCGCCAGGCGGCGATTGATGGCGTACCGGCGGTGGGCGAAGACCGCGCGCCACAGTGGCCAGCCGCCGTGTGTGGGTCGATCACCCATGGTCATGGCTGGGCAGCAGCGGTGGTCGGTGAGCGCAACCAGTGGCGTGGCCTGGGCCTGGATGTGGAACAGCGTCTGGCGCCTGAGCGTGCCCTCAACCTGGCCAGCGAGCTGCTGACCCCAGCCGAGCTGCAACGCCTGCAGGGGCTGGATGAAACGGCCCAGGCGCTGCAGATCACCCTGACCTTCTCGCTCAAGGAGAGCCTGTTCAAGGCGCTGTATCCCCTGGCCGGGGTGCGCTTTTACTTTCAGGATGCCGAGGTGCTCAGCTACACGCCCGACGGCCACGCCCAGCTGCGCCTGCTGACGCACCTGAGCGACAGCTGGCCGGCGGGTAGCCCGTTGCAGGGGCAGTTCAGCGTATGGCCCGAGCAGGTGCTGACCCTGGTTGCTATCCCGGCGTAAGCCCCGCCCCAATCGTTAGGGTCTGTTCCCGTTTCGTCGCGAGCCGCGTTGCTGCGAAAAATCTCGCCAGGCCGGGCGGCGTTCCGCTAGGCGGAGGACGCAGGGAATGGACTCGCCGTCCACGTTGTTCCCTTGCCAAGTCCTCCAACAACGCATGGCGAGATTTTGCGCGCAACCCGCAGGGCCGGGCCCGTTTTAGCGCGATGCTGCGTTTCTCGATGGCTCATTTAGCCCACTAAACTTCGCATCTCGTGCCTTGCCTCGCGCTCAAACTGGCTCCGGCGCGGCCGCGAACGAAACGGGAACAGACCCTAGGGCTGCTTGAACGCCTTGCGCGGCACGGCGTGCAGCATGCGCACGCGCTCGTCGACAACGTGTAGCGTCAGCCCGCGCTGGGGATAGACCCAGGCCTGCCCATCGGCCAATTCCAGACGCAGACGCGGCGCGCCGAGGGTGCTGGCGATGGCATCAGCCGGCTGATCATCGGGTGCCAGCAACTGCAGGTTGATAATGCGGTAGCGGCTCATCTGCTCCAGCAGCGGCCGGCCCAGTTGCTGCTCGCCCCCGCCGGGCGCGGCATTCACTGCTGCCAGCAAGCTGTCGCGCTCGGCCGCGCTGAGCTCCAGCTCGGCATCCAGTTGCCAGATCCCGCCCTCGACCTGCAGTGCCACCCGGTAGAACAGTCGCGCACCGTCCAGCCTGGGCTGCAGCCACAACTCGGCGTCCTCGGCGGCCGGTAACTGGGACATCGCCAGGCGGTCATCGGCCAGAGGCGTGAGCACCGCCCGGTCAAAATCGGCCAGCCAGGGCAAAGGCGCTGCCGGTGCGCGCTCGCGCATTAGCCAGGCACCCCAGGCAAAAAACAGCACGCCGATCAGCGTAATGATCAGCAGGTGCTGAGGGCGCAGTGGCGGACGCGACATAAAGGATCTCCAGACAGTAAAAAGCCGCACCTGGATAGGTGCGGCTCCTGTAACAGCAATGCAGCCCTGAGATGATCAGGCAGCGATCGAGCCCTTGAGCTTGTTCATCGCGTTCTTTTCCAACTGACGAATACGCTCGGCCGAGACGTTGTACTTGGCCGCCAGCTCGTGCAGCGTGGCTTTCTCTTCGGCCAGCCAGCGCTGGTAGAGAATGTCGCGGCTGCGCTCGTCCAGACCTTCCAGCGCTTCGTGCAGGTTCGCGGTGGAGCTGTCGCTCCAGTCCGAGTCCTCCAGCTGGCGCGCCGGATCGTAGCGGTTGTCTTCCAGGTACTGCGCCGGGGAGTGGAAAGCACTCTCGTCATCGGCATCGGCAGCCGGGTCGAAGGCCATATCGTGGCCCGTCAGGCGGCTTTCCATCTCACGCACTTCGCGCGGCTCGACGCCCAGGCTTGCAGCTACGGCATGCACTTCGTCGTTGTTCAGCCAGGCCAGACGCTTCTTCTGGCTGCGCAGATTGAAGAACAGCTTGCGTTGCGCCTTGGTGGTGGCAACTTTGACAATGCGCCAGTTCTTAAGGATGAACTCGTGAATCTCGGCGCGAATCCAGTGCACGGCGAAGGACACCAAGCGCACACCCATTTCCGGGTTGAAGCGTTTGACCGCCTTCATCAGGCCGACGTTGCCTTCCTGGATCAGGTCAGCCTGGGCCAAGCCGTAACCGGAGTAACTGCGGGCGATATGCACGACAAAACGCAGGTGGGCGAGCACCATCTGCCGAGCGGCTTCGAGGTCCTGCTTATAGAAAAGATTGCCGGCCAGCTCGCGTTCCTGCTCCGGGGTCAGCAGCGGGATGCTGTTGACCGCGTGCACGTAGGCCTCCAGGTTTGCGCCTGGGACCAAGGCATGAACAGGTTGCAAAGAAGTGGACATTTGAATCCTCCGACTCATGAATCTGATGCAGTGTAGCACTGAGCACTCTGACTAGGAACGCACATACAAGTTCCTAGCCAGATAGTCAATATCAAGCAAATCAATACTTTACTAGCGCGGCGCCAATTCGCTCAAGTGCCGCGCCACCGCCAGCCAGGCGCCAATGTAACCCAACAGCACCGCGCCGAGCACCAGCGAAAAACCATCGCCCAGCGGCACACCGCCCAGGGCGAAATCGCTGCCATATAAACCGGCTAGACGCACCACGGCGTCGTTGAGCCAGTTCAGCCCGTAAGCCAGTACCAGCCAGGCCAGCAAGCCGGCACCCAGACCGTAAAGCGCGCCCATATAAAGGAAGGGCCGCCGCACGTAGCTGTCGGTGCCGCCGACCAGCTTGATCACCTCGATTTCGGTGCGCCGGTTCTCGATGTGCAAACGGATGGTGTTGCCGATCACCAGCAGTAGGGCCAGCACCAGCAGCAGGGTCAGGCCGAAGACGAAGCGGTCGCCCAGCTTGAGAATCGCGGTAAGCCGCTCGACCCAGAGCAGGTCGAGCTGCGCCTGCTCCACGCCGGGCAGTTCGGCCAGGCGCTGGCGCAGGGCTTCGAGGGTGGCTTTATCGACTTCGGCCGGGGTCACCAGGACCACGCCCGGTAGCGGGTTTTCCGGCAGTTCGCGCAGCGCCTGACCCAGGCCCGACTCCTGCTGGAACGCCTGCAGCGCCTGTTCGCGGCTGATCCACTCGGCTTCGGCAACATCGTCCAGGCCAGCGATCTGCTCGCGCAACGCCTGACCCTGGCTGTCACTGGTTTCCAGGGTGAGAAATACCGATATCTGCGCAGCGCGCTGCCACGAGCCACCGAGGCGCTCGACGTTGTCCAGCAGCAGGGCCAGGCCCATCGGCAGGCTCAGGGCCACGGCCATCACCAGGCAGGTGAAGAAGCTGCCGACCGGTTGCCGCGCGAGGCGGCGCAGGCTGTCGGACAGGCTCGCGCGGTGCGCCTCCAGCCAGGCGCGCAATTGGCTGCGCAGGTCCGGGCCGTCCGGGGTTGGCGCGGCCGGGGCGGGCTTTTTCGGCGCGGCGCCGACACGCTGGGCCGGTTGCGGTGGCGGGATGCGGGTGGCGCTCATCAGACCGCCTCCCCATCGCCAATCAGGCGGCCGCGCTGCAGGGTCAACATGCGATGGCGCATACGCGCGATCAGGGCCAGGTCGTGGCTGGCGATCAGCACGCTGGTGCCGAGTTTGTTGATGTCTTCAAACACGCCCATGATTTCCGCCGCCAGACGCGGGTCGAGGTTGCCGGTGGGTTCGTCAGCGAGCAGCAAGGCCGGCTGATGGACGATGGCGCGGGCAATACCGACGCGCTGCTGCTGACCGGTGGAAAGGTCGCCCGGAAACTGCTCGGCCTTGTCCGACAGCGACACCCGCTCCAGCGCCGAGCCGACCCGCGTGCCAATATCGGCCTTGGACAAGCCGAGAATCTGCAACGGCAGGGCGACGTTGTCGAACACGCTGCGGTCGAACAGCAGCTGATGATTCTGAAACACCACACCGATCTGCCGGCGCAGGAAGGGGATCTGCGCGTTAGTGATCTGCCCCAGATCCTGCCCGGCGAGCAGCAGTTTGCCGCTGGTCGGCCGCTCCATCGCCAGCAGCAGGCGCAACAGGGTGCTCTTGCCAGCGCCGGAGTGGCCGGTGACGAACAGAAACTCGCCGCGACGCACGCGAAAGCTCAGTTCGTGCAGCCCGACGTGCCCGTTGGGGTAACGCTTACCGACCTGCTCGAAGCGAATCATTACGACTCCCGAGTCTGGAACAGTGCTTGGACGAAGGGCTCGGCTTCGAACGTGCGCAGGTCGTCGATGCCTTCGCCCACGCCGATATAGCGAATCGGCAGGGCAAACTGCTTGGCCAGGGCGAAGATCACCCCGCCCTTGGCGGTGCCGTCGAGCTTGGTCAGTGCCAGGCCGGTGAGGTTGACCGTCTGGTTGAACTGCTTGGCCTGGTTGATCGCGTTCTGCCCGGTGCCGGCGTCGAGCACCAGCAGCACTTCGTGAGGCGCGGCTTCGTCGAGCTTGCCGATCACCCGGCGCACCTTCTTCAGCTCTTCCATCAAATTGTCTTTGGTGTGCAGGCGCCCGGCGGTGTCAGCGATCAGCACGTCCATGCCGCGGGCTTTGGCCGCCTGCACGGCATCGAAGATCACCGAGGCGGAATCGGCGCCGGTGTGCTGGGCGATGACTGGAATCTTGTTGCGCTCGCCCCACACCTGCAGCTGCTCGACTGCCGCAGCGCGGAAGGTGTCGCCCGCCGCGAGCATGACCTTCTTGCCTTCGCCCTGCAGTTTCTTCGCCAGTTTGCCGATGGTGGTGGTCTTGCCGGCGCCGTTGACGCCCACCACCAGAATCACAAAAGGCTGCTTGCTGGTATCGATCACCAGGGGTTGCTCGACCGGTTTGAGCAGCGCCGCCAGCTCGCCCTGCAGCGCCTTGTATAGGGCGCCGCTGTCGGTGAGCTGCTTGCGCGCCACGCGCTGGGTCAGGTTCTGGATGATCGCGGTGGTCGCCTCGACGCCGACGTCGGCGGTCAGCAGGCGGGTTTCCAGCTCGTCGATCAGGTCGTCGTCGATTTCCTTCTCGCCGAGGAACAGGCTGGCCATGCCTTCGCCCAGGCTGGCGCTGGTCTTGCTCAGGCCCTGACGGAGGCGGGCAAACCAGCCACCGCGGTTATCGCCCGGTTTGTCCTGCTCGACCGGGGCAGCAGCAACGACAGGCGCTGCAGGCGCGGGCTCGACAGGAGCCAGTGCCGGCACAGCAACGGGTTCAGGGATGGGCTCTACGCGCGCCTCAATCGGCGCCGGAGCAGGTTGCGGCTCGCTCGCGGGCGGCGTTTCAGGGGCCGCAGCGGGCTCGGCGGCAGGCGTCGGCTCGGGCTTTTTGCGCAGCCAGCCGAACAGGCCTTTCTTCTCGGTGCTTTGCCCGGCAGCAGGCTCGGCGGCGGGCGCGGGGGACTTCTTGTCGTCTTGGGAACCAAACATGGAGGACGGCTATCTCAGGGGGCGACGCGCCTGAAGCGCAGGATGCAGCAGGTGCCTGCTATGCAGGACAAAACACCTCAGCATCTGCAACAGGCTGATCAGGCATGGTCGCCAGTAAAACGGATGAGTATCCTAGCACCTCCGCGCCCGCCGACGCTAAGACCACGCGGGCCCGTCCGACAGGTCGATATTGAATGAAGATGATTGCCCGCCACAGCGCCGGCCTTTTACTCGCCGCGCTCTGCTTACCTTTCACCGCCACCGCCGCAGCACCGCAACCGACCCACGAATTCAGCCTCGATAACGGCCTCAAGGTCATCGTGCGCGAAGACCATCGCGCGCCCGTAGTGGTCAGCCAGCTCTGGTACAAGGTCGGCTCCAGCTACGAGACGCCCGGCCAGACCGGCCTGTCCCACGCCCTGGAACACATGATGTTCAAGGGCAGCGCCAAACTCGGCCCAGGCGACGCCTCGCGGGTGCTGCGTGAACTGGGCGCCGAAGAGAACGCTTTCACCAGCGACGACTACACCGCCTACTACCAGGTACTGGCGCGCGACCGCCTGGCCGTGGCCTTCGAGCTGGAGGCCGACCGCCTGGCCAGCCTGCGGCTGCCGCCAGATGAGTTCAAACGCGAAATCGAAGTGATCAAGGAAGAACGGCGTCTGCGTACCGACGACCGCCCCTCTAGCCTGGCCTTTGAGCGCTTCAAGGCCATGGCCTACCCGGCCAGCGGCTACCACACGCCGACCATCGGCTGGATGGCCGACCTCGACCGCATGACCGTCGAGGAGCTGCGCACCTGGTACGAAGCCTGGTACGCCCCCAACAACGCCACCCTGGTGGTGGTCGGCGACGTCAGCGCCAGCGAGGTCAAGGTGCTCGCCGAGCGTTACTTCGGCCCCATCCCGGCGCGCACGGTACCGCCGGCGAAGATGCCGCTTGAGCTCGCCGCCCCTGGCGAACGGCGCATGACCCTGTACCTCAAGACCCAACTGCCGAGCCTGATCATGGGCTTCAACGTCCCCGGTCTGGCCACCGCCGAGGCACCGCGCCAGGTACACGCTCTGCGCCTGATCGCCGCCCTGCTCGACGGCGGTTACAGCGCGCGCCTGCCGACCCGCCTGGAGCGCGGCGAGGAACTCGTCTCCGGCGCCTCGGCCTGGTACAACGCCTACCCGCGCGGCGACAGCCTGTTTATCCTCTCGGCAACGCCCAACTCGCAAACCGGCAAGACCCTGGAACAGGCCGAAGCCGGCCTGTGGCGCGAGCTGCAAGACCTGCAGGCCAACCCGCCATCGGCTGAAGAGCTGGCCCGCGTGCGCGCCCAGGTGATTGCCGAGCTGGTCTACGAGCGCGACTCGATCACCAGCCAGGCCACCACCATCGGTCAGTTGGAAACGGTTGGCCTGTCCTGGACCCTGATCGACCAGGAACTGGCCGAGCTGGAAGCCGTGACCCCGGCCGACATCCAGGCCGCCGCAAAAACCTTCTTCACCCGCGACCGCCTCAGCGTCGCCCATGTATTGCCCGAGGAAAACCGCGATGAGTGACCGTAACGGCCTACGCTATGGCCTGCTCGGCCTGGTATTGATCGCCCTGCTGGTGGTGATGGTGCTGGTCTTCCAGCGCCCCGAGACACCGACAGATACCCCCACAGCCGCCCCGGTTGCGGCGCCTGTGATTGAGTCGCTGGCCGCCCTGGACCAGCAGGCGCCAAGCCGTCGCGACCTGAACATCCAGACCTGGCAGACCGCCGAAGGCGCCAAGGTGCTGTTCGTCGAAGCCCGTGAGCTGCCGATGTTCGACCTGCGCCTGACCTTTGCCGCTGGCAGCAGCCAGGATGGCGACACCCAGGGCCTGGCCATGCTGACCAACGCCATGCTCAACGAAGGCGTTGCCGGCAAGGATGTCGGCGCCATCGCCGCCGGCTTCGAGGGTTTGGGTGCCGAATTCGGCAACGGTGCCTACCGCGACATGGCAGTGGCCAGCCTGCGCAGCCTGAGCGCGGCCGAGCAGCGCGAACCAGCCCTGAAACTGTTCACCGAAGTCCTGGGCGCGCCGACCTTCCCGGCCGACTCCCTGGCGCGGATCAAGAACCAGATCCTCGCCGGCTTCGAGTTCCAGAAGCAAAACCCCGGCAAGCTGGCCAGCCTGGCGCTGTTCGAGCGCCTCTACGGCAGCCATCCCTACGCCCACCCGAGCGAAGGCACACCCAGCTCGGTGCCGAGCATCAGCCGCGAACAGCTGCAGGCCTTTCACGCCCGCGCCTACACCGCCGGTAACGCGGTGATCGCCCTGGTCGGCGACCTCTCGCGCGCCGATGCCGAGGCCATGGCCGCGCGCGTCTCCGCCGCCCTGCCTGCTGGTCCGGCCTTGCCGCCACCGGCCGAGCCGAGCGTACCGGCCCCTGGCCCCAGCCATGTCGAGTTCCCCTCCAACCAGACTCACCTGATGATCGCCCAGCTCGGCATCGACCGCCGCGACCCTGACTATGCCGCGCTCTACCTCGGCAACCAGGTGTTCGGCGGCGGGGGCTTCGGCACCCGCCTGATGACCGAAGTGCGCGAGAAACGCGGCCTGACCTACGGCGTCTACTCCGGCTTCAGCGCCATGCAGGCGCGCGGCCCGTTTATGATCAACCTGCAGACCCGCGCCGACCAAAGCGCCGGCACCCTGCAACTGATCAAAGACCTGCTGGCCGACTTCATCGCCAACGGCCCGACCCAGGAAGAGCTGGACAACGCCAAGCGAGAAATGGCCGGCAGCTTCCCGCTGTCCACCGCGAGCAACGCGGCGATCGTCGGCCAACTCGGCTCCATGGGGTTCTACGACCTGCCGCTGACCTACCTGGAAGACTTTATGAACCAAGTCCAGGCGCTGAGCGTCGAGCAAGTGCGCGAGGCCATGGCCCGCCACCTCGACAGCGATGCCCTGGTGATCGTCAGCGCCGGGCCGACGGTCGAGCAGAAAGAACTGCCGCCGCCCAGCGATACACCGATCGAACAACCCACTGGCGTTCCGGAGCACTGATGCGCAAACCCAACAAGGCCGCACCCGCCCACGGCGGCGACGGTCAGCTGCGCATCATCGCCGGGCAATGGCGCTCGCGGCAGTTCAACTTTCCCATGGCGGCGGGGCTGCGGCCCACGCCGAACCGGGTGCGCGAGACGCTGTTCAACTGGCTGGCGCCCTATGTCGAAGGCGCCAAGGTGCTCGACCTGTTCGCCGGCAGCGGCGCGCTGTTTCTCGAAGCGCTGTCACGCGGTGCCGGCAGCGCCCTGGCCCTGGACCTCAACCCAGCGGCCATCGCCAGCCTGCGCAGCCACCTGCAAACGCTGAAATGCGACAACGGCCAGCTGCAGCAGATCGACGCCCTGCTCTACCTGCAAAATCCAACAACTGCGCCCTACGACCTGGTGTTTCTCGACCCGCCCTTCGGCCAGGAACTGCTGCTGCCAGCCTGCACACTGCTCGAGCAGAACGGCTGGCTCGCGGCGGACGCCTGGGTCTACACCGAAAGCGAACAACCGCCTTCCAGCCTCGGTTTGCCCGTCAACTGGCGCCAGCACCGCGAACAAAAAGCCGGCCAGGTGTACTACGCGCTGTGGCAGCGCACCGCAGTGGCGTAACCCAGCAATCGCATAGCTGTGCCGTGCGGGTCGCGGCTAAAGCCCCTCCCACAGAGTGCGCAATACTGTGGGAGGCGCTTCAGCGGCGAGCTTTTAGGGCCACCTACGCTTTACCCCGCCTGCCGGTTACTATCCCTACCTGCTCTCTTGGCACGGAAGGCAAGGCCGCCCATGACGTCGCTGCTCAATCGGCACCAGTCACACCCCAATGCGCTCCACGCTACTCGTATGAGTAAAGGGCGATGACTCCCGAGCATCTGATGCAATTGCTGCGCGCAGGCGAAGGCCTGACAGTCGAGTTCAAACGCGCCCGCGAGGCGCTGAACCGCGATGTCTACGAGACCATCTGCGCCTTTCTCAACCAACGCGGCGGCACCTTGGTACTGGGCGTAGCAGACGATGGCAGCATTACCGGCATCGCCCCCGAAGCGGTGGCGCAAATCCGCAAGGACCTGGTCAACACCCTGCACAACACGCAGAAGATCAACCCGCCGATGCAGCTGGTGCCCGAACAGCTGGAACTGGACGGACAAATTTTGCTGGTGCTGAACGTGCCGGAAAGCTCCCAGGTGCATAGCTGCAACAATCGAGTTTTCAGCCGCAACGAGGATGGCGACTTCGATATCACTGGCTACAGCCAGCTGTTGAGCGAGCTGTATCTGCGCAAGCAGGTGAGTTACAGCGAAAACCGTATCTTCCCGTTTATCCGCCTGGAGGACCTGCGCAGCGACTTGATCGAACGCGTGCGGCATAACGTGCGACTGCAGCGCAGCGGTCATCCCTGGGCCGAGCTGGATGATCTGGAGCTGCTGAAAAGCGCGCGACTGTACCAGCGTGATTATCAGACTGGCGAAGAAGGCATCTCCATGGCCGGTGCGCTGCTGTTCGGTCGCGACGAGGTGGTACTGGGCGTGGTGCCGCACCACCGCACCGACGCCATCCTGCGGGTGCAGAACCTGGATCGTTACGACGATCGCGACGATATCCGCACCAACCTGCTGGAGAGCTATGACCGGCTGATGGCCTTTGTCGGCAAACACATTGCCGATCCGTTCTACCTGGACGGCGACCAGCGCGTCAGCCTGCGCGAGCGGATCTTCCGCGAGGTGGTGGCCAACCTGTTGATCCACCGCGAATACCTCAATCCGTTCCCGGCCAAGTTGATTATCCAGCGCGACCGGGTCACCACTGAGAACAGCAACAATTCCCACGGCCTGGGCCTGCTGCGTCCGGACGATTTTGCCCCCTCGCCAAAAAACCCGGCCATCGCCCGAGTATTCCGCGAGATGCAGTGGGCCGAGGAGCTGGGCTCCGGGGTGCGCAACCTGTTCAAGTATGCCCGCGCCTTCGGCGGCCAGGACCCGACTCTCAGTGAAGAGTCGATCTTCCGGGTGACTGTGATGCTGCCGCCATTGGCAGGCATCAACACTACTCTGCCCAGGCTTACGCTGGAGGCGACCCTGGTAAAGCCAGAGTCGCAGCCAGAGTCGCAGCCAGAGTCACAGCCAGAGTCGCTGGAAATCCGGATACTGCGTTGCCTGCTGACTGGCGCAGCGAGCAAAGCGAGTCTTTCTAGCGCGCTGGGGCAAAAGAGTATCTCCGGGCCACTCAACCAGGCGGTACGTCAGCTTCTGGCTGATGGCCGGGTCGAGTACACGCAACCTGACAAACCCAATAGCCGGCTGCAACAATACCGCCTCACGCCCGCCGGGCAGGCACACCTGAATCAGTTGGACGCTTAAGCAATGAGCAACACCTTCAAACCCGCCTGGTGGCTCCCCGGCCCGCACCTGCAGACCCTGTGGAACCCGATGTGCCGCAAACCGCCGCAGCTTGCGCGCACGCGCGAGCGGCTGTGGCTGGCCGATGGCGACTTTCTTGATCTGGACTGGCACGGCCCGCACCAAGCCGATGCACCGTTGGTATTGGTGCTGCATGGTTTGACCGGCTCATCCAGCTCGCTCTATGTGCTGGGTTTGCAGCAGCAACTGGCGGCCCAGGGCTGGGCCAGCGTGGCGCTGAACTGGCGCGGCTGTTCCGGCGAGCCGAATTTGTTGCCGCGCGGTTATCACTCCGGCGCCAGCGAAGACCTTGCCGAAACTGTTGCCCACCTGCGCGCGCAGCGGCCGATGGCGCCGCTGTATGCGGTCGGTTATTCGCTGGGCGGCAACGTGCTACTCAAGTACCTGGGTGAAAGTGGCGCCGAGAGTCAGCTGCAGGGCGCGGCGGCGGTCTCGGTGCCGTTCCGTCTGGATCAGTGCGCAGACCGTATCGGCCTGGGCTTCTCGCGGGTTTACCAGGCGCACTTTATGCGCGAGATGGTCGCTTACGTGCAGGGCAAGCAGCGCTCGTTCAGCGACCAGGGCCAGGCAGATCGCCTGTCAGTGCTCGAGCGTCTCGGCCCACTGGATGGCATGCGCACCTTCTGGGATTTCGACGGCCGCATAACTGCGCCACTGCACGGCTATACCGATGCCGCCGACTACTACGCCCGCGCCTCCAGCCGCTTCTACCTCGGCCGCATCCAGACACCGACCCTGCTGATCCAGGCCGAGGACGATCCCTTCGTGTTCCGCCACAGCCTGCCAGAACCCGCCGAGCTGGCGCCCGGCACCGAGCTTGAACTGCACGCCCATGGCGGTCACGTCGGCTTCGTCGCTGGCACGCCCTGGCAGCCGGACTACTACCTGGAAAGGCGCATCCCCGCCTGGTTGGCGGGGCTGGCCTGAGTCACTTGGCGGCGAGCTGTTCCGGCATCGCCGAGGAGTGGTGCTTGAGGATTTTCCACTCACCGGCGACCTTCTGGTACACGAAGGTGTAACGCGCCTGCACGTTACGCACCTTGCCGTCCTGGGTCAGGGCGAAGGTGTACACGCCGGAGTCGATAGCCGCATCAGGGCCTACCTGGCGAATTTCACGCATATTGATCGTGCCGACCGGCTTGGCCTGCAGGAAGTGGTCGAAATAGTCTTGAATCTCTGCATGGTTGACCCGTACCCGGTTCGATACCGTGGGCTGCAGGACCGCGTTTTCGGCATACAGGGCCGTGACCTTGGCCGAGTCACCGCTCTGCAGGGCCGCATTCCAGCGCTCGAACAGGCTGGCGACTTGCTGATCCTGCTCCTGGCTAGGCATCGCTGCCGTGCCGCTGTAGACATAAGGCGCCTCGGCGGCCTGAACCATGGGGGCAGACAGGGCGAGCAACAGGGCGCAGGAACTGAGCAAAGGTTTCAACATGGTCTTATCTCCGGCTAAGGGTGGTGCCGTGGGTGACACCGTGATGCCAGAATGCGCGCCCAGGCCCGCCTGCACATCGGCCAGATGGGGCAGCCGGCCTATGCCAGGTGGCAGATGCGCATCGTGGCCCGAGGTATTAGCCTGCGGCGTGTTATGACGCCCAAATATGCGGAGGCGCAGATGCTGCACACCTCACCCGACAGCGTGCTGGCCCTGCGCGCCGATTACCGCCAGGCACAAAGCCGCGCCGCCCGCCTGCGCCTGCTGGTAGAAAGTGGCCGCACCCTGAATGCCCTGCCCGCCGCCGAAAGCGGTGCGTTGGCCCTGCAACGCGCCTGCAGCTTCTGCGCCATGGATGGCGGCGTCCTATTGCAAACGCAAGCCGATGGCGGCGTTGCCGTCACGGCGGGCTTCGGCCCGGTGGCGCTGCAGCAACAGCTCGTCAACCTGCCTTGGCAAGGCGCAGCCCAGGTACTCGAAAATCCTCTACCGGAGTTGCCACTGGCGCTTTGTTTGCCGCTCTATGCCGCATCGGGCGAGGTCTTCGGCGCCCTGCTGCTGGGCAATGCCAGCAGCATGCGCTGCCCAGACGAAGAGGACCTCGAGGCCCTGCAACTGCTTGCCACCCTGCTCGCCGGGCACCTGCAGAACAGCCAGTTGATGGAGGCCCTCAGCGCCCGCGAGCGCAGCATGTCGGAGCTGGTGCACCGCCAAATGACCGCCCAGGAAGACGAGCGTGCGCGGGTGGCTTACGACCTGCACGATGGCCTGGCGCAAACCCTAGCGGGCTTGCACCAGCACTTGCAGGGGTTCGCCCAGCACCGCCAACTGAACGACGACCTACGCGCCGCCCTGGCGCCGATCCTGCAACTGGCGCAGCGCAGCATGGGTGAAACGCGCCAGGCGATCGGCGGCCTACGGCCCACCCTGCTGGATGACTTTGGCCTGGCGCCGGCTCTGGACCGTGAACTCGACCGCCTGCGCGCCCTCGGCCGCCCCGTGCAGTGGCGGCGTCGGGATACCCAGCGCCTGCGCCCCGCAGTGGAGATTGCGCTGTTTCGCATTGGCCAGGAGGCGATCAACAACATCTGCAAGCACACCGACGCGGGGGCGGTCAGCCTGGATTTGCACCTCGACGGCGATACCGCTCATCTGCTGGTCGAGGATCAAGGCCAGGGCTTTGTAGCGCCTGCACAGGGCGCCTCGACGGACGGGCAGGGCATTGGCCTGGTCGCCATGCGCGAGCGCTGCCTGCTGCTCGACGGGCAGTTCAGTTGTAACAGTCAGCCCGGCCAAGGCACGCGCCTGCTGGCCAGCATTCCGCGAGCGCGGTCTGACGAGGACGCCACATGAGCGCACCGATTCGCCTGCTGCTCGCCGATGACCATGAGGTGACCCGTGCCGGCTTCGCCGCCATGCTCGCCGACTGCCCCGAGTTCAGCATCGTTGGCCAGGCCGTGGATGGCCGTCAGGCCCTGGAGCTGTGCGCCGAGCTCAATCCGGACATCGCCATCCTCGACATTCGCATGCCGCACCTCAACGGCCTGGCCACCGCGCGCCTGCTTCACGAGCGCCTGCCGGCGATCAAGGTGCTGCTGTTCACCATGTACGACAGCCCCGACCACCTGGAAGCGGCGATCAGCGCCGGCGCCGTAGGCTATCTGCTCAAGGACGCCAGCCGCCAGGAGGTCATCGACGGTCTGCGCCAGGTCGCGGCCGGGCAGAGTGCGCTCAACGGCATGGTCAGCGCGCAACTGCTGCGCCGCGTGGTCGAGCGCGGGCAAAGCGGTGCGGCCGCCAGCAATGCGCTGACGCCGCGCGAACGCCAGGTGCTCGGGCTGATCGCGGGCGGTTTCACCAACCGCGAAATCGGCGAAAAACTCGGCATCGCCACCGGCACAGCCAAGGCCCATGTTGAGCGGGTAATCAGCAAGCTGGGCGTTGCCGACCGTACCCAGGCAGCTGTGCAAGGCCTCGCCCTGGGCCTGGTCGCGCCTGCGGAGAACAACGTGTGAGGCCGCTGATTACTCGCTGGACCGACCGCCCCCTGCGCAGCAAAAGCCTGGTGATCATTGCCCTGCCCCTGGCGGTGCTGCTGATTTCGCTGGTGCTGGTCTACATCACCGAACGCCAGACCTCGCGGGTCGAGGACGATGTGCGCCGTGCCCTGCGCGTGCAGGGCGATGTGCAGGCGGTGCACAGCCTGCTGGCCGAGGCGGCGGCCAGCGTGCGCGGTTACCTGCTAATCCAGCGCAACGACTTTCTGCCGTCCTACCGCAGCGCCGTGGAGCGTATCGACAGCGCCCTGCAGCGCCTCGACACGGACATTCGCGACCCGCAAATGCGCAGCAGCCTGCAACGCCTGCGCCCGCTGATCGTGATCAAACTGCAAGGCCTGGAACAGCTCATGGCCCTGGCCAGCAGCGAAGACAGGGCCGCGATGACGCGCATCCTGGTCGACAACAAGCATGTACTCGATGATTTGCGCCTGGAGATCCAGCAGATGCTCGAGCGCGAGCAAGCCCTGCTTGATGAGCGCAATGTCGAGGCCGGCGCCGTACGCTCGCGCATGCTCCTGGCCACCGGGCTGTCTGCCGCATTCGGCGTACTTGGTGCGCTGTTCGCCGTGTCGCTGTTATCCACAGGTATCGTGCACCGGGTGCAGCAGGTCGAACGCAACGCGCGGCGCCTGGCCCTTGGCCAACCGCTGATCGCCCACGCCCCGGGCGCCGATGAAATCGGCCAGCTTGCTGCCAGCCTGGAAGAGGCCGGGCAACTGCTGGCCGAACGCGAGCGGGCCTTGCGCGACAACGAAGAACGTCTGCGCCTGATCATCGACGGAGTCAAGGAATACGGCATTTTCGGCCTAGACCCCAGCGGCCACGTTACCTCCTGGAACACCGGCGCCGAACGCATCAAGGGCTACCGCGAGGCCGATATCCTTGGCCGGCACTTCTCCCTGTTCTACCCGCCCCAGGCCCGCGACACGGCACCGCAGCACGCCCTGCAGGTGGCCACCCGCGAGGGCCGCTACGAGGAAGAAGCCTGGCGCCAGCGCCGCGATGGCTCACTGTTCTGGGCCAACGTGGTGATCACCGCGCAGCGTGACGCCAGCGGCACCTTGCGTGGTTTTTCCAAGATTACCCGCGACATCACCGACCGGCGTAATGCCGAGGCTGCCCTGCGCACCGCCCGCGAAGAGGCGGAAAACGCCAGCCGGGCGAAAAGCGAATTCCTCTCGCGCATGAGCCATGAGCTGCGCACCCCGCTCAACTCGATCCTCGGCTTCGCCCAACTGCTGGAAATGGACAAGGGGACACCCGCACAACAGGCCCAGGTCCGCCATATTCTGCGCGCCGGGCGGCACCTGCTGGGGTTGATCAACGAAGTGCTGGACATCGCCCGCATCGAATCCGGACGCCTGGCGCTAAGCCCCGAGCCACTGGCGCTGCGCCCGCTGCTGCAGGAAGTCAGCCTGCTGCTCTCGCCCCAGGCTGCTGCCGCCGACATTCGCCTGCACCTGCCAGGCGACCTGCCGGCAACCCTCAATGTGCAAGCCGACCGCCAGCGCCTGGTGCAGGTGCTGCTCAACCTGCTGTCCAATGCGATCAAATACAACCATCGCGGCGGACAGGTCGAGGTGCAGGTCGAGGCCGACGCCCGCAAGGTCGCCCTGAGCGTAATCGACAACGGCCCCGGCATCGCGCTGGAAGACCAGCAGCGCCTGTTCACCCCGTTCGAACGCCTGGGCGCCGCCACCAGCGAGGTCGAAGGCACCGGCCTGGGCCTGGCCCTGAGCAAGAGCCTGCTGGAACAGATGGATGGCAGCTTGAGCGTGAACAGCGCGCCCGGCCAGGGCAGCACGTTTCGCCTGACACTGCCGCGGTCGCAGGCGGGCAGCGTGGTACTGCCTGTCGACACAATAGCGCCGAGCGCCGCGATCAACGTGACGGCGCCACCTGAGCAACCCCTGCGTGTGCTGTGCATCGAAGACAACCTGTCCAGCCTGGCGCTGATCGAAACCCTTCTGTCGCGCTGGCCGCAGGTGCAGGTGATCTCGGCCATGCAGGGGCAGTTGGGTCTCGATCTGGCCTGGCAGCACCGTCCCGAGGTGATCCTGCTGGACCTCGACCTGCCTGATCTATCAGGCCAGGAGGTACTCAAGCGCCTGCGCCTGAATACCTGCAGCGCCGCCACCCCGGTGCTGCTGATTACCGCCGACGCCAGTGCCGCCACCCAGCGCGACTTGCTGGCGTCCGGTGCCTCCGCTGTGCTGAGCAAACCCCTGCACGTACCGACCTTTCTCGCCACCCTGCGCCAGCACCTGGATGCTGCGCGGCCGGCGGCCACCACCCAGCCGGAGTCAGACGATGGCCAGCCATGAACCCACAGAGGATTTTCGCATTCTGGTGATCGACGACCAGCCCGCCAACCTGGAGCTGGTCGAGCAACTACTGGCCCGCGAAGGCCTGCACAACGTCCTCAGCTGCACCGACCCGGCCCAGGCGCTGGCCCTGTTCAGCAGCTTCGAGCCCGACCTGCTCATCCTCGATCTGCACATGCCCGGCCTCGATGGCTTCGCCGTGCTCGAACAGCTGCAGCGGCGCATACCCGCCGATGACTACCTGCCAATCCTGGTGCTCACCGCCGACGCCACCCGCGAAGCCCGCCTGCGCGCCCTGGCCCTGGGTGCGCGGGACTTCATCAGCAAACCGCTGGACGCCATCGAAACCCTGCTGCGGGTATGGAACCTGCTCGAAACCCGAGCCCTCTACCGCCAGTTACGCCGCCTGCAACCCGACCACCCACCCCTGCGGGCCAGGCCGGCAATGCTGGGCAGCAAACGTTAGCTCAAAGCACCTGCTCCAGCGGCACATGCAGCTTGGCATACAACGCCTCCACCGCTTCGCGCGCGCTGGGGGCGATGTAGCCGCCTTCCAGCGCCAGCACCTGGTAGATACCGCGGCGCAGCATGTCCTGGCTAAGGTCGTCCGAGCTGCCGCGGGAGGTGCCCAAGAAACGCACCCAGGAGGTCATGATGATCCAGCTGTTGAGCGCCAGGGCTTCGATCTGCGCGGCATCCATCAGCAGGATGCCGGCCTCGACGAAGCCGCGGTAGATGTCCTGGGCCTGCACCAGGCAGCGCTGGGCGAACTGCCGGTAACGCGCGGCCAGCTCGGTATCGCTTTCGAGCAGGTGCTCCAGGTCACGGTGCAAGAAGCGGTAGTGCCACATCGCAGCGAGCAGGGCTTCGAGGTAGAAGGTCTTGTCGGCCACGGTCAGGACGCGCCCACTGGGACGGCGCAGAAAGGTATCGACCTGGCTTTCATACACGGCGAACAGCTCGGCGATAATCGCCTGCTTGTTACGGAAGTGGTAGTACAGGTTGCCCGGCGAAATACCCAGGTGGGCGGCGATATGGTTGGTGGTGACACTGCGCTCGCCCTGAGCGTTGAACAGCTCCAGGCTGGCCTGAATGATGCGCTCGCGGGTTTTCAGTGGGGCTGGCATAACGGCTCGTTCTTGTTGCAAAAGCCTAGTGTTGCGACACCAATCATCTGTTGCACTCTGTAGGAGCGAATTTATTCGCGATAGATCTTGCAGCGCTGAAAGTGTCGCGGCTAAAGCCCCTCCCACGCCGGCTGATATTTGATGCGAGACCCTAGCACAGGTACAGGCTAAAGCAGCCGACGTGTTACCCCCAAACGCCGCCGGCTGGTGACTGCAGTCGAGCATTTGACAGATTAGAGTAATTGCTCTAAAAATCCAGCACACCCTTTCTGCAGCGACGCAGCCCGCCTGACGCCCTGCATTGCCGCAATGCCGAGGAGCTGGACCATGGCCGCCGCCGACGTCGCCTATCTGGAAAACAGCCTGCAACAGAGCCAACAGCAGCTCAGCCAACTGGCCGATACCTTTGCCCGCCAGCGCCTCGCGTTCAAGGCCAACCCCATGCCCGCCGCCGAGCAGCGCATTGCCTGGCTCAAGGCCTTGGCCGAGCTGCTCAGCGCTGAGCGCGAGGCGCTGATCCGCGCTATTTCCCAGGATTTCAGCAACCGCAGCGCCGACGAAACCCTGCTTGCCGAGCTGATGCCCAGCCTGCACGGCATCCACTACGCCACCAAGCGCATCAAGAAGTGGATGAAGCCCTCGCGGCGCAGTGTCGGCATGCAATTTATGCCGGCCTCGGCCAAGGTGATCTACCAGCCACTGGGCGTGGTCGGGGTAATAGTGCCGTGGAATTACCCGCTGTTTCTCGCCATTGGCCCGCTGGTTGGCGCCCTGGCCGCCGGTAACCGGGTGATGATCAAGATGAGCGAGTCGACCCCGGCCACCTCGCAATTGATCAAGGACCTGCTGGCCAAGGTCTTCCCCGAGGACCTGGTCAGTGTGGTGCTCGGCGAAGCGGATGTGGGCATGGCCTTCTCCAAGCTGCCGTTCGACCACCTGCTGTTTACCGGCGCCACCAGCATCGGCAAGCACGTCATGCGCGCCGCCGCCGAGAATCTGACCCCGGTGACCCTGGAGCTGGGCGGCAAGTCCCCGGCCATCGTTTCCGCTGACGTACCGCTGAGCGACGCCGCCGAGCGCATTGCCTTCGGCAAGACCCTCAACGCCGGGCAAACCTGCGTGGCCCCGGATTACGTGCTGGTACCGAAAAACCGCGTCGACGGTTTTGTCGAGGCCTACCGCAACGCAGTGCAGAGCTTTTACCCGACGCTGGCGGACAACCCGGACTACACCGCGATCATCAACGAGCGCCAACTGCAGCGCCTCAATGGCTACCTGCAGGACGCCGAAAGCAAGGGCGCGACCATCATCCCGCTGTACCCCGCAGCCCAGGGCCGGCGCATGCCGCAGGCCGTGCTGCTGAACGTGACGGATGAGATGAAGGTGATGCAGGACGAGATCTTCGGCCCGCTGCTGCCGATCATCCCCTACGACAAGCTGGAAGATGCCTTCGCCTTTATCAATGAGCGCGACCGGCCGTTGGCGCTGTACTACTTCGGTTACGACAAGGACGAACAACAGCGCGTGCTGCACGAGACCCACTCTGGCGGCGTATGCCTCAACGACACCCTGCTGCATGTGGCCCAGGACGACATGCCATTCGGCGGCGTCGGCCCGTCCGGTATGGGCCATTACCACGGCCATGAGGGTTTTCTGACCTTCAGCAAGGCCAAGGGTGTGTTTATCAAGCAGCGCTTCAATGCTGCCCGGATGATCTACCCACCCTACGGCAAAGCCCTGCAAAAGCTGGTGTACAAGCTGTTCGTCCGTTAATTGCGGTGCGCCCTGGCTAGCCAGGGCAGCCGCCTGCATCGGTGATAACAATAAAATGCACGACACCACTTTTGCTCTGCCCCAGCTGTCACGCCGCCATCTGCTCAAAATTGGCCTGCTGGGCAGCGCGCTACTCGGCACCGCCGGGCTGACCACCAGCCTCAGTGGCTGCTCGGCGAGCACGCCCAAAGCCGGTTTTGCGGTAATCCGTGAAACCGACCTGGCATTTCTCCAGGCGCTGATCCCGGTGATGCTCGAGGGCGCCGTGCCGCCGGCGCAGATGCCGGCGGCCGTCAGCGCCACGCTCCAAGGCCTCGACTACAGCCTCAATCACCTGTCGCCGGAGCTGCTCAAGCTGACCGTGCAACTGTTCGACGTGCTCGCCCTGCCCATCACCCGCGGCCCGCTGACGGGCGTCTGGGGCAGTTGGCAGCAGGCCTCGGCCGCCGATATTCAGGCGTTTCTCGCACGCTGGCAGAACAGCTCCATCGGCTTGCTGCAAATGGGCCATGCCTCCTTGCTGCAACTGGTGATGATGAGCTGGTACAGCCGCCCCGAGTCGTGGGCGCACTGCGGCTACCCCGGTCCTCCTACAGTCTGACGGCTGGCTCAGTCATGCATGCAACACAACAATAAGAAAGAGAGCCTCACATGCCCGTACCCGACATGTTCAAGCAAGGCCTGGCGAGCGGCTGGAAAACCTACGATGGCTCGCGCCTGGACAGCGACATGACCCTGGAGGCCGACGTAGCCATCGTCGGCAGCGGCGCGGGGGGTGGCACCACCGCGGAAATTCTCAGCGCGGCCGGCTTCAAGGTGCTGCTGATCGAGGAAGGCCCGCTGAAGACCAGCGACGACTTCAAGATGCTCGAAGACCAGGCCTACGCCGAGCTCTACCAGGAAGGTATTGGCCGTATGAGCAAGGACGGTGCCATCACCATCATGCAGGGCCGTGCGGTGGGCGGCACCACCCTGATCAACTGGACCTCAAGCTTTCGTACACCCACCCCGACCCTGGAACACTGGGCCAGCGAGCACGGCGTCAAAGGCCACAGCGCCGAGGACATGGCGCCCTGGTTCGAGCGCATGGAGCAACGCCTGGGCATCGCACCCTGGGCCATGCCACCAAACGCCAACAACGCGGTGATCAGCAGCGGCTGCGACAAGCTCGGCTACAGCTGGCAGACGATTCCGCGCAATGTGCGCGGCTGCTGGAACCTTGGCTACTGCGGCATGGGCTGCCCAGTCAACGCCAAGCAGTCGATGCTGGTCACCAGCATTCCCGCCACGTTGGCCAAAGGCGGCAAGCTGCTCTACCTGGCCCGTGCGCACAAGCTGCTGATTGTCGGCGATCAGGTCACCGGGATCGAATGTCTCGCCATGGATGCGCGCAGCGTGGCGCCCACGGGTCGCACCATCACCGTCAAGGCTCGGCATTACGTGCTCGCCGGCGGCGGCATCAACACGCCGGGGCTGCTGCTGCGCTCAGGCGCGCCCAACCCACACCAGCGCGCCGGCAAACGCACTTACCTGCACCTGGTTAACTTCTCGGCGGCGCTGTTCGAGCAGGTGATCAATCCCTTCTACGGCGCACCACAGTCGGTCTATTCCGACCATTTCCAATGGCACACCGGCACCGCCGGGCCGCTCTCCTACAAACTCGAAGTGCCACCCCTGCAACCGGCCATCGCGGCCACCCTGCTTGGCCGTTTTGGCGTCGACAACGCCCTGCGCATGGAGCAACTGCCCAATACCAACGTGATGCTGGCGTTGATGCGCGACGGCTTCCACCCCGACAGCGCCGAAGGCCGCGTCGAGCTGCGTGGCGACGGCAGCCCGGTGCTCGATTACCCGATGACCGATTACACCTGGGACGGCATCCGCCGCGCCTTTCACAGCATGGCCGAGATTCAGTTCGCCGCCGGAGCCAAGGCGGTGATGCCCATGCACAGTGACGCTGGCTACGTGAAGAGCCTGGCCGAGGCGACCCGCCTGATTGATGACCTCAGCCTGACGCTGTACCGCACCCGCCTGGGCAGCGCCCATGTGATGGGCGGCTGCGCCATGGGCGAAGACCCGCGCCAGGCGGTCACCGACAGCCTCGGCCGCCACCACCAGCTCGGCAACCTGTCGATCCACGACGGCTCGCTATTCCCTACCAGCATCGGCGCCAACCCGCAGCTATCGGTCTACGGCCTGACCGCCAAGCTGGCCAGCGCCCTGGCCGAGCGCCTGTCGCACGGGTGAGTCAACCGGGCATCCGCCTGACTTGGCCGGCGGGGCACGCTGCGCTACCATCCGACTCCCACACGACCCGGCCAGGACGTCACGATGAATCGAGTGTTATACCCAGGCACCTTCGACCCTATTACCAAGGGTCATGGCGATCTGGTCGAGCGCGCATCGCGCCTGTTCGACAGCGTGATCATCGCCGTGGCCGCCAGCCCGAAAAAGAACCCGCTGTTCCCGTTAGAGCAACGTGTCGAGTTGGCCCGCGAAGTGACCCGCCACCTGCCCAATGTTGAAGTGGTCGGTTTCTCCACCCTGCTCGCGCACTTTGCCAAGGAGCAGGGCGCCAACGTGTTTCTGCGTGGCCTGCGTGCGGTGTCGGACTTCGAGTACGAATTCCAGCTAGCCAACATGAACCGCCAACTGGCCCCGGACGTGGAAAGCCTGTTCCTCACGCCGTCGGAAAAGTATTCGTTTATCTCCTCGACCCTGGTCCGTGAAATTGCCGCACTCGGCGGCGACATCACCAAGTTCGTCCACCCCGCCGTGGCCGACGCCCTGCAAGAGCGCTTTCGCAAAAGCTGAAGCTCACTCGTGAGCGGCGCTTGAGCGGCGACTGTCGCAGCTCAAGCGCCTCGCACAAAAGCCTGTACATCAGGGTTGCATGGCACAACCCGCAGCAATCCGGCACAATTCGCGCCATCGTTGTCTGCCAGTGTCGAGGCCCACGCCTCGACAGGAGTTGTTCCATGTCCCTGATCATCACCGACGACTGCATCAACTGCGACGTCTGCGAGCCCGAATGCCCGAATGCGGCGATCTCTCAGGGCGAAGAAATCTACGTAATCGACCCCAACCTGTGCACCGAATGCGTCGGCCACTATGACGAGCCGCAGTGCCAGCAAGTGTGCCCGGTGGACTGCATCCCCCTCGACGAAAACAACGTCGAGAGCAAGGATGAGCTCATGCACAAGTACCTGATCATTACCGGCAAGGCGTAACCATGATGCAGACCCGGCACCCGTCCATGCGCCTGCTGTTGGGCGCGCTGTGCCTGGTGCTGGGCCTCACCGCCCAGGCGCAACCACAACCCGGCCGCGCGGCCATCGCCAGCGCCCACCCCGCAGCCACCGTGGCCGGCGAAGAAACCCTGGCCCAAGGCGGCAACGCCTTTGACGCGGCGGTCGCCATCAGCGCCGCCCTGGCGGTGGTCGAACCCTACGGCTCGGGCCTGGGTGGCGGTGGATTCTTTCTGCTGCGCGAAGCGGGCGAAACCCCGGCCTTTCGTTTTATCGATGCCCGCGAACGCGCGCCCCTGGCCGCCGATGCTGACCTGTACCGCCGCGATGGCAAGGTCCAGCGCGAGCTGTCGCTGAACGGCGCCCTGGCCGCGGCGATCCCCGGCCTGCCCGCTGCACTGGTCCACCTCGCCGAACGCTACGGCAGCCTGCCCCTGGCCGACAGCCTGGCCCCGGCTATACGCCTGGCCCGCGACGGTTTCACGGTCGACCGGGTATACCGCGAGCGCGCCACCTGGCGCCTGGCCGCGCTGCGCGATGATCCGGAAAGCGCCCGTCTGTTTCTCACCGACGGCGAGATACCCGCCGAACTCACCCTGCTGCGCCAACCCGAGCTGGCCACCACCCTGCAACGTCTGGCCGAACAGGGCCACGCCGGCTTCTATGCCGGGGCCACCGCACACGCTCTGGTCGAAGGCGTGCGTGCCGCCGGCGGCATCTGGCAGCTCGACGACCTGCGCCAGTACCAGGTGGTCGAGCGCGAGCCACTGCGCGTCAGCCTGAATGAGCAGCGCGAGCTGATCAGCGCCCCACCGCCGTCAGCCGGAGGTCTGGCCATCGCCCAGAGCCTGCTGATGCTGCAGCAATTGCCCTGGCGCAAGGCCGAGCCGGTGCAGCGAACCCACTATGTGGTCGAGGCCCTGCGCCGCGCCTACCGTGACCGCGGCCTGCTCGGCGACCCGGATTTCGTACGCAACCCAACCGCACAACTGCTAGCCCCCGCGCACCTGCGCGAGCTGACCCAGAGCATCGACGCCGAGCGTGCCACGCCCAGCGACCAGCTGGAAGCCGCGCCCGGTATCCACGAAGGCGATCACACCACTCACTTCTCGGTGCTCGACGCCCAGGGCAATGCGGTGGCCGCCACCCTGTCGATCAACCTGCCATTCGGTGCTGCCTTTACCGTGCCGGGCACTGGCGTACTGCTCAACGACGAGATGGACGACTTCGCCGCCGATGTCGAAGGCGCCAACGCCTATGGCCTGGTCGGCAGCCACGCCAATGCCATCGCCGCCGGCAAGCGTCCGCTGTCGAGCATGAGCCCGACCTTTATCGAAAGCCCCGAGGCCTTCACCAGTTTCGGTACACCGGGCGGCAGCCGTATTCCGAGCATGGTGCTGTTGTCGATCCTCGCCTATCTGGATGAGCAGCCCATCGAGCAATGGCCCGCAGTGGCGCGCTACCACCACCAGTTCCGCCCTGATGTGATCGAGCACGAGCCGGACACCTTCAGCGCCGAACAGCGCCAAGCGCTTGAGGCCCGCGGCCACACCCTAAAAGCCCTCGACCGCACCTACGGCAACCAGCAGGTCTTGCGCTGGAGCAAGCACGACAATCAGGTCGAAGCCGCCAGCGACCCACGCGGCATCGGCACCTCTGTAGTCACCCCCTAACGACCTACTGGCACAACGCCACACCCCATGCTAGCCTGCGCGCCCCGCGCCTCCTGGGTGCGGCAGGATTACTATGGACAGTCGTAAGGAATACCCATGCCGTACATGCGAATGCTGTTTGCCGCGACCCTGATCGCCCTCACCACCGGCTGCGCCAGCGGCCTGAACTCCTACCAGAAATCCGAATACGCCTACTTCAAATCCAAGGGAATGGTCGTCGAGGAAAAGAACCCCGGCGCGGGCGCGGCATTGGGCCTGCTGCCAGGCGGCGGCTCGTTCTACGGCCGTGAATATGGCTTTGGTGTGGTCAACCTGCTGTTCTGGCCGCTGTCGATTCTCTGGGACCCGATCAGCGGCTATGACGCCTCGACCACCATTAACTACCACGCCACCAAGGAACACGTGGCCAGCCTGCAGTCCAAGGAAATGGACGAACTCGACAGCTCACTCGCCACCGGCGAGCTGACCATGGCGCAGTACACCCTGGCCAAGCGCAAGATCGACAAGAAATACCGCTACAACTAAGGCTCAGGTCGTTCGCGCCTGCGGAGGTGCAATGGCCAGCTCGGCATAGCCAATAAAAAACGCCGCACTCCTCTCGGAGCTGCGGCGTTTTTGTACCAGTCGCTTAAGCGGGCAGATTCAGTTCTGCTGGTAGCCACTGCTGGTGCAACCCAGGCAACGCACAAAGGCCTCACGACCCGGCTCGACTACCAGCGCCTGGCCGGCTTCGCCGACATTGCCGCCCAGCGCAGTGAAGGGCAGGCTAACCACGAAGGCTGCCGCACCAATGACGGTGGCGCCGATCAGCAGTGGCCGGGCGATCAGCAGGTCACCGATCATCGAGTACGCTTTCGGCGCTTCGACGGTGTAGGTGGGATCACCGCTGGTATTCTGCTGCGCCACGTCCGCCTGCGCCTGCAGCGCCAGCAAGCCAGTGGTCAGCGCCAGGACAACAGCGGTCGAACGGAACAGTTTCATGGCGGAATCCTTGAGGTCGGAGGTGGCGTGCCAGTAACTATAACAGCGCCTTGGCAAATGTCAGCGTGACGCCCGTCAATCGCCGAGAAACACGTATACCGCCGTTTTAGCCTGAAAGACCGGCGATTGCACTACCCCACCGCGGACGACCCGGGCTCTTGGCGAGCCGAGCGGCCAATCAGCGCTGGCAGCGCGGGCAGTAGACACTGGCACGCTGGCCCAGCTTGACCTCGCGTAATGTACTGCCACACAGCTTGCAGAACTCGCCGCCACGGCCATAAACGAACAGCTCCTGCTGGAAATAGCCCGGCTGGCCGTCCCCCCCGACAAAGTCGCGCAGGGTGGTGCCGCCGCGCTCGATGGCATGGGCGAGGATACGTTTGATCTCAGCGGCAAGCTTCACGTAGCGCGCCCGCGACACAGTACCGGCCTCACGGCGCGGGTCGATACCGGCGGCAAACAGCGCCTCGGAGGCATAGATGTTGCCGACGCCGACCACCACGGCGTTGTCCATGATGAACGGTTTGATCGCCATCGCCCGACCGCGCGACAGCTGGAACAATCGCTCGCCATCGAACAAATCGGTCAAGGGTTCTGGACCGAGTTTGCTCAGCAGCACATGCTCCAGCGGTGCCTGGCTCCAGAGCAGCGCACCAAACCGCCGTGGGTCGGTGTAGCGCAGCGCCAGACCCGACTCCAGCTCGATGTCGACATGCTCGTGTTTGGCCGCGGGCAAGCCACACTCGACCAGACGCAGGCTGCCGGACATGCCCAGATGGCTGATCAAGCTACCGCTTTCGGCGCGGATCAGCAGGTATTTGGCACGCCGCTCGACCGCTTCGATGCGCTGCCCGGACAGGCGGATGTCCAGGTCCTCGGGAATCGGCCAGCGCAAGCGCCGCTCGCGCACGATCACGCGGGTTACGCGTTGACCTTCGAGGTAAGGGGCAATGCCGCGGCGGGTGGTTTCGACTTCGGGCAGTTCAGGCATGTTGGTAATCAGGGTGCAGACGGCGGGCGGCTACAGTAGCAGCAAGCGGCGGCGCCGGGAACGTGCGGTGGCGCCTCAGTTGGCGCCCAGATCGCGGATGCTCTCGCGCAGGTTCTCGAAGTCGTACTGCGAAAGCCCCACGTACTCCAGCACCAGTTGCTCGATGCTTTGCCACTCGTGATCCACTGCTTGTCCGCCGAGGATCTGGTGGCAACGGCAAATGTGCTCGGCCATCTTGAGGATCGCCAGCAGGTTTTTCAGCTGTGCATCGCGCGGGCTGTCATCGCTGAAAATAATCAGGGCGTTGTGGTGGTTGGCAATCGCCTCGCACAGGTGCAGCGGCAGGTTCCACGACTTGGCGGTGAAGTAGCCGACCACCGCATGATTGGTATTGAGCAGACGGTTCTCGGTATCGACGATGCGCCGTTCAACACTGGCGCTGGCATAAGACTCTTCCAACACAGTCATGTAATTGGGAAAGCGCTTGAGCATCAGCGGGATGCCGCAATTGTGGAATAACCCCAGGGTATAGGCCTCATCCACCGCTTCGCTGCCAATGCGTTTGGCCAAGGTCAGACAGGTCATGGCCACGTCCTGGGCGGTGTCCCAGAAGCGGTTGAGGGTGACGATGGTTTCGTCGCTCATCTCGCCCTTGATCGACAGGGCATTGACCATGTTGATCACCGAACGGCTGCCAAGCAGATTCACCGCCCGCTGGATCGAGCTGACCTTGTTGGCCAGGCCGAAATACGGCGAGTTGACGATTTTCAGCAGCGCACCCGACAACCCGGGATCCTGGCTGATCAGCTTGGCGATCGCCTTGAGGTCCGGGTTGGGCATCACCTGCTCCATCTGCAGGTCGACCATGATCTGCGGCTGCGGCGGCACGCTGATGCCCTGCAGAACCTTATGAATCTGTTCGGCGGTAAGTTCGTGTTCCATGTTCGACGACGGCACGGGAAAAGGCTCAGTCTTGGGGCTGTTGAAGAACAACCCAGGCTCTTGGGGTGAAACAGCCCGCACGAGTAGCACGGTTGCCGCTGCACGACGTGTGGGTATGTTTTACCTGAACTTTCTCGATCTCGCAGATTGGATTTTACATAGCCCTCAAATAAAGAAGCGCAACGCCCGTTCTCGTCATTCCAACCACCTGAGCGGGCGCTCTCAGCGCCGCAGCCTTTGGTATACTTCCGCTCTTTTTTCGGAGCCATCCCATGACCCTGCCCAGCCTGCGCCTGAAAGCCAACGCCGATCGACGCCTGCGCGCCGGTCACCTGTGGGTCTACAGCAACGAGATCGACGTCGCCGCAACGCCTCTGGGCGCTTTTGCCCCCGGTGCCCAGGCAATCCTCGAAGCCGCTGGCGGCAAGCCGCTGGGGGTCGTGGCCATGAGCCCGAACAACCTGATTTGTGCACGCTTGCTGTCGCGCGACACCCAACACGTATTGGACAAGTCCCTGCTGGTACACCGTCTCAACGTCGCCCTGTCCCTGCGCGAGCGCCTGTTCGACCAGCCTTGCTACCGTCTGGTCTACGGCGACTCCGACCTGCTGCCAGGCCTGGTGGTCGACCGCTTCTTCGACATCCTGGTGGTGCAGATCGCCTCCGCGACCATGGAGCAGCACAAGGATGACGTGCTCGCCGCGTTGGTTCAGGTGCTCAAGCCGCGCGGCATTTTGCTCAAGAACGACTCGGCAGCCCGCGATGCCGAAGGCCTCAACCGTTACGTGGAAACCGCGTTCGGCGCGGTGCCGGAGTGGGTCGCTCTGGAAGAGAACGGCGTCAAGTTTGAAGCCCCGGTAATCGACGGCCAGAAAACCGGCTGGTTCTACGACCATCGCATGAACCGCGCGCGCCTCGCCCCTTACGTCAAAGGCAAGCGTGTACTCGACCTGTTCAGCTACATCGGCGGCTGGGGCGTGCAGGCCGCCGCGTTCGGCGCCAGCGACGTGATGTGCGTCGACGCTTCGGCCTTCGCCCTGGATGGCGTGGAGCGCAACGCCGCGCTCAACGGCCTGACCGACCAGGTCGCCTGCGTCGAAGGCGACGTGTTCGAAGCCCTCAAGCAGCTCAAGGCTGCCGAGGAACGCTTCGACGTGATCGTCGCCGACCCGCCCGCCTTTATCAAACGCAAGAAAGACCTGAAAAACGGCGAAGCCGCCTACCGCCGCCTCAACGAGCAAGCCATGCGCCTGCTCAACAAGGACGGCATCCTGATCAGTGCGTCCTGCTCCATGCACCTGGAAGAAGACAACCTGCAGAACATCCTGCTGACCAGCGCCCGCCATCTGGATCGTAATATCCAGCTGCTCGAACGCGGCGCCCAGGGCCCTGACCATCCGGTGCACCCGGCCATCGCCGAGACCCGCTATATCAAGAGCCTGACGGTGCGCCTGCTGCCCAATAGCTAGGTCCGGTGGCTCTGCCTCCTGCAACAGCGAATGCTCGCCCACCTGACGCCCCTGATCCGCCTTCAATGAGGGCGGGCAGGTCCGCTGCCATCAACGTCGCCTACACGTACGGATGAATGGCACTGCTGCGTTTCGGCCAAAGCACCTGGCCTTGCCGACATTCGTCTCTAGCCCCCAGCACTTTCCTAAAACTGACCCATACTCATTCGTCTTGTACTTAAGGAGGAGGGAGCATGGGCGATTATTCACAGGACGCCGCCCTATTCCGTGCGGTCTTCGACTCCGCACCGCTGGGGATGGCGCTGCTCGACCTTGAGGGGCGGCTGCAATACGCCAACCCGGCACTGACACAACAGCTTAAATACGCACCGCATGCCCTGGTCGGGAAGTCCCTCGTCGAGTTGTTACACCCCCAGGACCAAAGCCCCTACCTACAGGCGCTGGAGCAGGCCAAGCGCCTGCAGAAGGATATCGCCTGCGGCGAAATGCGCGTGCAGCAGGGGGACGATGATTATCTGTGGTTCCGCCTCAACCTCTGCCCGGTGACCGCAGACGAGAACGCCACCAGCCATTACCTGGCACGCCTGGAACAGCCGCGCACTAACCAAACTCGGGCCGAGCAGGTCTATCTGCTCAGCTTTGCCCTGGATTACACCGCTGACGGCGTGCTGCTGCTGGATGACCAGCTGTGCATCCACTACCTCAACGAAGCCGCTAGCCGCCTGCTGGGGCAAGCCAGGCAGTATTTGCTGGGGCAAGGCATTGGCCAGGCGCTGCCACCCTTGGCCCAGCACAGTGACGACGACCTGCGCGAAGTCATCGATATGCAGCGCGTGCTGTCCCTGGAGCTGATCCATCCAGCTGACGCGCGGCACTCCCATGTCTCGGTGCAGTTCAACCGGTTTCGCTATGACCGCCGTGGATACAGCCTGGTGCTGATTCAGGATGTCACCGAGCAGCAGCGCATGGCGACCACCCTGCGGCACAATGAAAGCCAGTTCCGCGCCCTGATCGAAAACACCCACGACGCGATCGGTCGCCTTACGCCGGACTTCCGCCTGCTCTATGCCAACCCAGCCCTTGAAGCCCTCAGCCTGCGCCCACTGAGCCAGGCGCAGGGGCGCTCGGCCCGCTACGCCTTTGGCAATAACTCCCAGATCGATATCTGGGCCAGCATGGTGCAAGCCGTGGCGAGCAGCGGCACCTCAATGGAGGAAGAGCTGATCCACGGGGTCGATGGACCGCCTGATCAGCAACAGCATTACCTCGTGCAGTTGGTCGCTGAGTACAACACCCACGGCGAAGTCGCCAGCGTCCTGTCGCTGGCACGCAATATTACCGATATCCGCAAGGCCGAACGGCGTCTCGCCGAAAGTAACCAGCAATTGCGCGAACTGGCCAGCCGCCGCGAATCCACCCGCGAGGAGGAGCGCAAGCTGATTGCCCAGGAAATTCATGACGAGCTGGGTCAGCATCTTACCGCCCTACGCATGGGCATCTCGATGCTACGCCTGCAGTTCGGCGAGCAGGCCCCTGGCCTGAGCGATAAGGTTGAACACCTCATGGCGGTATGTGATCGAACCATTCAGGTGGTTCGCTCCATCGCCACCAGCCTACGCCCGGCGGCCCTGAACATGGGTCTGTATCCGGCCCTGGAATGGTTGATTGGCGAATTCCGCCAGCACGCGCAGATCGCCTGTGAGTTCACCACCCACTGCGACGAGCCAGTGCTGGCCGACGACCAGGCGACACGGGCATTCCGCGTCGTTCAGGAGGCCCTGAATAACGTGGCACGGCACTCCGGTGCCAGCCGAGCGGAGGTTAGCCTGGAGCGCCTTGATGACATCTACAAACTGGACATCACCGACAACGGCCGCGGCTTCAATACCGCGTCAGTCAGCAAGCGTTCGCTGGGTTTGACCGGCATGCGTGAGCGGGGCATCAGCCTGGGAGGCGAGGTCGTCATCTTCAGCTACCCCGGGCAGGGCACCACCGTGCAGGCCACATTTCCCGTCAGCATGCTGCAGGAGGTCTTGTGATACGCGTCCTTATCGCCGACGACCACGCCATCATGCGCGGGGGGCTCAAACAACTGATCGAGTTCGACAGCCACCTGCAGGTCGTGGCCGAGGCGGAGAACGGTGGGCAGGTGCTCGAACGGCTGCGCGACAAAACGGTCGACCTGCTGTTGCTGGACATGAGCATGCCTGGCTTGAGCGGTGAAGACCTGATCGCCCGGGTGCATGCCCATCATGCCAAGCTGCCGATTCTGGTGCTGAGCATGCATAACGAACCGCAAATCGCGCAGCGCGCACTGCGCGCCGGAGCCAGTGGCTACCTGACCAAAGACCAGAACCCGGAAACTCTACTCGCGGTGATCCACAAGATGGCCGGCGGTGGGCGCTACCTCGACCCACGCATTGCCGAGCAGTTGGCCTTTTCCAGCACCTCGCCCTCCGAGAATGCCCTGAAGAGTTTGTCGGATCGTGAGTTCCAGATCCTGCGCATGCTGGCCCAGGGCCTGAGTGTCAACCAGGTGGCCGAGCAACTGGTGATCAGCAACAAAACCGTTAGCACCCATAAAACCCGTCTGATGGAAAAGATGGGGTTTGCTTGTAACGCCGACATCATCAAGTACGCCCTGGCCCAGGGGCTGGCAGAGTAGGGAAATCCCTACAAAAAAGCAGGATGTTCCGATGCCGTCATCGGAATCAGCCGATGTTCTGTTTCTCTCCCAGACGCCACTCTAAGAACCGCCGCTCAGCCCTGCATAGACGGGCCTGCTGTTCAATGGAGTATGAACGTGACAAATCCGGCCCCTGCTTCCATCCCCCTCTGGCTACCCACTGCACTGTCGACTGCCAGCTGCGTGCTACTGCTCTGGCTGGCAGAGCAGCTACCCTCCAGCTACTGGCTGGCCAGTGCGCTGCTGCCGGGCATCCTGGTCTACCTTTGCCTGCACCGCGCAACCGCCGCCCAAGCGCAAGCCGCGCAGCAGGCTCATCAGCACGCAGTGCTGGAGGCGCAAGCACTAGAAACCGAGCAGCACGTCGAAGGACTGCCCGACCTCTGCCGCGCCGTCACCCCCGTCTGGTCGCAACAGATTGATGCGGCCCGCCAGCACACCCAGACCGCTATCGACGCCCTCAGCGAGCGCTTCACCCATCTGGCTGAACGCATCAACACCGCCGTCGGCACCGGCGCTCAATACGACAATCACACCCTGCTCAACTTGCTGGCCGGCAGTGAGCAGGAGCTGGAAGGCATCGTCAGCCAGCTGCGCCTGGCCCTCAGCAGTAAAGAAACGCTGCTTGCCGAAGTCGTCAGCCTGAACAGCTTCACCACGCAACTCAGGGCCATGGCCCAGGAAGTCGGCGACGTCGCCAAACAAACCAACCTGCTGGCGCTCAATGCCGCCATCGAAGCCGCGCGGGCCGGCGAGGCGGGCCGCGGCTTCGCCGTGGTCGCAGATGAGGTGCGCACGCTCTCCACGCGCTCAGAACAAACCGGCCGGCGTATCGGCGAAACCATCGCAACGGTCAGCGCCGCCATCGAGCACACCCTGCAGGTGTCCAACGAGCACACCAGTCGCGACGCCGGCACCCTGGGCAGCGCCAGCCAGGTGATTCGCCAGGTTATCGAAGACTTCCGCACAGGGGTCACCCACCTGGTCGAGCACGGCAACGTCCTGCAGAGCCAGAACCAGGCCGTCGGCGAGGAAATTTCCGAGGTCCTGGTCGCCCTGCAGTTCCAGGACCGGGTCAGCCAGATGCTCAGCCACATACGCGCCGACATCGACAAGCTGGGACTACGCCTGAGCGAGCCGGCGCAGCATATCGATGCCCGCAGCTGGCTGGATGACCTGTCACACACCTATACCACCCCAGAGCAGCATGCCATCCACCATGGCCGCGGCACCCCGGCCGCCAGCAGCGCGTCCGACATTACCTTCTTCTGAGGACACCTTTCATGGCCAAGACCATTCTCATCGTCGACGACTCCGCCTCAATCCGCCAAGTGGTCGGCATGACCCTGAAAAATGCCGGCTATGAGGTGATCGAGGGCGTCGACGGCAAAGACGCCCTGACCAAGCTCGACGGGCGCAAAGTTCACCTGATCATCAGCGACGTGAACATGCCGAACATGGACGGCATCACCTTCGTCAAGAACGTCAAGCAGATGCCGGCCTACAAGTTCACCCCGGTGATCATGCTCACCACAGAGGCCGGTGACGGCAAAAAAGGCGAAGGCCAGGCAGCCGGGGCCAAGGCGTGGGTGGTCAAACCCTTCCAACCGGCACAGATGCTGACCGCGGTCTCCAAGTTGATCCTGCCATGAGGGCACAGCCATGAGCAGTGCCTCTGCAGAAAACCTGTATCGCATTCTCCCCCTGGAAGGCAGCTTGAGCATCTACAGCGCCACAGAGCACATGGGGCTTTTGCTACAGGTGCTAGCGCCCGATGCCGAAGTGGAGCTGGACCTTTCGGCCATCGACGAACTGGACTGCGCCGGCCTGCAATTATTGGTGCTGGCCAAACAGGAAGCCGGCCGTATTGGCTGCGACTTGCGCCTGAGCAACCACAGCCCAGCCGTCATAGAGGCCTTTGAGCTGAGCGGGCTTGGCACGTTTTTCGGCGACCCCATCCTGATCAAGCCAGCCAGCGAGTAGCGACCATGGACATGGACGAGGTACTAAAAACCTTTATCGCCGAAAGCCAGGAACTGCTGCTGCAGATGGAGGATGCCCTGCTGCAGTTGGAACACACCCCAGGCGATGCAGACACCATCAATGCGATCTTCCGCGCGGCGCACACCATCAAAGGCTCGGCTGGCCTGTTCGGCCTGGACCTGATCGTCGCGTTCACCCATATCGCCGAAAGTGTGCTCGATCGCGTGCGCAGCAATGAGCTGCAGTTCAATGCCGAACTGACAGCGCTGTTTCTCCAGGTGGGTGATCATCTGGCGCGCCTGATTGCGCTGGTCGATGCAGGCACCGACCTCAACACGCTGGAGATCGAGGTAAAGGCCACGCACGAGACACTGAGTGAACAACTCAGTTATTACCTGGCGCCCGCGATGGCCGCCAAACCCGTAGCCAGCCAGCCCACTCGTATCGAACGTGGCAACGGTTCAGGGCTCAGTGCCGATCATTGGCACCTGTCTCTGCGCTTTGGCCCGGACACCCTGCGCAATGGCATGGACCCTCTCGGCCTGTTCCGCTACCTGAACACCTTCGGTCGTATCGTCAGCATCGTGCCGCTGCTTGACCGCCTGCCAAGCGCTGCCGAGATGGACCCGGAAACCTGCTACCTGGGCTTCGAGATTGCCTTCGCCAGCGACGCCGACAAGGCCACGATTGATGGCACGTTCGAGTTCGTCCGCGAGGACAGCCTGATTCGCATTCTGCCGCCCCATAGCAAGTCGGACGAATACCTGGAGCTGATCCGCACGCTGCCCGAAGAAGACATGCGCCTGGGCGAGATCCTGATGCGCTGCGGCACCCTCACCGCCGCCGAGCTGCAGGAAGTCCTGCTGGCACAGGTTGAGGGCCAGCAACGCGATGAGGCCCAACCCATCGGCCAGGTGCTGATGGAACACAGTTTGGTGCAAGCACCGGTGATCGCCGCCGCCCTGCAGAAACAGCAACAAATCAAGGATAACCGCAGCAACGAAAACAGCCTGATCCGCGTGGATGCCAACAAGCTCGATAAGCTGATCGACCTGGTCGGCGAATTGATCATCGCCGGTGCCGGTGCACGCATGACCGCGAAAAACTGCGGCCACAGCGAGATGCTGGAAGCCACCGAACTGCTCTCACGCCTGGTTGAAGAGGTTCGTGACTCCGCCCTACCGCTGCGCATGGTGCAGATCGGCGCGACCTTTAACCGCTTCCAGCGGGTGGTGCGCGATGTGTCCAAGGAAATCGGCAAGGACATAACCCTGTCGATCAGCGGCGGCGAGACCGAACTGGACAAGAGCGTGGTCGAGCGCATGGCCGACCCCCTCACCCACCTGGTGCGCAATGCCATGGACCATGGCATTGAATCGCAGGAAACACGCCAGGCGAACGGCAAGCCGGCACAAGGCAATGTGTGCCTGAACGCCTGCCATGACGGCGGCAGCATCATTATTGAAGTGACCGATGACGGCGGCGGCCTCGACCCCCAGAGGATTCTCGCCAAAGCCCGCGAACGCGGCTTGGTCAGCGACAGCCAGACGCTGACGGAAAAGGAAATCTTCAACCTGATCTTCGAGCCGGGTTTCTCCACCGCCGAGCAGGTCAGCAACCTCTCTGGCCGTGGCGTCGGCATGGACGTGGTCAAGCGCAATATCAGCGCCCTGCGCGGCACCATCGAGCTCAGCAGCGCCCTCGGCCAGGGCACCAGTGTGCGCATCCGCCTGCCGCTGACCCTGGCAATCATCGACGGCTTTCTGGTCAACGTCGGTCAAGCCGGCTACGTGATCCCGCTGGAGCAGGTCGAAGAATGCATTGAGCTGTACAGCGACAGCGCTATAACGCGTGGCCACCTGGAACTGCGTGGGCAGATGCTGCCAGTGGTACGCCTGCGCGAACTGTTCGACGACGACAGCACACCACCACGCCGTGAAAGCGTGGTGGTGGTGCAACAAGGCGGTCTGCGCGCAGGTCTGGTGGTCGATCAACTGGTCGGCGAATTCCAGACCGTTATCAAGCCGCTGGGCAAGGTCTTTGCTGCCTGCCGCGTGCTCGGCGGCTTCACCATTCTCGGCGATGGCACAGTCGCCCTGATTCTGGACATCCCCAGGCTACTGACCCAGCTCGCCGCACCCCGCAATACCCTGCCCTTTGAAACCAAACAGAGCTACGCCCATGAATGAGCTCACCGCCTCCGACGCAAGCGCTCGCGCCAATGCGCACCTGCAGCGTAACGCAGGGGAACAGCGCAAACAGCAATACCTCAGTTTCATGCTGCATGGCCGCTGCTATGCCCTCGACGGCCTGAGTGTCAGAGAGATCATCCAGTACGGCAGGCCGACCAAGGTGCCCATGGTCAGCCCCTGCATTCATGGCGTGATCAACCTGCGTGGCGCCGTGGTTCCGGTGATTGACCTCGGCCTGCGTTTCGCCTTGGCGAAAACCCAGGTGGACCGCCGCACCTGCATCATCATCGTCGAAGTCAGCGACGCCGAAAGCACGCAGACGCTAGGCATTCTCGTCGATGCGGTCAGCGAAGTTCTGGAAGTGATGCCCGACGAAATGAGCCCGCCCCCCGCATTTGGCAACCCGATTCGCAGTGATTTCATCCAGGCAATGGTTCACCAGCAGAATGATTTCATCATCGTACTGAACATCGAAAACGCCCTCGCGGTCGCCGAGATTGCGGGCCTAGCAGACGGTAACAACGCATTGACCGCCTGACCAGGCAGCCAAGCACCATAGAGGGAATAAACCATGTTCAAAGATCTGCGTGTGTCAACCAAGCTTGGCTTTGGCTTTGGCACGGTCATCATCCTGCTCTTGATCGCCTTGACGTTAGGTATCACAAGGATGAGCGCCATCAATGAGAGCAGTGAATTCATCGTCAATGATCGCTATGTGAAAATCCAACAGGCCACGGCCATCAAGGAGGAAACGCTGAATCAGGCGCGCTTTGTGCGTGACATCATGCTCCACGACGAAGAGGCGTCGGTTAAGAAAAACCTCGAACTCATCGCAGCCAGCCGCGATCGTCGGACCAAAATCGCGGAAGAGCTAGATCAATCCGTCACCACACCGCAAGGCCGAGAACTCATGGCGCGCCTCAATGCCACGCGGGAAACTCTCGGTAATCGCTACGATGAGTTGTTTCAGCTCTTGGACGAGCCAGAGAAAGCCGAAGCCTATCTATTCAGCGAGCTGATTCCCGCCAACAACGCGCTACTGGACGCCGCCACAGCACTCGTGGACAACCAGAGCGAGCTGATGGACAAGAGTGCGGAAGAAGCCAACGAACTCTATACAAGCGCTCGCCTGCAACTCATGATCATTGGTGGCGTAGCCATCTTTATTTCTATCCTGCTGGGCTGGCTGATTACCCGCAGCCTGTTGAAGCAACTGGGCGGCGAACCCGCCTATGCCGCCGAGGTGGTGACCCGGATTGCCGAAGGTGATCTGAGCGTGCAAGTGAAGGTCAAGCCCGGTGACACCAGCAGCATGCTGGCCTCCATCCACAACATGTCCACCCGCCTCACGCAAATCATCACCGAGGTACGCGGTTCTGCCGACTCACTGTCCAGCGCCTCCGAGGAGATTTCCGCCACGGCGCAGAGCATGAGCCAGGCCGCCTCCGAGCAAGCGGCCTCGGTGGAGGAAACCAGCGCCTCAATGGAGCAAATGGCCGCGTCCATCTCGCAGAACACCGAGAACGCCCGCGTCACCGATGGCATGGCCAGCAAAGCCTCAACCGAAGCGGGCGAAGGGGGTCAGGCAGTCAAAGACACCGTGCGCGCCATGAAAACCATCGCCGACAAAATCGGCATCGTCGACGACATCGCCTACCAGACCAACCTGCTAGCCCTCAACGCCGCCATCGAAGCCGCCCGGGCTGGCGAACATGGCAAAGGCTTCGCTGTGGTCGCCGCCGAGGTGCGCAAACTGGCCGAGCGCAGCCAGGTCGCCGCCCAGGAAATCGGTGAGGTGGCCAAGAGCAGCGTGGCCCTGGCCGAACGCGCCGGCAGCTTGCTCGACGAGATCGTGCCGTCCATTGCCAAGACCTCCGACCTGGTCCAGGAAATTGCCGCCGCCTCGGAAGAGCAAAGCAGCGGGGTCAACCAGATCAATACCGCAATGAACCAACTCAGCGAGCTAACCCAGCAGAGTGCTTCGGCCTCTGAAGAGCTGGCCGCGACCTCCGAAGAGATGAGTGGCCAGGCCGAGCAACTGCAACAACTGATGGAGTTCTTCCAGCTCAGTGGCGGCAGCACCTCAAGCAACAACCAAAAGAGCAAAACACACAGCGGTCGGCCCACTAAACCGGTGCGTTCCTCACGAACCGGCGATGACCACGCGTCGACGCACATGGCCGGCCTGCCAGCCGGTTATGCACGCTTCCAGGAGTGAGCCATGAGCGCCGACACACGGCTCCTCCCGAGTGCCACAGCCCCTTCAGGCCAGTACCTGACCTTCACCCTGGCTCAGGAACTGTTTGCCGTTGAGATCCGCGCTGTACGCGAGATTATCGAATACGGGCACCTGACCAGCGTGCCGATGCTGCCGCCGAGCATCCTCGGCGTGATCAACCTGCGCGGCGCCGTGGTACCGGTGATCGACCTCGGCTTGCGCTTCGGCAACTCAGCCACGCTGATCGGGCCGCGCACCTGCATCGTGATACTGGAAGTTGAGCAAAACGGCAGCACTCAGGTGCTCGGCATGGTGGTCGACGCGGTCAACGAAGTACGCGACCTCTCAGCCGGGGAGATCGAGCCGACGCCCAACTTCGGTGGCCGTATTCGTACCGACTTTATCCTCGGTATGGGTAAGCTCGATGATCGCCTGGTGGTGATGCTCGACGTTGGCCGGGTGATTTCTGCAGAAGAGATGGTGCTGCTGAATCAGGCTGGGGAGTTGAGCCATGACCTCGACTCACGTTGACGCACTCGCCTGTACGCCCTCTGCACTGTCAGACCGGGAGTTCGAGCAGTTCCAGCGCCTGATCCACCAGATTGCCGGCATCCACCTGTCCGACGCGAAGAAACCGCTGGTAGCCGGGCGCTTGAGCAAGCGTTTGCGCAGCCTCGGCATGGCCAGCTACGGCGAGTACTTCAAGCGCCTGAGCAAAGACACCGCAGAGCTACAGACCTGCGTCGATCTGCTGACCACCAACGAGACCTATTTTTTCCGCGAACCTAAGCATTTCGACTTTCTCCGTGAGCAGCTCAGCAAACCCGGCGCCATCCCCAACGGGCGCCCCCTGCGGATCTGGAGCGGCGCCTGCTCCAGCGGCGAAGAGCCCTACACCCTGGCCCTGTTACTGGCCGACATACTCGGTGAGCGGCCCTGGGAAATTCTCGCATCGGACATCAGCCAACGCATCCTCGACCGCGCGCGCACCGGCGTCTACGACCTCGAAGACGGCCAGAACATCCCCCGCCACCTGCTGATAAAACACTGCCTGCGCGGGATCGACGACAATGTCGGGCGCATGATGGTCGCGCCAGCGCTGCGTAAGCGCATCCGCTTCGAGCAGATCAACCTGAATACCGCGCTGCCGGATCACGGCCTGTTCGATACGATCTTTCTGCGCAACGTGATGATCTACTTTAATGCCGAGACCAAGCGCCAGGTGGTTAGCCGCCTTATCAAGCATCTGCGGCCAGGCGGTTACTTCTTTGTCAGCCACTCGGAAAGCCTCAACGGCGTCGACGACACGCTCAAGCTCGTCAAACCGTCGATCTACCGCAAACCCAATGACTAACACCCCCTCTATAGCCGAAGTCTACCTACGACCTGGCGACTATCACTTCGGCGGCCCCTATACGCGCATACGCACCCTGCTCGGTTCCTGTGTCTCACTGGTGGTCTGGCATCCGCGAGCACGCTTGGGTGGCATGTGCCACTTTATGCTGCCGACGCGTGGGCGCCCGACCACCCAACTGGACGGCCGCTACGGCGACGAAGCCATGCGCCTGCTGCGCGACGCAGCCAACAGCAACGGCACCTGTTTTTCCGAGTACCAGGTAAGAATTTTCGGTGGCGGGAACATGTTCCCCACACGGCTCCCCAGTAACAGCCCGCATATAGGCCTGCAAAATGTGGCAATGGCCAGGCGCCTGGTTGCCGAACAGGGCCTCATCTGCCACGGCGAGCATGTGGGCGGCATCGGCCATCGCAACCTGATTTTTGACATTTGGAGTGGCCATCTGGCGTTGAAGCAGTCGCCTCCCCTGTCGATCTCTGGCCCTTCTGGAGTCTCCTCAGTATGAAGTCCATCAAAGTCATGATCGTCGACGACTCCGCCGTGGTTCGCCAGGTGCTGTCCTCGGTGCTGTCCGCCGACACCTCGATAGAGGTCATCGGCACCGCCGCCGACCCCCTGTTTGCCCTGAGCAAGATGGAGCGCAACTGGCCGGATGTAATCGTCCTGGACGTCGAAATGCCGCGCATGGACGGCATCACCTTCCTCAAGAAACTCATGGCCGAACGCCCAACACCCGTGGTGATTTGCTCCACACTCACAGAAAAGGGCGCCAGCACCACCATGCAGGCACTGGCTGCCGGAGCCGTGAGCATCGTCACCAAGCCCCAGGTCAACCTGAGCAAATTCCTGATCAATGCCAGCGACGACTTGATCAACGCGGTCAAGGGTGCAGCCCGCGCCAATGTCCGCCAGTTACTCAAGGGCAAGGCCCCAGAGAGCGCCGCAGCGGTCGCGCCCAAACTCAGCGCCGACGCCATCCTCCCGCCCGGCCAGGGCGCCATGAGCCGCACCACTGAACGCATCGTCGCCCTCGGCACTTCTACTGGCGGCACCCAAGCGCTGGAGTACATCCTCACCGCCCTGCCGCGCGTCTGCCCCGGCATCATCATCGTCCAGCACATGCCCGAACGCTTTACCGCCGCCTTCGCCGAGCGCCTCAACGGCCTGTGCCAGATCGAAGTGCTCGAAGCCCGCCACGGCGACCGCGTAATGCCCGGCCGCGCCCTGATCGCACCCGGCGGGCGGCATATGCTGCTCAAGCGCAGCGGCGCGCAGTACCTCGTAGAAGTGGTCGACGGCCCGCCGGTAAGCCGGCACAAACCTTCAGTTGACGTGCTCTTCCGCTCCACCGCCCGCGCCGCCGGCGCTAACGCCACCGGCATCATCATGACCGGCATGGGCGACGACGGCGCCCGCGGCCTGCGCGAAATGCAGGAGGCCGGCGCACTCACGTTCGGCCAGGACGAAGCCAGCTGCGTGGTCTATGGCATGCCCAAGGAGGCGATGAAGCTCGGCGCGGTCAGCCGGGAGATTCCACTGGAGCAGATTCCCGCCTATATCCTGCGCAACTAGCACTACCGCTAACGAGTGACCAGACACCGGGCGGGCTGGTGGCTCGACAAGTACGTCCGTTATGATCGGCGGGCTGCTCTGGAGCAGCCCTCACCGACTGCCACGGCCATAAGTACCCTCCATGGATGCCGACTCGACAGATCACGCTAACGGCGAGCTTGCGCCCGCTCTCGAACATCGACTGATCGAACAGGAGCGCACCCTGCTGTTCGAACGCCCGCATGCGGGGGCGCGCAAACCCTACGAACGGGACAAGCCACCGCCCCATGTGCTGGAAGATCGGCGCATCCTGCGCGCCATTCGCTACATTGAAGCCCACCTGGACCGGCCGCTATCGCTCGATCGCCTGGCTGCCCGCGCCAGCCTAAGCACCTTTCACTTTCAGCGCCGTTTCCAGGAAGTCATGGGCGAAAGCCCGAGCGAATATATTCGCCGTACCCGCTTGGATCGTGCCGCCATTCACCTGTTGATCTACCCGGAGTCGGTACTTTCCATCGCCCTGTCCGTTGGTTACTCCAGTCATGAGGCCTTTATCCGTGCCTTCCATCGCCAGTTCGCCCTGACGCCCACCCAGTACCGCCAGTTCGCCCGCCAGGCCAGCATCCCCGCCACCGCTGAGGAACATCGTCGGGCAACCGACGTACAGATCACTCACCTTCCCGATCTGCCGCTGCTGGGCATGCGTTTCTATGGCAGCTATGCGCGGGTGGCGGAGCATTGGCGACGCTTCGCCGAAGAGCTGCAACGCATCGACTATCCGCTGGAAAACGCCCGGGCCATCGGGGCCGTCACCGATAACCCGGAAATCACGCCCAACGATCTGGTGCGCTATGACTGCGCCGTGGTCGATCTCGGACTCCCGATCGGCAACGCCCCGCTGAGCCGTATGACATTGCCGGCCGGACGCTACGCCTGCCTGCAGCATCAGGCGCCCTACAGCCAGGTATTCGCGGCCTATCGCACCCTCGCGGTGGCCTGGCCGGAACGCTCCGGTGAGCGTTTCGTTCCCCTCGGCGGCTATGAACTCTATCGCCAGCCGCCCTGGTCGAGTGAAGACGACATGCAATACCTGGATATTGCCCTCGGTCTGGAAGGCTGAGGCAAACACCGCAAGTTCTATCAAGCTGAATCCTTATCACGCTCCCTATGCTTGGCCTTTGTCTTCGGCCGAGGCAGATTACACAGGCCTGGACAGTCGTCTGCCAGAAGGAAGCTGATCGCCATGCGTGTTGCCACGAGTCTGTTGTCCGTCGCCTTGCTGGCTACCGGGAATACCCTTGCCAACCAGGCCCTGGCAGCTGTAGCCCCGGACGCCGGCCAGGTTCAGCAAGGCCTCGACCAGAAGCCCCTGCAGTTGCCCGAGCGGCAATCCATAGACCTCAACCTTCCCGACACACCCAGTGACCAGGCGCAAAGCACTGGGACGAGCCTGCAGGTCACCGCTTTCATTCTCGAGGGCAACAGCGCTATCCCCAACGAGCAACTGTTGCCGCTGCTCGATGACCTGAAGAATCGCACCCTCACACTGGGCCAACTGCAGGCGGCAGCCAACCGCATCACCCGCTTCTACCGCGAGCGCGGCTACCCGCTGGCACGTGCTTATTTGCCCGCCCAGGAGATCGATGGCGGCAGGGTCAGGATCGCCGTGCTCGAAGGTCGCTATGGCCAGGTGCAGATCAACGATCAGGCCGGCCTGGGTGGTAGCGCCCTCGCGCCCCTGGCGGCGCTGCAAGCCGGCGACGCGGTGCAGGCCAGGCCGCTCGAACGCAGCCTGTTGCTGCTGCAGGACACTCCCGGGGTCGAGGTGAAATCCACCCTGCGCCCCGGCAGCAGCACCGGCACCAGCGACCTGCTGGTGAATATCGAACGCGCACCGCTGTTATCCGGCTCCATCGACGCCGACAACTACGGCAATCGCTTCACCGGTCAGTACCGCCTCGGCGGCACCCTCAACCTCAACAGCCCGCTAGGGCTGGGTGACCGCTTGACCCTGCGCGCCATGGGTTCGGACGAAGAACAGAACTACGGCCGCATCGCCTATCAGCTGCCTGTCGGCCCCTGGTCGACTCAGCTCGGCGTGGCCTATTCGGACATGGACTACCAGTTGGCCAAGGACTTCGAAGACCTCGATGCCCATGGCAACGCACGCATCGCCAGCGTCTTCTCCCTGCAACCGCTGGTGCGCTCGCGGGATTTCAGCCTCTATGTGCAGGCCCAATTCGACGACAAGCGCCTGCAGGACGATATCGATCTATTCGACCAGAGGAGCGAAAAACGCTCGCGCGTGGTCATCCTGACACTCAACGGCAACAGCCGCGACACCCTGCTCGGCGGTGGCGTCAACAGTTTCGCCCTGGCCTGGAGCCAGGGCAGCCTGAACCTCGACGACACCACTGCGCAGGGCATCGACGACCTTACTGCCGGCACGGCCGGGCGCTTCCACAAGCTCAACCCCAGCCTGGTTCGCCTGCAGCGCCTGAGCGAGCGCTTCAGCCTGTACACCCAGCTGCAAGGCCAGTGGGCCGACGGCAACCTCGACAGCTCGGAAAAGCTCTACCTGGGCGGCGCCTACGGCGTGCGTGCCTATCCGCAGGGCGAGGCCTCCGGCGACCAGGGCTGGCTGGCCAATCTCGAACTGCGCTATGCGCTGACCGATGCCTGGCAGCTCAGCACTTTCGTCGACCATGGCCAGGTGCGCCTGAACAAGGACACCTGGGCCTCCGGTGAAAACCATCGCAGCCTTTCCGGCGCCGGCCTGGGTGCACGCTGGGCGGCCCATGGCTGGCAGGTCAGCGCCGTGACCGCCTGGAAACTGGGCAATACCGACCCGCAGAGCGATGTCGACCGCAGCCCGCGCGTATGGGCGCAGGTAGTGCGCTTCTTCTAACGTTCAGACACTTGGCAGCTACACCGCAGGCCGAAACACAGCACTCCGCAGCCAGACGATTGATAAGGGGACATCCATGAACCGCACCTACGCTCTGATCTGGAACCACGCCCTGGGCGCCTGGGCCGTCGCCCATGAACACGCCCGCAAACGTGGCAAGGGCGCAGGGGTGGTATTGGCGACAAGCCTTGCGCTGACCGGACCAGCCTTCGCCGCCGACCTGCCCAGCGGCGGTCAGGTGGTCTCCGGCAGCGGCAGCATCAGTCAGCCCAACAGCCAGCAGATGGTCATTGATCAGGCCAGCAACAAGCTGGCCATCGACTGGCAGAGCTTCGACATCGGCACCGGTAACAAGGTGACCTTTAACCAGCCCGGCACCGACTCGATCGCCCTCAACCGGGTACTCGGCGCCGACGGCTCGAAGATCATGGGCCAGCTCGATGCCAATGGCCGGGTGTTTATCGTCAATCCCAACGGCGTGCTGTTCGGCGCCGGGGCGCAGGTCAATGTCGGCGGTCTGGTGGCCTCTACGCTGGATCTGTCAGTGAGCGATTTCGAAGCGGGCAACTATGCCTTCAAGGGCGACGGCAGCAACGCCAGCGTGATCAACAATGGACGCATCAGCGCCGCCGATGGCGGCAGCGTCGCCCTGCTCGGTGGCACGGTCAGCAACAACGGCGTGATCGTCGCCAACCAGGGCACGGTGGCCCTGGCCGCCGGTAATGGGGTCACCCTCGACTTCGCGGGTGACGGCCTGCTCAGCGTGCAGGTCGACGAGGCGGTGAAGGACGCGCTGGTGGAAAACCGTCAGTTGATCCAGGCCGACGGCGGCAATGTCATCCTCACCGCCAGCGCGGCCGATGCGCTGCTGCAGACCGTGGTCAACAACACCGGGGTAATCCAGGCCCGCACCCTGGGCGAGAAGGAAGGCAAGATCGTCCTGCTCGGCGACTTCGACGGCGGCACGGTGCAGGTCGCCGGCACCCTGGATGCCAGCGCGCCGGATGGCGGCAATGGCGGCTTTATCGACACCAGCGGCGCCCACGTCAAAGTGGCTGACGGTGCGCAAGTCACCACCAAGGCCACCAGCGGCCAAACCGGCACCTGGCTGATCGACCCCACCGACTTCACCGTCAGCGCCGGCAGTGCCAGCCAGACCACCAGCGGCATTGGCGCCACCACCCTCAGCGCCAACCTGCAGAACACCAGCGTCACGCTACAGACCGTGGCGGGAGGCAGCGAAAACGGCGACATCAACGTCAATGCTGGCGTGAGCTGGAGCGCGGATACCACGCTGACGCTCGATGCCCATGGGCGCATAAACGTCAACAAGGACATCACCGCCAGCGGCGAAAATGCAGCGCTGGTATTGGCCTATGGCGATGGTTACAGCCTGAACCAGGGCGCCCGCATCACCCTCTCCGGAGACAATGCCGGACTGAGTCTCGGCGGCGTTGACTACACCCTGATTCGCGACCTCAGCACCCTGCAAGGCATCTCGGGAAGCGGCCACTACGCGCTCGCCATCGACCTCGATGCCGCTGCGACCAGTACCTGGAACGCTGGCGCCGGCTTTGCTCCCATCGATGGCTTCAACGGCACGTTTGCCGGCCTCGGGCACACCATCGACAGCCTGGTCATCAATCGCCCGAGCGAGTCGACTGTCGGTCTGTTCGGCCTGACTGCAGCCACCCTCCGCGATCTGACCCTGTCCAATGTCTCCATCACTGGCGCAGCCACGGTGGGTGGTCTGGTGGCACGGCTAAGCGGTGGCACGCTGACCAATGCCCATGTTACCGGGCAGGTATCCTCGCAGGGCGATAGGGTCGGCGGGCTGGTGGGCTGGAGCGATCTGGGCGTCGTCAGCCAGTCTTCCTCTACAGCCACGGTTAGCGGGGCGAGCGAGGTGGGTGGTTTGATCGGCCGTAACCGTGCCGCCTCGGTCACGGACGCCTATGCAACGGGAGCGGTGACCGGTACGGGCAGTGCCATCGGTGGGCTGATCGGCAGCACCGTGCAAGGCACCACATTGACCAATGCTTACGCCAGCGGTCGAGTGACCGGCACAGGCGGGCTGGTAGGGAATGTTGATGGCGACGGCGCTACGGTCACCAACAGCTACTGGGACATGGATTCGACCGGCCAAGCAACCAGCGCTGCCGGCACTGGCATCGACTCCACCAATGCCCGCACCCAAACCACCTATGCCGGCTTCGACTTCACCGACACCTGGGTGATGTTCGAGGGCGATACACGGCCCATGCTGCGCAGCGAGTACTCGACCACCCTCTTCACGCCCCACGCCCTGCAACTGATGGCGCTGGATCTGTCGGCCAGCTACCGCCTGGGTACCGACCTGAATCTCGGGGCGGCACTTGCAGCAGACGGCAATGGCCACTACGGCGATGTCTGGGGAGCGACAGGGTTCAAACCGGTGGGCAACGCCAGCACCCCCTTTACCGGCTCGCTGGATGGTCAAGGCCATCTGATTCGCGACCTCAGGATCAATCGCGCAAACGAAAGCGAAGTCGCATTGATCGGGCAGACAGCCGCCGGGGCGCAGATTCACGACCTGGGAATGGTGGGTGGCAGCGTTCATGGCGGGTCCAATGCTGCCAGCCTGGTAGGCATCAACTACGGCGGCATACTGAGCGACCTGCATACCAACGTCACCATCAGCTCCACTGAGCGCGGAGCGGGTGGCTTGGTGGCACGCAACCGGGACAACGGCATCATTCGCAACAGTTATGCCACTGGCAATGTCAGCGGCGCGGAGAACGTCGTCGGTGGACTGACCGGTGAAAACTGGGGCCTGGTGGAGAATTCCTATGCCACGGGCAACGTCACCGGGGTCATATTTTCCGGTGGCCTCATAGGTACCAACACCGGAACCATCCGCAACGCCTATGCCACGGGCCAGGTGCAAGGCACACAGTATGTAGGCGGTCTGGCCGGGTATGCCGGCGGCTTGATCGAATACACCTACGCCACCGGCGGCGTGAGCGGAGTGACGTCCGTAGGGGGTTTGGTAGGCGATATAGGAACCGGACGCGTAGTGGACTCGTTCTGGAATACCGATACCTTCAGCGGCCCCGGCGCGGGCACCATTGGTGGATCTGCGACCGTGGAGAATCTACGCGGCCTGGACAGCACAGCGTTACGCGACGCCTCCAACTATGCCACCTGGAACCTGGCTACCAGCGGCGGCAGCAATGCAGTGTGGAGGATCTATGAGGGGCAAACCGCACCACTGCTGCGTAGCTTCATGCAGAGCGTGACCGTCACGGCGACAGGCCTCGGTAATAAGACCTACGATGGTCAAAGCAGCGGCACCAGCGGATATACAACGGATCTTGGCAATACCCTGGATGATGATCTGCTGCTTGGTAGCCTGACCTACTCCAGCGCCTCGCAGAACGCTGGCAGCTACAGCACCACCGATGGTGGTCTCAGCCTGGACGGGCTGTATTCGGGTCAGCAGGGCTACGACATCAGTTACGCCGATACCACCCTGACTATCGATAAAGCCGCACTCACTGTCACCGCCAACGACGCCAGCAAGACTTACGATGGCCTCGCCTTCACTGGCGGCAATGGCGTCAGCTACAGCGGCTTCGTCAATGGCGAAGATACCGGCGTGCTCGGCGGCACCTTGGTCTACAGCGGTAGCGCACAGGGCGCGGTCAACGCCGGCAACTATGACCTGAGTGTCAGCGGCCTGAGCGCCGACAACTACGCCATCAGCTACACCCTAGGTAGCCTGAACGTCGGCAAGGCCCAGGCTACCGTCACCGCCAACAGCGGCCAGGTGACCTACAACGGCCAACAGCAGAGCATTACCGGCTTCACCGCCAGCGGCCTGGTCAACGGTGAAACGGCAGATGTGCTCAGCGGTGTCAGCACTATCGGCGGCGCTGGCATCAATGCCGGCAGCTACAGCCATAGCGCCAATGGCACGGACGGTAACTACAGCCTGACATTCATCGATGGCACCCTGACCATCGACAAAGCCGCGCTCAGCGTGACCGCCAACGACGCCAGCAAAACCTACGACGGCCTGGCTTTCAGTGGCGGCAATGGCGTCACCTACAGCGGCTTCGTCAATGGCGAGAACGCCGGCGTGCTCGGCGGCAACCTGAGCTACGGCGGTAGCGCCCAGGGCGCGATCAATGCCGGCCTTTACGCCCTGAGCGTTAGCGGCCTGAGCGCCGATAACTACGCCATCAGCTTCGTAGACGGTACCCTGACTATCAGCGACCAGCCCCAGCCGGGCAGCCCGGCAGCAGAAATACCTCAGACCTACACCGATATTCTCGCCGCAACTCATGGCGGATCTGCTGGCGAGACGGACGTTGCTTTGCTCAACCCGGACGCACTCTATCGGATCGCCGACAGCGGTATCCGGCTACCGGAGGGTCTGGAGAAAATGTCTCGGGACAAGTGATCCCAGCGCTGCAACCCTGAGGGGCTTACGCACTGACCGGTTTGCCATAAAGGGTCGCCGTCAACAGCGTTTCCCCAGGGCGGGACTCGATGCGCAGCTGCCCGCCTATGCGCTCAATGCGCATGCGCATGCTGCTCATGCCAACCCCCGCGCTAGCGGCCAGCACCTCATCCACATCAAAGCCCCGACCGTTGTCACGCACCCACAGGTTCAGGCCACGCTCCGCTGCCGCGCATACGCCCACCTCCAGCCGAGTAGCACCAGCATGCTTGAGGACGTTGGTCAGCGCCTCTTCGAGAAAACGCGTCAGGGCCAGCAACTGAGGGGGCGTGAAGGTACCTGGCCACTGCTCCGGCAAGCGCCAGTGCGACTCAATGCCCAAGTCATCGAACAGGTCGATAAACCGCCGGCGCAACGGTGCCAGCCACTCCTGTGGCGATTGCCAGGCAGGCACCGCCGATGAGCCGTCGATCACGTCACGCAGATCGCTGCGCAGGGTCTTCAGCACGGACAGAAACTGGCCACCCTTGAGCCCATCACCATGCTCCATGCGGGTAATCGAACGCATCAGCGAGCTGCCCAGGCCGTCATGCAGGTCGTGGGTCAGGCGCAGGCGTTCGTTGAGGCGAATGTTGTCGGCTTCCAGTTGATGCTCGCGCTGCAGCGTTTCGGTCAGCTCCGCGCGCGTGCTGTCAACGGTGGCCTGCAGCTCATCATTGAAGCGCTCGACACGTTGCAAACTCTTGGCGAAACGTATCGCCAGCCCCATAAACATCACAGCCGAGATAAAGGGCGTCGACAGCAGAACATAGACCTCTGGAACCTTGAGTACGCCAACAAAAGCCAGAAACTCATAAAACGCCAAACCTGACATGCACGCCCCCAGTAGAGTCAGGTAGCGCTGCCGCACACGGCAGCCATGCCAGAGAAGCTGCACAGAGATGGCCAACAAGACCAGCCGCAGCGAAACAGCAGACACCAGCTGTACCAGCGAAATATGTGCCTTCGGGACGACCACCACAACCACACAAAACACCAGCGCCGCGAGCCAAATAGCGCGCTCCCGACGCACACGGCGCTGACCGATGAACGCCCAGACGAACATGCACATCGCCGGGCAATACAGCACCAGCATGATCTGGCTGAGGCGGTCCCACACCTCACCGTTGGCAAATGGCCAAGATGAAGTCACCAGCATGTTGCTCAGGCCAAGCGTCCATAGCGACGACGCCAGAGCGAACCAGCCGAAGGCATGCTCCTGGCGGCGCAACAACCAGAACGTCAGAAACAGCACCCCCAGCATCAGCGAAATCACCAGGGTGATAAAAACCAGTTCACGTTGCAGCAGCAACTGGTGCCGGTACTCCGGCCGAACCTGCTCAGGCGTGCCCAAGCGCACCGTGCCCAGCCCAGGAGGCGCATGCTCCGAACCCACCACACGCACCCAGATGCTGTTGCCATGACTTTGCGCTGAAACAGGTAACAGCCAGTAGCGCGGCATATTCCAACTGCGCGACAACGGCTCGACCAGGCTCTCGTCGCGCCAGATCAGATCATCGTTAAGCCACACCTCACCGGCCATGACCATGCGATCAATACTCAGCGCCAGGGGCTCACCCTGGCAGTCGGCCTGCCAGTCCAGCCGATACCACACCGCCCCGAAAAACCCCGACCAGTGGCGTTGCCACAGGTCCGGCAGGCTCACCGGCAGCCAGCCGTCTACCGGGCGCACGCCATCGCCGGCCCGCTCGGGGGCCGCCATTACCTGGCTGATGGTCGGCTGGCAGCTCGCCTGCGCCAGACTCGAAAACCCAGACAGCAGGGCGAACAGCAGCGTCAGGGCAACAAGCCGCGTTGCCGAGCCTCGCTCACCGCGCGGGTGCGCGAAGAGACGGCCAGCTTGCGGTAGATCCGTTTGATATGGCATTCGACGGTATAGCGGGAAATGGTCAACTGTTCGGCGATTTCCCGGTTGCTCAAACCCCGGGAAACCCATTCGAGAATCTCGCTCTCGCGGGCGCTGAGCGCTTCTACTTCGCCTGCGTCGCTGGGCGTATGCAACGGGGCCGTCGGCAACAAGGCCAGGATACGCCGGGCGATAAACGGATCAATCGGCGCACCGCCGCGCAGCACGCTGCGAATCGACAGGCTCACCTCCAGATCATCACGCTCCTTGAGCAAATACCCCGTCGCCCCAGCCCGCAGCGCCCCAAGAATCGCCTCCTCGGTACTCCAGGCCGAAATCACCAAAATCCACAACGCCGGGTCCTGCGCGCGCAACTCCTGGATCAGCTCGATGCCATTGCCATCGGGCAGGCCCAGGTCCACCAACACCATCGCCACCGGCTGCTGGCTGACATGCGCACGCGCCTCGGCCAGATTCACCGCAAAGCTCACCGCCTCATCGGCATAACCGATTTCCCCGAGCACCCGCGCCAACCGCTGGCGCATCAACGGATCGTCCTCGACCACCAGCACCGGCGCAGGCAGCAGAACATCATCGGGGGCAAGGCTGGCGGTCGACATCAGTGCAGGGTACTCAGAGCAAGTCAGTGAACAACGACGAGTGTGGCACGCCATAGTGGCACTCGCCTATCACCGAAATCAGGTATAGCCAGGCCTTGCACGCGGCGCCGGGAGTCGCATCAATTCTTCCCGCCATGCCCCCCGAACCTGCGTGGGAGGCGCTTTAGCGGCGACGCTTGTGGTGGGTCATCGTTCCTCACGCTCCGCGTGGGGAATACCTCCGTGGACGCTCTGCGTCCGACGTTGAACCCAAACGGGCGCAAAGCGCTCTGGCCTCGGCTCCCACGCTGGAGCATGGGCGTAATCACAAACAATCGCGGCTAAAGCCCCTCCCACGGGCGGGCGACTGAATCCGTGGGAGGCGCCGGGCGGCGATCCGTTTTAGCGGCGAATTTAACGGGCCATACGCGGGCCCTGCATCACCACAGCCCGCGCTCGCGTCACTAAAAAATCACCGAAATTACCTAGTTTCAGTGATAGCCAGTCGCCAATGCCTCCCGTCCAATATCCCCTTCTTGTAGGCCTGCGGGTCAGCACCCGCCTGCACGCCATATTTCCGGTTTGCGCCTAGGCGAACCGGCCGGTTTTGATCGTTAAAGGGATTACCCATGAACCGCACCTACGCCCTTGTCTGGAACCCAAGCCTCGCCGCCTGGACCGTTACCGATGAACGCGCTCGCCGGCGCGGCAAGGGCGCAGGTGCGGTACTCGCCGCCGCCCTGCTGCTGCCGCTCACAGCAATCGCCGCCGATCTGCCCAGTGGCGGCCAGGTGGTGGCGGGCAGCGGTGCGATCAACCAACCCAACGCCAGCCAGATGGTCATCGACCAAGCCAGCAACAAACTGGCCATCGACTGGCAGAGCTTCGATATTGCCGCCGGCAACAAGGTGACCTTCAACCAGCCGGGCCGCGATGCCATCGCGTTGAACCGCGTACTGGGTGCCGATGGCTCGAAGATCATGGGCCAGCTCGATGCCAATGGCCGGGTGTTTCTGATCAACCCCAACGGCGTGCTGTTCGGTGCCGGCGCGCAGGTCAATGTCGGCGGCCTGGTGGCCTCCACCCTGAATATCAGCGACAGCGATTTTGAAGCCGGCAACTACAAATTCAAGGGCAACGCCAGCAACGCCAGCGTCACCAACAATGGCCAAATCAGCGCAGCCGACGGCGGCAGCATCGCCCTGCTCGGCGGCACGGTAAGCAACAACGGCGTCATCGTTGCCAACCAGGGCACCGTCGCCCTGGCCGCTGGCAATGCGGTCACCCTGGATTTTGCCGGTGATGGCCTGCTCAATGTGCAGGTCGATGAGGCGGTGGTCGATGCCCTGGTGGAAAACCATCAGTTGATCAAAGCCGATGGCGGCCAGGTGTTGCTTACCGCCAACGCCGGCGATGCCCTGCTTAAAACCGTGGTCAACAACACCGGCGTGATCGAAGCGCAAACCCTCGGCGAGAAGGACGGCAAGATCGTCCTGCTCGGCAGCTTCGACGGCGGCACCGTGCAAGTGGCCGGCACCCTGGATGCCAGCGCACCCAACGGCGGCAATGGCGGCTTTATCGAAACCTCGGGTGCCCACGTCAAGGTGGCTGACGGCGCCAAGGTCACCACCAAGGCGGCGAGCGGTAAGACCGGCACCTGGCTGATCGACCCCACGGACTTTACCGTCAGCGCTGGAAATGCGAGCAAAACTGACAGCGGCATCGGTGCCACCACCCTCAGCACCACCCTGAACACCACCAGCGTCACCTTGCAAACCATCGATGACGGCAGCCAAGCCGGGGATATCAACGTCAACGCCGCCGTAACCTGGAATGCCACCACAACCCTGACGCTGAACGCCCATAACAACATCAACATCAACGCGGCCATCACCGCCCAGCACGCCACTGGCAAAGTAGCCCTGAAGTACGGCCAGGCCACTACCGATGGCGGCACGGCGGACTACCGCATCAAGGCCCCGATCAACCTGCAAAGCGGCAACAACTTCAGCACCCAGAAGGGCTCGACCGGCGCGGTAATCAGCTACACCGTGGTCAACGATGCCGCTGCGCTGCAGGCCATGAATAACAACCTGGCCGGCAACTATGCCGTGGGCAGCAATATTGACCTGAGCAGCATCAACAACTGGGTGCCGGTGGGTAATGGCAGCAGCAGCTTCTCCGGGCAATTCGCCGGCCTGGGCCATACCCTCAGCAACCTCACCATCAGCCGCAGCAGTGAAGAGTACGTCGGCTTATTCGGCAGAGCCAACAACAGCGTGATCCGCGATATTGGGCTGGTTGGCGGCAACGTTACGGGTGCCAAGTTCGGCGGCGGGCTGGCCGGAAGTAATGACAACGGCGCAACCATCAGCAACGCCTACGCCAGCGGCGTGGAGGTGATGACTAGCGGTGACTACGTCGGTGGGCTGGTCGGAAACAACTATGGCGGTAGAATCATTAACGCTTATGCCACTGGTAGCGTATCCGGCAACGAAAACGTTGGCGGACTGGCCGGAGGCAATGACAATTCCGGCACCATTAGCAACGCCTATGCCACCGGCAGTGTCAATGGCCAGAACTACGTCGGTGGGCTGGTGGGCCGAAACGCTGGCAACATCAGCAACGCCTATGCCACCGGCAATGTGACGGGCGGTGCCGCCCTCGGCGGGCTGGTCGGCTACAACCTCGGTGGAACCATCAACAACGCCTATGCCACCGGCAGCGTTTCGGGTCCTACCTTAGTCGGCGGGCTGGTCGGATGGAACCAAGCCGGCACCATCAGCAACGCCTACTGGGACAGCATCAGCACCGGGAAAAGTAATGCACTCGGTGTTGGAAGTGAAACCGTTACTGACATAAGCAGCAACCGCTACAACCACACCAGCTATACCGGCCTCGGCACCTGGGCTCCGGTAACCGGCACATCCAACGTTTATGCCGCCAGCGACAGCAACGGCGTGCAATGGATGATGGTCGAAGGCCAGACCCGCCCCTTCCTCGCCAGCGAGTACAGCACCAGCATCAGCAACGCCCACCAATTGCAATTGATGGCCTACAACCTGGGCGCCCACTACACCCTGGCAAAGGATATCGACGCCAGTGCCACATCGGGCAGCAATGCCAGCGGCATGTGGAGCACATCGGGTTTCGTGCCGGTGGGCGATAACAGTAACCCGTTCACCGGCACGTTCAACGGGCTCAGCCATACCATCAGCGATCTGGTCATCAACCGCAGCGGTACGAGCTATGTCGGCTTGTTCGGCTATACCAGCAGCGCCAGTATGATCAGCGATATTGGCCTGGTAGGCGGCAGCGTGCAGGGTCGCGACAACGTCGGCGGGATGGTCGGATACAACGACGCAATTATCAACAACGCCTATGTCACCGCCAATGTTTCGGGCCAGGAATCCGTCGGAGGGATCGCCGGCGTCAACACAAAGTTCATCAGCAACGCCTATACCTCCGGCAACGTCTCGGGCACTAACTACGTCGGCGGGGTGGTCGGATACAACAGCAGTGGAGCCGGGGGCATCAGCAACACATATACCACCGGCAGTGTCTCGGGCTCCAGCAATGTCGGTGGACTGGCTGGCTTAATAATCAACGGATTCGTCAGTAGCAGCTTCTACGCCACCACCGATGCAGAAGGCAACCCCATCAATAACAACGGCGACACTGTGGCGGGGTTCGGCGGGAACGCTTATGGCACGGGCAAAACCTGGGCTGAGCTGAAACAGGCGTCCACCTTTACAGGTTGGAATATCGCCACCACGGGCGGCTCGAATGCCATCTGGCGCATCTACGACGGCCACAGCGGCCCATTGCTGCGCAGCTTCCTCAAATCCGTGACGGTCACGGTCAACGATGTTGCCGGCAAGACCTATGACAGCACTACCGGCTCGGTAGCCGGTGCGAGCTACAATAGCTCGGACAACAGCGCCAGCTTGCTAGGCAGCGCCAGCTACACAAGCGTCGATACCCGCAATGCGGGCACTTATGAACTGGGCCTCAGCGGTTTGTACTCCAACCAGCAGGGCTATGACATCACCGTTGCGGCAGGCAGCTACACCATCGCCAAGGCCAACCTGGCCATCACCGGCATCAGCGCCAGCGACAAGACCTACGACACCACCACCACCGCCACCCTGTCAGGCAGCGCCGGCGCTAGCGCCCTTGGTACAGATGTGGTTACCGTCATCGGCACGGGCGCCGGCGCCTTCGCTGACAAAAATGCGGGGGTGAATAAGGCCGTCACCGTTACCGGCTACTCCCTGAG
>JAHJYA010000009.1 GCA_018826895.1 Gammaproteobacteria bacterium
ATTTTCCAACTCCACACGGAACATGGTGTTGGGCAGGGTGTCGACGACAGTGCCTTCCATTTCGAAGCTGTCTTCTTTCGACATGCAGTAAAGCCCTCGGTATCCAATGAATGGCCCGGCGCAACTGGCCCCAGGCAAAAGCGGCGTGCATTGTGCCCGAAAATAGTGGTTTACGCCAAGGACTTCAGGTAAGGGCGACCCATCGCTGATTAACGAACAGCTCGATAGGCCGGTATTGGGTCTTGTAGTTCATCTTGCGGCAGGCCTTGATCCAGTAGCCGAGGTAGACCGCCTCAAGGCCAAGGCGCAGGGTTTCGTTGATTTGCCAGAGGATGGCGAAGCGGCCCAGGCTGCGCTGTTCCTCGCCCGGCTCATAAAAGGTGTAGACCGCCGAGAGGCCATTGGGCAAGACGTCGGTAACGGCGATGGCCAGCAGGCGCCCGTCCTTGCGGAACTCGAAAAAACGGCAAAAGGCCAAATCCCGGACCAAAAAAGTGGCGAACTGTTCGCGACTCGGCGGGTACATGTCCCCGTCGGCGTGGCGTTGCTCGATGTAGCGCACATACAAGCCGTAATACTCGTCCGTGAACGTGGGCCGCACGCTGCGCACGGTCAAGTCCTGGTTGCGCTTGAGTACGCGGCGTTGCTGGCGGTTGGGGGTAAAGCGGGCTACGGGGATGCGTGCCGGCAGACATGCGGTGCAGCGTTGGCAGTGGGGGCGGTACAGGTGGTCGCCGCTGCGGCGAAAGCCCATTTCTGAAAGTTCGGCATACACGGTCTCATCCATAGGCTGACTGGGATCGAGGAACAGGGTGGTGGCTTGTTCTTCGGGCAGATAGCTGCAGGGATGGGGTTGGGTGGCATAGAACTTCAGCCGCGCCAGTTCGGTCATGGTCGACTCTCGCTAGGGAGCTACAGGGCTGGCAGCGGTCTCATCGCATCACTGCGCTTGAAACGGCTACCGGCCTTTATCAGTGTAAGCCAGGGTTTGGCGCACGCCTAGGCGCGCCAGTCGACTGGACAGGGTGCGTCGAGGTCGCGGGCCAGGTAGCTGGCAAAGTTTGCCCGGCTGATGGCGCGCGCACCGAGGCTATGCAGGTGCTGGGTCGGCATCTGGCAGTCGATCAGGCTGAAGCCGGCGGCCTGTAAATGACGAACCAGGGTCACGAAGCCGACCTTGGAGGCGTTGTCGGTACGGCTGAACATTGACTCGCCGAAGAACAAGCGGCCCATGGCCAGGCCATACAGGCCGCCTACCAGTACGCCATCCTGGCGTACCTCGACCGAATGGGCCAGGCCGCGGCGATGCAGCTCCAGATAGGCTTGCTGCATCGCGTCGGTGATCCAGGTGCCATCGGCATAGTCGCGCGGCGCGGCACAGGCGGCGATGACAGCGGCGAAATCCTGGTCGAAACTGATCGTGAAGTGTTGCTGACGCAAAACCTTGGCCAGGCTGCGGGATACATGCAGTTCGTCGGGAAACAGCACGGTGCGCGGGTCGGGCGACCACCACAGCAGTGGCTGGCCGTCCTGATACCAAGGGAAGCAGCCGTGCCGGTAGGCGGCAATCAGGCGCTCGGCGCTCAGATCGCCACCGGCGGCCAGCAGCCCATTGGGCTCGCGCAATGCCTGCTGCAGCGGCGGGAATGCCAGAGAATCGCGCGACAACCAGGTCAGCATGCGGGGCACCGAGGCAGGGGAGGGCGGCGCTGCCGCCCGTGGGCTCAGAGGGCGTCGAGGAACTTTTCCACATCCAGTGCGGCCATGCAGCCGGCGCCGGCCGAGGTGATGGCCTGGCGGTAGACGTGGTCGGCGACATCACCGGCGGCGAACACGCCTTCGATGCTGGTCGCAGTGGCGTTGCCATCACCGCCGCCCTTGACGAGCAGGTAGCCATCGCGCATTTCCAGCTGGCCCTGGAACAGCTCGGTATTGGGCTTGTGGCCAATGGCGATAAAGACGCCAGCCAGGGGCAGTTCGTGGCTGTTGCCGGTCTGAGTGTCTTTCAAGCGCACGCCGGTCACGCCCGTGGCATCACCCAGCACTTCTTCGAGGGTGTGGTTCCAGTGCAAGCGCACATTGCCGTTGGTGGCTTTTTCGAACAGTTTGTCCTGCAGGATCTTCTCCGAGCGCAGCTTGTCGCGGCGGTGGATCAGGTGCACTTCCTTGGCGATGTTCGACAGGTACAGGGCTTCTTCAACAGCCGTGTTGCCGCCGCCGATCACGGCCACTACCTGGTTGCGGTAGAAAAAGCCGTCGCAGGTCGCGCAAGCCGATACGCCCTTGCCGGCGAAGGCTTCCTCGGAAGGCAGGCCCAGGTACTGCGCCGAGGCGCCCGTAGCGATGATCAAGGCATCACAGGTGTAGGTAGCGCTGTCACCTTTGAGAGTAAAGGGGCGGCTCTGCAACTCGGCGGTATGAATGTGGTCGTAGACGATCTCGGTGTCGAAACGCTCCGCATGTTTTTGCATGCGGTCCATCAGTGCCGGGCCGGTCAGGCCTTCCACATCACCCGGCCAGTTGTCGACTTCCGTGGTGGTGGTCAGTTGCCCACCGGGTTGAATGCCAGTGATGATGACGGGCTTAAGGTTGGCGCGGGCGGCATAGACGGCAGCGCTGTAACCGGCGGGGCCGGAGCCCAGGATGATCAGGCGGGAATGCTTGACTTCGCTCATAAAAACCCCTCATAAGCCTTTGTCACAAAAGAGAATGCGTGCTCCAATTGAGCCGCAGGAGTGATGTTGCCGGGTATGCTACACCGAAGCAGGTGGCGAGCGGGAGCCGTGCGCGGCCAGGGACTTGCGCAGCACATGGCAGCACAAAGCTAAAGTCGTACAATAGGGCAGATCATTGCTAATCGACCACTCGGCGCCACGCCGACGCAGGAATAAACCCGTTTTGAAGAACTCCAGCCCCACCACTCAGGCACCGCTGTGGCGCCAGCAATTGCCCTCCCGGCTCAAGGAAGGCGCGCTTATCGCCTTGGGGGCCCTGTGCCTGTATCTGTGGATGGCGCTGTTGACCTATGACCCGGCTGATCCGGGCTGGACCCACACCAGCAATGTCGAGCAGGTGCAGAATGCCGCTGGGCGTGCCGGGGCCTGGTTCGCCGATATCCTGTTTATGGCGCTAGGATACTTTGCCTACCTGTTCCCGCTGCTGCTGGGCGTGAAGACTCTGCAGGTGTTCCGCTCGCGCCACCAGCCCTGGCAGTGGAGTGGCTGGCTGTTCTCCTGGCGCCTGATTGGCCTGGTATTTCTGGTGCTGTCGGGGGCCGCTTTGGCCTATATCCATTTCGAGTCGGGCAACAGCATGCCCGCATCTTCAGGTGGCGCGCTGGGTGAGAGCCTCGGTCATCTGGCGATCAATGCGCTCAACGTGCAGGGCAGTACGCTGCTGCTGATCTCGCTGTTTCTGTTCGGCCTCACGGTGTTCACCGATCTGTCCTGGTTCAAGGTCATGGACCTGACCGGCAAGATCACACTGGACCTGGTCGAGTTGGTGCAGACCCTGGTCAACCGCTGGTGGAGTGCGCGTCAGGACCGCAAGCAACTGGTCGCGCAATTGCGTGAGGTGGACGAGCGGGTGAATGAGGTCGCCGCGCCCGTGGTGCGTGATCGCCGCGAGCAAGCGCGGGTCAAGGAGCGCCTGATCGAGCGCGAAGACGCCCTGAACAAGCACATGATGGAGCGCGAGAGTCGTCCGGCACCGGTGATTACACCGCCTGCGGCGCCAAAAGCGGTGGAGCCGAGCAAGCGGGTGCAGAAAGAGAAACAGGTATCCCTGTTTGTCGACAGCGCCGTCGAAGGCACACTTCCGCCGATTTCCATTCTTGACCCTGCCGAAGTCAAGAAAGTCGCCTATTCCCCCGAGTCGCTGGCCGGCGTCGGCCACCTGCTGGAGATCAAGCTGAAGGAGTTCGGTGTCGAGGTCTCGGTCGACTCGATCCATCCCGGCCCGGTCATCACCCGTTACGAGATTCAGCCGGCGGCAGGGGTAAAAGTCAGCCGCATTTCCAACCTGGCCAAAGACCTGGCGCGCTCGCTGGCAGTGACCAGTGTGCGTGTGGTCGAGGTGATCCCCGGCAAGACCACGGTGGGCATCGAGATCCCCAACGAAGACCGGCAAATCGTGCGCTTTTCCGAGGTGCTGTCGTCCAGCGAGTACGATGAAGCCAAGTCGCCGGTCACCCTAGCCCTTGGCCATGACATTGGCGGCAAACCGGTGATCACCGACCTGGCGAAGATGCCTCACCTTCTGGTGGCCGGTACCACCGGTTCGGGTAAGTCGGTTGGTGTCAACGCGATGATCCTGTCGATCCTGTTCAAGTCGAGCCCGGAAGAGGCCAAGCTGATCATGATCGACCCGAAAATGCTCGAGTTGTCGATCTACGAAGGTATTCCCCATCTGCTCTGCCCGGTGGTTACCGACATGAAGGAGGCCGCCAACGCACTGCGCTGGAGCGTCGCCGAAATGGAGCGCCGCTACAAGCTGATGTCGAAGATGGGCGTGCGTAACCTGGCGGGCTTCAACCGCAAGATCAAGGACGCCATCGAGGCCGGTACGCCGATCGCCGACCCGCTGTACAAGCGCGAGAGCATGCAGGACGAAGCGCCGCTGCTCAAACCGCTGCCGACCATCGTGGTGGTGGTCGATGAGTTCGCCGACATGATGATGATCGTCGGCAAGAAGGTTGAAGAGCTGATTGCCCGTATCGCACAGAAAGCACGGGCCGCGGGCATCCATCTGATTCTTGCGACCCAGCGCCCGTCGGTGGACGTGATCACCGGTTTGATCAAGGCCAACATTCCAACCCGCATGGCGTTCCAGGTGTCGAGCAAGATCGACTCGCGGACCATCATCGACCAGGGCGGCGCCGAGCAATTACTCGGCCACGGTGACATGCTCTACATGCCGCCAGGCACCAGCCTGCCGATTCGTGTGCATGGCGCCTTCGTGTCCGACGAGGAAGTGCACCGCGTGGTCGAAGCCTGGAAGCTGCGTGGGGCGCCGGACTACAACGAAGAGATTCTGGCAGGCGTGGAAGAGGCCGGCAGTGGCTTCGAAGGCAGCAGTGGTGAGGGTGGCGACGATAGCGAAGATGATCCGCTGTACGACGAAGCCGTGAACTTCGTGCTGGAAAGCCGCCGCGCCTCTATTTCTGCAGTGCAGCGCAAACTGAAGATCGGCTACAACCGCGCCGCACGGATGATCGAAGCCATGGAAATGGCCGGCGTGGTGACCTCGATGAATACCAATGGCTCGCGTGAAGTAATCGCCCCAGGGCCTACGCGCGACTGACACCCCTTTTTTGCCTATTACGAGGACTTCAATGCGCCTTTATCGCCTGTTGCTTTTAGCCGTACTCAGCGTTTCCTGCCTCACCGCTCAGGCTGAGGATGCCGCTGCCGTGCAGCGCCTGACCCAACTGCTCGATCAGGCCCAGACCTTGACCGCGCGTTTTTCCCAGCTGACCCTCGATGGCAGCGGCACCCAGCTGCAGGAGACTGCGGGTGAGCTGGCGCTGAAGCGCCCTGGACTGTTCCGCTGGCACACCGACGAGCCAATGGAGCAGCTGCTGGTCTCCAATGGCGAGAAAGTCTGGCTGTATGACCCTGACCTGGAGCAGGTCACCATTCAGGCCCTGGACCAGCGCCTGACCCACACCCCAGCGCTCCTGTTGTCTGGTGATGTGTCGCAGATCCAGGACAACTTCGACATCACCTTCAAGGAAGGCGGCAATGTCGTGGACTTTATCCTCAAGCCGAAATCCAAGGACACCCTGTTCGACAGCCTGCGCCTGTCGTTCCGCGCCGGTGTTCTCAATGACATGCAGCTGATCGACAGCATCGGCCAGCGCACCAATATCCTGTTCCTGGCCGTCAAGATGAATGAGCCGGTCGATGACGCGCAGTTCACCTTCGAGGTGCCGGAAGGCGCCGATGTGATTCAGGAATAAGAGCCCCTAACGGTCATGGATCTGTTTGCCCGCGCCCCCGTCGCTCAACCCCTAGCCGCTCGCTTGCGCGCCGCCAGCCTGGATGAGTACGTGGGCCAGGAGCATCTGCTGGCCCGCGGCAAGCCGCTGCGTGAGGCGCTGGAGCAGGGCGCGCTGCACTCGATGATCTTCTGGGGGCCGCCAGGTGTGGGCAAGACCACCCTGGCGCGCTTGCTGGCCGATGTTTCCGAGGCGCATTTCGTGACCATCTCGGCGGTGCTCTCCGGGGTCAAAGAGATTCGGCAGGCGGTCGAGGTGGCCCAGCAGCACGCTGCTCAGTACGGGCGCCAGACCATTCTGTTTGTCGATGAAGTGCACCGCTTCAACAAGTCCCAGCAAGATGCCTTTTTGCCCTATGTGGAAGACGGCACGCTGATCTTTATCGGCGCCACCACCGAAAACCCGTCGTTCGAGCTGAACAACGCCTTGCTCTCCCGGGCTCGCGTGTATGTGCTTAAAAGTCTCGACGAGGCCGCACTGCGCAAGCTGGTCACCCGCGCCCTTAACGAGCCCAAGGGCTTGGGTGAGCGGCGCCTGCTGTTGCCGGAGGAAAGCTTCCGTATCCTTATGAGTGCAGCGGATGGCGACGGCCGGCGCTTTCTCAATTTTCTCGAGAATGCTGCCGACCTGGCGGAAGATGGCGGCGAAATCAGCGTCGAGCTGCTGCGCGACCTGCTTGGCGATACCCAGCGGCGTTTCGACAAGGGCGGCGAGGCGTTCTACGACCAGATTTCCGCCCTGCACAAGTCGGTGCGCGGCTCCAGCCCCGACGGCGCGCTCTACTGGTTTGCGCGCATGCTCGATGGTGGCTGCGACCCGCTGTATATCGCCCGGCGCGTGGTGCGCATGGCCAGCGAGGATATCGGCAACGCCGACCCGCGTGCCCTGACCCTGTGCCTCAATGCCTGGGATGTGCAGGAACGCCTGGGCAGCCCGGAGGGCGAGCTGGCCGTGGCCCAGGCCATCGTCTACCTGGCCTGCGCGCCCAAGAGCAACGCGGTGTACAACGCCTTCAAGGCGGCCATGCGCGACGTCTCCGAGAGCGGCTCGCTGGAGGTGCCGTTGCACCTGCGCAACGCCCCGACAAAACTGATGAAAGAACTGGGCTACGGCGACGAATACCGCTACGCCCATGACGAACCCGATGCCTATGCCGCCGGCGAAGACTATTTCCCCGAGTCCCTGGCGCCGCGCCAGTATTACCAGCCGGTGCCCCGTGGTCTGGAGCTGAAAATACGCGACAAGCTGGCGCACCTGGCTCAGCAGGACGCCGACAGCCCGAAAAAGCGGAGAGAACCATGATACGAGTCGCTCTGGCCGTCGCCTGCGCGGGTGCCCTTGGCTGCGTGCTGCGCTTTATGCTGGCGACCTATGCGGCGGCCTACTGGCCGCGGCATTTCTACCTGGCGACCTTTACCGTCAATATCATCGGTTGCTTACTGATCGGCCTGCTTTCGGGGCTGTTTCTGTTGCGTACCGACTTGCCGCTGGAACTGCGCACCGGCCTGACCGTGGGTTTTCTCGGGGGCTTGACGACGTTCTCCTCTTTTAGCCTGGAGCTGCTCAAACTGCTCGAAGCCGGCCGCCTGCCAGAAGCCGGCGCCTACCTGCTGTGCAGTATTTTCGGCGGCCTGCTGGCCGCCTGGGGTGGTTTAAGCCTTGCACGCTTGCTGCACTGAACGGAACTAAGCCTTAAACTGCGCCACACCCTGCGTCGCCCTGCGGCTGCCTGACCCTTTTCGTTGATGTATTGAGACCTGAACATGCTCGACTCCAAACTCGTTCGTACCCAGCTTCACGATGTGGCCGAGCGCCTGGCCGTACGTGGCTTTGCCCTCGACACCGCGCGCTTCGAAGCCCTGGAAGCCCAGCGCAAGACCGTACAGACCCGCACCGAGCAACTGCAGGCTGAGCGCAACAGCCGTTCCAAAGCCATCGGCCAGGCCAAGCAGCGTGGTGAAGACATCGCGCCGCTGTTGGCGGATGTCGACCGCATGGGCAGCGAGCTGGAGGAGGGCAAGCGCGAGCTGGACGCCATCCAGATCGAACTGGACAACCTGCTGCTGAACATCCCCAACCTGCCCCACGAGTCGGTGCCGGTGGGCGAGGATGAAGAGGGCAACGTCGAAGTGCGCCGCTGGGGCACGCCGACGGCGTTCGATTTCCCGGTGCAGGACCATGTCAGCCTCGGCGAACAGCATGGCTGGCTGGATTTCGAGACCGCCGCCAAACTCTCCGGCGCGCGCTTCGCGCTGCTGCGTGGGCCAATTGCCCGCCTGCACCGCGCACTGGCGCAGTTCATGATCAACCTGCACACCAGCGAGCATGGCTACGAAGAAGCCTACACGCCTTACATGGTGCAGGCGCCGGCCCTGCAGGGTACTGGCCAACTGCCGAAGTTCGAGGAAGACCTGTTCAAGATCAGCCGCGAAGGCGAGGCGGATTTCTACCTGATTCCGACTGCCGAGGTGTCGCTAACCAATATCGTGGCCGGCGAGATTCTTGATGCTAAACAGCTGCCGCTGAAGTTCGTCGCCCATACGCCGTGCTTCCGTAGCGAAGCCGGTGCGTCGGGACGCGATACCCGCGGCATGATCCGCCAGCATCAGTTCGACAAGGTCGAAATGGTGCATATTGTCGAGCCGGGCAAATCTTTCGAGGCCCTGGAAGAGCTGACCGGGCACGCGGAAAAAGTCCTGCAACTGCTTGAGCTGCCCTACCGCGTCCTGGTGCTGTGCACCGGTGACATGGGCTTTAGCGCGACCAAGACCTACGACCTGGAAGTCTGGGTCCCGAGCCAGGACAAGTACCGCGAAATCTCCTCCTGCTCCAACTGTGGCGACTTCCAGTCTCGGCGCATGCAGGCGCGCTACCGTAATCCGGAAACCGGCAAGCCGGAGCTGCTGCACACCCTCAATGGTTCGGGCCTAGCCGTAGGTCGAGCCCTGGTGGCTGTGCTGGAAAACTACCAGCAAGCCGACGGTAGCATCCGCGTACCTGAGGTGCTCAAGCCTTATATGGGTGGCATCGAGGTCATCGGCTGAGTGCCCACCTGCGGGTGATCCGGCGTCGCCCGATGTAGCCGCCCGGGTGCAGTTCTACTGCACGCCGGGCGATTTTGTTTAGTGCCAGTCTGCGAGCCCTTGTCATGGATTTTCTTCCCCTGTTTCACAAGCTGCGTGACCGAGTGGTGTTGGTGGTCGGCGGCGGTGAGGTGGCGCTGCGCAAGTCGCGGCTGATCGCCGAAGCGGGCGCCAGGTTGCGCGTCGTGGCCCCCGAGGTGCGCGAGGAGCTCCAGGCCCTGGTGGCGCAAAGCGGTGGGGAAGTGCGCCTGCGCGATTACCTGGACGACGACATGCTGGGTGTGTGCCTGATCATCGCCGCCACTGATGACGAGTCGCTCAACGCGCGGATTTCCGCCCAGGCGCAGCACCTGGGCATGCCGGTCAATGTCGTCGATGCGCCGGCTCTGTGCAGTGTGATTTTCCCGGCCATCGTTGATCGTTCGCCGTTGATCGTCGCCGTCACCAGCGGCGGCGATGCACCTGTGCTGGCGCGCCTGATTCGCGCCAAGATCGAGACTTGGATTCCCGCTACCTATGGCCAATTGGCTGGCCTGGCCAAGCGCTTCCGCGCCCAGGTCAAGGCGCTGTTCCCCGATGTGCAGCAGCGCCGGGTGTTCTGGGAAGACGTGTTTCAGGGGCCGATTGCCGAAAGCGTGTTTGCCGGCAAGCCGGGCGAGGGCGAGCGCCTGCTTAAAGAGAAAATCGAGGGCATCGCCCCACGTACGCTGGGTGAGGTGTACCTGGTCGGTGCCGGGCCGGGTGATCCCGACCTGTTGACCTTCCGCGCCCTGCGTCTGATGCAGCAGGCCGATGTAGTGCTTTACGACCGCCTGGTGGCGCCGGCGATCATCGACCTGTGCCGCCGCGACGCCGAGCGGATCTATGTCGGCAAGCAGCGCGCTGACCATGCGCTGCCCCAAGAGCAGATCAATCAGCGTCTGGTGACCCTGGCCCTGGAAGGCAAGCGCGTGCTGCGCCTCAAGGGCGGCGACCCGTTTATCTTCGGCCGGGGTGGCGAGGAGATCGAAGAACTGGCCGCCCACGGCATCCCTTTTCAGGTGGTGCCAGGCATTACCGCTGCCAGTGGCTGTGCGGCCTACGCCGGGATTCCCCTGACTCATCGCGACCATGCGCAATCGGTGCGCTTCGTCACCGGCCACCTCAAGGACGGCAGCTGTGATCTGGCCTGGGGCGAGTTGACAGCCGCCAGTCAGACCCTGGTGTTTTATATGGGCTTGGTGGGCTTGCCGATGATCTGCGCGCAGCTGATCGCCCATGGACGCAGCGCAGACACGCCAGCGGCGCTGATTCAGCAAGGCACCACCCAGAACCAGCGCGTGTTCACCGGCACCTTGGCCAACCTGGCCGAACTAGTGGCGCAGCATGACGTGCGTGCGCCGACCCTGGTGATTGTCGGCGAGGTGGTGCAGCTACGCGAGAAGCTGGCCTGGTTCGAGGATGCGGTCCAGAGCAGTCGAGCCTGAGCCGGGCCAGTTGCTTATTGCTGGTAGATACCTTTGCCGGGCAGGCGTGCGCGGTCATGGGGGCGGTCAAGCGCCAGCGACGGACCTTTGGGAATCACCCCGGTCGGGTTAATGGTGGCGTGGCTGGCGTAGTAGTGACTTTTGATGTGGGTGAAGTCCACGGTCTCGGCAATGCCCGGCCACTGGTACAGCTCGCGTAACCAGTTGGACAGGTTCGGGAAGTCCTCCAGACGGCGCAGGTTGCACTTGAAGTGGCCGTGGTAGACCGCGTCGAAGCGCACCAGGGTGGTGAATAAGCGTATATCAGCCTCGGTCAGGTATTCGCCAGCCAGGTAGCGCCGGCTGTCCAGGCGCGCTTCAAGGCTATCCAGTGCCTCAAACAGCTCGTCGAAAGCTTCCTCGTACGCATCCTGGCGCGTGGCAAAACCGGCGCGATACACCCCATTGTTCACCGCCGGGTAGATGCGTCCGTTAAGGGCGTCGATCTGCTCGCGCAGGTGTTCTGGGTAAAGATCGAGTGGGTTGCCCGTCAGGTCATCGAAGGCGCTGTTAAACATGCGGATGATTTCCGCCGATTCGTTGCTGACGATACGCTGGCGTTGGGTGTCCCACAGTAGCGGCACGGTGACACGGCCGGTGTATTGCGCATCGTCCGCCGTGTAGCGCTGGTGCAGGTAGGCCAGGTCGCCCAGGGCATCGCCGCTGGAGCCGTGGGTCGTATCGAAGGTCCAGCCGTTCTCGCGCATCAGCCAACTGACCGCCGAGACGCCAATCAGCGGCTGCAGGCCTTTGAGATTGCGCAGGATCAGGGTGCGATGGGCCCAGGGGCAGGCGAGTGACACATACAGGTGGTAGCGCCCGGATTCGGCGGCAAAACCGCCGTCGCCGCTGGGGCCGGGCGCACCGTCCGGGGTGATCCAGTGGCGGCGTTGCGCCTCTTCACGCTGGAAGCGTCCGCTATCTCCGGTGTCGTACCACTGGTCGCGCCAGGTTCCATCTATCAGCAGGCCCATAAGTCTGGCTCCGTCATCAGTGAGGGGGTCAGTCTAACGACCTGGGTTAGCTGAAAAGGTGCAAAAAAGCGCTTTTTTTGATCGGTCAGGCCGATGTGTGTCGGGCTGCCCAGCGCCGCTTCGCATCCTCGAATGCAGCCTCACGGCTGGCTCCCAGCCCGCGCAGGGCCAGGGCCATGGTGCTGATCACCGCCAGTTCGCCATAAGCGTCCTCAGCGTCGCCGTTCCACACCGCAAGCAAATGGCTGGGCTCCAGGCGTTCGGGTTTGACGTGGCGCATTGGGCTCAGCGCAGGCCAGCTCTCATCCCAGTTTTCGCCATTGCCGGTGCCATACAACTGGCTGTTGGCGTCCGGGTTGACTTCGATCTCGCCGCCTTCGCCCTTGATCACGATGGCCGTGTCGCCAAGCAACTGGCTTGCTTCGCGGTGCACGGCCTGGTAGCCGGGATGAAAAATACTCTGCAGCCCACAGGTGGCGCCCAGGGGGTTGAGGATGCGCGCCAGCGAGTGGATCGGTGAACGCAGGCCCAGGGTGTTGCGCAAATCGATCATGCGCTGCAGCTGGGGCATCCAGTCGCCCAGGGGGATAAAGGCCAGGCCGCTGTTGTCGAGCGCCTCGCCGACGTGCGACCAGTCCCGACACAGGGGGATATTCAGCGTCCCCAGCAACTGTTCGCTATACAGGCGGCCGGCGGTATGGGCGCCGCCACCGTGCAGCAAAATGCGCAGGCCGCTGCCCGCCAGAGCCTTGGCCGCCAGCAGAAACCAGGGCAGGTGGCGCTTCTTGCCGGCATAGGTGGGCCAGTCCAGATCGACCGAGAGGGCGGGCACCTGCAGGCGCGCGCGCACGGCTTCGGTAAAGCCGGCCATTTCTTCGGCGCTTTCTTCCTTGTGCCGCAGCAGCATGAGAAAGGCGCCCAGTTGGGTGTCTTCTGTCTGCCCATCGAGCAGCATGCCCATGGCCTCGCGGGCTTCCTCGCGGGTCAGGTTGCGCGCGCCGCGCTTGCCCTTACCGAGGATGCGCACGAACGGGGCGAAGGGGTGTTCGGCGGGCGTTTCGAGGATCATAGGCAATTCGTCGGTTTGGGCAGGCCGGCGAGCTTGGCCGCCAGTTTGGCAGGGGTGCCGTTGAACAGCTGGTTCAGGTGCAGGCTGTTACCTTTTTCCGGGCCCAGCTTCAAGGCAATGTACTTGATCAGTGGGCGGTTGGCCGGGGACAGCTGGAACTCGGCATAAAACGCGCGCAAGGCGTGCAGCACTTCCCAGTGTGCCGCCGTCAATACCAGGCCTGCCTCGCGGGCCAAGGCTTCGGCGACTGGCTCGGACCAGTCGCTCAGGTCGACCAGGTAACCGTCCTTGTCCAGGGCAACGGTCTGCCCTGCGAGAGATAGCGTCGTCATAGCCAGCTGTTGACCTTGTCATAGCGCAGGGTCAGGGCCACGAACGCCGCGTAGTCGACCGCCGTGACTGCATCGTCCGCCTGGATATTGCGCGCCTGCAGATCCTCGGCAAGGACGTAGAGCCCCGCGCCGCTCGGCAGCGATGCCAGCGCCTTGCGCGCGGCGCTGGCCGGTTGCAGGGCATAGACCGCATCGCCGCAGAGCAGCAGGCCGTCCTCGGCGCCGCACAGGCGCAGGCAGCTAGAGAGACGGTCATCCCCGTAGGGGGAATGGGACAGTAGGTGCAGTGTCGTCATCAGAGGGTGATCACCTGATCGTAGCGGGCCAGCAGCGCCTGCAGTGCGCTCGCGTCGAGCGCTTCGGCAGGCAGCGCCAATGGTGTCTGACCAAGCCCGCGTTCGCGGAGGCTGTGAGCGCAGCAATACAGCGCCTCGATGCCGAACAGCGGCAAGGCCTGCAGGTTGGCCGTGATGTCCTTCTGTTGCAAGGCTTTAGGCGCCTGCTCGGCAATCAGCTGGAACACGCCGTCATCGAGAAACAGCAGGCCGATCGGCAGGTCGTAGGCGCCGCCCGCCAGCACAATATCCAGCGCCTCACGGGCGCCGGGGCCGCTCCAGGGCGCCTGGCGGCTGATGATCAGCAGTGACTTGCTCATCTCAAGGCCCTCCAAAACAGATCAGACGATCCGCTTCCTGTACGGCCTCGTGCAGTTGCCCCAGCCCGGACAGTACCCAGGGCGCCTCGATGCTGGCTGCGTTGCGGCCGTAGCGGGTGGCTTCGTCAGTGTCGAGCACACCACGGCGCAGTGCAGCGGCAATGCACACCACGCCATCTAGATTATGGGCCTGCACGAAGGTGCGCCATTCGGCGGGCAGATCAAGCTCGTCCTGGCCGCTGACCACGCTGGCAGAGGCGCTGTGAACGCCATCCTGATAAAAAAACAGCCGCGCGATTTCATGGCCGTCGGCCAGCGCAGCCTGGGCAAAACGCAAGGCCCGACGCGCAGCGGGCTGATGGGGCGCGGCGAACAGCGCAATGGCGAATTTCATGGGTGATCCGGCAATACAGTCTGCGCGAATGATAAAGCCTGAGCGCTGAAGATGCTTGCGGCAGATATGAAAAAGCCCGCCGAAGCGGGCTCTCAGGCGTTACCGGACTCAGTCATCGCCGCCCATGATGCCAAACAGCTGCAGCAGGCTGACGAAGAGGTTGTAGATGGACACATACAGGCTGATGGTCGCCATGATGTAGTTGCGCTCGCCGCCGTGGATGATCGCGCTGGTCTGGAACAGAATGCAGGCCGAGGAGAACAGCACGAAGCCTGCGCTGATCGCCAGTTGCAGCCCGCTGATCTGGAAGAAGAAACTCGCCACGATGGCGCCCAGCAGGACGAAGAAGCCGGCGGTGATAAAGCCGCTGAGGAAACTCATGTCATTGCGCGTGGTGAGCACGTAAGCCGAGAGGCCGAAGAACACCAGAGCAGTCATGGTAAAGGCCGAACTAACGACTTCAGCACCGTTGGCCATGCCCAGGTAACGATTAAGGATCGGCCCCAGGGTGTAGCCCATGAAGCCGGTGAGGGCGAGGGTCGAAACCAGGCCCCAGGCGGAGTCACGCAGCTTGGCGGTGAGGAAGAACAATCCGTAGAAGCCGATCAGCACCACGAAGATGTTCGGGTAGGCGACGTTGGCGCGCTGGGCGAGGAACGCCACCAGTCCACTGAAGGCCAGGGTGATGGCCAAAAGGCCGTAAGTGTTGCGCAATACGCGGCTGACTGCTTGCTGCTCAACCTGCGCATGGCCGAGTGCGTAATCCTGTTCGTGCATGGCGACACTCCTGTAGAAGACGGGTAGGTTCCGTGACCTGAGTCGGGCTTGATCATAACAGAGCTCGGTACGCTGCCAAGCCAGAGAGTTTGACAGTGTGTTGCGTTCCGGTAAGATTGCCGCCCGCAACACGCCGGAAGCGTGGCAGAGCGGTTGAATGCAACGGTCTTGAAAACCGTCGAAGGGGAAACTCTTCCGTGAGTTCGAATCTCACCGCTTCCGCCATATAAGATACTGTTCGCAAAGGGTTTTTAGCCTGATTCGACCCGAAAGGGAGCGTGTTGGGAACACTTTGGGAATGGTGATGTAGAAAAGAGGCCCATTGCGGGTCTCTTTTCGTTTCAGCTACTCCAGATTAAGCGCCTTGTTGAGGATGCCGACGAAGTCCGGGCCGTCCTCGCTGATCTACGTCGTGTAGTGCCTGAAGATCATGGCCGTCGACGTGTGCCTCATCTGCTAAGCAATACATTCAGGCGATGCAAAGCCACTGCTCAGCAACTGGCTGGCGAACGTGTGCCGGCATTGATTTGGCCTGCGTGGTCGTAGGCCTGCTTTCTTCAGGTGAGACTTCCACCAGCCGTTGCGCAGCGTGTCCGATGTTGAATACGCCTGGCCGCTGGCCGAGTTGTGGAACACAAAGCGCATCGACTGCTTGCATAGTGTTTGGTTGCTCGCGGCTGCTGCGCATCGCGCTGCCGCAGGCTGGGCACTGGGCGCGACTCCTGTTTGCGGTGCAGGGTGATAACGGCGTCCACCTCGGTGTGGCGGGCTGATAAGTGTTGGCGGTGGGCGGCGATGATCTCGGCCAGCTCGGCCTCGTCTATCTCAACATCGGCCAGGGCCTTGGCAATCAGGGCATCGACCTTGCCGCGTTTAACCGCGGTGCCCATTGAGAGGCTGTACAGCTCTCGGTACTGTCGAGCTGTTCGGCGTTGGGCATGGGAGCATACACACCGCCGTACGGGCTGCTAAGGTAGTCGGGCAGGTAGGTGGTGCCGGCTAACCGCACTGAGCACCTTGCGCCGGCTATCAAGAATTTGGCGTTTCATCTTCTCGTTTCCCCCATTGGCCAGGCGCACTACTGTGCGACCACTCCCTCTTTAATGTCGAGCAGAACGGCGGCGCGGTGGGCTTCGCCGCGCAGGCACTTCTTCTGGCCATTGAGTACGGCGTAGACGGTGGACTCGTTCAGTAGGTGCTGATCAGCCCATGCCCGGACGGCGATACCGAGCAAAGCGAGGCGGCTGCGCGCAGCTTGGCACGCTTGCTCTGTGGGGTAGGCGTTCGGCATAGTGCGGATTCATGTGATTTCGTGTGATGACGCGGTGATATTGGTTTTGATAATTGAACCTGTCAACGCTTGGGGTTCAAAAAGTATGACCATTGGCGTTCGGTTAAAGGAAGAAAGATCGCGCCTGGGTCTTAATCAGACCGACTTGGCCGCCGCCGGCGGGGTGGGTAAAACCACTCAGATCAACTACGAAAAAGGGTCTGGTGCACCAGGCGCCTTCTACCTGGCAGCTGTGGAGCGCCTGGGCATAGATGTGCTGTACGTGTTGACCGGCGAGCGCCGGCCTGCCGCAGCAGACAGTATTACTGGCTCCGAAATGGAGTTGCTGGAGCACTACCGCAATTTGTCGGATGGGCAACAGGAACATACCAAAGCCATGGTGGCCGCTCTTTCAGAGTCGATGACTCGCCGAGGAGCCGGCCGAGAGTAGTGGGTTGCAGTACCAACTATACTTCTTATAGTAAGGATGCAGTGGGCCAAGATTATTGTAGGCAAGTTCTAGCTGGTAATTTAGGTTGTTTTGTTTTGAATTATTAAAACTTTTGACTTGCTTGATTGGCCCGTAGCTTTTTTGAAAGTATTATTTTAAGCTATTTGTGAGTGATCAATATGAGTGATTTAGAAAAAGTATCTAGGCGAAAAATTGAGGATATCGCATTTGACGATATGGTGCAGTTCTTGGAAGCCGTGACTCCAGATAGAGCATGTTTATATTGCGGATGTGATAAGTTTGAGCTTAATAGCAAGGCTGGTGATCCAGAAACTGTCCAGCTTGTATCTTATCCCGTGTATGGGCAAAAGAACAAAATCTATCCTGTGGTTATAATGGGCTGCCAAAAATGCGGGGGTGTTTATACGCACCGATATAGTATTGTAAAAGAATGGATAGATACAAATCTTCGCGGGCCGGAGGATGATGTCGCACATTCTCTTGAGGAGCCTGTTTAATGAGCAGTTCTTATGAGCCAAGTGTAGAGAAAATCAAGGCGGGATTTGCTGCCTATGTGCCAGATTCACAATACTCCCCAAGTAGAGTCTTGGAGAGTCGCTCACCTAAAAAATATGAGGGCAGCGATATGAGTCATGTAAGTCGCGAAGAGTTTTTAGCTCGATTAGAAGCTACAGATGCCAAGGTAGATGCACGCTACTCAAGATTTGAAGCCACTATTGCATCCTCTTTGGCTGAGATGACAAAAGAGATTCACTCTATCAAAGGACAGCTGGCAAGTGATGTTGCGGCGGCGCGTGGAGATGTGGCTGGGTTGAACGGAAAGCTTGAGAGTGTAAATAGTAAGGTAGATGCGCTTAAAGGAATAAAGGGAAACGTCTGGGGAGCTGCTGTTACTGTTTTAGTGTTAACTGTTGGCGTTGTTACTCTGGTCGTAAATGCACTTTCGACTGGTGTTGGAATTCGCTCATTGTTGGGGGCGGGTTAGGCGCTGAAAGTAAGCTTCAAGAAAATTGGAGAGATTTATTTTTGTCGAAATGGAGCTGCTAGAGAATTTCCTTAATTTCTCGGATGGGCAACTGGAACACACCAAGGCGATGGTGCAGGCTCTAGCAGAGATGACCGAACGCCAGAACAACTAAAAACACGCAATGGAGATGCAGGGATGGACCTTCATAGGGAATTTAAAAATAGTCGCTTCTTCAATGCGCAGCGGATGGATCGCCGAGCCGCAGATGCGTTAGCCGGCCTGGCAGCGGGTATTACCGCTGATGGCTTGGTCACCCTCGATGAAGCTCAGTTTCTGCAGCGTTGGCTTGAAGCCAACCTAGTCCATCTGGATGACCCAGTTATCAACCTGCTTTATCAGCGCCTGCAACTGATGCTGGCGGATGGCGTGCTTGATCCCGATGAGTCCGCTGACCTACTCAGCATCTTGATGAAATTCGGCGGCCTTGAATTAGCCAAGGCCACACCCGGCCGGGCTTATGCCGGCGCCAATGACCTGCCCTTGAACGCGCCAGTGCCCAATCTTGAATGGGACGGGCGGTTGTTCGTATTCACCGGAACCATGGCGTATGGCCCCCGTAAGGAATGCCAGAAGCTCGTCGAAGAGCGGGGCGGCATCATTGGTAGCGGGGTGAGCAAGAAAATCCACTACCTCGTTATCGGCAGCATTGGCAATGAGCAATGGCGGCACAGCAGCTACGGCTTGAAAATCATGAAAGCCGTTGAGCTGCGTGACGCCGGAACGCCCATCGCCATCGTAGGCGAGAACGCTTGGCAGCAGGCAATGTTTGGCTGAATCTAAGAGAAATTTACATGGCCGAGGAATTTATCGGTCTGGTAATCGCCGGGTTGTTCTCAGTAGCGGTGCAGGCTGTACCGTAAGCTTTGATCAGTGCCGAAGACTAGGGCATATGCATAACGGGGGATATGTGAGAGATATCTTCGACTCTGTGAGTGAGGCTAATGAAACTTGTTGATATTTTGGTAAAAGTTGATTATCAGGTGGGCGAGCATCCTGATTCAGCGATGCTAGGTGTTATTTTCAGGGCTTTGAATTTTGTTTTGCGCAATTATCCAGATGTAGAGGTTCCTATAATATTTGAAGCAAAGTATCTAAAAACATTCACTAGCATGCTTGGTCGAATAGAAAGTGCCAAGTCGAGCGAAAACTTTCCGATAGCAAATGTTCATCTTCTATATTGCCTCACATATTTACTTTTAGATGAATTGCGTATTTTTACTGATATTGAAAATAATCCTATTGTAGAGTTTTTGACCTGGAGAGTCCGGCTTGATGGTCCGCATTCGCAACTTTTGTTACAGCAAGAATTAGATGTGGTTAAAAAAACTATCGAAAACGCTAAGGTAGTTGCTGATTACGATAGCGTTAGATCCTATACTGTTGAGGTCGGTAAGTTTGAATCTAATCTAAAAAATATAGTCGAGTTGAACCTTGAAGCAAAAAGGCTTGAGGATGCGATGAAGAAATATCGTGATGCCTTTAATTTTGCAGGGCTTTATCAGGGCTTCTCTCAGTTGAGATCAAGAAAGACTATAGAGAAAAACTTGAGGCTTATTTTTTTGTTTTTCTTGGGGGGCTTGGCGTTGACTCCACTTGGGTTGAAACTTCTATCGTTACACGAGGCGGGGCTTGGTGAGGCAAAAAAAGAGGCGAGTTGGGAACAGCTCACTGGTTTGGTTAGTGGGAATATCGAACTCCTGCTTACATTGGCAGCGCTAGAGCTGCTTGTTATTTATTTTTTCCGTATAACTCTTCATTCACTTAAGTCGCTTCGTGCACAGCTACTTCAAATTGATCTTCGCATGACGCTGTGCCAATTTATCGATAAGTATGCCGAGTACTCAGCTCAGGTTAAGAAAAATGGTGGGTCTTTGGATGGTTTTGAGTCTGTTGTATTTAGTGGTCTCGTTACTATAGATGAAAAGATACCATCGACATTCGATGGCCTTGAGTTCCTTCAAGGTGTCTTAAGTAAGGCTGGGGGTAAGGCTGGAGGTAGCTCTAGTTGATTCAAGCTTTGGTTGTTGAAGAGCTGCTAGCACTTTTTACCGAGCCGGATAGCCTGTAGTTGAACCTGTTCTATACTGTTATCTGACCAATGCGTCGCCTCATCAGCTACAGATATAACTATCAACGTCTGTGTGTTTATTTTACTTGCGAAGAGGTGTTTATATTAACCAATCTGTAAGTTCTTCACCGTCCAGAATTACATTATCCACGATTGGCGTGAGGATTCTGTTTCCAGCTAAAATTGTGAAGCTAAAACGAAATTCTTTCTCTCGTGCAAAAGAGAGTGGCTTTGTGAAAGCCATGTCGCGAATTTTGTGCATAAACTGTTCTACTGTCAGCGCTCCGGTATTCGAAATATGTACTTCGCGATCAAGATACAACACCGCGTCATGTCGGCAGTGAACTGACAGATTTTCTAGAGGTATAGCTGGGTCGACAATATGATTGTCTGAGTTTCGCCCAGACATAATGCGTTCTCGCAGCAACGATGAAAGAATAATTGCCAGCCCTTCAGCCTTTGATGCCGTCATATACCAGCAATCATCGTAGTCAGGAAATATTTCTTTCGCATCTCGCATCTTCCTGACAAGAGACATGCAAAAAATAAATCCATTTAATGCTTCTCTTTGAATTATCGCGCTTGAGTTTCGTATCCGGACTATCTCTTGATTGTATTCAATTATTTCAAGATTATCGATGGTTGCACTCATTCTTCCTATAGTTTGAGAGGGCGTGCGTTTTCACCTAAGCCAATTGCACCTTGGAACATGAGGTCGAACCAACGTTTTTCAATTTCAAATGTCCCATCAAATTTCAGTAAGAAAAAATACTTTCCTTCATCTTTGTCGATGATCTGAGCGCTTTCGATTTTTCTATACTCGTATAAAGTGCCGAGCTTAATTGTTTTTCTTATTTTTAGATTGTCTTTTGAGAAGCAATTTTTTGCAAGAAGCATTTTTCTATCCCTATATTTTTCATTTGAAGGATTTCGTCCGTTAGTTTCGATACTATATGGCTGAGATTATAGTTCGAAGTTTGTACGCAATATTTATTCCGGGGGTTTTTTTCGCTTAGGGGTTATAATTTTTGGTTGGTCGTTATCTGCTCTGCAATGCTGCTGCGCGCACTTATTACTCAGATATAAGCGCATATTCAGCTGAAGCTCAATTATCCATTCGACGAATCTACACCAAGGAGGTAGATCAGTTTCGCTTAGCATGCTGCCAAACGACCTGGGTTCTGAAGATGATGCAGAGCGGGAGCATGTAAATCCTTTTAGCTGAGCGCGGTGGAGCCGCTTGTCCTTGTGAGTGTTAAGCGGGCGTGCTGCTGTGGACTGTGTCAATCGTCTTTGGGCACCGTCCAGAACAGCTGCACACCATCGTCGCGGTGGGCGATGGTGACGTTGTCGTTCTCGGCGATCTCATCGAGGATGCGCGCCCAGTCTTCGGGCGTGTCGCCTTCAACCCGTAGCAGCACCGCTGATCGGGATTTTTGCGCAGCTGGCGCGTTGATAGCGCGGTGGATAAGGGCGCCGAGCAACTCGTAGCTAGTGGGTGCTGCTGCGGGAGCGGGTTTGCCTTTTGCCATGGTTTGTTATCTCGATTGCTGTATGTGCATACAGTAATTCCGAGGTTTGCAAATGTCACTCTCCATTCTTGGTCGCAACCAGCGACTTGAGCACCTGTTGCCGGAAGCCCGCGAGCTGCGTATTACCGGCTTTCAGTCGCCAGCCGAAGACGAGAAGGAGGGCGGGCTTTCGTTGGATGCACTAACGGGCCTGGGCGCGCCGCAAATTTGGGTGGTGCGCGTAGACGACGACACGCTGCTGGGCTTTGGCATGTACCCCGGCGACCGCCTGGTGGTAGACCGTGGCACGCTGTGTACTCGTGAGCAGTATGTAGTCGTAGATCTGTACGGCAGCTACCGCATGCGCCTGATGATGCGTAACGAGGAGGTCTGCCTGGTGCTGCGTGCAGCTCACTGTTTTACGCCGGATATTACCCTGGGGCCTGAGGCGATCCTTGATGTATGGGGCCTTAAACATGTCCGTGTTCGCATTGATTGCAACCCTGCCATCCGACCAGTCGTCGACGATCCTGAACGGATGGTCGAGTATTTCGCCTGGCCACCCTTGTTCTGTACACTGCACGCAAAATTCGCCGAAACTACCGTCCTAGAGCGGTTTTCGTGTTTTTATCTGAGCATCTATGGAAGCGCATCCAGGCACTGAATGGGCATTTGCCCGTACTAGGGATGGTCTGAAGTAGCCATGTATTTCCCCGGCATACCACCTAGCGCAACTTTTAAACTCGCCAAATGATCAAAAAACAATCAATTCGACGAGTATTTCTTACGTTTTCGCCACC
>JAHJYA010000068.1 GCA_018826895.1 Gammaproteobacteria bacterium
CCCTCGTAGTTTTCGTCATTGGCAACTATAGAAAGTTGCAACAGTGGATTTACGACTTCTGTTACCAAGTCGGCATGCACCTAGAGCTTCGCTACCGGCGTCGAATCCTAATCGGCCCCAAAACTGGTCAGCGTTACGCGGTGACGGGCCTAGTCTACGCCAAAGCCTGTGCTGCGTCGACCTGCGCGGCGGCGTGGGCGTTGGGGCTCTGTGCGGCTATGATGGCGGCCTGTGCTGTTGCCCTGTCTTTGGATGAGACCTCCGTATGCCGTCATCTTCGCCCGGTTACCCGTTGCGCCACTGGATTTGGCGAGTGTTTGCACAGAGTGCGCTGGTGCCGTTGATCCTTGTGGAGTCGGTGCTGATCGCGGTCTATCTGTTCAGTAACTCCGCCATTCGTGACGCGCAGATTGGCCACTTGCAGCAGAGCGCGGTGGAGGACCTGGAAGCCGCAGCGGTCCGGGAGGGGCAGGTGATTGATGGGCGCTTGCATGCCATCGAGACTCAGGTCGAGATTCTTCGTGATGCCGCCGCGGAGGCATTGGCCAACACGGCCTTCGTGCCGGATGCCCTGGAGCGCAGCCGTCATGGGCTGACACCCAGCGGTGTGTTCTATAGCCGCAGCGACGATGGCCGTGCGGCGTCTTTTTATGCCAACAGCACGCCGGTGGCCGAGCAGGACCATGCCAAGGCGCTGCGTCTGGCGCAGCTCGATCCGATCATGCGCTCGATCCGCCGCGCGGACCCGCTGGTGGCGGCGGTGTATTTCAACAGTTGGGACAGTTACAACCGCATCTACCCCTGGTTCATGACGCCGGACCAGTATCCCCATGACATGAACATCCCCGCGTACAACTTCTATTACCTGGCCGATGCGGCCCATAACCCCGAGCGCAAGGTGGTCTGGACTGATGTCTACCTGGACCCGGCCGGGCAGGGGTGGATGATGTCGGCGGTGGCGCCGGTTTACCGCGGCGATTTTCTCGAAGGTGTGGTCGGGCAGGACATCACGCTCAACCAGATGCTGGCGAAAATTGGCGAGTTGCAGGTGCCGTGGGCGGGCTACGCCATGCTGGTGGCGCCCGATAACAACATCATCGCGCTGCCGCGTGCCGGTGAGCGTGATTTCGGCTTGCGTGAATTGACCGAGTATTCCTACGCCGAGGCGGTACGCCGCGAGGTACTCAAGCCCGAGGACTTCAACCTCGCCAGCCGCCCCGAACTGCGCCCGCTGCTTGATGCATTGCAACTCCCGGGCGCTCGCGTGCAAGAGGTGAGCCTGGGTGGGCGCCACCAACTGGTTGCCTGGAGCGATATCCGCCAGACCGGCTGGCGTCTGCTGCTGGTGGTCGATGAAGCCAACCTGTTCAGTGAAACCAATCGGCTGTCCACGCGCTACCTGCACATTGGCTATTTGATGATTGCGGGGCTGGTGTTGTTCTACCTGTTGTTCTTCGCCTGGATGTGGCTGCGCTCGCGGCGTCTTAGCGAGCAACTGGCACAGCCTATGGCGGGCATCGTGTCTATGATGCGCCAGCTGGGGCGCGGTGATTACGCGCCCGCGCCGGTGGTCAGCCGTATCGAGGAAATGACTCAGTTGGTCGAGGCGGTGCAGCAGGCCGGCGCGCAGTTGCAAAGCAGTGAGGGCGAGCGGCAGGAGGCCCAGCGCATCCTCCAGCTGGTGCTGGAAGGCACCACCGAAAGCCTTTGGGAGGTGCAGGCCGAGAGCATGACCATCAGCCTCAGCGGGCGCTTCGTTAAACGCTTCGGCCTGCCTGCCGCGCGCATGAGTTTCAGCGAATTCAACCTGCGCGTGCACCCCGATGACCTGGAGCGCATTCGCCACCTGCGCCAGCTTTTCGCCAGCAGCGGCGAAGATCAGTTCGAGGCCGAGTACCGCTATGCCGATGCCCAGGGCAACTATGTCTGGCTGCTCAGCCGCGGCAAGGTGCTGGAGCGCGAAGCCCAGGGCGGAGCATGGCGGGTGGCTGGTACCCACGTGGATATCACGCGGCTCAAGCAGGTAGAGGAGGAGTTGCGCCACGCCAGCCTGACCGCCCAGGAGGCGAGCAAGGCCAAGAGCCGTTTCCTCTCGAGCATGAGCCATGAGTTGCGCACGCCGCTCAATGCCATCTATGGTTTTGGCCAATTGATCGAGATGGAAACCCAGGACAAGCCGGGCTCCCAGCAAGAAGCCGATTATGCGCGAGAGATCGTCAACGCCAGCCGCCACCTGACTTCTCTGGTCGACGATATTCTCGACCTGTCGAGCATCGAGAGTCGGCGCCAGCAACTGCAATTGCAGCCAGTGGAAATCGGCGCGTTACTCAACGGTTGCGCCGAGCTGGTGCTACCCGAAGTGCAGCAGCGCCAGTTGCAGCTGCAGGTATTGGCCAGTGCCGATACCTCACTGTATGTGCAGGCCGATACCCGGCGTGTGCGCCAGGTGCTGCTCAACCTGCTGTCCAATGCAATCAAGTACAACAACCCGCACGGCTGCATCACGCTGGGTTACGAGGTCCGTTCCGGTTGTCTGCGGCTGTGGGTCGAAGACAGCGGGCCAGGGCTCAGCGACGCGCAGCAGGCGCAGTTGTTTCAGCCGTTTCAGCGTCTGGGGCGAGAAAATTCGAGCATTCCCGGGACGGGCATTGGCCTGGTGCTGTGCCGTGAGCTGGCCACGTTGATGGGCGGGGAGATGGGCTTTGCCAGCGCCCTCGGTCAGGGCAGCCGCTTCTGGATCGACCTGCCGGGTGCCGCGCCGCCCGAAGCAATGGCTGCAGACACCGATCAGGCGTTAGCAGTCAGCGCTACTGTGGCAGCCGATGTGCTGTGCATCGAAGACAACCCCGCGTGCCTGCGCATTGTGCAGGAAGCGCTGCGCGAATGGGCGCAGGTCAGGGGCGTGGGCTCGGTGCAGCGCGCCCTGGCGGAACTGGCGCAGAGCACGCCAAATTTGGTGGTGCTCGACCTCGATTTGCCGGATGGCGATGGCCTGAGCATCCTCCAGCACATGCGCCGCGAGCCGCACCTGAGTGGCGTGCCGGTGTTGGTGATCAGTGCTTCGGCCGATCAGAGCGTATGCGCCGAGGTTCTGGGCCAGGGCGCGCAAGCCTGCCTGAGCAAGCCGATCGATCTGGCCGAGGTGCGCCGGGTGGCGGCTGCGCTGTTAGGCGCTGCTGCCATGTCTTCCCGTGCCAGCGATTTTTGAACGGCGCGGCGCGTTAGCTCGTTACGTGTGGCTGCTGACGCGCTCTAGGAGCCTGTCGGACTTAACACTGTTCTACTGCGGAAAAGCCGAATTTGGTCATTTTTGCTGCTTTCCCTCGTTAAATAGCTCGCTATTCGCCTCGGTAAAGCAGCAAAACTGCCGCAAACCGGTCTTTCCCTCGCTACGAACGGTCAAGCCCGACAGGCTCCTAGCCGAGCATCAGTTACTGGCTTCCAGTAACTGCAGCGCTTCACCCAGGCTTTTCACGGATTGGTCATGGTTGCCTGCCTTGTGTTGCGCCTCGCCTTCGGCGCGCAGTTGTTGTACCTGCGCCAGGACAGTGGCGTCACTAGGGGGATCGCTTTTCAGCAGCGCATCGATCTTGGCCATGTCGGCAGGGCAGTGCATGGCCCAGGCAGAGGCGCTGAGCAGTAGTGTGGAAAACAGCAGGGTCAGGCGGCGCATGGTCATTACTCCTGTGTGAGGGAGCTTTGACTGTAGGAAATGCAGGAGGGCGATGACGGGGTAGGCGATGAAAGGTCACGGCGACCGGCCAGGCCGGTCGCCGTGTTCGGGCTCAGCTGCTACTGGAACCGTCAGTGCTTGGGCGCTCAAGCATTTGCAACGCTTTTTCAGCGTGAGTGCCACAGGCTTGCAGGTCGCCAGCGCTCTGCGCTTTCAGGGCGGCCTGGTGCGCTTCTTCCACCTGCTCCTTGAGCGGTGAGCCGACGGTGGAGGTGGTTAGATTGTCATCCAGCTTCTGCAGGTTGACGGTGCACAGGTCGTCGGCGAAAGCCGGGGCGGCGAGTACGGCGGCAGCGAAAAACAATGCGGTGCGCTTCATCAGATCATCCTCTTGTGCAGAAATCTTCCAGCGACCTCAGCTGATCGCCGTGTTCGATGTCTGCCCGAGTCATTCGGGCTCTGAATAGCTGACCGACCTGCTGCGGCCGGTGTTCAATGTTTTTGCTGTCAAACGGCCGCTAACGGCCGGGATACACGATCGAGGAGGTAGACCAGGCTGTGGTAATCGATACCGCTATGGCTGGACAAACCAATCTCGCAGGTGCGGCTGGTCGACAGGCCTTCGCTGCAGTGTTGTACCGCGTCCTTCAAGGTGCGCAGAGCATGTTGATTGAGCTGCGGCGTGGTGAAGCCCTTGTCGCCGGCGAAGCCGCAGCAGTGAATTCCTTCCGGGATCACCACCTCGCGGGCGCAGCGTCGGGCGATGTCGATCAGCGCCTGGGCCTCGCCGAGGTGCTGGGTGCTGCAGGTGACGTGTACGGCCACGGGCTCAGCCTGGGGCTGAATGTCCAGGCGGTCGAGCAGATGCTCGCGGATAAAACGCACCGGATCATGGATCTGCAGGCGTGGGTCGAGGCCGTCCTGCAACAGGCGCAGGGTGCAGGGGCTGGTGTCGCAGTAGATCGGATCGAGCCCGCCGCGGCTGGCTTTGAGCAGGGCGTCGATCAGTTCCTGGCGCTTGGCGTCGGCCTGGGCGGCGTAGCCTTTGGAGGCGAACGGCTGGCCGCAGCACAGTTCATCCAGCTGCGCGGGGAAGATCACCTGGTAACCGGCTTTTTCCAGCAGGGCACGGGTCTTGTCGAGCAGTGGCTGCTGCTCGCGGTCGCCTGCGGCCGGACCCATGGCGCGGGAGACGCAGGCAGCCAGGTAGACCACGCGCGGGCGTGTATCGTCGCTGCGCGGGCTGGGCAGGTTGAGGCGTTGCAGCGGCTGCGGCATGGCCGGCGTCCACTGCGGCACGCGGCCCTGGCTGGCCCTGCTCAACATTGCCGATGCGCGGGCCAGGCGTGGGGCACCCAACAGCAGGCGTGCGCCATTGGCTACGTGCAGGGTGAAGCGTGCCGCCAGCAGCGTTTGATGAAAGTGCTCGGCCAGCCAGGTGGCGGTTTTTGTGTGGGTCGCATCTCGTGCGCGCAGTGCCCGTACCAGGTCGCCGGTGTTGATGCCCACCGGGCAGCGCTGGGCACACAGGCCGGTGGCGGCGCAGGTGTCGAGGCCGTGGTACTGGTAATCGCGCTCCAGCGCTGTGGTGTCGATGCCGGCGCGTTTTTTCGCCTGGATGTCGCGCCAGATGACGATGCGCTGTCGCGGGCTCAGGGTCAGTCCTTTGGACGGGCACACCGGTTCGCAGAAACCGCACTCGATGCAGGTGTCGACCAGCGCATCGGCCGCCGGCAGCGGCTTGAGGTGCTTGAGGTGGATGTCCGGGTCGTCGCACAGCACCACGTCCGGGTTGAGGATGCCCTTGGGGTCGAGCAGGCGTTTTAGCTGCCACATCAACTGGTAGGCATCGTGGCCCCATTCCAGCTCGACGAAGGGCGCCATGTTGCGCCCGGTGCCGTGCTCGGCCTTGAGCGAGCCGCCGAACTCCACCGCTACAAGCTGTGCCACCTCGTCCATAAAGGCCGCGTAGCGGGCGATCTGCTCAGGCGTGTCGAAGGCCTGGGTGAAAACGAAGTGCAGGTTGCCTTCCAGGGCGTGGCCGAAAATGATCGCCTCGTCGTAGCCGTGGCGGTCGAACAGCGCCAGCAGGCGGTTAACCCCCTCAGCGAGGCTCTCGATAGGGAAGGTGACGTCTTCGATGATCACCGTGGTGCCGGTCTGGCGCACGGCACCGACGGCGGGGAAGGTGTCCTTGCGGATCTTCCAGAGCTGGTTGTAGACCAGCGGATCGCTGCTGAAGTCGACCTGCTTATCCACCGGGAAGTGGCCGATGGACGTCATCACCTGGGTGATCTGCTCCTGCAGCAGGCTGTCGCTGGCCGCGCGGGTTTCCACCAGCAGCGCGCAGGCGGTGTTCGACAGGCTGCGCACCCACTCGGGCATACCTGGCTTGTTCTCCACCGAACGCATACTGCGCCGGTCGAGCAGCTCCACGGCGGCGACCGGTTGCTGTTTGAGCACCGTCACGGCATGGCAGCAGGTGGCGACATCGGGGAAGACGATCAGCGCGCTGGCCTTGTGCGGATGGTCCGGCACGGTGTCGTAGGTCACCGCGCTGATAAAACCCAGGGTGCCTTCCGAGCCGACCATCAGGTGGCTGAGGATATCCAGCGGCTGGTCGTAGTCGACCAGGGCGTTGAGCGACAGCCCGGTGGTGTTCTTCAGCCGGTATTTGTGGCGGATGCGCGCTGCCAACTCGGGGTTGGCGCGGGTCTGCCGGCCGAGCTCGGCCAGGCGTGCGAGCAACTCGGCGTGCAGGCTGCTGAAGGCCTCCACGCTGGCCGGGTCTTCGCTGTCGAGCACGCTGCCGTCGGCCAGCACCAAGCGGATGCCGGCCAGGGTGTGGTAGCTGTTTTGCGCCGTGCCGCAGCACATGCCGCTGGCGTTGTTGGCGACGATGCCGCCGATCTTGCAGGCGTTGATCGAGGCCGGGTCGGGACCGATCTTACGCTGAAAGGGCGCCAGCACGGCGTTGGCCTGGGCGCCGATAACCCCAGGTTGCAGGCGGATCTGCGCACCTTCGCCACGCACTTCACGGCCGTTCCAGTTATCGCCGAGCACGATCAACACTGAATCGCTGAGCGCCTGGCCGGAGAGGCTGGTGCCTGCCGCACGGAAGGTCACCGGCACCTGTTCGGCACTGGCCAGCTTGAGCAGGCCGACCACCTCGTCCTCGGACTCGACGCGCACCACCAGCTTGGGGATCAGCCGGTAGAAGCTGGCGTCGGTGCCGAACGCCAGGGTCGACAGCGGGTCGTCGAAGCGGCGGGTTGGCGGGATCAGGCGTTCGACCTCGGCCAGAAAGGCGGCAGGCAGGCTCATGGCTACTCCAGGCATCACGGTAAGTGCAGGCCGTTCATGCGGCCTTTTTTATAAACGGGCGTCTGGGCGACGCCCGTATTCAGCCAGGCTAGACGCCCAGCTCGCGCACCAGCGAATCACGGCTGATTTCGCTGATCGACTTGGCGCCGGTGAGCACCATGGCCACGCGCATTTCTTTCTCGATCAGGTCCAGCAGGTTGCTTACACCCGCGCCGCCGGCGGCGGCCAGGGCGTAGAGGAAGGCACGGCCGAGCATCACGGTGTCGGCACCCAGGGCGATCATGCGCACCACGTCCAGGCCGGAGCGGATGCCTGAGTCAGCGAGGATCTTCAAGTCGCCCTTCACCGCGTCGGCGATGGCCGGCAGGGCGCGAGCGCTGGACAGCGCGCCGTCGAGCTGACGCCCGCCGTGGTTGGACACGACGATGCCATCAGCACCGAATTTCACTGCGTCGCGGGCGTCGTCAGCATCAAGGATGCCCTTGATTACCATCGGGCCGTCCCAGAAGTCGCGGATCCACTCCAGGTCTTTCCAGGAGATCGACGGATCGAAGTTCGCGCCCAGCCAGCCGATGTAGTCGGCCAGGCCGGTGGGGTTGCCGCGGTAGGTGGAAATATTGCCCAGGTCATGGGGTTTGCCCATCACACCGACATCCCAGGCCCAGGCCGGGTGGGTGAAGGCTTGCAGCATGCGGCGCATGGCAGCGTTCGGCCCGCTCATGCCGGAATGGGCATCGCGGTAACGGGCGCCGGGGGTGGGCATGTCCACGGTAAACACCAGGGTGCTGACGCCGGCGGCCTTGGCCCGCTCCAGGGCATTTTTCATAAAGCCGCGGTCTTTCAGCACATAGAGCTGGAACCACATCGGCCGGTCGATGGCCGGCGCGACTTCCTCAATGGGGCACACCGACACTGTCGACAGGGTGAAGGGAATACCTTTGGCCGCCGCCGCTTTGGCCGCCTGAACCTCGCCGCGGCGGGCGAACATGCCGGTCAGGCCGACGGGTGCGAGCGCCACGGGCATGGCCAGGGTCTCGCCGAACAGTTGGGTTTCCAGGCTCAGCTGCGACATGTTGCGCAGCACGCGCTGACGCAGGGCTATCGAGGCCAGGTCTTCGACGTTGCGCCGCAGGGTGTACTCGGCATAGGCGCCGCCATCGGCATAGTGGAAGAGAAAAGGCGGCAGCTTGCGCTGGGCGGCGGCACGGTAATCAGTAGAAGAAGAAATGATCATGGTCGTCATCCTGAGTCAGGCAAAGGGGCCGCCCGGGGGGGCGGTAAAACCGTTGCGTACGGCATCTTGTTGTTGGTGCAGCTTAACGGCTCTCGCGCTGCCAGGGTGACC
>JAHJYA010000069.1 GCA_018826895.1 Gammaproteobacteria bacterium
GGGGGCAACAGCAGCTGCGCTGGTAGACTTATCCACAGTTGCTGGTAACAAAATCAGCAATCCGCCCTGGGTCAAATTTCAATCGGCAGGGTGGGTCAATTTTCCATCAGCGCCAACAAGCTTAGTGATAATTGTCGGTGCAATGAGTAGCCATCCAAGAATGACGAGCAAGCTGCTCGGCGATGAGGCGACGCAGGATGTGTTTTTGGCGGTGGTGTATGAGTTGTTGAAGAGGGTTGCGGGGGCAGAGTTGCTCAGTTCAACTCGGTGACTGAGCCTGCCAAGGTCAAGAAAAAATTGCAATTAGGGAGGCAGCGGCCTCCCTAACATGCATGCATATTCAGTGACCTTCGCGGATACCAACTGGTTTGTTGCTCTTGTCGTAGCAGATTGGATAGTCGCAATAACCACCAGCTGCCCCCACTGTCGCCTCTTGCACTACAGGTAAGTACTGGCCCAGATCGGCCTTAGGTACTTTGACATCGTTGACGTAACACGAGTCATCCAGCTGTGGAGCACAGTGTGCCGAGACCACGTCACTCGAAGTCTTTGGAGTCACTGCAGTATCACCAGCTTTCCAAGCAGCGTATCCACCGGTGTAATGACGATCCATTTCATAGACGATTTCTTCGTCAGTGAGGTTAGCGTCAAGGTAGAACTGATGAAGGATATTGCCAGCTTCATGGTAGGAGACAGCTTCGCCTTTAAAGCCCGGACCGGTGCCCATCACGTAGGCTACTGCCTGACCATCTTCATTGGTATATACGTAATACCAGAGGGAGATGATCAGAATGATGTCTTGAGGATAGAACCCGGCTTGGTAGGTATCGGTGTTGCATTTGCCACGACGGCAATAACCCTTCATGCGGTTGTTGTAGGTGATGTTACGCTGCGCTTCTGGATCCCATTCGACGATGTTCCGTGGGGTTGAAAGCCAAGTGCATACCAGCGCAGGGCTGGCTCCAGTATCTTTTCTGACGAAGCACGGGATAGCGTATGGGAGTCCTTCCTTGGACAGTTCGTCGGGGAACAATCGGCCATTTCCTTGATAGGGTGTAGCAGAAACGTGAAGGCTGGCGATACAGGACAGCGCGATTAGCGCAATAGCGACTGCAATATGTCTCATGCTGGATTCCAGAATTGGATCTTGGGGATAGCTCGTGTAATGGGTCGCTACTTTTTATAGACGACCTTGAGCTGCTTGTTAACGTAGTCCTTGATGATTTCGTAGTCGGGATCGTAAGTAGCCAGTGTGTGACCCACACCTGCGGCAATGCCCACGGCAGCTGCAGTCAGCGTTACCGGTGCGGAAACAACCCCCAGCACGCCTCCCAGAATACCCCCTTGTACGACTGTACTTTTCAGGTCGCTCTTGACCCGGCACTTCATGCCCAAGGCCTCGATCTTTGTCTCTACCAGCTTAACTCCCGCCATGAAATTGCCTCTGAGTCCGACGACCTCGAAGGATTCTCTGTTCTTCAGTAACCCATCAATCTGCGTTTCATTTAATCCGGTGACGACGCTCATAGTTTTTTGGCTCCCTGCGTGGGTAGTGTTACTTGCGATAATAGGTTGAATTGCAACCTTTAAGGTTGAGTCTCGGCTCGTGAAGTCCTTCATGTCAACAGGGTGGTGTTCAACCATCTGGGTTGACTTGGAGGGTGGAATGCCAAAAATCGATTCGAAGCAGTTGGCGACACGCGTTGGCCAGGCGATTGCGCGACAGCGCGTTCGCTGCGACCTGAGCCAGGAGCAGGTCGCCGAGAAGCTTGAGATTGGCAGTGAAGCGGTGTCGCGCATTGAGCGTGGGATCGTGATGCCCAACGTCGAGCGTTTGGTGGAGCTGGCAGCGATCTTTAACTGCGACGCTGCTGACTTGTTGACCGAGGGGAGTTCACGCCCGGAGGATCAGGCGCGCAGGCTCTACGAATTGCTGTCTGCGTTGGATGCGGATGACCGCGCACTCGTAATCGATGTAGTGGAGCGTCTTGTCGGTCGGCTTGCGCGCGATTGAGTCGTCATTTCATGGCTGCCGAGGTGCTTGCTCGGTCACTTCCTCAGCATTCTCATTAAACAGAGCCCCGCATCGCAGGCAGATGCAGTCGAACCCGGCGAAGTGATACTTGGCCACATCTTCAGCAACACGTAGCGCTGTTGGGTAGGTAGGGCTGATGGCTGCCAGTCCGTTCAGAAGCGCGCTGTATCCAAAACGGTCTTGCCCATCCTGCTGCGCATTTTGAGCTCCGTATAGCGCGCCATTTGCTAGACCGACCAATAGGGCGATACCCATGGCTGCCTCCTGCGTCAGGACGGCTCTGGACTCGCAGATCAAACACTGTCTGAGCATGGTTTATTCTCCAGGTGAGTGAATGCGGCCACGCCCTGGCAGGCCGCTTGTGAAGGTTTATGAGGTCACCGCTGCGATGCGGAATCTGACGTGAGTGGATTTGAGTGGAGCGTGTGCAGCAGCTTGAGCAGGCGGTTCAAGATCCAGCACGCCAGAACTACGGCGATCAGCAACGGAGGAAAACGCAGCATCAGCAGAATGCTCAGAACTAGTACTCCAGCCGCAGCCAGTGCGCCGATAAAGATGAACAGGCACAGCAGAAATCGAAGCAGGGTCATGAAGGCTCTCCGAAAGAGCCCGACTGGCCGATAGGCTCAATCGGGGGTAGTGGTCAGTGGGCTGATGAGGCGAGCGCTTCCAGCTTGCCCGCAAGTGACTTGGTAGCTGGTTGCAGCACTTCAACCTGGACCTTGGCAGTGGTGGTGTCCGCGCTCGAATAGAACTCTTCGATCACTGCACCGGCATCCTCCTCGCTGTCCTCGAATGCACCGTTGCCAAAGCCACGGCGTGCAGCCTCATCCAGTGCGGATTGATCGAAGCCAGCCGCTTGCCGCTGTGCGTTCAGTTCGTTGGCAGTCAGCAGAGCCTCGGCCATTTCCATTCCGCCGCGTACAGTCAGGTCGACGTAGAAGATCGGTGTGCCATGGCTCTGCCGAGTCGACTTGCCACGCAGGCGCAATTCCAACGGCAGACAGGCCAGCCGATTGCCGGAAATAGCTTGGAAGTAATGCAGGCGAGCTGCCAGGGTGCGGATGCTGTTGAAGCCGGTGGTGCGGAACACAAAACTACCCAGCGGATCGTCATCACCAATCAGCACGTTCAGTCGGCCGTAAGGCTTACAGGCACCGCCTTTGGCCAATGGGCATGCATCCGGCGAAGGGCAGGGCAGCGATTGCATTCCGTCCTGGGTAACTCGTTTGCAGGTCTCGCCATTGCCCACGCACAGCGGCCGTCCGGATTGTCGATCAAACAGTGTGTAGTCAGCGCGAAAGTTCAGCTCTGGCTCATTGAACAGTAGGCGTACTGGGATGCTGCGTAGCTTGTCCTCTTGACCTTTACGCAGCTCTTCATTGAGTGGGTGCAGCAGCCAGCCGTCCTTACCTTGTACCTGCGAGGTGATGGTGAATTGATCATCCTTTTCCGGCAGGCGTTTACCGTTCTTTTCGATGACCTTACCGATAGAAATCCGTCCGAGAACCGGCGGGGTTATAGCGAGACCTTTGAGCATAGTGGTTCTCCTGCAAACTAAAAAAGGCCAGCCACGCAGCGCTAACTGCATGGACTGGCCAACGGGAGGGAATGGTTGAATGGGGTGGAATTAGCCGACCAGGAAGCGCCTGCTGCCTTCCTTGAGCTTGGTGTAGCGAACCTGAAGGTAGGGCTTATCCTTCAGCATGGTTTCAACATCGAGCACATTGCTAGTTTTGGATTTCTTCCAACTGATAAAACCGTGGCTGAACTCCGCGCGGGTGGCGTCTCCCATGGCCTGTTGCAGCATCTGCTTGAGCTGGGCCTCGCGCGTTTCCTTCTCACTGATGGATTGGCGCACCGCCTTGAGCTCCAGGAAGGCTGCAGCCAAACCGGCGCGGCCACTGAAATCGACGGTCTGGCCGTTATCCTCCGGATAGAGTGCGCGCAGTGCCATTTCAGCCGAGGCTGAACCATCAGCAGGCGGTGGTGTGTCGGTCTCGACGTACTGCCAGAATTTGCGCTCCAGCTCGATCAGGCGAGCAATCATCTGCTCGTCCCGTTCGATGCGGTGGATCTCCAGCGTCTGGCCACCGAGCAGCACGGCAACATCTGCAGCCTGCTTGCCGGTGACAGCGAGCTGGTGCATCACCTGCAGCTGCACATATTCAGGAACGCCTTCTTTCCAAAGGCGTGCCCCGTTTATGCCGGCTGTCTTACATTCAAGAATCTGCACATCGTCGGCCCCGATCACCTCGCGGTCGATGTTGGCCAGCATCCAGGGCAGCTCAGGATCAGGGTGTTGCAGCACGGCGTTGATGCGCCGAACCTTGTTCTTCGTGCGCTTGCTGTAATGCCAGGCCACGACGGGTTCGAGGACATTGCCCCAGTACATCGGGCTTTCTACATCGTGCGGGTCGGCCTTTGGCAAAGTGGTGTCGCGGCCGGTTTTCTCCATCCATAGTTCGAGCTGCGATTTATAGGGGTTTAGGCCAACAGCCGCGCCTGCATCAGAACTGCCAATGCCCTGCTTGCGCACCGCCAACCAGTCTTCACGCGGTAGTTCTTTGGTACTGATCAAGCGCAGCGCCGGGCGCGGCTTGCTGGTGCTGCTCAACGGAGTAGCTGTCATAGCGTTCACCTTGCGGAAATAGAAACGCCCGATCAGCAACTAGGCTGATCGGGCGTTATGGGGTGGGTAGGTAAGCGGTCAGGCGACCAGTTGCAGAGCCGTGTCCAGGGCGCGTTGTTTGATCTGCGCGCCTTGGCCGAACCAGGCCGAGTCCATGCGGTACTCGTTGCTGCGTGCCCGGCGTTCGTGATCGACAAACTCGGTCACGGAGTTGAGCAAGCCCCAGGCGGTGCCACGTGCCGAGTCGAGCTGACTGCCACGACCACGACCCTCGTACAGCTCCTGGACCTTGCGCAGTGCACGCTCGTTGGGCAGCACCTCCGGCAGTGCACCGGCCGGATTGGTTTCGCACAGCACATTCATAAAGAAGCCCAGCGCTTCATGCCACTGCACCTTGCGCTCGGCCAGCGCACGCATGCGGTACATAAAGTCGTCCCATTGCGAGACGGCGATGCCGAGCTGTTTCTTTACCACCGATGAATCGAAGCGGGTGTTGTGCGGCACCTTGATGGCGCGGCTGGTGCCGTCCAGGGCGATGGTTAGGGTGTTATTGCACACCACCCGAACCGTGGTGGGTGTTGCTGTCGTGGCAAGGGTGCCGTCGCATGATGTGGCCAGCAGCAGGTAGCCGTTCACCTGATCGTTACCCTTGATCGCAGCACCTTGACCGGTGCGCGCCAGCGCCCAGAACTTGCGACCGCCTTTGAGTACGCCAGCCGTTTCCAGCTCATAGCCAGAGACCTCGGTGAAATCCCGGTAGAACTCCAGCACCTCACGCGGCTGCACCGTGTGGTAACGGTTGGAGACCACCGACAGCGGTGCCTTGGTGTCCGAGCGGAACAGCACTTTCTGTTCCGGGAACGAATGGATAGCGCCAAGCGGGCCGATGCTGTCTGATTTGAAATGCACAGGGCTTTCTTGGATCTGCCAGTCCATACCGGCTTCACGTTGCCAGACTTCGATGGGTTGTTTTTGCGTGAGCTGATTGCCCAGGCCGTGCCACGGAGCAGCGCCAGCGTAGGCCATAGTTTCGACGAGATGAGCCATGGTTGAGATTCCTTTGGGTGCAGGCCGGCATAAAGCGCCGCGCTCTGCGCAGCACCGTCCGGACGATATGGATAGAAAAGGTGTGGTGTGGCCAGATCAGGCCGGCAAGTTGAAGCGATGACCGCAGAGCAAGCAGAGGTTATGGGCCAATACGTGGCGGTCGAGCGTATCGCCCAGCTGCGCGCCGAGCGCACAACCGCCAACCCCGCCGGCTAGGCCACCGAGGATGGCACCTGATACATAGCCAAGCGTGATGCCGAAAGGTCCAGCGATAGTGCCAACTAGCGCACCTGCTTGGCCGCCGGCCAGCGCAGCGCTGACACCACGCGCAACACCGCCTACGGTGCCGATGGCCGCGCCAATTTTCATGGCTTGATGGAATGAAGCAACTTTGGGGGAGTGACAGCGAGGGCACTGCAATGACATGGGGCGAACCTCTCTGGTGGTGATGTCATTGCAGTTATGTGTGGTTGAGATTTTTTCGGATCGAATCGCCAGCAATCGAGGCCTTGTACTCAGGCCATATTCGATAATATGATCTCCACATCGCCAAGTGCGTGTGGTGCCTGAGCAACCACGGCTGAGCAGTTGCCTCCTCAGTTGATCAGCTCAAAGGGCCTTGCCCTCTCTCTCCAAATCCCTGCTGACCATGACCTGTTGCCTGAGGCAGCACGGTACCTTGTTGCCGTGGCTTTACTGGAGAGAGCTATGAATATGCCTGATTTGTTGCGTGCATCGCGTGACGTCCATGTCCTGACTGAGAAGCCGAACACCGAAGGCGGGGGTTCTGATCGCTTCTGGTCCATGCGAATCGAAGGCCTTCATCACGACCACATCTGTGGTGCTGTAGACGAGCTGCGCAGTCGTTGGTCGCGGCCCTTTCCCAAGCAAATTGCGCGCTCCGTCAGATCGGTTGCATTACAGGACGCACTTGCCCGCACCCTCGGGGCGCAGTCATCTACCCACTGGCGCGAGGTCGAGCAGCATAAGGTTGCCGACTTTCTGTGCGAGCACGGCATGTCGGTGCCGACTGATCTCATTAAGTGGTCGTGCTCGCCAAGAATGGTTGGTGCTCTAGTGGCGCGGCAGGTTGCCGATCGGTTGTTCAACTCCGGTCTGGCACTGCCCAAGCGGATCTTTACCGGGGTGGGTTCTAGCCTGTTCGCCCCTCACGCGTACGGTCGTCTGGACTTTGACCAAGTAGCTGGCCGCACATTTTGGACAGACCAGCAGCGATACGCTTTTTGTGAGCAGCATGAGGACAAAATCCTCATGCGTGCAGAGTACATGCAGGATGGCTGCGGTATCGACTACCTCGATATGACCGGCCGGATGTTGATGCTCAACGCGGTAAGTGAGTTCATCGGCTGCATGTACAACATGATGGGCAGCAATCTGATGGAGCCGGCAGTGGGTAAGCCGGTGATGCGCAGTTACAACATGTCCGAAGAAGATCTGGCGTTTGAGCTGCAGCTGTTCCAGCTGTTCCGTAAAGAAATTGAAGGCTCCGATGATGGCTGGGTGGACGTATTACCAGTTCCAGGAAATGCCAACCTTATATTCCTGAAAGGTGCTAACGGCGCTTTTGACTGGGTTGTTCGTGATCAGCGCGACAAGGAGTTTTCCTCCAATCCGCTTTACCCGTTCTTTAATAAGGACGAAGTCCCCAAGGCTATGGATCGGAGCAAGCTGGACGGGCATTTGTACTTTGCAACCGGCACTTGGGCGGAAAAGCTGGAGCACGATGCAGAATCGCGTCATTACGCCGAAGGTGGAACGGCAGCCAATTGGCCTGGTTATGCGAAGCTGATTCAGCGTGAGCTCATTGCCGGCAAGGGGTACCGAGCGCCACGCCCTAATACTGGGGTCTCATCCGATGACTTCATCCCGCACCGGCTCGGTGAGAGCTGCTTGATGGTGTCTCCCCTCGTGACCATCGCAGACTTTTTTGATTTCTGCAGCAGGACGAACTGGGGGCAGATCAGGCAGGAGAAAGCCCGCAAGACCCGCGAAAATAAGATTGACGACCTGAGCTCTATCAACATGGATTCGAGCGATCTTCCGGCGAGCGTGACCTGGCTGGATGCGGTCGCCTATTGCCGTGACTATGAGGCGCGCATGGAGCTTCCCGTCCGGCTGATGACCATCGATGAATGGCGACAGCTCGCTCCGCCGCCGATGGACTTTAGCCATGTGCGATCTTCGCGCCTGCTTACCGTGAAAAAGGGAGAGATGCCTGACGATCCTATTTATGAACAGTTGGGCTGGGGCATTGTCGGTGGGGATGGCAGGCTGGGTGGTAACTCCTCGCATTGCCATCGGCCTGATGGCTCCATGCACTACGGACCGAACCTGAAATGGCTCGACAACGACGAAGGAGTCCCGTTCCTCGCTGTACCGGGTTTCGGTGAGTGGCTGTCTGACTACCAGCATGGCGCAGCGCCGATTGCCTCTGTAGCAACAGGTCAATCTATTGTTGGTGGCTCCATTGAGCGCAATCTCTGTCCTGTTCATATGACGATGAGCTACAAGGGCGTCAAGGTCGGGTTCCGGCTTTGCTACGTCGCTCATCTCGACGCCTAACCCTCTTTCATCAGGAGCTGAATCATGGTGTATCTCCGAAGTGGAGGGGGGGCTATGCGTCCTCACGTTTCCGAATTAGTTATCAACTGGCACATCACCGAGGCTTGTAACTACAAGTGCCGCTACTGCTATGCGAAATGGGATGGTGCCGGCAGGGAGTTGCTGCATGACTGGACTCGCGTCCGTAATTTGCTCGATGAACTGCAGGCATTCTTTCATCCGGAGAACGATGCCAATCCGCTCAGTCAGCACATGACATGGTCCAGCATTCGTTTGAATCTGGCCGGTGGAGAGCCGCTGCTGTACCACGATGCTCTGCTTCGGGCACTGGAATATGCGAGAAGTAAGGGGATGGGTGCGTCCATTATCACCAATGGTAGCCGGCTCACTAACGATTTGATTGACCGACTCGCACCGCTGGTTTCCATGCTCGGACTGAGTCTGGACTCAGCGGATCCATCCAGGAACATTGGCATTGGTCGCGTCGACAGTCGTGGCTCTTTGCTGGACGTGGACTCGCTCTCCGAAGTGCTGGTCCGCGCAAAGACGCAGAATTCGGCTCTGCGATTGAAGGTTAATACAGTGGTCAATGCACTGAACCACCAAGAAGACATGACGCCGATCATGCATGCGCTTATGCCAGACCGATGGAAAGTGTTACGCATGCTGCAAGTAGTAACCAGTGATCTGGCCGTTTCCTCCGAAGAATTTCTCGCCTTCGTCGCTCGCCATGACGCACTTCGAGAGGTGATGTGCGTCGAGGACAACGACGACATGAGTGAGTCGTACATCATGGTCGATCCGTTGGGACGCTTCTTTCAGAACTCTGCCGGGCAGAAGGGTTACCACTACAGCAACCCTATTGACGTGATTGGTGCCGAGCGTGCGTTCATTGAATGGCGATTTTCGGCCGGAACATATGCTGCGAGGTACAGAGACGCGTTGGTGGTGGGGTGAGAATGAGAAGATACAGCTCATCCAAGGACATCAATCTGCTGATTAGGCGTCTTCTCGCTGAGGGTTGGTCATATCAGTCGGGGCGTTCTCATGGCCGCATTCGCCCGCCCGAAGGAAGAGGCTTTGTCAGCGTGCCTTGCACTCCAAGCGACTACCGCGCATTTGATAACTTCCTGCATGCTGTCAGGCGTCTGGTAAGCAATATCCATACGGTGCCAGATACTTAGCAGTTGTTGGGTGTCCCTGGCCTGGAGCCGTATTGCTTGCTCCTGGTCAGGGATAAGCTTGTCAGCAAATCGAAACGACTATCCTATCCCGATTTGCCGTCATTGCAGACACCGACATATTTCCGGTAGCAGCAGTCTGAATGTGCTAATCCCGCCAGGTCGTCATCGGACTCTTGCGCTCAACCTAGAAGTGCCTGCTAAGCAGCTCGTTTATAGCCCTCGCTTTGATATCGGAGGTGCTATGCGCGTTAAGCCAGTTGGTGAGCTCGTTTTCGAGACAGACGACCATGAACATTATATTTCAGCTAGCCAACTGTCCCAGGGTGAGCAGAAAAAGGAGGCTGGCGGCATACATGGGGAAAGTGAGGATTGGTCGGTAATCTGAATCGTATTACAAGTAAAAAAACACCGGCGCAAGGCCGGTGGTAAGGTACTGGATTATAAAAAGCTTCGATTTATTTCAATTCGGACTGGTTTAACTTTATCATTCACAATTATTTTTCCTGAGGCTACTAAGCAGTCTAATGTGGGGTTGAGTTTCGAAACTGCTCGAAACTTTGATGGGCCTTTTCGGAGAATGTCGTTTTTATCAACCCAGTTAAATATATTCGAGTTTTTACAGTTAGATTGAATCCAGGCAAATAAAATTTCTGAATCACTGATGATCTTGGGCATAAATGTAAATTCATTTCGAAAGGTTTTGGAGCATTCGAGAACAATTTTTTCTGCCGCTTGAAGCTCTTCTAGGGTGATAAGCCCTTCGCCGAATTCGAAGTAGCGTAAAAGTGCAGCTACGCGAGCAATATTCTCGCTGAGCTTAGATGCATGATCCTTAGATCTTTCATAAGTGCCACCTACTTGCAGTTCTGACTCTATCTTGTTGTATGATTCAGTCCAGTACGCAGCTGCGCTGGTTGATAAACTTATAGTTTTCTTTTCTTCGGAAGTATTGCGTAGGCGGTGCATGCATTTTTCAAGCAGGTTGTGCACCCGCTCGTTATATTTTGCGATAACTGAGTTATTGATGGTTTTGTTCTTTATGAAGCGCGTCCCCTGAGTCGATTCTGGATGGAAAACTAAGGCGCGAGATAGTAATCCAACAGAGCGAGCAAGATCCCCCTTGCCCTCTAGATACTCTTTTAGTACTTCGAGCTGAATCATAATACCTAAAGTCAGTCTTGCATCATGTAGTGAACAGCCCTCAACTGTTGCTCGTGATACGTCTATAGTGCTTCCGGTCCATAATGCATTAATCTTCCCGAAGTCATTAAACACACCTTTAAAAACCGAAATTCCTTCGCTAGACATCAGTGCTGCCCAAGGCATGTCAAGTCGCATGCCCTTTATAAGGGCTGCTGTAGTAGCGTCTTCATAAAACGGATTGAATGCCCGTGGTCGTTCAGGTTTCAGTTCTTGATGGCGTAGTAGATCACTTTCATGTAATTGGTATTCTGGTTCAGTTTGAGGCGTGTTACTCATGTCTTTGATGATTTTCCGCTTTCGTGCTTCCCAAACTTCCAATTTAATACTCCAGGCGAGTAGTTCTTTCTGGTGTGTGATTAATGCATTCTTTACATATTCTCGAATACACCCTAGAAACATGCTCTCGATTGTTGACTTTCTCTCGCCAGAGCTTGCAATGCTAATGATCAAAAGTGAAACTGGTCCGATCATATTTCCTGGTCGTTTTACATCTATTAATGGCTGGCATAACATTGAAATTGTTGAAAGGGCCGAAGCTAGGGCTAGTTCAAGCGGAGCTTGTGTTGTTTCGGCTACTTCAATAATAAATTCTTTCAGTAGGGGGAACTCATCAAGTGCTGAGAGGATTGTTTTATTTGTGGTTTCTTGGTTCATGTCTGTGTCTCTATAAATTTGTATTTGCGGTGTTTTTCAAGGCTTCATGTATTGGATTTATTGATAGTCAGTCGCGACTGTCGAGCCATGCCATGATTGATTCCAATCGCCAGCCGACTGCTCCTCCACTGCTTCGCCCGGATAGCCGAACTTGTTTTGGAAAGGATGGGTCATGCCGTGGTGAGCTTGGATTTAGCCAGTCGTAAATGCAGGAGCGAGAGATCGATAGCATCTCAGTAAGTTGGCTTAATCGAATTATTTTAGATTTTGATAGTTCCTCTTTATGCGTTTTCGTTTGATTTAGGTGCTGCTCGGATAACGAGTTGTGCGTGTTTGTATAACGCTCACCTTGATGAAGGGTGCTTTTATGATTTTTAACTGCCATTGCCTCTAATGCGTGTTTGTCAGCCATTTTTTTGCCTCCGATTTGGTGAGGCGATGCTATGCCTGTGCTGGACCCAGTTCACGGTTTCTGCTTAGCGGTTTTTTTTTACCTGCAAGCTGTTTTGTTGATTAATTTTCCTGTGTGTGATGAGGGCTTTTCAGCCTGCATGTAACGACTAGGGGTGGGGTGAAAGGTAATTACTTATAAAAATCAAGTATTTAAAGCTGCTTTCAGTCAGGCCCGTTCGTAAAAAATGACTCTCCCTCAGCACCTAATTCCCGCGACAGCTGCGACAGCTGTCGCAGCTGTCGCGGTCTTGTGTAGGCCCTTCTATTCTCGGAACATGGAAGAAGCCGGCCCTGTGATTGGCCTCAAGGGTCCGGATGCGGTGGGAGGCTGGGTCTACGGTTGAATGGATGGGCTTATGACGTTTGATGTGCCGGATGCGAGCTATTACGGAGCATTAATTACCAATGACTCCTTTGAGATTTTGGTGCGCAAGAATGCTAATACGGGTGAGGGTTTATTTTTAAGATGGCCACATGATTCAGATACCCGGCCAGATCTGCTTGTACAATCATGTTTGGATAAAGAATTTGGTGTGAGCGCTCAATTAATTGAGGGTTATGATGCTATAGTTTTTATTAAAGGTGGCTCGCTCGTTAATTTTATCGTGCACTATTTGGGTGGTGATATAGAAACTGTAGGTCTTCAGTGGGTTGCACTAAAAACTGCTTGGGAACTTGTGTTTAAGTTGGAAGACCATGAAGTGCTTTTGTCTGACTCTGCGTCGCTCGGGGTTCTGGATAGATGGATCCGGAATCGAAGGCGTAAAATTTCTGAAGAGTCGTTTGATGGAGAGCAAAAAAAATGGCTTGAGAAATTTGATAGGCTCTGTGATCGCGTGCGTTATGTGCTTGGTAGAGATTCAACGATCTATGGTGGTGATGGGCTTTACTCTGAATATATTAAGTCGATAATTAGTTCGGCTATATCAGCTATGAAGGAGCAGGAAGATTTAGATTTATATTTGAATGATTTGTTCGGTCGAGCAAGTAAGCCTGGTAGGAGTGCGGCCCGAGAGGCGGATCTCATTCAAGCGATACACGCTAGCTTGGCGCTTTCCAGTCTTGATTTATATAATGCAGAATATACTAATCATGTTAAGGGGTGTAGGCGTGTTCTGGGGTTTTTAGTTGCGCTCGAAAATATTTACGGTAGTAGTTCGTTAGAGATAAGGCGTCGTGCTATTAAGGGTGGGGATGGGCGTTGGCGAGGCCATGATAAAGCTGATCGTATCAAGTCTGATCAAATTAAGGTAGGTCAGGTTAAAAGCATAGAGTCCGCCATCCTTAAAGTTCTTGAGGATAAGAAATTATATCGGAAATCAGATCGGGTAGATGTGATAGCTGAAAAGATAGCTGGTGCTGTGCAAGGCGAGATTTCAACTCTGGGCCTGGGTGATTTTTTCGTGGGTAAGGATTTGCAACGGTTTATCTGGGATTTTATAAGTGAAAACAAGGTTGCGAGGGGGTTGATAAAGTAAAGTTTTAGGTGGGGTGTTTCATTGGCTTGGCTATGCCTTTGATAAGTTCTTCTGGTTTTATTTTCTTCTGTATAGCTGAGGCGTATTTCGTCTTATTTTGTAGGAGTACTTAGTTGTTATTCTTGCGTCGGTTTGCTGGAATATTAGGGGTCCATTGTTCATCTTTCAGAAAAATGGCCTCTGCCTTGGTGTTGTGGTTGCTAAATATTCTGTTGTCTGATTGGTGTTTCTTGTCTTTTATGAAATTTGATTTTGGGTCACTGTATTTTCTAGGGATTATAATGTTTTTGTGCTTAGATATTTCGCCCAGTCTTCCATTAGTTCTCTGCGCTTTTCTAAATAGTCAGATCTGGAGTATGCCCCTTCGGTTTGATCGCGTTCGTCATGTGCAAGTGCCATTTCACAAATTTCACGCGGGTAGTGTGTGCGTTCACCAGCCCAGTCGCGAAATGATGAGCGGAAACCATGTCGCGTAATAGATTTATATCCCATGTCATGCAGTAGGGTGCGGATCGCATTTACATGCATTACACCGCTTTTACCTTGGCCAGGGAATAAGAATGGACTGCCTTCAATACGTGGAATATCTCGCAGGCAATCAATGACTTGGTTAGCAAGTGGTATGACGAAGGCGACGCGCATTTTCATGCGCTCGTCGGGAAGTGACCACGTACGAGCTTCAAAATCAAACTCATCCCAGCGTGCGAATCGCACCATGTGCGCGCGCGCGGCGGTCATGATCAGCAATTGTGCGGCAAGAGATGGCGATGTCATGTTCGCTTTCAATTGATGCATTAGCTTTGGTACGTCTTGCCACGGCATTGCGGGAAAGTGCTCGCGCTTTCGAGCTTTTTTCTTTTCTGCCCGGCTGAGTAAGTTGTCCAGGTGGCCACGCCACCGTGCTGGGTTTTCTCCGTCACGAAGTCCGCGCGCTTTTGCTGCGTCCAGAATTTGTTCGATCTGTCCGCGTACCTCGTCAGCTGTCCGGGTTTTGGTGGTCCATATGGGCTGCAGAACGTTGAGAATGTGCGCTGTGTCGATCTGCTCGGCAGCCAGCTTGCCGATATGGGGGAATGCATAGAGCTCTAGCTTGCGCATCCAGCCTTTACGCCACTGCGCAGACCAGCTCCCGCCGTGGGCTATCCAGTAATCTGTTGCCAGAACTTCAAACTTGAGCTGTTTTGCCTCTTGGGCTCGCTGAGCCTCGCGCAGGGCCTCACGTTCCTGATCTCGGGCGGCAAGTGGGTCGATACCATCTATCAGCTGGCGGCGTTTGGTGCTTGCTTCGAGTCGGGCGCTCTTGAGGCTGATCTCTGGATACGAACCTAAACCCATTTCCCTGCGGCGACCAGCGAGCTGGAAGCGCAGTAGCCAAGACTTGCGCCCTGTGTGTTTGACGACCAGGCGAAGCCCATCTCCATCTTCGTAGGTGCCAGGTTCTGTCAGGTTCTCGACCTGTTTCGGATTTAGCTTGCCCATAGTGTCCTCCGCCGCAATGCCATTTCTACTTGTCCCCCCACTTGTCCCCCCACTTAGTCATCGGATGGGGTTGTATTGCATTGGACTCGGTTGGTTGGGTAAATGGCTGTAGCCCTTTATTTATCTAGGCTACCAGCTTAGGTTTTGGATTTGGTAGGATTATTTTGGGCATAAAAAAAACCGGCTTGTGGCCGGTTTTTAGGGGGATGCCTCAGCTTATTTTTGGTAAGCCGCGGCGGCCTTATTAATCAGGTTGCGGGCCTCATCGGCGCCGGCCCAACCTTCAACTTTGACCCACTTGCCCTTTTCGAGATCTTTGTAGTTCTCGAAGAAGTGCTTGATCTGCTCGATCAGCAGCGGGGGCAGGTCGGTGTATTCCTGTACGTCTTTGTACAGCACGCTCAGTTTGTCGTGCGGTACAGCAACCAGCTTGGCGTCGCCGCCGGCTTCGTCGCTCATCAGCAGCACGCCGACCGGACGGGCGCGGATGACCGAGCCAGGGGCAACCGGGTACGGGGTCACGACCAGCACGTCGAGGGGGTCGCCGTCGTCCGCCAGGGTGTGCGGGATAAAGCCGTAGTTGGCCGGGTAGAACATGGGGGTGGCCATAAACCGGTCGACCATCAGGCAATCGGTGTCGTGATCGATCTCGTATTTGATCGGCGCGTGGTTGGCCGGGATTTCGATGGCGACGTAGATGTCGTTCGGCAGATCTTTGCCGGCTGGAATCTTGCTGTAGCTCATGGGGCGACTCCCTGGTGGGCCAAAAAAGTGGCGCGATTATAGGCACATTCGCCAGGCGTTGCCACGCTGTGTTGGCTAGCCATTGGTCGTGGATTGCCCGTCATTCGGTGGTGTGCGGTAGTCGGGGTGGGCCGCGAGCAGGCCTTGCAGGCGCGTGTGCGGGTCCTGGCGGTAGAACAGCGCGAGCTGCGCGTACAGCGCCGGGAAGGCCTCGGCCAGCAGGTCCGGGGCGCTGAAGAAGTATTCGCTGGTCACGGCAAAGAACTCGGCCGGGTTTTCTGCAGCATAAGGATCGATGGCGGTTTCGGCGTCGGGGTTGGCGTCCAGGGTAGCGTTGAGCTGATCAAAGGCGCTCTGCATGGCCTGCGCCCAGTCGGTGATGTGCATATTGCCGTGCAACGGTGGCAGGCCGTTGGCGTCGCCGTTGAGCATGTCGAGCTTGTGCGCCAGCTCATGGATCACCAGGTTGTAACCGTCCCAGCCGCCGCTGGCACGTACGCCTGGCCAGGCGAGAATCACTGGGCCTTGCTGCCAGGCCTCGCCGCTGTGTTCGCCGTCCCATTCGTGTTCCACGCCGCTGGCGTCGCGGTGCCGCTGTGGGCTGATGAAATCGTCCGGGTAGAGAATGATTTCGTGAAAGCCCTGGTACCAGTTGAGTTCGTCGAGTTGCAGCAGTGGCAGCTCGGCTTGTACCGCAAGGATCAACCGCTCGCTGAAGTCGAGTTCGACGCCGGGCAGAGCGCTGATGTGCTTGGCGTGCAGAAACAGTTGGGCGCGCTCGCGCAAGCGCTGCAAATCCGCTTCTGCAAGACCGTCGAGAATCGGCAGGGCCTGGCGGACCGCCTGCCAGGTGGCGGCGTCGACAGGATGGCGAGCGAGGATGCGCTGGCGGCGCCAGGCATGAAACGACCACATGGGGCAGGGACTCGGGCGGTTGGGCAGGCCACCATAAGGGCAGCTGTCGGGCCGGGCAAGATCAGGAGTCGGCATAAAGGCTGCAACGGGGCAGGTATCTGCTTTTACGAGGGGCTGCTTATGTCGACCGACCGCCTATCCCGGTTGTCCGCCTGCCTGGCCCATGGACAGGGCCTCGACCTGCCCGGCCAGGCTGCACGGGTGCGTGCGCAGTGGCTGCCAGGCCGCGAGGGGCGCGGCCCGTTGTTGCTGGTTGCGCTCTTGTGGGCCCGGGAATGCGCTGATGTGGTGCGGGTTGTCGAGCAACACCTGGATGCACTGTTTGCCGATTTCGCCTGTACCCCCTCGATCTGGAGTGAGGCGCAGGCCGCCCGTCAGGTGCTGGCCGCGCTCAACCAGCAGCTCTATACCCAGGGCGAAGCGAGGCCTGGATCACCGCTGATGGGCGCCGGGCTGCTGTTGGTGCAGGAGGGCGAAGCGCAGTTTCTCCAGGCTGGCGCGATTGGCCTGTTGCGCTATCACGGCGGCAGCTTGCAGAGCCTGGCCGGGCGCGAGGACCTGGCCCTCGGGCAGCAGGCCGAACTGGCGCTGGTGCAGCACAGCCTGCCGCTGAGTGCCGGACAGGTGCTGGTGATGGCACCACAGCCGTTGTTTGGCGTGGTCGACCTGACGCAGTTGGGCAGTGCTTGCCAGGCGTTGGCCGCAGACGGCCTTGACGCGCTGTTGGCACCCCTGCTGCGCGCGCCCGGTGCGGTGGCAGCGTTGCTGCTGCAGATGGAGGCGCAGGCGTTACCGTTGTCGCCACTCACCTGGCCGCCTGTAGAGGTGCCGATAGTCGGGCAAGTGCTCGATGGCTGGACCCTTACCGCCGCGTGTGCCTTCGGCCCGCCGGGGCGGGTATTTCGCGCGCAGGATGCTGGGGGCCGTGAAGCATTGTTATGGCTGAGCGAAAAACCGGCTGATGACGCCTTCTGGCAACACGAGTGGGCGATGCGTCGCAGCCGTGCACGCGCCCTGGCGTCGGTGCTCTCCAGCCGCCAGCCGCGCTGCCATGCCATGCACCTGTTTCAGGCACCGCCAGCGGGCGTGCGTAGCCTGGCGAGCTGGCGTGCTGCCCGTGAGACAGTGGATGCCGCGCGAGTGCTGGCGCTGCTGGATCAGGCCATCGAGGCCGTGCGCGCGCTGCAACGACGTGGCATGCAAGGCTTGCTGCTGGCGCCACGCAGCCTGTTGGTCAGCGAGGCCGGGCAGCTGTGGCTGTTCCCCGAGCAGGCGTTGCTGTTGCCTGGCGTGCCGCCGCAAACGGCAGTGCCCGAGCTATTGCCACTGGCGCCTGAGGCGCGCGAGGGACGCCTGGTGGATGGCCGCGCCGATCAGTTCGCCCTGGCTGCGCTGGTGTACTGGCTGCTGTGTGGGCAATGGCCGGAAATCGCCCGGCCCGAGGGCGGGCGTGCCAGTCGCTATGTGCCGCTGAGCAACTTTACCCGGCGTCTGCCGCCGGGCTGGGATGGGGTATTGGCGCGAGCCCTGGCGCCGCAGCCAGAGGCGCGCTTTGCCGCACTCTCGGAATTTCGCCTGGCGCTGCAGAGCCCGGCACCGCGTGCCCTGCAGCCGAGCGTGCGGCGCGAACCCTGGCGGCTGGCGCTGCTCGGTGTGCTGATGGTGCAACTGGGGATTGGGTTGCTGCTGAGCCTGGGGAGCTGAGCCTGCTTAATCGCTATTGATTGGCAGCACGTAGTTCTTGAATTGGTCGTCTTCGACGAAGCCGATCGACTCATAGACCTTCTGCGCCACCTCGTTGTCGCGGCTGGTGGCCACACGCATGCGCACGGCATTGGTCTCTTTGGCCATCTTCTTCGCGGTCTGCAGCAGGCGATCGGCGACCAGTTGGCGACGGGCATCCTCGGCCACGTAGATGTCGTTGAGGATCCACACACGCTTGAGCGACAACGACGAGTAGCTGGGGTAGAGCTGGCAGAAGCCCATCAGCTTGTCCTCGTCGTCGGCCAGGGCCAAGTAGATTACCGACTCCTTGCGGCGCAGGCGCTTTTCTAGAAACTTGCGCGACGACTCGGGGAAGGGCAGCTCGCCGTAGAATTCGCGGTATTTGACGAACAGCGGGGTCAACAGGTCCAGGTGTTCCAGGGTGGCTGGGACGATACGCATGGCGAGCCTCGACGTCGAAGGATGGCGGCAATGGCAATGCAGGTGCTATGCCAGTGGTAGGCCGATGCTGCCTCAAAGCGATTGGAAAGCGCAATCCAGGCGCGCGTTTGATCATGCCGTCGGCGGCTGGCCGCGTGCCACGGCAGCGCCGCCGCGGGGCGCTGTGGTAACCTGCGGCGAGTTTTAGCGGCCTTGTCACACGGCCCCTCCAGCCTGTTTGCGGAATTGTTCATGCACATTCATATCCTCGGCATTTGCGGCACCTTTATGGGTTCCCTGGCGGTTCTCGCCAAGGCCCTCGGTCACCGGGTCACCGGCTCCGATGCCAACGTCTACCCCCCCATGAGCACCCAGCTCGAAGCCCAGGGCATCGAGTTGCTGCAAGGCTATGAGCCGGCGCACCTGCAGCCGGCGCCCGACCTGGTAGTGGTCGGCAATGCCATGAGCCGCGGTAACCCGGCCGTGGAGTACGTGCTCAACCAGGGTTTGCCTTATGTCAGCGGGCCACAGTGGCTGGCCGACCATGTGTTGCAGGGCCGTTGGGTGTTGGCCGTGGCCGGTACCCATGGCAAGACCAGCAGCTCAAGCATGCTCGCCTGGGTGCTGGAGCACGCCGGCATGAGTCCGGGGTTTCTGATCGGTGGCGTGCCGCAGAACTTTGGTATTTCCGCGCGTCTGGGTGAGACGCCGTTTTTCGTGGTCGAGGCCGATGAGTACGACAGCGCGTTTTTCGACAAGCGCAGCAAGTTCGTCCACTACCGCCCGCGCACTGCGATTTTGAATAATCTGGAGTTCGATCACGCGGATATTTTTCCGGATCTGGCGGCCATCGAGCGGCAGTTCCACCACTTGGTGCGCACCGTGCCGGGTGATGGCCTGATCATCCATCCGGCACGCGAAGCCGCGCTGGTGCGGGTGATCGATATGGGTTGCTGGACGCCGGTGCAGACCACCGGCGCCGACGGCCAATGGCAGGCGCGGCTACTCAGCCCGGACGGCTCACGCTTTGAAGTGAGCTTTGCCGGCAAGGTCGAAGGCGTGGTCGCCTGGGAGCTGACCGGTCAGCACAACGTCGCCAATGCCCTCGCCGTGTTGGCGGCGGCGCGGCACGTCGGCGTGGTGCCGGCGCTGGGCATCGAGGCGCTGGGCCGCTTTATCAACGCCAAGCGGCGCATGGAGAAGGTCGCCGAGGTGCGTGGGGTGACGGTCTATGACGACTTCGCCCACCACCCGACTGCCATCGCCACCACGCTCGACGGCCTGCGCCAGCGCATCGGCGCGGACACCCGGTTGATCGCCATCGTCGAGCCGCGCTCCAACTCCATGAAGCTCGGTGCGCACCGCGAGGGCTTGGCCGAGTCTGTGCGCCAGGCTGATTCGGTGTACTGGTACGCGCCACCGAACCTGGGCTGGGACCTGGCGGCCTGCGTCGCAGCCTCGCCGGTGCAGACCCAGGTCTGTGACTCCCTGGAGGCGATCATCGCCGGCGTCACCGCCGAGGCGCAGCCCGGTACCCAGGTGGTGGTGATGAGCAACGGTGGCTTTGGCGGCTTGCACGGCAAGCTCGCGGCCGCCCTGAACAACTGAGCCGGCTGGCAAGCCAGCGGCTGCAAGGAGTAACAATGAACGGTCCCGAACGCATTACCCTGGCCATGACCGGTGCCTCTGGCGCGCAGTACGGCCTGCGCCTGCTCGATTGCCTGGTGCGCGAGGACCGCGAGGTGCATTTTCTGATCTCCAAAGCCGCGCAACTGGTGCTGGCCACCGAGACCGACGTGACCCTGCCGGCTAAGCCGCAGGCGATGCAGGCGTTTCTCAGCGAGTACACCGGCGCTGCGCCGGGGCAGATACGGGTGTACGGCAAGGAAGACTGGATGTCGCCGGTGGCCTCGGGTTCCGGCGCGCCCAGCGCCATGGTGGTGGTGCCGTGCAGCACCGGCAGCCTGTCGGCGATTGCCAGCGGTGCCTGCAACAACCTGATTGAGCGTGCCGCCGATGTCACGCTCAAGGAGCGCCGGCAGTTGATTCTGGTGCCGCGCGAGGCGCCGTTCTCCAGCATCCACCTGGAGAACATGCTCAAACTGTCGAACATGGGCGCGATCATTCTGCCGGCGGCGCCGGGCTTTTATCACCAGCCGCAAACCATCGATGACCTGATCGACTTCGTCGTCGCGCGCATCCTCAATTGCCTGGGCGTGCCCCAGGACATGCTGCCGCGCTGGGGCGAGCACCACCGGGTCAGTGGCGATGAATAAGCCGCTGCGCTGGCTGGCCGTGCTGGCGCCGCTGCTGCTGGTCGGCTGCGCCAGCGTGCGCACCCTGGATGCCGCCAAACCCGGCGCCCCGGTGATCTACGCCGGCACCCGGCTGGACTGGTACAGCCTGCAGGGCGGCTGTTGCCCGCTGGAGCGCTTCGGCGCCGATGCCCCGGCGTATCCTGCGCTGGACCTGCCGGCCAGTGCCCTGCTCGATACCCTGCTGCTGCCCTTTGCCCTGGCGGTCGAGCTGGGGGTGAGCCTTGGTGTTAGCGGTGGTCTTTAAGGCTATGTCCCCGTTCTGTGTTGCGCGGGGACATAGCCTCTCGTAGGCCCCGCGCCTCGCGGCGAATAGCAGCTATTCAGCGGTCTATCAGATAGCCCAGAAAGCTTCGCGCCGGGGCGGCGCTCCTACGTGAGTCGCGTTTATAGCCGTCTTTAAACGCTGGTTGGCGTGGGTAAAGCCACTGCCATGCTGTTATGCTGCGCGCCGCATTTTTCCCTCCCTCCGCATGCCCGGCGTCTCCAGCCGGGTGTGCTCGGGCATGAGCTGCGCCCTTGGGGCGCGGTCCCGCAGGCTGGCGTGATCAAGGCGACACCCTTATCGGTCCTGCACACATCCGGCGGTTTGTCGGGTCGTTGGCCAGCGTTCTGGAGCAGACGCGACCGTTCTTCTCTGCACACGAGTACGGTCACATGGCTGCATACCTGAACGCCACGGCTGCGTCTTTCGACGTGGTCATCACCTGGGTCGATGGCGCCGATCCGCTCTGGCGCGCGCGCCGCGCCGCGCACTGCGGTGAAATCGCTGCAGGCGTCACCCTGGCCACGGCCAATGTCGAAGGGCGCTTTCGCGATAACGGCGAGCTGCACTACCTGCTGTGTTCGCTGCGGCGCTTCTGCCGCGACCTGCGCCGGGTGTTTCTGGTGACTGACGGCCAACGGCCCAGTTGGCTGGGAGACTTTCCCGAGGTAAGCGTGGTCGATCACCGCGATTTTATTCCGGCCGAGCTGCTGCCGACGTTTTCGTCGCGCGCAATCGAGGCCTCCCTGCACCTGATCCCAGGCCTGAGCGAGCACTTTGTTGCGTTCAACGACGATGTGTTTCTGATGCGCGAGGCCGGTTTTGCCGACTTCTTCGGCGTGCGCGGTTGCGTGGTCCACCTCACCGATGAGCCGCTGCCGGTGCAGGGCGATGTGCAGAGCCTGTCCGGGCATAACGATGCCTTCAACGCCCGGCAGTGGATGCGCCGCCACTACGGTCGCTCGACGGTAGAACGGGTGCTTGCCCATGCTCCGCGCGGCGTGCGGCGCAGTTGGATGAACGAGCTGGAGGCGGCGCATCCGGCGATCTTTCGTGAGGTGCGTGAAGAGAAGTTCCGCCGGGTTAGCGGCCAGAGCATTCTTGCCAACCTGTACGGCGACTGGTGCCTGACCCTGGGCCGTGGCGAGGTGCGCGCTGACGAGTGCGCTTACCTGATGACCGATGATTTCGACACCGATGCCGAGCAGGTCGGCGCCTTTATCGAGCAGCAAGTGCTGGGGCGCAAGCTCAGCCTGTGCATCAATGACCAGGGTGACGACCGTGAGATCAGTGCCACCCAACGCATCATGCAGCGGGTCATGGATCAGGTGTTTGTGCGCCGCGTGGCCTAAGCCTGTTACTCGGTAATAGGCTCTTCGCCGTCGTCTTCGTTGTCGCCGCTAATGGCATCGAAGCAGCGTAGCTGGTGCTCCTCTTCGCCGGCCTTGAGCTGCCAGCAGGCGTCTTCACTCTGGTACTGCGCCGCACGCACTTCGCCGAGGCTGAAGCGCCAGCTGCGGTGTGTGCGGCCGTCGATGCACTCGATCCCCAGCAAGGGCCGCGCTGTGCTGTCCGCATCGGCTGAGCCCGAGGCGACCTGGGCGAGCAGTTCCTTGTCGAGGCTGAACTGCCAGGCATGCAAGCCGTCGATTTCCAGCATGTCGGCGGCTTCCAGCGCCTCGATCAGGCTGTTGTGGGATGAAGTCATGGGCATTCTCTTGTCGGTGAATGGGCTCAACGGCCCAGGCGGCGTAAGTGGTCGGACTCTATCACGCGCACGCCCTGGTCTTCCTCCAGAGCCAGGCGCCACAGAGCGCGGGCCAGCACGGCGACCTCGATGCCGCGGTAGCGACCGGGCAGCCAGCGCATCAAGGGTGCGGCCAGGCGTTCGCCGAGGCGGAAGTCGTTGCGTGGGCCGAGCAGCAGCGATGGCCTGGCCAGGGTCAATTGCGGCCAGTTCTGGGCGATCAGCGCCTGTTCGGTCTCACCTTTGACCCTGTTGTAGAACACCGAGGAGGCCGGATCGGCGCCCAGCGCGCTGATTACCAGCAGGTGGCGGGCACCGAGCTCTCAGGCGCACTCTGCAAAGGCCACCACCAGGTCATGGTCGACGGCGCGAAACGCGGCCTGGGAACCAGCCTGTTTGATGGTCGTGCCCAGGCAGCAGAAGGCGGTGTCCACCGGTCCTTGCAACTGCGGTAGCAGGTCGCCCAGTTCACCGATCAGGTTTTCCAGGTGCTGGTGTTCGGCCAGTGGTCGGCGGCTGGGGGCCAGCACGCGGCTGACGGTCGGCTCGCTGAGCAGGCGGTCGAGCAGGTGCTCGCCGGTGAGGCCGGTCGCGCCGGCGAGAAGAATATGCTGCGGGGTCAAATACATAAGGCTAGTGGTCTCCGCTCGTGGCCCTGCAATTAGTCGTGTGACGCCGACTGGGCATCACGTACCCGGCGCCATTGGTTGAGAACCGCAGGCGGTGCCCAGAGTTGCGGTTGTGAGGCTTCGAAGCCGTCGGCCTGCTCGCGTTCGGCAACATGCGCGGCGGCCAGGTCGAAGGCCTTTTGCAGGTCATCGGTCTGGCTCAGGGCGTCGGCGAATAGGGCGCGGCCGAAGTAAGTGAAGTCGGCTTCTTCCGAGCAGCCGAAGGACACCCGGTCGGAGCGGGCAGCGGTCATGATCAGGGTCTTGTCGTCCTTGAGTGGCGGGATAAAGCCGCCGGAGTAGCAGGCCGAAATCACCACCACCTTATGCCGGTCCGCCAGGGGCTGCAGCAGGGTCGCCAGGTCGCGCGCGGCGAGGTCGGCCAGTTGCAGGCGCGGTTGGTCGAGATTCAGTGCGTGGCTCGCCGAGCCGTGGCTGGTCAGGTAAAGGAACACGACATCTTCCGGGCCGCTGCGTTCGGCCAGAGTCTGTATCGCCCGCGCGAGATTCTCACGGGTAGCCAACGGGCGGTCGGCGAGGTGGTCGCGATGGTTGACCAGGGTGACGCTGCCGTGGGCGGCGAAGCGCTCGGTTAGCAGGTTGGTGACGTAGTCGGCTTCGCGCAGAAATACGCTCTGCTTGCCGTCGCCTGCCAGGGTCAGTGTGTAGAGTTCCGGCGCAGGGCTTGAGGTCGGCACGGCGGCCAGCGCCTCATCCAGCAGACGGCCTTGATCGAGTAGGGCGATCTCCAGCGGGTCAGGTAGCAGGCGCTCGGCGTCATCGCGTATGCGGCGCCCGGTTGCCCAGGTGCCGGCCTCGGCCTGGCCATCGGCGTGGGTCAGCACGCCTTGCCCATGGAACTCATCGCGTACGAACTGGCCGATATAGATACTGCCGTCGGCTTGGCTCAGTTGCCCCTTGCCGTGGTACAGCCAGTCGCGGAACTGACCCTGGTAACTGCTGCCGTCCGTGCCGAGGTACTGGCCCTCGCCGCTCAGGCTGCCATTCTTGAATTGGCCGCTCCAGACCGAACCGTCGGTGCTCTGGTAGCGGCCTTGGCCATGAAACTGGTCAGCCTCGAAACCGCCGCTGTATAGGTCGCCCTCGGCACCTCGGTAACTGCCGGGGCCTTGCAGCACGCCGGCGACAAACAGGCCACTGAACTGATTGCCCTGGGCGTCGGTGCGCATACCCTGGCCGCTCGCCTGGCCGGCGCTGAACTGTCCCTGGTATTGGCTGCCGTCGGCATACAGATAAAGCCCCAGTCCGTCGAACAAACCGTCCTTGAATTGGCCCTGATAAATCTCGCCCTGACGCTCCAGACGGCCTTCGCCAGCGAAACGTCCTGCCACGAAGTTGCCGCGATAAGTGCTGCCGTCTGGGTAATCCAGGCGACCTTCACCCTGCAGGCGGCCGTCTACCAGGCTGCCGTAATAGCGCGTGCCGTCGGGCAGCACGGCGTCGGCCGGGAGTAGAGGTTCGCCCTCGCCGCAGGCGGCAAGCAGCAGGCTGAGGCTCAAGGGGGCCAGGGCTGTTAAGCGGGGCATGGCGACGTTCCGGGGTGGGTATGACGCGAGTATGCCGCAAAGTGTGGGGAGGCGGGCAGCGGTGCCGGTGCGGCGGGGCATGCCGCGCACCGGTGCTGTCGGGTGTCAGACGAAGCAGAGGGTCAGCGGTTCGGCTACATAAGCCGGTTTTTCCTGGCCTTCAATTTCCAGTACGGCGCGGGCCTTGAGTAGCCATTGGCCGGGGTTCTTCTCGTTGGCATCGGTCAGGGTCACGACCAGGCGTACGCGCGAATCGACTTTCACCGGCTGGATAAAGCGCACGCTGTCGAGCCCGTAGTTGACGGCCATTTTCAGGCCTTCGGGCATAAGCATGATGTCTTCCATCAACATCGGGATCAGCGACAACGAGAGGAAACCGTGGGCAATGGTGCCGCCGAACGGCGTGCGTTTGGCTTTCTCCGGGTCGACGTGAATAAATTGGTGATCGCCCGTGCAGTCGGCGAACTGGTTGATCCGCGCCTGATCGATGGTCAGCCAGTCGGAGCGGCCGAGCTCTTTGCCCACGTAGTCTTGCAGTTGTGCAACAGGTACTGACGGCATATTTCCTCCTGGATGAAGACGGGTGTTGTTGTTTTATTCCATGAACCCTTAGATCAGCATGCCCGCTGCCGGCGGTCAACCCTGGCGGCGCATGCTGAATGGCGGGTTATAGGCCAGCCGCGTTGCTGCCTATAATGGCCACTTATTGCCCGCTGGCTGCATCCTTGTGCCAGTGCCGGGCTGATCGATACGGAGACTTTCCATGCTGTTACGCGGCCTATCCTGGCTGGTGCTGTGCCAATTGCTGGGCACGGCCCTGAACGTGCTGCTGATGCCGATGCTGCCGGGGCCGATCATCGGCATGCTGCTGTTGTTCATCTTTCTGCTGCTGCGCGGCGAGGTCAGTGAGCCGTTGCAGCAAGCGGCCGGCAGCCTGCTGCGCTACTTGCCGCTGTTGCTGGTGCCGCCGGCAGTGGGGGTGATGGCCTATGCCTCTGACATAGTCGCGGATTTCTGGGCAGTGGTCGGGGCGCTGGTGCTGTCGCTGGTGGTCTCGCTGGTGTTTGCCGGCTGGCTGATGCAGAAACTCATCGAACGCCAGCAGCGTCGTCGGGGTCAGGTATGAGTCTGGATTGGTATGGCGCCTGGCAAGCGGTCACCCACCACCCACTGTTTGGCGCCGGGGTGACCCTGGGCGCCTACCAGGTAGCGATTGCCGCATACGAGCGCACCCGTTGGGTGTTTTTGCAGCCGGTACTGGTGTCGATGCTGATCGTGATCGGCGTGCTATTGGTGTGCGGCCTGAGCTTTGCCGAGTACCGCGTCAGTGCCGAGGCCCTGACCCTGTTTCTGGGGCCGACCACCGTGGCCCTAGCGGTGCCGCTGTTTCTCAATCTGCGGCGTATTCGCCAGCTGTTTTGGCCGACGCTTCTGACCCTGTTTGTCGGTGGCGGTGTCGCCACCGTGCTGGGCGTGGCCTTTGCCTGGTTGCTGGGCGCCGAGCACCTGATGCTGATGAGCATGGCGCCTAAGTCGGTGACCTCGCCTATCGCCATGCTGGTGGCGGAGCAGATTGGCGGGATCGCGGCGCTGGCGGCCGTCTTCGTGATGATCACCGGGGTGGTTGGGGCGATTGTCGGCCCCTCGCTGCTGCGTCTGTTTGGCGTCCGTCACCCGGCGGCGATGGGCATGGCCCTGGGTATCACCGCCCACGCAGTCGGCACCGCGAGGGCGATGCAGGAAGGCGAGGAGTGCGGGGCCTTTGCGGCGTTGGCGATGAGCCTGATGGGCATGATCACCGCGGTGCTGCTGCCGCTGGCGATTCTGCTGCTGCGTTGAAACGACCGCTTAATTTGATTCCGCGCCTGGCCGCGAATACTTGAGGCGCCCTGGACGGGCGCTGGATATTTCACCGTTTTCGAGGATATGGCGATGAACCTGCCCCTGTTTCCCCTCAACACCGTGCTGTTTCCCGGTTGCCCGCTGGATTTGCAGATTTTCGAGGCGCGCTACCTGGACATGATCAGCCGCTGCATGAAGCAGGGCGAAGGCTTCGGCGTGGTGGCCATTGTCGAAGGCGATGAGGTGGGTGAAGCCGCTGGGCAGTTTGCAGCGATTGGTTGTGAGGCGCGCATCTGTGATTTTCAGCAGCGGCCCAATGGCCTGCTCGGCATCCGCGTCGAGGGTGCGCGGCGCTTCAAGGTCAACCGCGCTCAGGTATTGCCGGATCAACTGACCCTGGCCGACGTGGAGTGGCTGGATGACACCGAAGCCCTACCGCTGCAAGCGGGCGATGCCGATCTGCTGGCCCTGCTCGGCGCCTTGGTCGATCACCCAATGGTCAGCGGCCTGGGTATTGGCAGCGAGGTGGATGATCAGGCCGTGTTGGCCAATCGCCTGGCCTACCTGCTGCCCTTGCCTCCCGAGCAGAAGGTGCAGTTGCTGACCCTGGATGACCCGCAGGAACGCCTTGGTCGTCTGCAGGTGCTGCTCGAAGCGCTGCAGCGCGAGATGAATGGCGAAGCGTGATTGACGGAGTATTCAGTAGCGGTACAGCAATACCCCTTCTCCCAGGCGCCACAGCGCCATACTGCCGAGCAGTCCCAGGCACGCCGGTAGCACCAGCCACCAGATCCGCGCCGATAACGCGTGCAGCGGCGTGCGCCACTGGCACAGGTACAGGCTGATGGCGCACAGGCTGCTGGCCAGCAAAGCGCCGGCGATCACGTCGCTGGGCCAATGCACGCCCAGATAGACCCGCGAGCCGGCGATGGCGGCAGCCGGCAGGCACGCCAGGATCAGCCAGGTCAGGCGCAAACGTACCGGCTGGTCGCGGCCCGCCAGCACCCCCAGCACCAGAAAAAAGGCGAACGCCGCCGAGCTGTGGCCGCTGGGGAAGCTGTAGCTGCTCAACGGTTCCAGCAATACGTCAGGGCGCTGCCGGGCGAACAATGCCTTGAGTGCACCATTGGCCAGCGCCGTGCCGAGCAGTGTGGCGACGCTGAAAATCAGCGCGCGCCACTGCCGCGTGGCCAGCAACAGCAGGCAGAGCAGCACGGCGGCGAGCAGTTGTACGGTGAAGTCGCCCAGGTGGGTGATGAAAATCACCAGTGGGTCGAGCAGGGCGCTGCGTTGCTCCTGCACCAGCGCTAGCAGCCCCTGGTCGAGTTGTATCAGCTGGGGCCAACCGATAAATAGCCCGAGCAGAACCAGCAGGCTCAGCCCGGCAGTGATAGCGCTGGCATGACGTTGGCCATGGGCGCTGCTATGGACGCTGATCAGCACCAGCAGCGCCAGGCCAGCGGCTACTACTGCCGCTTGCGGCCAGAAACCAGGCGGCAACGGCAGACGCAAGGCTGCGCCGGTGGCCCAGCCGGGCAGCAGGTAGGCTACGGTCCAACCGGCCGCCGCCAGCAGGCTCACCGCCACGAAGCGGCCAAACGGCATATTGCACATGCCGGCGACCATCGGCAGCATCGGGCGCAACGGGCCGATATAGCGGCCGACCAGCAGACTGGCGACGCCATAGCGCTGGAAATACTGCTCGGCCCCGGCCAGCCATTGCGGATTATGCCGCAGGCCTGGCAAGCGCCGAATGTCCTGATGAAAGTAACGGCCCAGGCCATAGGACAACGCATCGCCAAGCAAACCGCCGGTGTAGGCCAGCAGCAGGGTTTCGCCCAGCGACAGGCTGCCGCTGCCAGCCAGTACGGCCACGGCGAACAGCAACACGGTGCCGGGAACGACGATGCCGGCAATGGCCAGACACTCTATGCAGGCAATCACGAAAATTGCCAGGCCCAGCCATTGCGGGTGGGCGCCTAGCCAGGCGGTCAGACTGGCGAGCCATTCGCTCATTTGCTGCTCTCCGAAGGTGTAATCCAGTGATAGTCGCAGCCTTCGACCTGGCCGCGGCGCAAAGGGTTTCGCGTGCACTGGCGCGCGTAGGCCGGATCGACGAAGCGATACAGCAGGTGCTCATCGCGGCCCGCCGGGATGCCCAGGCGAGTGGTTTGCAGTACGCGGGGCAGGGCGCTGCCCACATCCTCGACGAACAACCGCTGCGGGTCGAAGGGGCGTGCGTCCCAGTCGGGTACGCGCAGGCCAAGGGCCTTGCACAGCAGGGTCTGGCCTGCGCACAGGTGCTCGCTGGGACGCTGCAGTCCTAGGCGGTCGGGGTTATTGGCCTGCATGCGCGCCAGGCTGTCCGGGCCGGATACTGCGTCCAGCCAAGGCGCCGCAGACTTGATCAGTACCGCGTTGCCAGGGCCTTTGGCGCTGAAGTTCAGCGAATCGCCGCCGCGGGCGTAATACATGTAGATGTGTCCGCCATCGAGAAACAGCGCGCGGCGTTTCTCGGTATAGCCAAGAGAGGCGTGGCTGCCTTTCTCTTCCAGGTAGTAGGCTTCGGTCTCGATAATGCGTGCCGACAGCCAGAGATCGCCCTGACGGTGGCGGATCACCTTGCCGAGCAGGTCGCAGGCCAGCGCACAGGCATCACGGTTGAAAAAGGCGGCGGGTAGGGGGCGGGCGCTGGGTTTGGGTGGCATGACAATTCTGTGATCGGGCGATGCGGCGAATCATAACAACCGCGCCTTAACCCTGCCTGAATCGCTGCAAACCCTGCTGTCTGGCGGCAATGGCCAGGCGGCGCTGGGCGTGGGGCGGCGGGCCAGCTATAATCAGCGACTTTTTCCCACTGCCAGACTTGCGCCGCCCATGACAGAGTCCGTGCTCGACTACATGACCCGCCTCGGCGAAGCCGCCCGCCGCGCTTCGCGTGTGATCGCCCGTGCCAGCACCGCGCAGAAGAACCATGCGCTGCAGGCTGCTGCCGATGCCCTTGATGGCGCCCGCCGCGAGCTGGTCGCCGCCAATGAGCTGGACCTGGCCGCAGCCCGCGCCAATGGCTTGGAGCCAGCCATGGTCGACCGCCTGGCGCTGACCCCGGCAGTCATCGACAGCATGATCGAGGGCCTGCGCCAGGTCGCGACCCTGCCTGACCCTATCGGCGAGATACAGGGCATGCGCTACCTGCCCTCGGGGATTCAGGTTGGCAAGATGCGCGTGCCGCTGGGCGTGATCGGCATCATCTACGAGTCGCGGCCCAATGTGACCATAGATGCCGCCAGCCTGTGCCTGAAGTCCGGCAACGCGACCATCCTGCGTGGCGGCTCCGAGGCTATTCATTCCAATCAGGCGATTGCCCAGTGCATCCAGCAGGGCTTGGCCGCCGCTGGCCTGCCGGCAGAGGCGGTGCAGGTGGTGGAAACCACCGACCGTGCTGCGGTCGGCGCGTTGATCACAATGCCCGAGTTTGTCGATGTCATCGTGCCGCGCGGCGGCAAGGGCCTGATCGAGCGCATCAGCCGTGACGCCAAGGTGCCGGTTATCAAGCATCTGGACGGCGTTTGCCATGTCTACATCGACGTGGCCGCCGATATCGACAAGGCCATCCGCGTCGCCGACAACGCCAAGACCCAGCGTTACTCGCCCTGCAACACCATGGAAACCCTGCTGGTGCATGCCGCCATTGCTGCGCGCGTGCTGCCGCCGCTGGCCGCCATCTACCGCGACAAGGGCGTTGAGCTGCGTGGCGACGCCGCGACCCGCGCACTGCTGGGCAGTGACGTGCTGGAAGCGAGCGAGGACGACTGGTTTGCCGAGTACAACGCGCCGATCCTGGCGATTCGCATCGTCGATTCCCTGGAAGCGGCCATCGAGCACATCAACCACTACGGTTCGCAGCACACCGATGCGATCATCACCGAGCACTTCAGTGATGCCCGACGCTTCCTCACCGAAGTGGATTCCGCCTCGGTGATGGTCAATGCCTCGACCCGTTTCGCCGATGGCTTCGAGTATGGCCTGGGCGCCGAGATCGGCATTTCCACCGATAAGCTGCACGCCCGTGGGCCGGTGGGGCTGCTTGGCCTGACCAGCGAGAAGTACGTGGTGTTCGGCGACGGACATATCCGCACCTGATGGCCCGACGCATAGGCCTGCTTGGCGGGACCTTCAACCCCGTGCATATCGCCCATCTGCGCGCGGCACTGGAAGTTGTGGATTTCATGGGGCTGGACGAATTGCGTCTGGTCCCCAGCGCCCGCCCGCCGCACCGTGAGGCGCCGCAGGTGAGCGCTGAGCAGCGCCTGGCGATGGTCGAATTGGCCGTGGCAGACGAACCGCGCTTGTGCGTCGATGACCGCGAGCTGCGCCGGGACAAACCGTCCTACAGCATCGACACTCTGGAGTCGTTGCGCGGCGAACTGGCCGCCGACGATCAGCTATTTTTGATTCTTGGCTGGGACGCCTTTTGTGGGCTGCCCGGCTGGCACCGCTGGCAGGACCTGTTACTGCATGCGCACATTCTGGTGCTGCAGCGGCCGGATGCCGACAGTGATGCGCCGCAGGCGTTGCGTGATCTGCTGGCGGCGCGCAGCGTGAGTGACCCCCTGACCCTGGATGGGCCGGGGGGACAGATTTCCTTCATCTGGCAGGCACCGCTCGCGGTGTCGGCCACCCAGATCCGCACCCTGCTGGGGCGCGGAACGTCGGTACGGTTTCTCGTGCCCGATGCGGTGCTGGCCTATATCCATGCGCACGGACTGTACCGTGCGTCGAACTGAACATGAGGCACACGAGTTAGTCATGACAACCCCGAAAATGCTCAGCGAAGACCTGGTAAAACTGGCCATCGCTGCCCTGGAAGAAATCAAGGCGCAAGACATCGTCACCATCGATGTGCGTGAAAAAACCAGCATCACCGACTTCATGCTGATCGCCAGCGGCACCTCCAGCCGCCACGTCAAGTCGCTGGTCGACAACGTGCTGGAGAAGGTCAAGGAGCAGGGCGTGCGTCCGCTCGGCAGCGAAGGTCTGGACTCCGGTGAGTGGGCGCTGCTCGACCTGGGCGATATCGTCGTCCACGTCATGCTGCCTACCGCTCGTCAGTTCTATGACCTCGAACGCCTGTGGCAGGGCGCCGAGCAGAGCCGTGCGCAGTTCAGTGCCGAGTCGGGTCCCGAGCAGGAATAAGGACCGCCCGCCGTGCGCATCAAACTGATCGCCGTCGGCTCGCGCATGCCGCGCTGGGTCGAGGAAGGCTGGCAGGAGTACGCCAAGCGTATGCCGGCCGAGCTGAGCCTGGAACTGGTGGAGATCCCCCTGACCACGCGCGGCAAGAATGCCGACGTGGCGCGGATGATTCGCCAGGAAGGCGAGGCCATGCTGGCCAAGGTGCTGCCCGGCGAGCGTATCGTCACCCTCGAGGTGCAGGGCCGCCCCTGGAGCACCGAGCAGTTGGCCGTGGAACTGGATAAATGGCGCTTGGATGCGCGCACCGTCAACCTTATGGTAGGCGGGCCCGAGGGCCTGGCGCCCGAGGTTCAGGCACGCAGCGAACAACGCTGGTCGCTGTCGCCGCTGACCCTGCCGCACCCGCTGGTACGGATACTCATCGGCGAGCAGATGTACCGGGCCTGGACAGTCTTGTCCGGCCATCCTTACCACAAATAACAGCAGTCGCCGATGCCGCAGCCGATTCGCCTCAAAGACCACGAGAAAGATGCCCGCATGGTGCGCAAGCGCGCCCTGGTGGGTGGTGTCGTGTTCCTCTTGCTGACGGCGGTACTGATTGCGCGCATGTACTACCTGCAGGTGGTGCAGTTCGAGTACCACAGTACCCTGGCGGAAAATAACCGCATCCATGTGCAGCCGGTGCCGCCTACCCGTGGGCTGATCTTCGACCGCAATGGGGTGATCATCGCCGACAACCGTCCGAGCTTCAGTCTGACCCTGACCCGTGAGCGGGCCGGCGACTGGCGCCAGGTGCTGGACGTGATTGTCGAGGTGCTGGGCCTCAGCGAGGAAGATCGGGCGCTGTTCGAACGCCGTGTACGCCAGGGGCGTCGGCCATTCGAGCCGGTGCCCGTGCTGTTCGAGCTGAGCGAAGAGCAGATCGCGCGCATTGCCATCAACCAGTTCCGCCTGCCGGGCGTGGAAGTGGCGGCGCAGCTGGTGCGGCATTATCCGCTGGGTGACCACTTCGCCCACTCGGTCGGCTACGTGGGACGGATCAACGAGAAGGAGCTCAGGGATCTCGATCCGGTGGCCTACAGCGGTACTCACCACATTGGCAAGACCGGCATCGAGCGCTTCTACGAAGCGCAGTTGCATGGCGAAGTGGGCTACGAAGAGGTCGAGACCAATGCCCGTGGGCGCGTGCTGCGGGTGCTCAAGCGCACCGACCCGCTGCCGGGCAAGGACATCGTACTGACCCTCGACTCGCGCCTGCAGGAGGCGGCTGAAGCTGCGCTGGGCGGGCGCCGTGGTGCAGTGGTGGCGCTGCAGCCGCAAACCGGTGAGGTGCTGGCCATGGTCAGCCAGCCAAGCTTCGATCCCAACCCCTTTGTCACCGGCATCGGTTTCCAGGCCTATGCCGACTTGCGCGACTCGATCGACCGGCCACTGTTCAACCGCGTGCTGCGCGGGCTCTACCCGCCGGGCTCGACGATCAAACCGATGGTCGCCGTAGCCGGGCTGGATGCTGGAGTGATCACCCCGCAAACCCGGGTGTTCGACCCCGGCTTCTATCAATTGCCCAACCACAGCCACAAGTACCGCAACTGGAACCGTAACGGCGATGGTTGGGTCGATCTGGAGCTGGCCATCTCGCGCTCCAATGACACCTACTTCTACGACCTGGCACACAAGATGGGCGTGGACCGCATGCACGACTACATGACCCGCTTCGGTCTCGGCCAGCGCGTATCGCTGGATATGTTCGAGGAAACCGCAGGCCTGATGCCGTCGCGTGACTGGAAACGGGCTCGTTACCGTCAGCCCTGGTACCCCGGCGAAACCCTAATCCTCGGGATTGGCCAGGGCTACATGCAGACCACGCCGCTGCAACTGGCCCAGGCCACAGCGCTGATGGCCACCCGCGGCAAGTGGATCCGCCCGCACCTGGCCAAGACCATCGAAGGCCTGCCGGCCGTCGACAGTGACCCGGTGCCGGACATCCAGCTGCGTGATCCCAAGTTCTGGGACTACGGCCGTTTCGGCATGGAGCAAGTGGTGCATGGCCCGCGCGGCACGGCCCGCAAGATCGGTGATGGCTCGCCCTACCGCATCGCCGGCAAGAGTGGTACGGCCCAGGTGGTAGCGATCAAGCAGGGCGAGAAATACGACCGCGAGAAGATTCAGGAGCGCCACCGTGACCACGCCCTGTTCGTCGGCTTTGCCCCGGCGGACAACCCGCAGATCGTGGTCTCGGTGATGGTCGAAAACGGCGAATCCGGCTCCGGCGTCGCCGCACCGGTGGTCAAGCAGGTGATGGATGCCTGGCTGCTCGACGAGAATGGTCAGCTCAAGGCTGAATTTGCCCCACCGGTCAAAGCCGAGGTTGTCCAGCGTGAGCAATAACTTCGACCGTAATCTGTCCAGCGAGGACGTGCTGCGTCGCCGTGCGTCGCTGCTGCAGCGCGTGCACATCGACGGCATCCTGTTGCTGCTGCTGTTGATCCTCGGTGCGGCGAGCCTGTTTATCCTGTACTCGGCCAGTGGCAAGAATATCGACCTGCTGATGAAGCAGGCCAGCTCCTTCGGTCTTGGCCTGATCGGTATGCTGGTCATCGCCCAGTTCGAGCCGCGCTTTATGGCGCGCTGGGTGCCGCTGGCTTACGTGGTGGGCGTGGGCCTGTTGGTGGTGGTCGATGTCATGGGGCACAACGCCATGGGCGCGACCCGCTGGATCAATATCCCCGGGGTGATTCGCTTCCAGCCGTCGGAGTTCATGAAGATCATCATGCCGGCGTCGATTGCCTGGTACCTGGCCAAGCGCAGCCTGCCACCGCGTTTCAAGCATATCTGTGTGGCCATGGCGATGATCGCCACGCCCTTCGTGCTGATTCTGCTGCAGCCGGACCTGGGCACCTCGCTGTTGGTGCTGGCCGCCGGTTGTTTCGTGCTGTTTATTGCCGGGCTGCAATGGCGCTGGATTCTCGGTGCCGCAGCGGCGGTGGTACCGATTGCCGTCGGCATGTGGTTTTTCGTGCTGCGTGAATACCAGAAGCAGCGGGTGCTGACCTTCCTCAACCCGGAGAGTGATCCGCTGGGCTCGGGCTGGAACATCATCCAGTCCAAGGCCGCCATCGGCTCCGGCGGCGTGCTAGGCAAGGGCTGGTTGCTGGGCACCCAATCGCACCTGGATTTTCTGCCCGAGAGCCACACCGACTTCATTATTGCCGTACTTGCCGAAGAGTTCGGCTTGGTGGGCGTGTGTCTGCTTTTGTTGCTTTATATGTTGCTGATAGCCCGCGGGCTGGTGATTACCGTGCAAGCGCAGACGCTGTTCGGTAAGCTTCTCGCCGGTGCACTGACCATGACGTTCTTCGTCTATGTGTTCGTCAATATCGGCATGGTCAGTGGGTTGTTGCCGGTGGTGGGGGTCCCGCTGCCGTTCATCAGTTACGGGGGCACCTCGCTGATCACGCTATTGGCTGGGTTCGGCATCCTGATGTCGATCCACACTCACCGTAAATGGATCACACAAGCTTAAATTGGGGTTATGAATTCAATGCAGATTTTGCGTCGCTGGGCTTCACGGCATGCGCCCTGGGTCGGTTTGGTCGGGGTGTTCGGGTGTGCCCAGCAGGCCATGGCCGCGGATTACGACAATGCACCGCTGGTCAACGAGTTCATTGCTGAAATGACCCGCGACTATGGCTTCGCCAGTGAGCAACTGGTCAGCCTGTTCGCTGAGGTCGAGCGCAAACAGGCGATTCTCGACGCCATTTCGCGACCCGCTGAGCGGGTCAAACCCTGGAGCGAATACCGTCCGATCTTCATCACCGATTCGCGTATCGCTCGCGGTGTCGACTTCTGGCGTGAGCACGAGGAGGCCCTGCGCAAGGCTGAGCAGGATTACGGCGTGCCGGCCGAGATGATCGTCGCGATCATCGGTGTGGAAACTTTCTACGGCGGCAACACCGGCAACTACCGGGTTGTCGATGCGCTGTCGACCTTGGCGTTCGATTACCCGCCGCGTGCGCCCTTCTTTCGTAAAGAACTGCGCGAGTTCCTCATGCTGACCCGCGAAGAGCAGGTCGACCCGCTCACGCTCAAGGGCTCCTATGCCGGTGCCATGGGTCTGCCGCAATTCATGCCGAGCAGCTTTCGCGCCTACGCGGTGGACTTCGATGGCGACGGTCACATCAATATCTGGACCAACCCTACCGATGCCATCGGCAGTGTTGCCAGCTACTTCAAACGCCACGGCTGGCAGCCGGGCGAGCAGGTCGCCAGCCGCGCCACGGTCAAGGGTGAGCAGGCCGATCAAGGCCTGACCCAGGGCCTCGACCCGGTCTCGACAGTGGGCCAGTTGCGCGCTCTGGGCTGGTCGACAGAGGACGCTCTGAGCGACGAGCTGCCGGTGACAGCATTCCGTCTGGAAGGCGCCGAAGGTGCCGAGTACTGGATGGGCCTGCCGAACTTCTTCGTCATCACCCGCTACAATCGCAGTGTGATGTATGCCATGGCAGTCAATCAGTTGGCTGAGTATCTGGTCACTGCGCGGGGGGCGCGTTAATGCTTCGTCTGCCGTTCAAGCTCGCGGCCTGTGCCAGTCTGGCATTGGCCCTGGCCAGTTGCTCGTCGAACCGTGCTCCACAGCCGGGTGTTGCCGTGCCGCAGCCTTCGGGCGGGATTTCCGGCCCAACCAATTACAGCCAGCCGCACAAGGACGGCGCGCCCTGGTGGGACGTGGACGTTTCAAAGATTCCCGACGCCGTGCCCATGCCGCACTACGGCGCGGTCAAGGCCAGCCCCTACACGGTGTTCGGCAAGCAGTACTACCCGATTCCCGATGCCCGCCGCTACACCGCGGTAGGTCCGGCGAGCTGGTACGGCACCAAGTTCCATGGCCAGGCCACGGCCAACGGCGAAACCTACGACCTCTATGGCATGACGGCCGCGCACAAGACTCTGCCGCTGCCTAGCTATGTGCGGGTGACCAACCTGGAGAATGGCAAGTCGGCGATCCTGCGGGTCAATGACCGTGGGCCGTTCTACTCCGACCGCATCATCGACCTGTCCTTCGCTGCTGCGAAGAAACTCGGCTATGCCGAAAGCGGTACGGCGCGGGTCAAGGTCGAGGGCATCGACCCTCATGAATGGTGGGCGCAGCAGGGCAAGACGGTTCCGATGATGATGGCCGGCACGCCCAAATCTGCCGTGGCCCAGCCGGTCGCGCAGTCGATCAGCCAACCGCTGGAAACCTATTCGCCACCGCCCCAGCAACATGCCGCGGCCGTGGTGCCAGTGCAGATCGACGCAAAAAAAAACGCTTCACTCGCAGCCTCTGGCCTGTATCTCCAGGTGGGCGCCTTCGCCAACCCGGACGCTGCGGAGCTGCTCAAGGCCAAGCTGAGCGATACGGTGAGTGCCCCGGTGTTCATCAGCTCAGTGGTGCGCAACCAGCAGATTCTGCACCGCGTGCGCCTCGGCCCGATCAGCAGCCAGGGCGAGGCTGAGCAACTGCAGAGCAGCGTACGCCTGGCCAATCTGGGCCAGCCCACGCTGGTAAAGGCCGACTGATGGGCAACTAATCGCCCGCCAGCCTGCCTAAGCAGCGAGCTGCGCTGCTCCAGAGCGAGCGCAGCACCGTATAACTTGCCCTTTCGGGTCCGTTCGACCATCAGCAACCTCAGAGAGACGGATGAATATCACCAGCTTTACGCAGCGCATTTTCCTCACACTTCTCCTGCTCGCCGCCCCGGCTGCCTGGGCTAACCAGACGGTGGTCCCCGCACCGCCGCAACTGGCGGCCAAGTCCTATGTCCTGATGGACGCTGCCAGTGGCAAGGTGCTGGTCGAGAACAACGGTGACCAGCGTCTGCCGCCTGCCAGCCTGACCAAGTTGATGACTGCCTATATCGCGACCCTGGAGATCCGCAAGGGCCAGATCGGCGAGCAGGACATGGTCACCGTCAGCGAGAAAGCCTGGCGCACCGGCGGCTCGCGCATGTTTATCCAGGTCAATACCCAGGTAAGCGTGAGTGACCTGCTGCACGGCATCATCATTCAGTCGGGGAACGATGCCAGCGTGGCTATCGCCGAGCACATCGCCGGTAGCGAAGAAGCCTTTGCCGACATGATGAATGCCGCGGCGCAGCGTCTGGGCATGGTCAATACGCACTTCGTCAATGCCACCGGTTTGCCGGACCCGGAGCACTACTCCAGTGCCCATGACATGGCCATCCTGGCGCGCGCCATCATCAACGAAGACCCTGAGCACTATGCGATCTATTCGCAGAAGGAGTTCTTCTGGAACAACATCAAGCAGCCCAACCGCAACCTGCTGCTGTGGCGTGACAAGACCGTCGATGGTCTGAAAACCGGCCATACCGAAGAAGCCGGTTTCTGCCTGGTGTCCTCGGCTGTGCGCGATGGCGCGCGGATGATTACCTCGGTATTCGGTACCGTGAGCGAACAGGCTCGTGCTGCTGAAACCCAGAAGCTGCTGACCTACGGTTTCCGCTTCTTCGAAAGCCGCACCTTCTATCAGAAGGGCGCCGAGCTGGCTCAGGCCCAGGTGTGGAAAGGCACTACCAGCCAGGTCAAGGCCGGCCTGGCCAATGACCTGACCCTGACGCTGCCCAAGGGCCAGATGGAAAAGCTGCAAGCCAGCATGACCCTCAACCCGCAGCTGGTGGCCCCGATTCAGCAGGGCGATGTGATCGGCAAGGTGGAAGTGAAACTGGCTGACGAAGTGGTGCACAGCGCTGATCTGGTCGCCCTGGAAACCGTTGAAGAAGGCGGCTTCTTCCGTCGTCTGTGGGACAGCGTTCGCTTGTTCTTCTTCGGGCTGTTCAATTGATCTGAAGACCGCGCCCCGCCCGGGGCGCATGTGAAGGACAGGCCACGTGCCTGCATGAGCCATGACTGAGACCGATACCCAAGCGCCGAAAATCGAGTTCCCCTGCGAGCGTTACCCGATCAAGGTGATCGGTGAAGCGGGCGAGGGCTTCCATGAACTGGTGATCGAAGTGATCCAACGCCATGCGCCGGATTTCGACGCCACCTCTCTGGTTGCCCGCGACAGCCGCACGGGTCGCTTTTTGTCGGTGCAGGTGCTGATCACCGCTACCGGCATCGAGCAGCTGCAAGCGATCAATGCCGACCTGCGCGCCACCGGCCGCGTACACATGGTGCTCTAGTGCCGGACTGCGTGGTACGCCATCTTGGTTTGGTGGATTACCTGCCGACCCTGGAAGCGATGCGTCGCCTGACCGCCGAGCGCGATGAGCACACGCCTGATGAAATCTGGCTGCTGCAACACCCGCACGTGTTCACCCAGGGCCAGGCCGGCAAGGCCGAACACCTGCTGGCGCCCGGCGATATTCCAGTGATTCAGGTCGAGCGCGGCGGTCAGGTGACCTACCACGGCCCAGGCCAGTTGGTGGCTTACCTTATGCTCGATCTGCGCCGTCTGGGGCTGGGCGTGCGTGAGCTGGTGTCGGCCATGGAGCTAAGTCTGGTCGACCTGTTGGCCAGCTATGGCGTCGAGGCCGCGCCGAAAGCCGATGCTCCGGGAGTCTATGTCAATGGCGAGAAGATCGCGTCGCTGGGCTTGCGGGTGCGCCGCGGCTGCTCGTTCCACGGCCTGGCGCTCAATGTGGACATGGACATGTCGCCGTTCGCACGTATCAACCCTTGCGGTTACAGCGGACTGAAGATGGTCCAGCTCAAGGATTTGCTGGAGACGCCGCCCTCGCTCGACGAGGTTGCACAGCGCCTGGAGCAGGCTCTGCGCAAACAGTTAGGTTATCCGTAGGGTGCGATAGCGCAGCAACGAGAAAGGGACGCCGAGGCGTCCCTTTGTTTTACGTATATGTTGTAGCGTTTTGGACCGCCGTAGCCTGGGTTAGCCGAAGGCGTAACCCGGGAGTCGTCAGTTCAGGTTAAGCGCCGGAATCAGGTTGTTATCCAGCGACTGGCCCGGAACCGGTACAGGGGCGGCGAGGCCCAGGTTGTTCTTCTCGAACACCCGGTCGGCGCGGTAGCTGGAGCGTACCAGCGGGCCGGCGGCGACTTCCATAAAGCCCTTTGCCAGGCCGATCTCGCGAAAGCGGTTGAATTCTTCCGGGCTGACCCAGCGCTGCACTTTCAGGTGATTGCGCGTGGGTTGCAGGTACTGGCCGAGGGTGAGGATGTCCACGCCGATGGCACGCAGATCATCCATGGTCTCGAGTACTTCCTCGTCGGTCTCGCCCAGGCCAAGCATCAGGCTGGTCTTGGTCAGCATGGCCGGACGGTGGCGCTTGGCGTGGGCCAGCACATTCAGGGTCTTCTCGTAGCCGGCACGCGGGTCACGCACGACGTGGGTCAGGCGCTTGACCGTCTCGACGTTCTGCGCGAACACCTCAAGGCCGGAATCGACCACACGCTCAATGGCCTGCAGGTCGCCGTCGAAGTCCGGGGTCAGGGCTTCGACCACCACCTGCGGGGTGTTTTCCTTGATCGCGCGCACACAGGCGGCGTAGTGCGCTGCACCGCCGTCATCCAGATCATCGCGGTCCACCGAGGTCAGTACGATATAGCGCAGCGCCATCAGCTCCACTGACTTGGCGGTGTTCTGCGGCTCGTCCAGGTCCAGCCAGCCGTTCGGGTTGCCGGTGTCCACCGCGCAGAAGCGGCAGGCGCGGGTGCAGACCGAGCCCATCAGCATGATGGTGGCGGTACCGTTGGACCAGCATTCGCCCATGTTCGGGCAATGGGATTCCTGGCAGACCGTGCTCAGACGGTGCTCGCTGACGTTGCGTTTGACCGCCTCGAAACGACTCCCACCCGGCGCCTTGACGCGCAGCCATTTGGGCTTGGGCTCGAAGACCTGAGGTTCGGCCGAGGCGCGACGCTTCTGGCCATCCTTGATCGCGGTAATGCCTTGCGCGGTGCGGAACTTGGCGCCGCTGGCAACCGGGGTGGACGAGGGTGTGTCTGACATCGGAAAGGGCTCCGGTAGAGGCTCCGTTGGCGAGGGGCTTTTGGCCGCCGCGCAGTCTACCACAGAAGGTATTTTTACCCACTGTGGCCTGGGTGTACCCCAGGCCAGATGGAGCTTAGCGCGTACGCAGTTGCTGCAGCAGGTTCTCGTCAGGATAGCCATCGGCCGGCCAGTTCAGTTGCAGCTGCAGAGCACGAATAGCCTTGCGCGTGTTGGCGCCGATGATGCCGTCTGCCGGGCCTGGATCGAAGCCTTTGGCGGCGAGGCGCTCTTGCAGTTCGATACGCTCACTACGGCCGAGTTGGCGATCATCGCGCGGCCAGGCGGCCTGAACGCTGTCGCCACCGCGCAGGGCATCGGACAGCAGACCAATAGCCAGGGCATAGGAGGTGGAGTTGTTGTAACGCAGGATGCTGCGGAAGTTGCTCTGCAGCAGGAACGCCGGCCCGCGATGGCCGGCCGGCAGCATCAGCGTGGCCATGGTGTCGTCGGCCGCTTGCTCGCGGTCCTGGCTATAGGGCGTGACACCGAGGGCTCGCCACTCGGCGACGCTACGGCGCACCTCTGGGTCGGCCAGGGCGTAATCGAAGCCTTGCGGCAGGCGCACTTCATAACCCCAGGATTGCCCACTCTGCCAGCCGGAGCTTTGCAGGTAATGGGCTGCCGAAGCCAGCGCGTCGCTTGCGGAGTTCCACAGGTCGCGCTTGCCGTCACCGTCAAAGTCCACGGCATGCTCGTTGTAGGTGGTGGGCATGAACTGGGTCTGCCCCATGGCGCCGGCCCAAGAACCGACCAGGCGTTCCGGGCTGATATCGCCATGCTGAAGGATCTGTAGCACCGCCAGTAGCTGGCTGCGCCAGAACGCCTGGCGGCGGCCTTCGTAGGCCAGGGTGGCCAGGGAGCGCACCACGTTATGGGTGCCGATATTGCCGCCGAAGTTACTCTCCAGCCCCCAGATCGCCACCAGTATTTCACTGGCCACGCCGTAGCGTTGTTCGATGCGGCTCAGGTCGCCACGCTGTTGCACCAGCAGCACGCGGCCACGGTTGATGCGTGTCTGCGAAACCGCGCCATCCAGGTACTCCCAGACGGGGCGGGTGAACTCCGGCTGGCTGCTGTCGGCCTTGAGCACGTCCGGATTGGGCAGTACGCCGGCGAAGGCGCGGTCGAACAGGGCGGGGTCGATACCGGCAGCGATGGCGTCACTGCGCAGCAGTGTGCGCCATTCCTCGAAGCTGAGCGCAGGTGTCTCAATCGGGGTCGGGGTGGCTGCAGCCGCCGTGGCGGTGACAGCAGGTGCTGGTTGCGGCGTCGTGGTCAACGCCTGGGCGGGTGTGTCGGCACAGGCCGCCAACAGCAGCAGAAGGCTGGCGCTGGCCGTGTGGCTCAGGCGACGGGAGAACGGGTTGGGCATGGTGGTCTCAGCACATTTTGCAGGCCGCTACCATAGCACGGATGAGGCGCCATGCGGGCTGCAGCGGGGTTTTCAGGCCGCCATAACGACCGAAGCCTCCCAGTTACGGGAGGCTTCGCGGCGGTAGCTGCCTTTACCTTTGGCGGGTTTTTCCTGTCGCGCGCGAAACAGCGGCTGGGCGATCAGGGATTTGGCCTTGTTCGGCCGGGTACGCTTGGATGAGGGCATGGTATGACTCCTGGGGTGGTGCATTCAGGGTGCGCAAGATCAGACCGGAGAAACCGCGGACGGTTCAGGCGTCGCGTTCGCCGGAAATCGCCAGGCGTTGCCCGGTGATGCTCAGGGTCAGCAGCGCCAGTGCGTTCCAGGGGTCGCCGACGGCCTGCCCCTTGATTTGTGCATCGATGCGCTGAGCATCCTGCAACAGTAACGCCCAGCGGCTCGCAGTGTGCCGCTGCAAGGCCTTGCTGACCAGTGGCCGACGCTTGTCCCAGACCGGCGGGCGGGCGCTGCTGAAGGCTTTTTCCAGGGGGATGCCCTGGGCAAATTGCTGGGCGATACCGGCCAGCAGGCGTATTTCGCGGGCCAGTGCCCAGAGGATGACCGGCGGCTCGACCCCTTCACCGCGCAAGCCTTCGAGCATGCGCAGGGCGTGAGCGGCCTCGCCGTTAAGGGCGGCATCGATCAGGCCGAAGACGTCGAAGCGGGCGCTGTCGGCGACCGAGGCGTGCACGGTGCTGGCGTCGATCTGGTTACCGTCGGCGAGCAGCTTGAGCTTTTCGATTTCCTGGGCGGCGGCCAGCAGGTTGCCTTCCACGCGCACCGCGATCATGTCGACGGCTTCCTGGCTGGCGCTCAGACCGGCCTGGCTCAGGCGTTGGCGGATCCACTGCGGTAGCTGGTGGGCATCCACCGGCCAGATCTGGATGAACTGGCTGTGTGGGCCTTCGATCAGCGCCTTGGCCCATTTGCTCTTCTGGGTGCTGCCATCGAGCTTGGGCAGGCTGATCAGCAGCACCGTGTCTTCGGGCGGGCGGGCCAGGTATTCCAGCAGCGCGGCGGCACCCTTGTCGCCGGGTTTGCCCGATGGCAGGCGCAGTTCGAGCAGGCGCTTGTCGGCGAACAGCGACATGCTGGCGCCGGCCTGCAGCAGGTTGCCCCAGTCGAAGTTGGCTTCGGCGTTGAACACCTGGCGTTCGCTGAACTGCTGCTCGCGCGTAGCGGCGCGGATGGCGTCACAGGCTTCCTGGCACAGCAGGGCTTCGTCACCGCTGACCACGTAAGCGGATGCGAGCGCACCTTGCAGGTGCTTGCCGAGTTGGGCGGGATTGAGTTTCATCAGGCTTCAGCGCCGCGGGGCCGCATCAGGCGACCCCGTTGGATCACGGGCGCGGCAGTTCGATAGGCGACTGCTGCGGCTGGGCAGCCTCACGCTGGCGTGTAGCTTCCAGGGCGTCGGCTTCTGCTTGGGCCTTGGCTTCGGCGGTCTGCTGCAGGGTGTCCAGCTGGGCCGGCGTGATCTGCCGCAGGCGTTGGGCCAGTTGCTGTACCAGGTCGCGGCGCATCTCGCTGCGTACTTGGCTGGCTTCCTGGTCGGAGCCGATCAGGTTGTTACCGTCCTGGTTGTAGATGCCCTGGACTTCGATGCTGTTGCTCATCAGCAGCAGGTTCTTGGCGCCGCGGATCTCGTAGTCGAGTGTGGTGGTCAACTGGTACTCGGCGCTGCGGGCGGCGCTGGTGTAGCTGGCGGTGCGCTGGGTTTCCTGCTCGCGGGCCAGAAACAACTTGTATTCGGCGCCTGGGTAGACACGTACATCGTTGGCTTCGAGCACCTGGGTGAGCTGGGTGACGGTGTCGCCATAGGCATTGCGGGCGCTGACGTCGAGCTCTTTGAGGGCGAACTCGATGTCACCCGTGCCGCGCAGCTGGAAGCCGCAGGCGCCGAGCAGTGCGGCGAGGCCGATTACCAACAGGTTCCGTTTGATCATTTTCAGTATCCCCTAGTCGAACTTCCTGGCGCGTCCGGAGGGGCGCGCCGGGCCTAATCAGTTGGCGACGATATTAACCAGCTTGCCGGGCACCACAATCACTTTGCGGATGCTCAGCCCTTCGGTGAAACGCAGCACGTTCTCGTTGACCCGTGCGGCGGCTTCGATTTCTTCGCGGCTGGCGCTAGCCGGCATGTCGATCTGCCCACGCAGCTTGCCATTGACCTGCACCACCAGGGTCAGGCTGTCCTGCACCAGGGCGCTGTCGTCGACTGCCGGCCAGGCGGCGTCGATGATCGCGTCCTCGTGGCCCAGCTCCTGCCACAGTTCGTGGCTGATATGCGGGGTGATCGGGGCGAGCAGCAGGGCCACGGTTTCCAGGCCTTCCTGGAGCAGGGCGCGATCCTGCGCGCTGTCCTGGGCTGCCTTTTCCAGCACGTTCATCAGGGTCATCACCTGGGCGATGGCGGTGTTGAATTTGTGGTGCTGGCCAATATCCTGGGTCGCCTGGCGAATCGCCTGGTGGGTGGCGCGGCGCACTTCTTTCTGTACGTCGCTCAGGCTGGCTGTATCCAGTGCAGCGGGCAGGCCTTTGCCGACATGCCCGTGGGCCAGACGCCAGACACGGCGCAGGAAGCGGTTGGCGCCTTCGATGCCGGCGTCGGACCATTCGCAGCTCATGTCAGGCGGCGAGGCGAACATCATGAACAGGCGGCAGGTGTCGGCGCCGTAGGCATCGATCATCGCCTGCGGGTCGACGCCATTGTTCTTCGACTTGGACATCTTTTCGGTGCCGCCGATTTCCACCGGCAGGCCGTCGCTCGCCAGTTTGGCGGCGATGACTTTGCCCTTGGCGTCGCGCTCGATCTCGACGTCGGCCGGGTTGAACCAGTCCTTGCCGCCGTTTTCCAGCACGCGGTAGTAAGTCTCGGCGACGACCATGCCCTGGGTCAGCAGGTTCTTGAACGGCTCATCGGACGACAGCAAGCCTTCATCGCGCATCAGCTTGTGGAAGAAGCGCGCGTAGAGCAGGTGCAGGATGGCGTGTTCGATGCCGCCGATGTACTGATCCACCGGCAACCAGTGGTTGGCGGCGGCCGGATCGACCATGCCGCCGGTGTAGTGCGGCGAGGCGTAGCGGGCGAAGTACCAGGACGACTCCACGAAGGTGTCCATGGTGTCGGTTTCACGCTTGGCCGGGGCGCCGCATTTCGGGCAGCTACATTCGTAGAATTCGGGCATGCGCGCCAAAGGCGAGCCGGCGCCGTCGGGCACCACGTCTTCGGGCAGCACGACCGGCAACTGGTCTTCCGGCACCGGCACGTCACCGCAGCTCTCGCAGTGCACGATCGGGATCGGGCAGCCCCAGTAACGCTGGCGGCTGATGCCCCAGTCGCGCAGGCGGAACTGGGTGCGCGATTTGCCGAGGTGTTTTTTCAGCAAGGCGACTTCAATGGCGTCGAAGGCGCCGACGAAGTCCAGACCATCGAACTCGCCGGAATTGATCAGCGTGCCGTGCTCTCCATAGGCGGCCTGCCACTCGCTGCCGACTTCATCGCCGGCGCTGGTGCGTACCACGGCCTTGATCGGCAACTGGTACTTGCTGGCGAATTCGAAATCGCGCTCGTCGTGGGCGGGCACTGCCATCACCGCGCCGTCGCCGTAGTGCATCAACACGTAGTTGGCGACCCACACCGGCAGCTTGTCGCCAGTCAGCGGGTGCTCGACGAACAGTGGCGTCGGCATGCCGCGTTTTTCCTGGGTAGCGACGTCGGCTTCGGCCACGCTGCCACTCTTGCATTCGTCGATAAAGGCTTGCAGCTCAGGGTTGCCTTGCGCCGCGAGGGTGGCCAGCGGGTGTTCGGCGGCCACCGCGACATAGGTCGCGCCCATCAGGGTGTCGGGACGGGTGGTGAAGACGTTGAGCTTGCCGGCGCTGCCGATGCTGGCGACGTCGTAGGGGAAGCTGACTTCCATGCCGCGGGATTTGCCGATCCAGTTGCGCTGCATGGTCTTGACCTGTTCCGGCCAGCCATCGAGATCGTCCAGGCTACTCAGCAGCTCTTCCGCGTAGGCGGTGATCTTGAAGTAGTACATGGGGATTTCGCGCTTCTCGATCACCGCGCCACTGCGCCAGCCGCGCCCGTCGATGACCTGCTCGTTTGCCAGCACGGTCTGGTCGACCGGGTCCCAGTTGACGGTGCCGTTCTTGCGGTAGATCACGCCTTTCTCGAACAGGCGGGTGAACAGCCATTGTTCCCAGCGGTAGTAATCCGGCTTGCAGGTGGTGACTTCACGGGTCCAGTCGATGGCCAGGCCCAGCGACTTGAGCTGGGTCTTCATGTAGGCGATGTTTTCGTAGGTCCACTTTGCCGGCGCTACGTTGTTCTTCATCGCGGCGTTTTCTGCCGGCATGCCGAACGCATCCCAGCCCATGGGCTGCAGCACGTTCTTGCCGAGCATGCGCTGGTAGCGGGAAATCACGTCACCGATGGTGTAGTTGCGCACGTGACCCATGTGCAGCTTGCCGCTCGGGTAGGGGAACATCGACAGGCAATAGAACGTCTCCTTGCCGGGCTGCTCGCTCACTACAAAGGATTTCTGCGCGTCCCAGTGGGACTGCGCGGCGGCTTCGATTTCGCGTGGCTGATACTGTTCGTGCATGGCTACTTGCGCTAGGTGTGAGGGGGCTTACACAGGGCGTATCGGGCTGTCGACGTTAGAGTAGCGGGCGAGGTGCCGGAGGTATGGATGGCAGCGCTGATCATTGATCGACAAGGCTGCGGGCCGGCTCCCGCCTGTGCTCGTGGCGCGTTCGCACGGCCTGTTCGGGAAACGCCGTAGCATACATGACCCCCCTTGATGGAGGGAAACCCTGATTGTTGCCTGGGCTACATCTGCCGCCGTCTGTCGCAGCAGCCTCCTGCAGTGGGGGCGAGCGCTAAGCTTGTAGTGGGGGCGCATTGCGGTGGCCCCAGGCGAGGTAGAGACATGGCCGATGGTCAGCGAAAAGAGGCAGGCGAGGGCGTTTACGAACGACTGCTGCAGCGCCTTGCCCTGGCCCTCGATGAAGCGGACAGCCTGCGCGGCTTGTCCAATGTGCCGCCCGGTGAGATGGAGCTGCGCGACCTTACCTCGGCAGAGCTGCAGTTGATTCGTGCCTACCTGGACCGCGACCTGAGCTGGTTGCGAGGCTGGCATGCGGCGGCAGAGGAGTTGGCGCAGATCAGCCGTACGGCCGAACTACCCAGCGTCATGCCGCCCCCCGTCGTCCATGGGCAGCGCCTGGAACTCTGTTGTGCGCTGTGCGGAGCACCTGCAGACTGGCATCCGGGCCTGGGTGTGCTGGCCTGCGGCGCATGCGGAGCAAAGCTGTTTCGTGCTCGCCCGCCGGGCTAATGAGCGGCTAGGGTCTGTTCCCGTTTCGTTCGCGGCCGCGCCGGAGCCAGTTTTAGCGCGAGGCAAGGCACGAGATGCGAGGTTTAGCTGGCTAAATGAGCTATCGAGAAACGCAGCATCGCGCTAAAAC
>JAHJYA010000070.1 GCA_018826895.1 Gammaproteobacteria bacterium
GTGCTGAAAGTCGGCAGCATGCAGTTCAAGAACATGGCCGTCGCTTCCAGCGACAGCCGCCTGACCCCGCAGGTATTCTCGGGTGGCCAATTGGTCTCCCAGGAAATTGAAGGCCTGACCCTGGATGTCGCTCGTCTGCGTGAAGTGAACAACCGTGACTCTGGCGACTATCAAGATATCTCTATCGCCAATAGCTTCAACAGCAACAGTGGCTCCGTAGGTACTCGCGGTATTCGCCTGAGTGGCGGTGCAACCACCGACAAGTTCACCTACGCCGGCGGCACCTACAAGCTGACGCCGGAACTGACAGGCGCGTACTACTACTCCGAGCTGGACGAGCTGTACAAGCAGAACTCGTTCAACCTGGTGCACGTGCTGCCGCTGGCTGACAAGCAGACCCTGAAGACCGATGTACGTTATGCGCGCTCCACCGATGACGGTCGCAGCAACGTTGATAACAAAGCGTTCGGCGCCATGGTCACCTACGGCCTGTTCGGCCACAGCTTCGGCCTGGGCTACCAGAAGATGAGCGGCGACACCGGTTTCGCCTACATCAACGGTACTGATCCGTTCCTGGTCAACTACGTGCAGATCGGTGACTTCGCAAATAAAGACGAAACTTCGTGGCAGGCACGTTACGATTTCAACTTTGCTTCAATCGGCATTCCCGGCCTGACCTTTATGACCCGTTACCTGACCGGTGACAATGTGGATCGCGGCGCTAACGTGTCGGATGGTCAGGAATGGGAACGTAACACCGAGCTGATGTACGTGTTCCAGGAAGGCACCTTCAAGAACCTGGGCGTGCGCTGGCGCAATGCGACCACCCGCTCGAACTTCACCAATGATCTCGACGAAAACCGTCTGATCGTCAGCTACACCCTGCCGCTGCTGTAAGGCTCTGACCACCCCGGCAGTTGCATCCTGCCGGGACGCCAGATGCTAAAAGCCCTGCCAATTGGCAGGGCTTTTTTATTTCTGCGGTTTGGGTCAGGTCGCTGGTTGCTGCTGGGTGATGCAGTGGATATTGCCGCCACCCAGCAGGATCTCGCGGCCCGGAACCATGACCACTTCATGTTCCGGAAACAGCCGCTGCAGGATGGCTTCGGCTTCGGCGTCCAGCGGGTCATCGAAGCGCGGCGCGATGATGCCGCCATTGACGATCAGGAAGTTTACGTAAGAGCCAGCTAGGCGCACTTCGGGGCTGCGCTCCTGGCTGCCGACGACCAGGTCGACGCCGGCGCACTCTTCGACGGTGGCATGCAGCGGGCCGGGGATCGGCATCTTGTGTACGATCAGTTGCCGGCCCTTGGCGTCGCGAGCGTGCTCCAGCACCCTCATTGCCGCTTGGCAGCGTGGGTAGTTGGGGTTGCTCGGGTCATCGGTCCAGGCCAGCAACACTTCGCCGGGGCGTACGTAGCAGCAGAAGTTATCCACATGGCCGTCGGTTTCATCGTTGTACAGGCCATCCGGCAGCCAGATGATGCTGTCCACCGCCAGGTGCTCGCGCAGCACGGCTTCGATCTGCTCGCGGCTCAGGTGCGGGTTGCGGTTGTGGTTGAGCAGGCATTCCTCGGTGGTGATCAGGGTGCCTTCGCCGTCGACATGGATGGAGCCGCCTTCGAGCACAAAACCTTCGGTGTGGTAGCGCGGCGTGCGCTCGATCTCGAGAATCTTGCTGGCGACCTGCGCATCACGGTTCCACGGCCAGTACAGACCACCCTCGAAGCCGCCCCAGGCATTGAACGCCCAATCCACGCCACGCAGGTCGCCCTGAGCATTGACCACGAAGGTCGGGCCGGTATCGCGCACCCAGGCGTCATCGCTGCTCATTTCGACCAGACGGATGTTCGGCATGTCCAGGCGCTGACGGGCATTTTCATACTGACCGGCGCTGACGCAGACGGTCACCGGCTCGAAGCGGGCAATCGCCTTGGCCACGGCGGTGAAGGCGGTCTGTGCGGGTTTGCCGCCCAGGCGCCAGTTGTCCGGCCGCTCGGGCCAGACCATCCAGGTTTGGCTGTGGGGTGCCCATTCGGCGGGCATGTGGAAACCATCGGCGCGGGGTGTGGTGCTCAGGGTCGTCATAAACCATTACCGGTCAGTGTGGAGGGGCGGCCGTCTAGCGCACCGCGGCGGCGCATGGATGCATCAAGCGGCAGGTCGCTCAGTGTGGCTCTAAACCTGGCTTGGGAGGCACTATTGGACGTCAGCACGCCCTCGTTGGGCAAGTCGCTTGGGTCGGCCTGTATGCGATGGGCATCGCGCAGGCATAGCCTCGCCGGCGTTGAGCCGACGAGGCGGGTGCATCAGACGGTGTGCAGGTACCAGTTGTATTCGAGGTCGGAGATCGAGTGCTCGAACTCTTCCAGCTCGCTTTCCTTGCACGCGACGAAGATATCGATGTACTTCGGATCGATATAACGGGCCAGCACTTCACTGTCGTCCAGCTCGCGCAGGGCATCGCGCAGGTTGTTCGGCAGGCTCTGGTCGAGTTGCTCGTAGGAGTTACCCTCGATCGGCTCACAGGGCTCGACCTTGTTGGTCAGGCCATGGTGAATGCCGGCGAGGATCGACGCCATCATCAGGTAGGGGTTGGCGTCGGCACCGGCTACGCGGTGTTCGATGCGTACCGAGTCCGGGCTGCCGGTGGGCACGCGTACGGCCACGGTACGGTTGTCCAGCCCCCAGCTCGGCGCATTGGGCACATAGAACTGGGCACCGAAGCGGCGGTAGGAGTTGACGTTCGGGCAGAGGAACGCCATCGACGCCGGCATGGTTTCCAGCACACCGCCGATGGCGTGGCGCAGGGCATCGTTCTGCAGCGGATCTTCAGCGGTAAAGATGTTCTCGCCGGTCTTTTTGTCGAGTAACGAGATGTGCACGTGCAGACCGTTACCTGCCTGACCTGGATAGGGCTTGGCCATAAAGGTCGAGTCCATCTCGTGGTCGTAGGCGATGTTCTTGATCAGGCGCTTGAGCAGCAGGGCATAGTCGCAGGCCTTGAGGGCATCCTTGACGTGATGCAGGTTGACCTCGAACTGTGCCGGGGCACTTTCCTTGACGATGGCGTCGGCCGGCAGGTCTTGTTCCTTGGCGGCTTCGAGCATGTCCTGCAGGCAGTCGACGTACTCGTCGAGGTCGTCGATCAGGTAGACCTGGGTAGAAATCGGGCGTTTGCCGGAGATCGGTGAGCGTGGCGGCTGTGGACGGCCGTTCACGTTCTCCTGGTCGATCAGGTAGAACTCCAGCTCAAAGGCTGCGCAGATAGTCAGGCCGAGTTCGTCGAACTTCTGGATCACCTGGCGCAACACCTCGCGCGGGTCAGCGAAGAAAGGCTGGCCGTCGAGCTCGTGCATCGTCATCAACAGTTGCGCGGTAGGGCGCTTCTGCCATGGCTCTTTGCACAGGGTGTTGGGGATGGGGAAGCAGATACGGTCTGCGTCGCCGATATCCAGGCCCAGGCCGGTGCTTTCCACCGTGGAGCCGTTGATATCGAGGGCAAACAAGGAGGCGGGAAGGTTGATACCTTTCTCGTACACCTTGTGCAGGCTGGCGCGTTCGATGCGCTTGCCGCGCACCACACCATTCATATCTGCAATAAGAAGGTCGACGAACTGGACCTCAGGATGTTCCTTAAGGAACGCGTTCGCTTCATTGAGCTGAACGGCACGCGGGGGTACCGACATGATGCAACACCTTTTTTGTTAAAAATATCAATCATGCAAATGCACGGGTGTGAGTCAATCCGAAAGCCCCCATGCTGTCAAGAGAGCCTCATTCTGCCCTAAAAGGGGGCTTTGTGGCCAATTTTAGGGCGTTTCAGGGCGCTGTAGTCGGCTGCAACCCTGTGCGTGGCGCGGTGCTCAGCGGGGTGTGTTTGATTTTTTACATGCCTGTTGTGTAAAAAAATGAACAAGGCTAAGCTCGATCGAAACCTATAACAGCAATAAATCGGGTGCCCCATGTCACGCCTGCCGTTGATCGGCGTTACCGCCTGCAGCAAGCAGATCGGTCCTCTCCCCTACCATATTGTGGGTGACAAATATGTCCGCGCTGTCGCCGTGGGCGCCGGGGGCCTGCCTCTGGTCATCCCTTCTCTGGGCGAGCTGATCGACCTGCCGACTCTGATCGATAATCTGCACGGTCTGTTGTTTACCGGCTCGCCATCCAACGTTGAACCTCATCACTATAGTGGACCTGCCAGCGAGCCGGGCACGTTGCATGATCCGGTGCGCGACCAGACCACCCTGCCGCTGTTGCGTCTGGCTATCGAGGCGGGTGTACCGGTGCTCGGTATTTGTCGCGGCTTTCAGGAAATGAACGTGGCCTTTGGTGGCACACTGCATCAAAAGGTACATACGGTTGCTGGCATGATGGACCACCGTGAGCCAGAGAATGAACCGCTCGACGTTCAATATGCGCCCAGTCACCCGCTGTTCATCGAGCCGGGTGGCCTGCTCGACGGCCTCGGCTTGCCGTCCGAGATCGCGGTCAACTCCATTCATGGCCAGGGTGTTGCACGTTTGGCGTCGGGCCTGCGTGTCGAGGCACGGGCGCCTGACGGCTTGGTTGAGGCGTTCTCCGTCAGTGGAGCAAAAAGCTTTGCATTGGGGGTGCAATGGCACCCCGAGTGGCAGGTACGATCCAATCCGAATTATCTCGCCATCTTCCAGGCCTTTGGTGAGGCTTGCAGGAAGAGGGCGGGGCAACACTGAGTGGGCCTTGTGTGGCCCGCTCTACCAACCCTGAGGTCTCTATGAGCACCAAACTGGACCAGCTCTCGAGCTGGCTGAAAGAACGCAAAATCACCGAAGTTGAATGCCTAGTCAGCGATCTTACCGGCATTGCCCGCGGCAAGATCTCCCCGACCAACAAGTTCCTCGACGAGAAGGGCATGCGCCTTCCCGAGAGTGTGCTGTTGCAGACCGTGACCGGCGATTACGTCGAGGACGATGTCTACTACGAACTGCTCGACCCCGCCGACATCGACATGATCTGCCGGCCCGATGAAAACGCCGTATTCCTGGTGCCCTGGGCCGTTGAACCGACCGCCCAGGTTATTCACGACACCTATGATAAGCAGGGCAACCCGATCGAGTTGTCGCCGCGCAACCTGCTCAAGAAAGTGCTCAAGCTCTATGCCGAGAAAGGCTGGCAGCCCATCGTGGCGCCGGAGATGGAGTTCTACCTGACCAAGCGCAACAGCGACCCGGACTTCCCGCTGGTGGCGCCTATGGGCCGCTCCGGGCGTCCGGAAACCGGTCGGCAGTCGTTCTCCATCGACGCGGCCAACGAATTCGACCCGCTGTTCGAGGACATGTACGACTGGTGCGAGATTCAGGGCCTGGACCTGGATACGCTGATCCACGAAGAAGGCCCGGCGCAGATGGAGATCAACTTCCGTCATGGCGAGGCCCTGCACCTGGCCGACCAGATTCTGGTGTTCAAGCGCACCATGCGCGAGGCTGCGCTCAAGCATGACGTGGCGGCGACCTTTATGGCCAAGCCGATCACCGATCAGCCGGGCAGTGCCATGCACCTGCACCAGAGCATCATCGACAAGAAGACCGGCAAGAACATCTTCTCCAATGAAGACGGCTCCATGAGCGAGCTGTTCCTGCATCACATCGGTGGGCTGCAGAAGTACATCCCCGAGGTGTTGCCGCTGTTCGCGCCGAACGTCAATTCGTTCCGCCGCTTCCTGCCTGACACTTCGGCGCCGGTTAACGTGGAATGGGGCGAAGAGAACCGCACCGTGGGCCTGCGGGTACCGGATGCGACGCCGCAGAACCGCCGGGTAGAGAACCGCCTCGCCGGCGCCGACGCCAACCCTTATCTGGCCCTGGCCGCGAGCCTGCTGTGCGGCTACATCGGCATGGTCGAGGGCATCAAGCCCAGTGCACCGGTCAAAGGGCGTGGTTACGAGCGCCGCAACCTGCGCCTGCCGCTGACTCTGGAAGCGGCGCTGGAGCGCATGGAAACCTGCAAGGTCGTCGAAGATTACCTGGGCAGCAAGTTCGTCACCGGCTACGTCGCGGTCAAGCGCGCCGAGCATGAAAACTACAAGCGAGTAATCAGCTCCTGGGAGCGCGAGTTCCTGCTGCTGTCGGTTTAGTTTTCCGGGTTTCTCATGGCTCTGTGGGAGGGGCTTCAGCCGCGACAATCGCCGCTGAAGCGCCTCCCACAGAGCCGGCGGAGCCCATAGAGAAGGTGTGGATATGAGTAAGCCAGTGCAAAACCCGAAAACCCGTGAATGGCAGGCCATGAGCCGCGACCATCACCTAGCGCCGTTCAGCGATTTCAAGCAGCTGGCCGAGAAGGGGCCGCGCATCATCACCCGCGCCGACGGCGTCTACCTGTGGGACAGCGAAGGGCACAAGATTCTCGACGCCATGGCCGGGCTCTGGTGCGTGGCGGTCGGCTACGGCCGCAAGGAACTGGCCGAAGCGGCCTCGCGGCAGATGCAGGAGTTGCCGTACTACAACATGTTTTTCCAGACTGCCACGCCGCCAGCGCTGGAGTTGGCCAAGGTCATCTCCGAGCTGGCACCGGTGGGCATGAATCATGTGTTCTTCACCGGCTCCGGTTCGGAAGGCAACGACACCATGCTGCGCATGGTCCGCCATTACTGGGCGATCAAGGGCCAGCCGAATAAAAAAGTCATCATCAGCCGCATCAACGGTTACCACGGCTCGACCGTGGCCGGCGCCAGCCTGGGCGGCATGACCTATATGCATGAGCAGGGCGACTTACCGATCCCCGGCATCGTGCATATCCCGCAGCCATACTGGTTCGGTGAGGGCGGCGACATGAGCCCGGAAGCGTTCGGCATCTGGGCGGCCGATCAGTTGGAGCAGAAAATTCTCGAGGTCGGTGAGGACAACGTCGCCGCCTTTATCGCGGAGCCGATTCAGGGCGCCGGCGGGGTGATCATTCCGCCGGACAGTTACTGGCCGCGCATCCGCGAAATTCTCGCCAAGTACGACATTCTGTTCGTCGCCGATGAGGTCATCTGTGGCTTTGGCCGCACCGGTGAGTGGTTCGGTAGCGATTATTACGGTAATGCGCCGCACATGATGACCATCGCCAAAGGCCTGACTAGCGGCTACATCCCCATGGGCGGGCTGATTGTGCGTGACGACATCGTCGAAGTGCTTAACCAGGGCGGCGACTTCAACCATGGTTTTACCTACTCCGGGCATCCGGTGGCGGCAGCCGTGGCCCTGGAGAACCTGCGCATTCTGCGGGAAGAAGGCATCGTCGAGCGGGTCAAGGCAGAAACGGCACCGTATTTGCAAAAGTCTTTGCAGGCGCTGGCCGATCATCCATTGGTGGGGGAAGTGCGTGGTGTCGGCATGCTCGGTGCCATTGAGTTGGTGAAGGACAAGGCGACCCGCGCGCGTTATCCGAGCAGCCAGGGTGTCGGCATGATCTGCCGTAGCCACTGCTTCGAGAACGGGCTGATCATGCGTGCGGTGGGCGACACCATGATCATTTCGCCGCCGCTGGTGATCAGCAAGACCGAGATCGACGAACTGGTGAGCAAGGCGCGCACCTGTCTTGACCTGACGGCGCAAGCGCTGCTGGTCTAAGGCACAACTGCGCAGTTGTAAAGAGCAGGCTGACCTTGCCAGACTGCGCAGAGCGTTGGCCAGACTCACCCTAGGGTGGTGCATAGCGGCAGCGCCATCTGCTGGAAAACTGAATACGACAACAGGAGCTGTACGCATGAAAACTTTCGGCAAAACCCTTCTCGCGTTATCCCTGGCGGGCGCCATGACCGGCGTTGTCCAGGCCGATGAAAAAGTACTGCACGTGTACAACTGGTCCGACTACATTGCGGAAGACACCCTGGCCAATTTCGAGAAGGAAACTGGCATCAAGGTCGTCTACGACGTTTTCGACTCCAACGAGACGCTGGAAGCCAAGCTGCTGTCCGGCCGCTCCGGCTATGACATCGTGGTGCCGTCCAACCAGTTCCTGGCCAAGCAGATCAAGGCCGGTGTATTCCAGAAGCTGGACAAGTCCAAGCTGCCGAACTGGAAGAACCTCAACCCGGACCTGATGAAGGCCCTGGACAATTCCGACCCGGGTAACCTGTACGCCTTCCCCTACCTGTGGGGCACTACCGGCATTGGCTACAACCCGGAGAAGGTCAAGGCTGCCCTGGGCGTCGACACCATCGACTCCTGGGATGCGGTGTTCAAGCCGGAGAACATGGAAAAGCTCAAGTCCTGCGGCGTGGCCATGCTCGACGCGCCGGATGAAGTCTATGGTGCCGCGCTGCACTACCTGGGTCTGAACCCCAACCCGACCAACGTCGAGGACGTGAAAAAGGCCGAAGATCTGCTGATGTCGGTGCGCCCTTACGTCACCTACTTCCACAGCTCCAAGTACATTTCCGACCTGGCCAACGGCAACATCTGTGTAGCGCTGGGTTGGTCTGGCGACGTGTTCCAGGCTCAGGCGCGTGCCGAAGAGGCAGAGAACAACGTTCCGGTGGCCTATACCATTCCGAAGGAAGGTGCTGCGTCCTTCTTCGACATGATGGCTATCCCGGCTGACGCCAAGAACGTCGAAGCCGCCCATGTGTTCCTCAACTACATCCTCACCCCGGAAGTGATCGCGCCGATCTCCGACTATGTGGCTTACCCGAACGGCAACAGTGCCGCCACGCCGCTGGTCGCCGAGGAAGTGCGCAACAATCCGGGCATCTACCCGACCGAAGAAGCCAGCAAGAAGCTGTACACCTTCTCCGAGCTGAGCCCTGCCGTGCAGCGTGCTATCACTCGCAGCTGGACCAAGGTCAAGTCGGGCCGCTAAGCCGAACGCGTCACCCTGTACCCGGCAGTTACAGTTAACTGCCGGGTACCCAATAAAAAGGAAGCGTTATGCGTGCTCAGTCGGTGGGCTCGGGTCATCTGCCGCAGCCTGCGGCGAAATCCTTGTTTATCTGCCCGCGTCGTGGTCACGCCCGTTTTTTGTGAGTGTGCCAGACGCTGAAGACACGCGAAATTTCCGATACAGTGCCGCCCTTTTTTGCGGCCCAGTGGTGATCACATGTTGCAAGCTCTCCCAGGCAAGACGCTGATCTGTGCAGCGTTGCTATGTGCCAGCGCTACGGCTGTCGCCGAGCGGCAGGTACAGGTGTACAACTGGAGCGATTACATCGGCGAAACCACCCTGGCTGATTTCCAGCAGGCCACGGGCATCAAAGCCCAGTACGACGTTTTCGATTCCAACGAAACCCTGGAAGGTAAGTTGCTGGCGGGTCGCTCCGGCTACGACGTCGTGGTGCCCTCCAATCATTTTCTCGGTAAGCAGATCAAGGCCGGCGCGTTCCAGAAACTCGACCGCAGCCAACTGCCCAACTGGAAGAATCTCGACACGCAGTTACTCAAGCAACTGCAGGTCAACGACCCCGATAACCAATACGCGGTGCCTTATCTGTGGGGTACCAATGGCATTGGTTACAACGTGGCGAAAATCAAGGAAGTACTCGGCGTCGACAAGATCGACTCCTGGGCTAGCGTGTTCGAGCCTGAAAACCTGCAGAAGCTCGCCAGTTGTGGCGTCAGCTTCCTCGACTCGGCCGATGAAATGCTCCCGGCCATGCTCAATTACCTCGGGCTGGACCCGAATACGCAAAGCCCCGAGGACTACGCCAAGGCTGAAGCCAAATTGCTGGCGGTGCGTCCTTACGTGACCTACTTTCACAGCTCTAAATACATTGGTGACCTGGCCAACGGCAACATCTGCGTAGCGGTCGGTTTCTCCGGCGATGTTCTACAGGCTGCCGACCGTGCCGAAGAGGCTGGCAAGGGTATCGAGATCGCCTACAGCATCCCCAAAGAAGGGGCCAATCTGTGGTTCGACATGCTCGCCATCCCAGCCGATGCCAGCCACCCGAAAGAGGCACACGCCTTTATCAATTTTCTACTTGAGCCGGCGGCCATTGCTGCAGTCAGCGATTACGTCGGCTATGCCAACCCAAATACCCAGGCAGGCGCGCTGATGGATCAGGACGTGCGCAATGACGAGTCGGTGTATCCGCCACAAGCGGTGCTGGACAAGTTGTATATCTCGGCGGAGTTGCCGGTGAAGGTGCAGCGACTGATGACCCGGAGCTGGACTCGGGTCAAGTCGGGGCAATAATTTTAAACGCCTAGCCGTCGGGCTGGGCGCCACTTTGCGGGAGTGTTGGGAATGGCAGTTGCTTCCAGTGCCTACAAAAAGGTCCTAGAGGGCGATCAGCAACCGAAAGAGGTGCTGGTCAAGATCGAGCGTGTGACCAAGAAGTTCGACGAAACGGTCGCGGTCGACGATGTCTCTCTGACCATCAACAAGGGCGAGATCTTCGCGCTGCTGGGCGGCTCCGGTTCGGGCAAGTCGACCCTGCTGCGCATGCTCGCCGGCTTCGAGCGGCCGACCGAGGGGCGCATCTTCCTCGACGGCCAGGACATCACCGACCTGCCGCCCTACGAGCGGCCGATCAACATGATGTTCCAGTCCTATGCGCTGTTCCCGCATATGACCGTGGCGGACAACATCGCCTTCGGCCTCAAGCAGGACCGCATGCCCAAGGAGCAGATCGAGGCGCGTGTGGCCGAGATGCTCAAGCTGGTGCAGATGAGCCAGTACGCCAAGCGCAAGCCGCACCAGCTTTCCGGTGGCCAGCGCCAGCGCGTGGCCCTGGCCCGCTCCTTGGCCAAGAGTCCCAAGCTGCTGCTGCTCGATGAGCCGATGGGCGCGCTGGACAAGAAGCTGCGCTCGCAGATGCAGCTCGAGCTGGTCGAGATCATCGAGCGCGTCGGCGTGACCTGCGTGATGGTAACCCACGACCAGGAAGAGGCCATGACCATGGCCCAGCGCATCGCCATCATGCACCTGGGCTGGATCGCCCAGATCGGCAGCCCGATCGACATCTATGAAACCCCGACCAGCCGTCTGGTTTGCGAGTTCATCGGCAACGTCAACCTGTTCGAAGGCCAGGTCATCGAAGACATGGAAGGCCATGCGCTGATCGACAGCCCGGACCTGGAACGCAACATCTACGTCGGCCACGGCGTCAGCACCTCGGTGCAGGACAAGAGCATCACCTACGCCATTCGCCCGGAGAAATTGCTGGTCACCACCGAGCAGCCGGCCTACGAGTACAACTGGTCGCGTGGCAAGGTCCACGACATCGCCTACCTGGGCGGCCATTCGGTGTTCTACGTGCAACTGCCGAGCGGCAAGATCGTTCAATCCTTCGTCGCCAATGCCGAGCGCCGTGGCGCGCGGCCGACCTGGGATGACGAAGTCTACGTCTGGTGGGAGGACGACAGCGGGGTGGCATTGCGCTCATGAATATTTCCCGAAGCCTAAGCCGCCGCATGCCGTCGGGCCGCCATCTGGTTATTGGCGTGCCCTTCGTCTGGCTGTTCCTGTTCTTTCTGCTGCCCTTCATCATCGTCTTGAAGATCAGCTTCGCCGAAGCCGACGTGGCCATTCCGCCGTACACCGACGTGTACACCTGGGCGGAAAACAAGCTGTCGATCGTGCTCAACCTGGGCAACTACATCTTCCTCAGTGAGGACTCGCTGTACCTGGCGGCCTACCTGGGCTCGCTGAAGATGGCCTTTGTCAGCACCCTGCTGTGTCTGTTGATCGGCTATCCGATGGCCTATGCCATTGCCCGCGCCGACAAGGACATCCAGACCGTGCTGCTGCTGTTGATCATGATGCCGACCTGGACGGCGATTCTGATCCGCGTGTACGCCTGGATGGGTATTCTCAGCAACAACGGCTTGCTCAATAGCCTGTTGCAGAGTATCGGCCTGATTGATGCGCCGCTGCAGATCCTCAATACCAACGTCGCGGTGTATATCGGCGTGGTGTACTCCTACCTGCCGTTCATGATCCTGCCGCTCTACGCCAACCTGGTGAAGCATGACCAGAGCTTGCTGGAAGCCGCGGCCGACCTGGGCTCGAGCAACTTCAACAGCTTCTGGAAAATCACCGTGCCGCTGTCGAAGAACGGCATCATCGCCGGTTGCATGCTGGTGTTCATCCCGGTGGTCGGCGAGTTCGTCATCCCTGAGCTACTCGGTGGCCCGGAGACGCTGATGATTGGCAAGGTGCTGTGGCAAGAGTTCTTCAACAACCGCGACTGGCCGGTGGCGTCCGCCCTGGCGGTGGTCATGCTGGCGATCCTGATCGTGCCGATCATTCTGTTTAACCGCAACCAAGCCAAAGAGATGGAGGGTCGGGCATGAGACGTTTCCGTTTCTCCAACATCATGCTGTGGGTCGGCCTGCTGTTTATCTACCTGCCGATGGTGATCCTGGTCATCTACTCGTTCAACGGCTCGCGGCTGGTCACCGTCTGGGGTGGCTGGTCGGTGAAGTGGTATGTCGGCTTGCTCGACAACACCCAGTTGATGAACGCGGTGATGCGCTCCCTGGAAATCGCCTGCTACACGGCGATTGCCGCGGTGGCGTTGGGCACCATGGCGGCCTTTGTGCTGACCCGTGTCACGCGCTTCAAGGGCCGCACGCTGTTCGGTGGCCTGGTCACTGCGCCGTTGGTGATGCCCGAGGTGATCACCGGTCTGTCGCTGTTGCTGCTGTTCGTGGCCATGGCGCAGTTGATCGGTTGGCCCGCCGAGCGCGGCATTCTAACCATCTGGATCGCTCACACCACTTTCTGCTCCGCCTACGTGGCGGTGGTGGTGTCGGCGCGCTTGCGTGAGCTCGACCTGTCGATCGAAGAAGCGGCCATGGACCTGGGTGCCAAGCCATTCAAGGTGTTCTTTCTGATCACCATCCCGATGATCGCGCCTTCGCTGGCGGCTGGCGGCATGATGTCCTTCGCCTTGTCGCTGGACGACCTGGTGCTGGCCAGCTTCGTTTCCGGCCCCGGCTCCACCACCCTGCCGATGGAGGTGTTCTCCGCCGTGCGCCTGGGTGTGAAACCGGAAATCAACGCCGTGGCCAGCCTGATTCTGCTGGCGGTGTCGTTGGCCACCTTCCTGGTCTGGTTCTTCGCCCACCGTGCCGAAGAAAACCGCAAGAAAGCGATCCAGCAGGCCATGGACGAGAGCACCGGCGCACACCTGCAAGCCGGTCCCGACAGCCGCCGCGACCCGTCCCAGGTGCATGCCTGATCGGCTGAAGCGCGTTACACGGAAAGGGCCACAGTCGTGGCCCTTTTCATTGGCTATGTCCCATTGGCTGTTGCAGTCGCATGTAGGCCATAACGCAAATTCCGTAGGAGCGCCGCCCCGGCGCGAAGCTTTTGGACTATCTGTTATACCGCTGAAGGACCGCTATTCGCCGCGAGGCGCGGCTCCTACGAGAAGCCGCAACGTTGTGCAACGCGGAACGGCGACATAGCCTAAAAAGCACAGCTTGAGCGCTATTTGGGTCTGTTGCCGTCGGCGTTAGACGCCAGACCTATTCGGGTGTCGGCGTCCAGGCGCAGAAGCAGCCCACGGCCAGGGTGTTGCTGGCATCGACATGGCGCCCGGCGGCCAGGGCCTCGAGGATGGGCTCGATAAAGCTGTTGCTCGAACTGCAGGTCAGCCCCTCGCTGTAAGGGCCGAAGTAGGCCAGCTGGCCTTGCTGGTCCCAGATTGCCACTGCCGGGCTGGCGGGCAGCTGTTCGCTGCCGGGCAGTGTGGCCAGAGCCTGCAAGGCATCGAGGTTGGCAGGTAGACGGCCCTTGCTTCCGGCTTTTTGCACGGTGTAAAACGCCACACCTTGGGGCGCGAAGCGTTCGATCAGCTCACCCAGATGTTGTTGGTTACCGACATTGCATGGGCAACCCGGGTCCCAGAAGTGCACCAGGCGAATAGGGCCTGGCCCGGCCAGGTGTTCGGGCAGGCGCAGCTCGCTGCCGCTGAACAGTGCCGTCTGGTCGCTGAAGGTGCGGATGTAACGGGCCTCGAACCAGAAATACGCCGCGATCATCGCCGCCAGCCAGAGCAGGGCGGTCAGGCTGATCAGGAGCGTTTTGCGGCGTGGTTTGGGCATGGCGGAGCCTGTGGCGATTGAGGCGTGCAGCAGGGGAGCCCGCCGTACGATGGCCGCGTAGCTTGCCATGGGGCGGGCGCCAGCAGAATATCCCTTTGCCCGGTGACGGCGGTATCCTTCACCTACCTGACCTCGGCAACCTCCCGGAAACCCTGATGCCTGCGCCTTTCCCACTCGATCACCTGCTGGCCAGCCTGCGACCCTTGGCCGCGGCAGGTGAGCCCGGCCCCCATGATGAGCACTATCAGCGCTTCTATGGCTTCGATCGCCTGGGGCTGCCGGGGCGTCTAGGGCTACTTGAGGTGGGCGACTACCGCATTGCGGTGCAGCTCTGGCGTCCGCCGACGCCGCGGGCGAGCCTGATCCTGCTGCATGGCTATTACGACCATTCAGGGTTGTACCGACATGTGATCGAGTGGGCGTTGCGCCGCCAGTTCGCTGTGCTTGCCGTAGACCTGCCGGGGCATGGCCTGTCCAGTGGTGAGCGGGCGAGTATCGGTGACTTCGCCGAGTACCAGGCTGTGCTCGATGCGGCGCTGATCGAGGCGGCGGCCCTGGAGCTGCCCGCGCCCTGGCATCTGTGCGGGCAAAGCACCGGTGCGGCGATTCTGCTCGATCACCGTCTGCATGCTGCTGCGCATCCATTGCTCGGCGAAACAGTGTTGCTGGCGCCGCTGGTGCGGCCGCGCTCCTGGGGCTGGTCACAGCTGAGTTATCGCTTGTTGAGCCCGTTTGTCACGGAGATTCCGCGACGCTTCAGCATCAATTCGGGGGACGCGGCTTTCATCGACTTCGTGCACAACCAGGACCCGCTGCAGCCGCGCAGCCTGCCGACCCGCTGGGTCGGCGCCTTGCGGCAATGGGTACCACGTATCGAGGGTGCTGCGCGCAGCCGGCACAGCCCGATCATCGTCCAGGGTGAGGCAGACATGACTGTCGACTGGCGACATAACCTGGCAGTGCTGGAGGACAAATTCGCCGCGCCACGCATCCTGCGCCTGCCCGAGGCGCGTCATCACCTGGCCAACGAGCTACCAGCCTTTCGCGAGCAGTATTTCGCCTTTCTCGATCAGCAGTTGGGGAATGGCTAGGGTCTGTTCCCGTTTCGTTCGCGGCAACGCGGCTCACGACGAAACGGGAGCAAACCCTATCAGATGCCCTGCGGCGTGGGCGCCAGACTGTCGGTACTGCGGCCCACGGCAAGGCCTTCGCGCATCGCCGCCAGGGCGGCCTGGTAATAGGCCTGGCCTTCGACGGACTGGGCAAAGCTGACGAACTCCTCCAGCTCCGGGTCCGACAGCTCGCGGTAGACATGCAGCAGGGTGTTGTCGAGGTCGACGCTGATCTGCTCCATCAGCCGCTGGCGCTGGCCTTCGAGCATCGACTGAGCGGCGCCACCGCCGAGCAGGCCAGGGATCATCTGGCTGAGGCTGTCGGCGGCGACGCCGGCCAGCGCCAGGCTCACCTCGGCGCCCGCTTCACGGGCCGGCATGGCCTGGGCCAGGTGGCGGATCAGCAGGCGGCGGGTGGCGCTCGCCTCAATGCGCGGTAGGCCGTCGGCATGCAGCATCAGTTGTTCACGGCTGGTGGCCAGCAGCTCGGCTTCGACCACCTTACGGCCAAGGGGCGACTGGAAAAAAGCCAGGGCGGGAGCAGGATCGGCCAGGTGCTGGCGCAGGCCCTGCAGGGCGCGCTGGTCCATGGCGGCCGGGGCGAAGCGCGTATTGCTGTTGTTCACCAGGGCCTGATAGACCGCCGGTGGCAGGGTTGATTGATAACGGGCTTGCGCGGCACTCAGCGCTGCGCTGAAATGCGCGCGCTGCTGCGCCCATCCTGCGGCCTGGTAAAGGTCGGCGTGATCGTCAGCCTGGGCCGTGAGGCTCAGCAACAGCAGTACTGCGAAGGATAGGACGCGCATACAGACTCCAGTCTAGCGGGCGAGTATTTTCAATGGCCAGCCAAGGCTTGTCGAGGCGCAGTGCAAACCTCGGCAGCCGCTTTCGACAATCCCCCTTACACTGGCCAGCATCCGCCGGCGCGGTAGAGAACCCCCAGATGGACACCTTGTGTTCCCGCATCATCGATGACCTGGCCGAGCAGGGTTGGTCCCTGCAGCCGGCGTTCATCTCTGCTTCTCTGACCATGGCTTTGGCCGCAGAGTGCCATCGGCGTGCCGCCCAGGGTGCCCTGACGCCGGCTGGCGTAGGACGCGGCCCGTTCGTGGCGGTCAATGAGGGCATTCGTGGCGATCATATCGATTGGCTCGAACCGGGCCAGTCGGCGGCCTGCGACCAGTATCTGGCACACCTTGAACAATTGCGCATGGCGCTCAATCAGGCGCTGTTTCTTGGCCTGGAAGATGTCGAAAGCCATTTCGCCCTCTATCCGCCGGGTGCGTTTTACCGCCGACACCTCGACCGTTTTCGCGATGACGATCGCCGCGCGGTATCGGCGGTGCTCTACCTGAACCCGGACTGGCAGGCGCAGCAGGGTGGTGCGCTGCGCCTGTATCTGCAAGACGATGCTGCCCATGACATCCTGCCCGTGGCGGGCAGCCTGGTGGTGTTTCTCTCGGCCGACATCCCCCACGAGGTGTTACCGGCCACCCGCGATCGGTTGTCGCTGACCGGCTGGTTCCGCCGCCGCGCCGATAACCCGCTGGAGTGAAGGAGATAACTGTGGAAAAGATCCTGGTCAGCCGCTGCCTGCTGGGCCACCCGGTGCGCTACGACGGCGGCGCCCATGGACCGTTCGACCTGCTGCAGCGCTGGCAAACTGAAGGGCGGGTGGTTGCGCTCTGTCCGGAAGTCGCCGGTGGCCTGCCCACGCCGCGGCCGGCGGCGGAGATCGACGGCGGGCAGGGCGGCCAAGTGCTCGATGGCCAGGTGCGCGTGCGTGGGATCGATGGCGAGGATGTCACCGCCGCCTTTGTCGCCGGAGCCGAGCAGGCGCTGGTGCTAGTGCAGCGCCATGGCATTCGCATCGCCCTGCTCAAGGCGCGCAGCCCCTCGTGCGGCAACCTGGAGAACTACGACGGCAGTTTTAGCGGTACCAAGGTCGCGGGTGAAGGCGTGACTGCCGCGGCTTTGCGCCGTGCTGGGGTGCAGGTATTTAACGAAGAAGAGCTAGCCGCTGCCCAGGCAGCGTTGCGAGAGCTGGAGCGCTGAAGGTGTAGCTGTGGGAGGGGCTTTAGCCGCGACAGCAGGCGTGCGAGTTCGCCGCTAAAGGGTCTCCCACTGTTCGTGGCATAACCAATTGAATGTTGCTGGGGGGAAGCGGCACTACTGAGCAGAGAACTTAAAAGCTTCGCGCCGGGGCGACGCTCCCACGGGAGTTGCGTTGCGCCTGCAACAGCCAATTGGGACAGAGTCATAAAAAAGGGAGGCCGAAGCCTCCCTTGTTTGTTGCGACAGCCTGCTTAGAACAGCACGCGGCTGCGGATGGTGCCTTTAACGTGTTGCAGCTTCTCCAGCGCCAGATCGGAATACTCGGCGTCGACGTCGATGACCACGTAGCCAACCTTGTCATTGGTCTGCAGGAACTGGCCAGAGATGTTGATGCCGTTTTCCGCAAACACGTTGTTGATCTCGCTCATCACGCCCGGCACGTTCTCGTGGATGTGCAGCAGGCGATGCTTGCCCGGGTGTGCCGGCAGGGCCACTTCGGGGAAGTTGACCGAGGACACCGAGGTGCCGTTGTCGCTGTACTTGACCAGCTTCTCGGCCACTTCCAGGCCGATATTGGCCTGGGCTTCGGCGGTGGAGCCGCCGATGTGCGGCGTGAGAATGACGCGATCCAGGCCGCGCAGCGGGCTCTCGAACACATCGTCGTTGGACTTCGGCTCGACCGGGAACACGTCGATGGCGGCGCCGATCAGGTGCTCGTCCTTGATCGCGGCCGCCAGGTGATCCAGCTCGACCACGGTGCCGCGTGCAGCGTTGATCAGGATACCGCCCTTCTTCATGGCGCGGATTTCCTTCTCGCCGATCATCCACTGGGTGGACGCCAGCTCAGGTACGTGCAGGGAAACGATGTCGCACATGCCCAGCAGGTCATGCAGCTTGCCGACCTGGGTAGCGTTGCCCAGCGGCAGTTTGGTCACCACGTCGTAGAAGAACACCTGCATGCCCAGGGCTTCGGCGAGGACCGACAGCTGGGTGCCGATGGAGCCGTAACCGACGATACCCAGCTTCTTGCCGCGAATTTCGAAGGAGTTGGCCGCCGACTTGATCCAGCCGCCACGGTGGCAGGAGGCGTTCTTCTCGGGGATGCCGCGTAGCAGTAGGATAGCCTGGGCCAGCACCAGCTCGGCCACCGAGCGGGTGTTGGAATAGGGCGCGTTGAACACCGCGATGCCGCGCTGGCGCGCCGCGTCCAGGTCGACCTGGTTGGTGCCGATGCAGAAGCAGCCGACGGCGACCAGCTTCTTCGCACAGTCGAACACGTCTTCGGTCAGTTGGGTGCGCGAGCGGATGCCGATGAAATGGGCATCGGCGATCTTGGCCTTCAGCTCCTCGCCGGACAGCGCGGTCTTGAGGTACTCGATGTTGGTGTAACCGGACGCCTTCAGGGTATCCACTGCGTTCTGGTGGACACCTTCAAGAAGAAGGAACTTGATCTTGCTCTTGTCGAGAGAGGTCGTGCTCATCGGAGTACCTGTTGCCCCACTAATTTAAGTGTCAGGAGAAGTATCGGCGCTGTTGCCGACAGGCCGGCAAATCGCTGGGAAGCATGATTTGCGGGGGGCGTATGCTAGCATGGCTTCCCTTTTCCTTGCTCGGTTGCGACCTGAACGGTTCTCAGGGCGACCATGAATGTTTCGAGAGTTGAAATGACCGATCACCTGCCGATTGAAGAACTCAAAACCCTGGTCGAGCCCGGCAAAGTGCTGACCGACGCTGCCTCGCTGGAGACGTACGGCAAGGACTGGACCAAGCACTACGCGCCAGCTCCGACTGCCATCGTCTTCCCCAAGACCATCGAGCAAGTACAGGCTATCGTGCGCTGGGCCAATGCCCACCAGATCGCCCTGGTGCCCTCGGGCGGCCGTACTGGCCTGTCGGCCGCGGCCGTGGCGGCCAATGGCGAGGTGGTGGTGTCGTTCGATTACATGAACCAGATCCTCGCCTTCAACGAGTTCGATCGCACCGTGGTTTGCCAACCGGGCGTGGTCACCGGCGCGCTGCAGCAGTTCGCCGAAGATAAAGGGCTCTACTACCCGGTGGACTTCGCTTCGGCAGGTTCCAGCCAGATTGGCGGCAATATCGGCACCAATGCCGGCGGGATCAAGGTTATCCGCTATGGCATGACCCGCAACTGGGTGGCCGGCCTCAAGGTCGTCACCGGCACCGGCGAGTTGCTGGAGCTGAACAAGGATTTGATCAAGAACGCCACCGGCTATGACATGCGCCAGCTGTTTATCGGCGCCGAAGGTACCCTCGGCTTCGTCGTCGAGGCGACCATGCGCCTGGACCGCGCGCCGCGTAACCTCACCGCCATGGTGCTGGGCACCCCGGATTTCGACTCGATCATGCCGGTGCTGCACGCCTTCCACGGCAAGCTCGACCTGACCGCCTTCGAGTTCTTCTCCGATAAATGCCTGGACAAGATCCTCGGCCGCGGCGACATCCCGGCGCCGTTCGAGAGCCGTACACCCTTCTATGCACTGCTGGAGTTCGAGGCGCTGAACGAAGACGTGTCCAACAGCGCCCTGGAAACCTTCGAATATTGTGTCGAGCAGGGCTGGGTGCTGGACGGCGTGATGAGCCAGAGCGAGCAGCAGCTGCAGAACCTGTGGAAGTTGCGCGAGTACATCTCCGAAACCATCAGCCACTGGACGCCGTACAAGAACGACATCTCGGTGACGGTCAGCCAGGTGCCGGCATTCCTCGCCGATATCGATACCATCGTGTCGGGCAGCTACCCGGATTTCGAAGTGCTCTGGTACGGCCACATTGGCGACGGCAACCTGCACCTGAACATCCTCAAGCCCGAAGCGTTGAGCAAGGAAGATTTCTTCGCCAAGTGCACCACCGTGAACAAGTGGGTGTTCGAGACCGTCGAGAAGTACAACGGCTCGATCAGCGCAGAGCACGGCGTTGGCATGACCAAGCGCGATTACCTGCATTACAGCCGCAGTGAGGCCGAAATTGCCTACATGCGGGCGATTAAGGCCGCCTTCGACCCCAACGGGATCATGAATCCAGGCAAGATTTTCCCGGTTTGACCCCTTTATTGTAGGAGCGAATTTATTCGCGATAGATCGAGCAAGCGCTGCAGAAGTCGCGGCTAAAGCAGAGTGCCGCCCGGGGCTTCCCGCGCAGACTGGCATTGGCTGACGGTTGATGTATGACGCGTAGCCCTATTCGCGAATAAATTCGCTCCTACCGCAGCTTGCGCCGAATTCCCCACAGGAGTCGCCCATGAGTTACCAACATCAGTACGTCGATGGCACCTCTATCCACTTCTCCCTTGGCAAGGTGGTGTGCATCGGTCGCAATTACGCCGAGCATGCGCGGGAGCTGAACAACCCGGTGCCCGCCGAGCCGCTGCTGTTTATCAAGCCCGGTTCGTGTGTCGTACCGCTGGCGGGCGGTTTTGTGATTCCCGATGATCGCGGTTCGGTGCATTACGAGGCGGAAATCGCCGTGCTGATCGGCAAGCCGTTGTCGCGCACGCCAGACGAAGAAGAAGTACGCGATGCCATCTCCGGCTTTGCCCCGGCGCTGGACCTGACCCTGCGTGATCTGCAAGCGCGGCTCAAGGAAAAGGGCTACCCCTGGGAGACTGCCAAGAGTTTCGATGGTGCCTGTGTGCTGGCGCCCTTCGTACCCGACGATACCTTTACCGACCTGGGCGATATCGGCATCCGTCTGACCATCAACGGCGAGGTCCGTCAGGACGGTAACAGCCGCGACATGCTCAACCCCATCGTGCCGATGATTCAGCATATCTGCGGACATTTCAGCCTGCAGCCCGGCGATGTCATCCTCACCGGTACCCCGGTAGGCGTTGGCCCGCTGGCCAAGGGCGATGCCCTTGAGCTGGAGCTGGTCGGTCAGGCGTCTCACGCCAGCCAGGTGCTGTAAGAACGCGGGCGCAAGGCTGCGCCCGCATTGCTCGTCGAGTCAGGTTGCGTCCGCATGTAGATGGGCGCAACGTTTTCGAGTCGCTTGCCATGATGCTGAATGTACTTCGCACGGTTCGCTGGTACCGCTGGTTGCTGGGCGGGCTTGTCCTGGTTGGAGCAGGGCTGGTGGTAGCCCGGCATTGGGATGACCAGTTGCTGTTCTGGTTGCATCAGCAGCGCGCCACTACAGCTACTCAGGCGGCCAGCGTCTGGTTGCCGGGATATCGCGCGGTGGTCGAGGGCAAGGCACTCGAAGGCCTGGCCAAGGGTGAAACCTCGGGCCTGACCTACAACCCCGCCAGCGATACCCTGTTTACCGTCACCGGGCGCGACCCGGAGTTGGTCGAGCTGTCGCTCACGGGTGAGGTGCTACGGCGTATCCCCCTGAGCGGCTTTTCCAACCCGGAGGGCGTCGAGGTCATCGATGGCGGGCGTCTGGCGATCATTGATGAACGCCAGCGCACCCTGACAGCGATTAGCCTGACTGACGAAACCCAGCGTATCGATAGCCGTGACTACCCGTCCTATGACCTGGGTTTTGCCGATGCGGGCAACAAGGGTTTTGAAGGTATCGCCTGGGATCCACTCCACCAGCGTGTGTTGCTGGGCAAGGAGCGTGGCCCGCGCGGGTTATTCAGCCTGGCGGTGCCGGATCTCGATGGCTACAGCCCGCAGGGGGCGGTTGAGCCTTTGCCGGCCGGGCATCTGTTCGTGCGCGACATTTCCTCGCTGACCTATGACGTGCGCACGGGCCATACCCTGGTGCTGTCGGATGAGTCGCGGCTGCTGCTGGAGGTGGATGCCCGGGGCGAGCCGGTGAGCTTTATCAGCCTGATCGGTGGCCTCAATGGTTTGCACGATGGCATCAAGCAGGCCGAGGGCGTGACCATGGACGCGGCCGGCAGCATTTACATCATCGGCGAGCCCAACCTGTTGTATGTGTTCAGCAAGGCGCAGCCGGTGGTGTTGCCGAAAACGCCGGTTAAGGTTGGCTTAAGCACTGATTAAGCATGGCTTCAGCTAGGGTGGTTAACCTGACCCCGTCATCAACTGATTGAGGTTCTACGCCATGAAGCGTTCCGCCATTGCTCTGCTGCTTGCTCCGCTGTTCTCCACCGCCGTATTCGCCGGCAGCTACACCGGCCCGGGCGCTGCTACTTCGGTAACCACCGTCGCTGCAGCCATGACCGCCGCTGACGATACCCCGGTGGTGCTGCAAGGCCAGATCGTCAAACGAGTGCAGGACGAACTGTACGAATTCAAGGATGCTACAGGCACCATCCACGTCGAGATCGACGATGAAGACTGGCCTGCCCAGAGCATCTCGGAAACCGCCAAGGTCAAGCTGACCGGTGAGGTCGATCGTGACCTGACCAACCGTGAAATCGACGTCGACCGCGTCGAGCTGATTAACTGAGCCCCGTCCCTGCGCGTGTCCCCCGCCCGCGCAGGCCCACGGATTGATTGAGCCCAGCCCCGAGCCTTGCTCGGGGCTGGCGTGTGTATGACCCTTAAAAGAGTGATTGTCGATGCGTGTTCTGACCCTCAAACGCGTGCTGTTCGGCCTGGTTCTGGTCGGGGTGTTGGCGCTGGCTGCTCTGGCGCAGGATTACCGCCTGTTTCAGCGCGGCTGGTTCAACCTGCAGCAGGCGATGCCTTTTTCCGAACTGGCGAGCGACTCGCTGGCGCTGGGATCTTATCGCGCAGTGATCCAGGCGCAGCCGATCCCCGGTCTGGAGGATGACGTCTCGGCGCTGACTTTCGACCCGGATCGACGCAGTCTGTTTACCGTCACCAACCAGAACAGTGAGCTGATCGAGCTGTCCCTCGATGGGCAGGTGCTGCGGCGCATTCGTCTGCTTCACTTCGGTGATCCCGAGGCCGTCGAATACATCAGTCAGGGCGTCTACGTGATCACCGACGAGTCGCGCCAGCGCCTGATCAAGGTGCGCGTGGATGACAGCACGCAAACGCTGGATGCCGAGCAGTCGCAGCAGTTGACCCTGGCGCTTGGCAACGATGGCGACAACAAGGGCTTTGAAGGGTTGGCCTACGACCGGGCGGGCGAGCGCCTGTTCGTCGCCAAGGAGCGCAACCCGGTGCGCATTTATGAAGTGCTTGGTTTCCCGCGGCGTGATGGTGCTGGCCCGGTCATCAATGTGGATATCACCGACGATCAGGCCCGCGATGCCGGGCTGTTCGTGCGTGACCTGTCCAGCCTGCAGTTCGACGCAGCGACCGGGCACCTGCTCGCCCTGTCGGACGAGTCGCGCCTGGTGGTGGAAATGGATGCCGAGGGCAAGCCGCTCAGCACACTGTCGTTGCTGCAGGGCCAGCAAGGCCTGAAAGTCTCAGTACCGCAAGCCGAAGGCCTGACGATGGACGATAAGGGCACGCTGTACCTGATCAGCGAGCCAAATCTGTTCTACGTGTTCGAGAAGCCTGTCGAGGGCTGAGGCTCAACGCTTGAGGGTTTTCACGCCCTCGGCGGTGCCGAGTAGCAGCAGGTCGGCCGGGCGGGCAGCGAACAGACCGTTGGTGACCACGCCGACGATGGCGTTGATCGCCGCTTCCAGCTGCACCGGATTGGTGATCGCCATATTGTGTACGTCGAGGATCACGTTGCCGTTGTCGGTGACCACGCCTTCACGGTACACCGGGTCGCCGCCCAGTTTGACCAGCTCGCGGGCCACGTGGCTGCGCGCCATGGGAATGACTTCGACCGGCAGGGGGAAGGCGCCGAGCACTGGCACCAGCTTGCTGGCGTCGGCGATGCAGATAAAGGTCTTGGCCACGGCCGCGACGATTTTCTCGCGGGTCAGGGCCGCGCCACCGCCTTTGATCAGGTGCAGACGCTCGTCGCTTTCGTCGGCGCCATCGACATAAAACTCCAAGTCGCTGACGTTGTTCAGCTCATACACCGGGATGCCGTGGCCCTTGAGGCGCGCAGCGGTGGCTTCGGAGCTGGCGACGGCGCCGTCGAATTCCATCTTGTGTTTGGCCAGGGCGTCGATAAAGCAGTTGGCGGTCGAGCCGGTGCCGACCCCGATAATGCTCTTGGCGTCGAGCTTGGGGAGAATGAAGTCGACGGCGGCCTGGGCCACGGCTTGCTTGAGTTGATCCTGGGTCATCGCGGGGTCTGCGCCTGAAGTGGAGTCGGGAAGCGGGCAATTATAGCGGCAAGTGAGCGAAACCTCGCCTGACGTCATGCCGCATCGGCCGGGCAAAACCCCGCTATGCGTGTGGTCGTTGCGTCTGGCGCTGGGGTAGACTCGTGGGCCGCCCTGAACAGCCATTTGCGATCACGCCATGCTCGAACAGTACGTCAAGAAGATCCTCACCTCGCGCGTCTACGACGTCGCCGTGGAAACCCCGTTGCAATCCGCCAACCAACTTAGCGAGCGTCTGGGCAACCAGATTCTGCTCAAGCGCGAAGACCTGCAGCCGGTGTACTCGTTCAAGATTCGTGGCGCTTACAACAAGCTGGCGCAGCTGTCGGCCGAAGAGCTGGCGCGCGGCGTGGTGACTGCCTCGGCGGGTAACCATGCCCAGGGCCTGGCCCTGGCGGCCAAGGTGCTGGGGGTCAAGGCGACCATCGTGATGCCCAAGACCACCCCGGAGATCAAGGTGCAGGGCGTGCGTTCGCGTGGCGGCAAGGTGGTGCTGCACGGCGACAGCTTCCCCGAGGCGCTGGCTTATTCGCTGAAGCTGGTCGACGAAAAGGGCTACATCTATATCCACCCCTATGACGACCCGCATACCATCGCCGGGCAGGGCACCGTCGCCATGGAGATCCTGCGCCAGCAGCCTGGACAGATCGACGCGATCTTTGTCCCGGTCGGCGGCGGCGGTCTGATCGCCGGCATCGCGGCCTACGTGAAATACCTGCGCCCGGAGATCAAGGTGATCGGCGTCGAGCCGGATGACTCCAACTGCCTGCAGGCAGCGATGGCCGCTGGCGAGCGGGTGGTGTTGCCGAGTGTCGGGCTGTTTGCCGATGGTGTGGCGGTGGCGCAGATCGGCGAGCACACCTTTGCGGTGTGCAAGGACTATGTCGATGAGGTGATTACCGTCAGCACCGATGAGCTCTGTGCGGCGATCAAGGATATCTTCGATGACACCCGCTCGATCACCGAGCCATCCGGCGCCCTGAGCGTGGCCGGGATCAAAAAGTACGTGGAGCGCGAAGGCTGCCGTGGCCAGGTGCTGGTGGGCATCGACTCGGGCGCTAACGTCAACTTCGACCGTCTGCGCCATGTTGCCGAGCGTGCCGAACTGGGCGAGAAGCGCGAAGCGATCATCGCCGTGACCATTCCCGAGCGGCCGGGCAGCTTCAAGGCCTTCTGCGAGGCTATCGGCAAGCGGCAGATCACCGAGTTCAACTACCGCTACCACGAAGCCAAGGAAGCACACATCTTCGTCGGCGTGCAGACTCACCCGGAGAACGACCCGCGTTCCGCTCTGGTGCAGGGCCTGCACGAGCAGGGCTTCCCGGTACTCGATCTGACCGACAACGAACTGGCCAAGCTGCACATCCGCCATATGGTCGGCGGGCATGCGGCAGCGGTGCCGGATGAGGTGGTACTGCGCTTCGAGTTCCCCGAGCGGCCGGGCGCTTTGTTCAATTTCTTACAAAAACTCGGTGGGCGCTGGAACATCTCGATGTTCCACTACCGCAACCATGGCGCTGCCGACGGTCGCGTGGTCGCCGGCTTGCAGGTACCACAGGCGGAACGCCACCTGGTCCCCGCTGCGCTGGACGCCATCGGCTACCCGTACTGGGACGAAAGCGATAACCCCGCTTACAAACTCTTTCTTGGATAAGCCGGAAACCCGGTAGGACTGAATCAATGGAACACTACCCACTGCTGAAAATGCTCCACAGCATTCCGGCCATCCTGCTGCTGGTTGGCATCCTGGTGCATATTTTCATGCTCTGGAAAGCCGCGCGTGGCGGCGATGCTGCGGTGCTGACACGCAAGCTGCAGCGCACCCGCAGCATCAGCCTGCCGGTGCTGGCCGTGTTCGCGCTGAGCCTACCGCTGACCGGCTGGTGGATGGTTAGCCTGGCAGGCTTGCCGCTGAGCCAGACCTGGCTGCTGGTCAGCAGTCTGCTGTTCGTGGTGTTGGTGCCGCTGACTCTGCTGCTGGCCGGTCGTCTCGCAGCCTGGCAGGCGGCGGGTGCCAGTGTCGCGGCTTCCGTGCCACGCCTGAGCGCGGTCTATGCCGGTCTGATCGTGCTGCTGGTGCTGGTGATCATGGGCCTGATGGGCGCCAAGCCAGCTTAAACAGCAGGTTCGTAGGGTGCGCGCGGTGTTCAGCCGGTATACATGGGTAACGCCTGTCGGGAGACATGGGTAACGGGTTGGTGATCCTCACTCGCGCCTTCTCAAGTCGAGTTGGCGGATGGTCTTGTGGATGA
>JAHJYA010000071.1 GCA_018826895.1 Gammaproteobacteria bacterium
AATCTCGCCATGCGTTGTTGGAGGACTTGGCAAGGGAACAACCATTACCTGCGTCCTCCGCCTAGCCTGGCGAGATTTTTCGCAGCAACGCGGCTTGCGACGAAACGGGAACAGACCCTAAGGAACTCCCATGCGTGAACTCTTTGAACTGTGCGGCCGTGACCCGCATGTGCTGTTCTCGCCCTACTGCTGGCGTGTGCGCCTGGCACTGCAGCACAAGGGCCTGACGTTCACCAGCCGGCCATTGAACTTCACCGACAAGGCGCCGTTGGCCTGCTCCGGGCAGACCCTGGTGCCGGTGTTGCGCGATGGCGAACAGGTGGTGCATGACAGCGTGGCGATCTTCGCCTATCTGGACCGCTCCTACCCGGAGCAGCCGCTGCTGGGCGATGGCGTCGCCGCAACCCGCGCGCGCCTGTTGGAGAAGGTGGTGTTCCAAAACCTGCGCATGCCGCTGCTGAAAATTCTTGTGCCACGGGTGCAGGCGACGATTGCCGAGGCCGATCAGGCCTACTTTCGCAGCACCCGGGAAAAGGCCCTGGGCATGAGCCTGGAAGCTTTCGCCGATCCTCAGGCGGGCGAACAGGCGCTGCGCCAGGCTTTGCAACCCCTGGAAACCTGGCTGACTGAGCAACCTTACCTGGACGGTGAGGCCCCTGCCGGCAGCGATTACCTGATCGCCGGCCTGCTGTTCTGGGCCTGGTGCCTGGGCACCCAGCCGTGGGGCGCGGGCACGGCGGTGGACCAGTGGTTCCAGCGTCTGCTGACGCGTTACGAGGCGCAATACGGGCCAGTGCAGCGGGCTGTGGTCTGAGTGCTGGCTTTCGTATAGGTCGCGGCGACTGCGGATAGTGATTCTCCAGCGGCATCGTCGATAACCTCAAACGCTTCGCGCCGGGGCGACGCTCCCACGGGGCGGTGTCATGCACCGAACCGCGTAGGAGTCGTGCCCCGTGGCGAATGCTAAGGCCGCGCGGATGTTCAGCCGCTTTTTAAAGCGGCCAGACCCACAGCAGCAAGGGCACACTGATCAGCACCACGAGGATTTCCAGCGGCAGGCCCATGCGCCAGTAATCGCCGAAACGAAAACCGCCGGGGGTGAGGATCAGCGCGTTGTTCTGGTGGCCGATGGGGGTCAGGAACGAGCAGGAGGCGCCAATCGCCACCGCCATCAGCATCGCGTCAGGGCTGACGCCCAACTGGTTGGCGGCGCTCAGGGCGATCGGACACATCACCGCGGCGGTCGCCGCGTTATTCATAAAGTCGGACAGGGTCATGGTGACCACCAGCAACAGGGTCATCAGCACCACGGGGTGTCCCTGGGCCAGGTTATCCATCAGCACCTGCGCCAGCAGGTCGGCCGCGCCAGTACTGGACATCGCCCCGGCCACGGGAATCATCGCACCCAGCAGGACGATCACCGGCCAGTCGATGGCCTCGTACACCGAACGCAGTGGCACCACGCGCAGCACCATGTAGGCCAGCACGCCGAGGGCAAAAGCTACCGCCGCCGAGAGTAGGCCGAAAGCTGCAGCCGCGACGGCCAGCAGCATCACCCCCAGGGCGATATTGGCCTGGCTGCGGTCGGCCAGGCTGATGGCGCGGTTGGCCAGGGGTAGGCAGGTGTAATCGCGGGCGAATTCGCCGATATCCTCGGCCTGGCCTTGCATCAGCAGCACGTCACCCGCCAGCAGCGGGGTGGAGCGCAGACGTTTGATCGAACGATTGCCCTGGCGCGAGATGGCCAGCAGGTTGATCGCGTAACGGCTGCGCAGGCGCAGGCCGCTGGCGCTCTGCCCGAGCAGGGTCGACTCGGGCATCAGCAGCAGTTCCTGCAGCACGTTGTCGGTGTCGCTTTCCGGCTTGTCTTCGGCCTTTTCCGCGTTGTCGTCCGTGTCTCGGCTGGCGTCCTTTTCCTTGTCCGGGGTGGTCGGTACGTCCGCTTCCAGGCGCAGGCCGAGGTCGCCGAGCACGCTGTCGAGGGCTTCCGGGTCGGCTTCGATCACCAGGATGTCATCGACCTCGACCACCCGCCGCGGGTTGGGTGCCGAGACGCGAAACTTGTTGCGCACCATACCGACCACCTGGGCATCGGCGCTTTCCAGGCGTCGCTCGATTTCGCCCAGGGTCTTGCCGGCAACGCTGGCGCCTTCCTTGACCCGCGCCTCGGTGAGGTAGGCGCCGGTCTCGAAGCTGGCGGCCGTGGGCACGCTGCGCTTGGGCACCAGGCGCCAGCCGAGCAGGGCGATAAACAGCACGCCGCCGAGGGCCACGGCGACCCCGACCGGGGCGAAGTCGAACATGGCGAAGTGGCCTGCGCCGCTCTGCGCGCGAAAGCTGGAGACGATCAGGTTTGGTGGCGTGCCGATCAGCGTGGTCATGCCGCCGAGAATGGTGCCAAACGCCAGGGGCATCAGCAGACGGCCCGGCGGCAGGTCGAGCTTGCCGGCCAGTTGCAGGGCGATGGGCATCAGCAGGGCAAGGGCGCCGACGTTGTTCATAAAGGCCGAGAGCAGCGCGCCGAGGGCGGTCAGAGCGGCAATCGACAGCACCGGTCCGGATGTCGCCGGCAGTAGGCGCCGGGCCATGGCATCCACCGCGCCGGTCACTTGCAGGCCGTGGCTGAGCACCAGCACGCAGGCCACGGTGATCACCGCGGGGTGGCCAAAACCGGCAAAGGCTTCGGTGTCCGGCACCAGGCCGGTGAGCACGCAGGCGAGCAGGGCACCGAGGGCGACCACGTCATGCCGCCAGCGGCTCCAGACGAACAGCACAATGGTGGCCGCGAGGATGAAGAACACCCAGCTCTGGTCGACAGTCATGGCGCGGCGCGCTCCTGCAAAAGGGGGGATGAGGTAAAGGAAGGAGATAATTCTGGATAACAGATCGTAAGCCGTAGACGGCGGTTCAACCCTTATTTATGGGCTATGTCCCATTTGGCTGTTGCAACCCTGTACAGGCCATAACGCAGCATCAACATAAACCCGCTGACCGTAGGAGCCCCGCCTCGGGGCGAAGCGATTGCAGCCATTCAGTTTCCTCGGCGTTGCCCATGGCATTCGCCGCGGGGCGCGGCTCCCACGAAAAGCATCGGCGCCGTGCAGCACAGCACGGGGACATCGCCTATTCACGGGAGCCGCTCAGACGTACTGCGCTGCCGCATAACCCGAGGCCCAGGCCCACTGGAAGTTGAAGCCGCCGAGGTGGCCGCTGACATCCAGCACCTCGCCGACAAAGTACAGGCCAGGGCTTTTCAGCGATTCCATGGTCTTGGACGACACCTCGCGGGTATCGACGCCCCCCAGGGTGACCTCGGCGGTGCGGTAGCCCTCGGTGCCGGCAGGCACTACCTGCCAGTCCGAGAGTTGCTCGGCGATGGCCTTGAGTTCGGCCGGTGTGTACTGCTTCATCGGCTTGGAGGCGAACCAGTTGTCCGCCAGCAGCCCGGCCATCTTCTTGGTGAACAGCTCGGCCAGCAGGGTTTTCAGCTCGCTGTTGGGCCGTTCGCGCTGCTGCGTGGCCAGCCACTCGGGCAGGTCGATATGCGGCAGCAGGTCGATATGCACCCTGTCGCCCGGTTGCCAGAACGAGGAGATCTGCAGAATCGCCGGGCCGCTCAGGCCACGGTGGGTGAACAGGATGTTCTCCTTGAAACTCTGGCCGTTGCAGCTCACCACGCAGTCCTCCACCGAGGTGCCGGACAGCTCGGTGCACAGCACCTTGAGTGTCGGGTCGGTGATCGTGAACGGTACTAGGCCCGCGCGGGTCGGCAGCAGGCTATGGCCGAACTGCTTAGCCACCTGATAACCAAAACCGCTGGCGCCGAGTGTCGGGATCGACAGGCCGCCGGTGGCGATCACCAGGGATTCGCAGCGCACAGGACCGGCGCTGGTTTGCAACTGGTAGCCCGTGTCCAGTCTGCTGATCTCGTCGACCGAGGTGTCCAGGCGCAGCTCGACGCCAGCCTCTTCGCACTCGCTGAGCAGCATCGCGAGGATGTCGCTGGCCTTGTTATCGCAGAACAACTGGCCGAGCTTTTTCTCGTGGTAGGCCACGCCATGCTTGGCCACCAGGCCGATAAAGTCCCACTGGGTATAGCGCGCCAGGGCAGATTTGCAGAAATGCGGGTTTTCCGAGAGGAAGTTGCTCGGCTCGCAATACATATTGGTGAAATTGCAGCGCCCGCCGCCGGACATCAGGATCTTCTTGCCGGCCTTGTTCGCGTGGTCCAGCAGCAGCACGCGGCGGCCCCGGCCGGCGGCCGTCAACGCGCACATAAGACCGGCGGCACCGGCACCGATGATGACGACCTGGAAAGCGAGCACAGCCGGTACCTCATAGAAAATGGTGCGCCGGGCCGGCGCGAAACAGCGCGTATCTTACCTGATCGGCGGGCGTGCTCAGGGTGCGCTAGGGTCTGTTGCCGTTTCGTTCGCAGCAACGCGGCTCACGACGAAGCGGGAACAGACCCTGGCCAATCAGTAAATTGGCACCCTGCAGAAACTTGTTACACCTGCGCGTGCCTTTATTCGCCAGTCTGGCTAATCTAGTTCGGCGGGCCACTTGGCCCTGCCTGCCAGCTGCCCCGGCGGCCCTCATGCGATGCATGGTGTGCCGCACGGTATCGTCGATGCGCTTCCATTGCCTTTAAACGGTTCTGCATGAACGAGCTGCGTGCCCTGATATTGTCCCTGATGCTCCTGCCGCTGAGTGCTGCAGCCGAGACGCTGCGCCTGGTGGCTGATCCCTGGCCGCCTTTCACCGGCAAGCACTTGCCCCACAACGGCCTGGCTACCGATCTGGTGGCCACGGCCCTGAGCCGCGCCGGTTATGCCACCCGTTACTTCGAGGTGCCTTGGGAACGGGCGATTCGTGGCCTGCAACGCAGCGATTACGATGTGTTGGTCGATGCCTGGTTCAGCGAGGAGCGCGCCGTGTTCGGGCACTTTTCGCAGCCATACCTGATCAACCGCATCCGCTTTCTGCAGCGTAAAGGGGCCGGCATCACCTTTGAACAGCTCAGTGATCTCCACCCCTACTCGATCGCGGTAGTGCGGGGTTATGCCTATGGGACGTCATTCGATCAGGACACTCAGCTGCGCAAGGTCAGCGTCACCGACTTTTCCATTGCCGCACGCATGCTGCATGCGCGTCGGGTGCAATTGACCCTTGAGGACGAGCTGGTGGCCCGTCACCACCTGGGTCGTGACCTGGATGGCATTCGTGATGAGCTGGAGTTTTTGCCGCAGCCTCTGAGTGAGAACGGCCTGCACGTGCTGGTTAGCCGCCAGCACCCGGAGCACCACAAGATAGTCGCGGCATTCGATGTGGCCATCGAGAGCATGCGTGCCGACGGCACCTATGAGCGGATCATGCGCCGCCACGGGCTTTAGCAAATCCTTGAAAGACCATGCCTCAATTGGCTGTTGCAGCCGCAAGCAGCCATCACGTAACTTGCGTGGGAGCGTCGCCCCGGCGCGAAGCTTTTGGGCTTTCTGAGATACCGCTGAATAGCCACTGTTCGCCGCGGGGCGCAGCTCCTACGAGAGCATCGACGTCGTGCAGCAGACTCTAGATCAATAAACAGCTTTGGGCGCTGGTGCGCGCGGTGTTCAGCCGGTATACATGGGTAACGCCTGTCGGGAGACATGGGTAACGGGTTGGTGATCCTCACTCGCGCCTTCTCAAGTCGAGTTGGCGGATGGTCTTGTGGATGA
>JAHJYA010000010.1 GCA_018826895.1 Gammaproteobacteria bacterium
CCTTGGCGCCGTGGGTCAGGTGGCCGCCGTGGGCCAGGCTCATGCCGAGGATGGTATCGCCGGCATTGATCAGCGCCAGGTACACCGCACTATTGGCCGAGGAGCCGGAGTGCGGCTGCACGTTGGCGTAGTCGGCACCGAACAGCGCCTTGGCGCGATCAATCGCCAACTGCTCGACCACATCGACATGCTCGCAGCCGCCGTAATAACGCTTGCCCGGATAGCCTTCGGCGTACTTGTTGGTCAGGCCACTGCCCTGGGCCTGCATCACGCGCTTGCTGGTGTAGTTCTCGGACGCGATCAGCTCGATGTGGTGCTCCTGGCGCGCCTCTTCGGCGTCCATGGCACGGAGCAATTCATCGTCGTAACCCTGGATCTGGTCGTGCTTGCTGAACATCGCGAGTCTCCTGCGGCAGTCGCTGCGGCGCATCTGGTCGGTAGGGGAACGAGCCCCAGTTGCCGCTGATGGTATGACTCGCCCTGCCCCCCCAGATGCCTATGCACGCCACGGGGGATTGCGTTTGCGACATGCGCGTACGCGACATGCAGGTGTCGCCCCTGCATACGTGGTGCCGCAGGCTGTGGCGTCAGTGCAACAAGGCACGCAAGCCGGCAAGCAAGAGAAAATGCGCAGGGTAGAACAGGTAGGCCCAGCGCCGCACGGGTGGCACCCGCAGGCTGAGCCGCTGGCGCAGCAGCCACAGGCCGAGCAGCGGCACCGCGATGCAGGTGAGGATCACCGTGCAGGCAAACAGGTCACCGCGCAGGGCATCGACATAAAACGGCGGCCAATAATTAGCCGCCAGGCACAGCAGCACCGGCACCGGCCAACGCTGGGCCGGCTGTTGCAGCGCATAGACAAAGCCCGCCGGCAGCAACGCACCGGGCAAGCCAAACATCAGCCAGGGGTGAGCCAGCCCGGCGACCAGCAAGGCCGCCAGCGCCACCCAGCGACGCGTACCCCAGGGTTGCCCCAAGCCACTGGCAATCAATAGCCCAAGCAGCAGCGTGGGCATCACATTGAGGCTTTGTGCACCGGGCAACAGCACGCGGTACGGCCACTCGGAAAGCAGCGCAAACGCCAGCAACCAGCCCAGGTAGCGCCAGGCAAACGGACGCTGCGCAGAACGCATAGCATTCGCCGCAATGGCCAGGCAAAAGAAGGGAAACGCCAGGCGCCCCGGCGCATACAGGAAGTACAACGACGGCCAGACATGGCGCAGGTGGTCAACCAACATCAACCCCAGCGCCAGCCACTTGATCAGATCAAGGGCGCGGTCGCGGGGAGATGGGGTAAGGGCGGTATCAGGCATGCACAGGCCGGTCGAAGATCATCGGGCCGACGACTGTAGCATCCGACCTCGGCAACCGGCCAAGTGCCTTACTTCACTTTTGCAGGTGCGTGCTGCAGCTGCTCGACGCATTGACCAGGCGCTGTTGCATGGCCGGATCAGGCGGCGACTGGCGGCTCATTTCCTGCATTTCGGCTTCGCTGAATTCGCTGCTGACCTTGTCGGCCGCGCAGCCACAGAAGGCCTGCAGTTGCGCCGGGGTGTGCTCGCCCTGGGCACCGTTGACGCATTCACGCACGAAGGTGGCCTTGGCATCGGGCGCCCATTCGGCAGCGACGACCGGTACGGCAAAGGCCAGAGGGGCGAAGAGTGCAATCAGATGGCGGTAGCGCATGGGGTGGCTCCTTGTTCGACTAAACACCGGGCCGACACAACGCGACCCACTGCTGGTTCTGAGCCCTGGCAGGCCGGCAGAGTTCCTTCGACCTGCTCGATGGCTGCCACTGCAGATGGGGCAGACTGTCGCGCACTACCCAGCGCAGCGGGCCATACAGGTAAACTGTCGCGCATCAGCCGGGACCTACCGGCGCAGCGAAGACAAGGACTTCCCATGAGCGACACTGCCCAGCAATTTGCCAGCGACAACTACTCCGGCATCTGCCCGGAAGCCTGGGCCGCGATGGCCGAGGCCAACCAGGGCCACGCCCGTGCCTACGGCGACGACCCCTGGACAGCACGAGCCGCCGACCACTTCCGCCGCCTGTTCGAGACCGACTGCGAGGTGTTCTTCGCCTTCAACGGCACCGCCGCCAACTCCCTGGCCCTGGCCTCGCTGTGCCAGAGTTACCACAGCGTAATCTGCTCGGAGACCGCCCACGTCGAAACCGACGAATGCGGCGCACCGGAGTTCTTTTCCAACGGTTCCAAGCTGCTGACCGCACGCAGCGAGCTGGGCAAGCTGACCAGCGAGAGCATCCGCGAAGTTGCCCTCAAACGTCAGGACATTCACTACCCCAAACCGCGCGTGGTCACCCTGACCCAGGCCACCGAAGTCGGCACCGTTTACAGCCCCGACGAAGTCAGAGCCATCGCCGCCACCTGCCGCGAGCTCGGCCTGCACCTGCACATGGACGGCGCGCGCTTCTCCAACGCCTGCGCGTCCCTGGGCTGCAGCCCGGCCGAACTGACCTGGAAAGCCGGCGTCGACGTGCTGTGCTTCGGCGGCACCAAAAACGGCATGGCGGTGGGTGAAGCCATCCTGTTCTTCAACCGCGAACTGGCCGAAGACTTCGACTACCGCTGCAAACAGGCCGGCCAGCTTGCTTCGAAGATGCGCTACCTGTCCGCGCCCTGGGTCGGCATCCTGCAGGACGACGCCTGGCTGAAATACGCCCGTCACGCCAACCACTGCGCCCGCCTGCTGGCCGAGCGCGTGCGCGACGTGCCAGGCGTCAGCCTGATGTTCCCGGTGCAGGCCAACGGCGTATTTCTGCAACTGGCCGAACCCGCACTGCAGATCCTGCGCGACAAAGGCTGGCGCTTTTACACCTTTATCGGCGCCGGTGGCGCACGCTTTATGTGCTCCTGGGACACCGATATCGAGCGGGTCGAACAGCTGGCCCGGGATATCCGCGAGGCCATGGCTGCCTGCTGATCGGCGGCCACAAACAAGGTTCTTCGCGAAATGTTGGGCACGCGTCGGCTGATACCGGACTGGCAAGTTTGTGTGCGTATCGACAGAAGGCTTGGCATGGCCCATTAACGCGTGTGCTGAACGTTTGGGTTGCGCCCCTCACGGGCGCCACACCTTGATTCGCTGCGCTCACCCTGCGGGCCAGCCTGCGGCTGTTACTTCGCTGCGCTTCGTTTCTCTGCTTGCCCAAGAAAGGTGTGCCAAAGAAGGGCACCCCGACATCCGGGTTTCGCTGCGCGAAACTTCCCTCGCTCCGGCGCTGCTCCAGGGGCCGGCGTACATGGGCCATCCCTGGCCCATTACGCCTCTCGCCGCATCCATGCGGCTCTCCCCCTACGCAACACCTACGCTCGGCCTCCTGACGGGACCCGGTCGCGAGCTTGCGAGATTTCCGCAAGATCAAGCATGGCGGCGTCTGGTTTTTGCTCTTGAGTCGCGATTGTGTAGACGACGCTCAAGTCCCCTTCAGGAGGCCGAGTGGAATTGCCGCGTAAGGGGTTGAGCGACATGGATGTCGCGAGAGCCACGCTGGGCCATGGATGGCCCTTCGTGGCGTACCCCTGGAGTGGTGATGGAAGGAGGGAACCCCGACGCAGCCGGGGCCGGATGGTGGGGTGCCCTTCTCTTTGGTTACTTTCTCTTGGGCAAGTGTATAGACCGGAGACATGGTGGACACATGTGCGGGAACATGGTTGACGGATTATGCACCGGTGTCCGGTTCTCTC
>JAHJYA010000072.1 GCA_018826895.1 Gammaproteobacteria bacterium
ACTACCTGTGGGAGGGGCTTTAGCCGCGAGATTTTTATCATTCGTCGCGGCTAAAGCCCCTCCCACATATCCGTTTATGCGCTGACTTCTGCCAGCTCCACTAGCACTGCACCTTCGCTGACCATCTCGCCTTCGCTGCAATACAGCGCCTTGACGGTACCGGAATGCGGAGCGCGGAGGCTGTGTTCCATCTTCATAGCTTCCAGCACCACCAGCGTAGTGCCGGCTTCGACCTGCTGGCCAGCGTCCACAAGCACTCGCACGATACTGCCGTTCATGGGGGCGCTGAGGCCGCCCTGATGCTGCTGACTGGCTTCGACTTCGGCAATCGGGTCGAAGCGGGTGATCGCGTGCAACTCGTCGGCATAGCGCAGGTAGAGGCTAGCGCCTCGGCGAATCGCCAAGTACTGCTGACGTAGACCGTTGCGCTCAACCGACAAGCTTTCACCTTGCAGTTGTACGGTAGAAGCCGAGGCCTGGCGCAGGCGCACCACTTGACGCTCGTTCTGGCAGGCCAGGTGCTGATCGGTTTCCGCCGGTAAACCCAGGCGCAAGCCGTTATTGATCGTCCAGGGCGAGTGATAATCGTCATGGCGTTGGCGCGGCGCTTCGCTCTGCACAAAGGCCTCGGCGGCCAGTTGCCAGAATTCGGCTGGCAACTCGCTCACCGGCGGCAGCAACTGCGCTTCATGGCGCGGAATAAAACCAGTATCCAGCTCCGCATTGGCAAAGGCCGGATGGGCTAGAACACGGGTAAGAAAGGCCAGGTTGGTTTTGACCCCGCCCACACAGGTTTCCTTGAGCATGGCCAGCAGGCGCAGACGCGCCTCTTCGCGGTTTTCGCCCCAGGCGATCAGCTTGCCGAGCATCGGGTCATAGAAGGGCGAGACTTCATCACCTTCGCTGACGCCGCTGTCTACCCGGCGACCTGGTCCGGCATTGGCTTCGCGGTACAGCGCCAGGGTGCCGGTGGCGGGGAGAAAGTCGTTGTCCGGATCTTCCGCATAAAGGCGCACTTCAATGGCGTGGCCAAGCAGCGGCACCTGTTCCTGGGTGATCGGCAGCGCTTCGCCACGGGCGATGCGGATCTGCCAGGCCACCAGATCGAGACCGGTGATCAGTTCGGTAACCGGGTGTTCAACCTGCAGGCGGGTGTTCATCTCCATAAAGAAGAAGTCGCCGCGCTCATCCAGCAAAAACTCCACGGTGCCGGCGCCGACATAGCCGATGGCCTGAGCCGCCTTGACCGCAGCCTCGCCCATGGCGCGGCGCAGTTCAGGCGACAGCCCCGGAGCCGGTGCTTCTTCGACGACCTTCTGGTGACGGCGCTGAATCGAGCAGTCGCGCTCATTCAGGTACAGACAGTTGCCATGCGAGTCGGCAAAGACCTGGATCTCCACATGGCGCGGCTTGAGTACGTATTTTTCCACCAGCATGCGCGAGTCGCCGAACGACGATTGCGCTTCGCGCTGAGCGCTGGCCAGGGCCTCGGCCAGTTCGCTTTCGCGCTCGACCACCTTCATGCCCTTGCCACCGCCACCGGCCGCCGCCTTGAGCAGCACCGGGTAGCCGATTGCGTTCGAGGCTGCGCGGAAGGTTTCCACATCCTGTGCTTCGCCGTGATAACCGGGTACCAGCGGTACGCCGGCGGCTTCCATCAGAGCCTTGGCGGCCGATTTACTGCCCATGGCGTCGATAGCCGAGGCGGGCGGGCCTAGAAAGATCAAATCGGCGGCTTCGATGGCGCGGGCAAAACCGGCGTTTTCCGAGAGAAAACCATAACCGGGATGAATCGCCTGGGCGCCGCTGGCCTTGGCCGCAGCGATGATTTTATCTATCAGCAGGTAGCTGTCTGCCGGTTTGGCACCGCCCAGGTTGACCGCCATATCGGCTTCGCGCACATGACGTGCGTTGACGTCGATGGCGCTGTGCACCGCTACAGTCGTGATGCCCATGGCTTTGGCGGTACGCATCACCCGACAGGCGATCTCGCCACGGTTGGCCACCAGCAGGGTGTCGATAGGCTTAAGGCTCATGCTTGTGGCTCCTGCCATGCGGGTTTGCGCTTATCCAGGAATGCCCGCAGACCTTCCTGACCTTCGGGGCTGACACGGATGCGGGCGATGGCGTTTTCCGTGTAGCGGCGCAGCGCCGGGGTCAGCACGCCGCTGCCGACTTCGCGCAGCAGGTCCTTGCTGGCGAGCATGGCCTGTGGGCTGTTGAGCAGCAGGGTGTCGACCCAGTCAGCCACTGCCTGTTCCAGCTCCTCGGCGGAGTAGCATTCGGCAAACAGGCCCAGCTCCTGGGCCCGCTGGCCGCTAAAGCGCTCGGCGGTCAGGGCATAACGGCGTGCGGCGCGTTCGCCGATGGCCTGGACGACGAAGGGGCTGATAACCGCCGGCGCCAGGCCGATGCGCACTTCGGACAGGCACAGCTGGGCGTCAACGGCGCCGATGGCCATATCGCAGCAACTGATCAGCCCCAGCGCCCCACCAAAAGCTGCGCCCTGCACGACGGCCAGGGTGGGGATCTTCAGTTGATACAGGTTGTGCATCAGCTCAGCCAACTCCCGCGAATCGGCGAGGTTGGCGCTGTAATCCAGGGTCGCGGCATGTTGCATCCAGGCCAGGTCGGCGCCGGCAGAGAAATGCTTGCCGCGGCCGCGCAGCAGTAAAAAGCGCAGGCTTTTGTCAGCCATTACCGCGTCGAGGGCGAGAATCAGCTCGCGGATCATTTCGCCGTTGAAGGCGTTGTTCTTGTCCGCGCGATTGAGCCAGAGGGTGGCAAAGCCGCGTGGGTCTGTTTGCAGTTCGAGGGTGGTGAAGTCGGTCATGGTCTGTCGCTCTAAAGTCCGGGGCAGGGCGCTGCCTTACATGCGGAACACGCCAAAGCTGGTCGGCTCAATCGGCGCGTTAAGGCTGGCTGACAGCGCCAGGCCCAGTACGTCGCGGGTTTGCGCCGGGTCGATAACACCGTCGTCCCACAAGCGAGCGCTGGAATAATAGGGGTGGCCCTGACGTTCGTACTGTTCGAGGATTGGCTGCTTAAGCGCTGCTTCATCCTCGGCCGAAAAACTCTGCCCGGCACGGGCGGCCTGTTCGTGTTTGACCTGCACCAGTACGCCAGCGGCCTGTTCGGCGCCCATCACACCAATCCGCGCGTTCGGCCACATCCACAGAAAGCGTGGATCGTAGGCACGGCCGCACATGCCGTAGTTACCGGCGCCGAAGCTACCGCCGATGATTACAGTAAATTTCGGCACCTTGGCGCAGGCCACGGCGTTGACCAGCTTGGCCCCGTGCTTGGCGATGCCGCCGGCTTCGTATTTTTGCCCAACCATAAAGCCGGTGATGTTTTGCAGGAATAGCAAAGGAATGCCGCGCTGGCAGGCTAGCTCGATAAAGTGCGCGCCTTTTTGCGCAGACTCGGCAAACAAGATCCCGTTATTGGCGAGGATCGCTACCGGGTAGCCGTGGATATGCGCAAAACCGCAGACGAGGGTTGCGCCGAACAGCGCCTTGAACTCATCGAATACGCTGCCATCGACGGTGCGGGCGATCACTTCTCGGACATCGAAGGGCTGTTTGGCGTCCGCCGGAATCACCCCGTACAGCTCTTCGCCGTTGTACAGCGGGTTGATTGGCGCGCGGGTGTTCAGCACGCCGAGTTTGCGCCAGTTCAAGTTGCTGATGCTGCGCCGGGCCAAGGCCAGGGCGTGTTCGTCGTTGTCGGCGTAATGGTCGGCCACGCCGCTGGTCTTGCAGTGCACATCGGCACCGCCCAGATCTTCGGCGCTGACCACCTCACCGGTGGCGGCTTTGACCAGCGGCGGGCCAGCCAGGAAGATGGTGGCTTGATTGCGCACCATGATCGCTTCATCCGCCATGGCCGGCACATAAGCCCCGCCCGCGGTGCAAGAGCCCATAACCACGGCGATCTGCGGGATACCCATGGCCGACATATTGGCCTGGTTGAAGAAGATTCGCCCGAAGTGCTCGCGGTCGGGGAACACTTCATCCTGACGCGGCAGGTTAGCGCCGCCGGAGTCCACCAGATAGATGCATGGCAGGCGATTCTGCTGAGCAATGGTTTGTGCGCGCAGATGCTTTTTCACTGTCAGCGGGTAGTAGCTGCCGCCTTTTACCGTGGCGTCGTTGGCCACGATCATGCATTCGACACCCTCGACCCGGCCGATTCCGGCGACCACGCCAGCGGCCGGCACCTCTTCGCCATAGACCTCATGGGCGGCCAACTGGCCGATCTCGAGAAACGGTGAGCCGATGTCCAACAGGCGGTTGATTCGTTCGCGCGGCAGCAACTTGCCCCGCGAGGTATGGCGCTCCTGAGCCTTGGCGCCGCCGCCTTGGTGAATGCGGGCGAGCAGGGCGCGCAACTCGTTGACCTGGGCGAGCATCGCCGCGCTATTGGCGGCGAACTCCGGCGAGCGGGTGTTGATCTGGGTGTGCAGGATGGCCATTTACTCGGCTCCGGTAGCGTAAACCGTAGGGTGGATCGGGGCGCGCAGCTGATGCTTTTTTCATCCACCAGCTTTGGTGGAAAACGCTTCGCGGTTTTCCACTCTACGTGAGGCAAACGCCTTATTTCGTTTCGTTAAACAGCTCGCGGCCGATCAGCATGCGGCGGATTTCGCTGGTGCCGGCACCGATCTCATAGAGCTTGGCGTCGCGCAACAAGCGACCGGTGGGGTATTCGTTGATATAGCCATTGCCGCCGAGAATCTGGATCGCGTCCAGGGCCATCTGGGTGGCGCGCTCGGCGGTGTAGAGGATCACCCCGGCGGCGTCCTTACGCGTGGTTTCGCCACGGTCGCAGGCCTGGGCCACTGCATACAGGTAGGCGCGGCTGGCGTTGAGTTGGGTGTACATGTCGGCGACCTTGCCCTGAATCAGCTGGAATTCGCCGATGCTCTGGCCGAACTGCTTGCGGTCGTGGATATAGGGCACGATCACGTCCATGCAGGCCTGCATGATCCCGGTCGGGCCGCCGGAGAGCACCACGCGCTCGTAATCCAGGCCGCTCATCAGCACCCGCACGCCGCCGTTGAGCTGGCCGAGCACGTTCTCTTCCGGCACTTCGACGTTGTCGAAGAACAGCTCGCAGGTGTTGGAGCCGCGCATGCCGAGCTTGTCGAACTTGCTGCCACGGCTAAAACCCTTCCAGTCGCGCTCGACGATAAAGGCGCTGATGCCATGGGCGCCTTTTTCCAGATCGGTTTTGGCATAGATCACGTAGGTATTGGCGTCCGGGCCGTTGGTGATCCAGGTCTTGCTGCCGTTGAGCACATAGCGGTCGCCTTGCTTGTCGGCGCGCAGCTTCATGCTGACCACGTCGGAGCCGGCATTGGGTTCGCTCATGGCCAGGGCGCCGATATGTTCGCCGGATACCAGTTTGGGCAGGTACTTGGCCTTCTGCTCGGCGGTGCCGTTGCGCTTGATCTGGTTAACGCAGAGGTTGGAGTGGGCGCCGTAGGACAGGGCGACCGAGGCCGAGCCACGGCTGATTTCTTCCATGGCAATAACGTGGGCCAGGTAACCCAGGCCTGAGCCGCCGTATTCCTCTTCGACAGTGATGCCGAGCAGGCCCATGTCGCCGAATTTTTTCCACATATCTGTCGGGAACTGGTTGTCGCTGTCGATGGTTGCAGCGCGGGGTGCCAGTTCGCTGGCGACGAAGGCCTGGGTCTGCTCGCGCAGCATGTCGATGGTTTCGCCAAGGGCGAAGTTGAGGGACGGATAGCTCATGTTCCACCTGTAATATTTATTGTTAGATTTGTTCGCTAACTGGCTGTTTCTTATCAAATTCTTGCAGCGCAGCCAGGCAGCGATCTTCGGCTGTATCCAGCTCCAGCTGCATTTGTTGGATATCCAGCAGTTGCTGCTGCAGCTGTGCGCGGCGCTCAGCGATCTTCGCCATAAAGGTGTGCAGCTGTTTGTGATTGCCATGTGCTGGGTCGTACAGCTCAATCAGTTCCTTGCACTCGGCGAGTGAGAAACCGATGCGCTTGCCGCGCAGAATCAGCTTGAGGGTGACCTTGTCTTTAGCGCTGTAGATGCGTTCCTGGCCACGTCGCTGCGGGCTGAGCATACCTTGCTCTTCGTAAAAACGAATGGCCCGGGTGGTGATGTCGAGATCACGCGCCAGGTCGGAAATGGAGTAAGTGGGGGATGGCATACATAGACGCTCGAAGCTTACCTTTACGTAAACGTAAGCTTGCGGATTATAGCTGTCAAGGTCAGTGCTTCAAGCGAGTTGTTTGATCTCGAAGACGTTGACGATGCGCTGCAGCTTGCCATCCCACACATAGCGCAGGTGCACGCCTTGCTGGGGGATGCTGGCGGCAGGCGGGCGCAACAGCGCCGCACATTCGCCGCCGGGGTGGCGCACGCTGCGATACAACAGGCCCCAGGACTTCTGCTTGCGCAATTGTGCTGCGAACTGTTGCGCATGTGGGTAGTGCGCCGGGTCGGGATCATGCAAATCATCGTGGCCGTGGCGAATATCGTGCAGCGGCTGGACGATGCGGCAGACATAGGCGCGCAGGGTGATTTCCATGCTCGGCTCAGCGGTAGCGCGCAAAAAGCGCTCACGGTGGAAACGCGTCTCGGCGATGGCGACCTGCAGGCTGTCGGCGCAGTAGTAGATACCGTATTGGCCGTTGGTGAAGCGGCTGACCGCACCGATATGGGTAAAGGCGGCCATCAGCGGTGATGACCCTGGGCCGCTCACTCGATCTTCCGCTGCGACATGGGCTAGATGGCCAGCCTGTTCACGCAGCCGGTCATTGGTCAAACCCTCAAGCAGGTAGGCCATTTCCAGATCGGCAGGGTCGAGCACATCTTCGAATACCGAGATTGGCGGGAAAGCACTGGACACTAGACGATAGGCGCGGCGCCAGGCGGGCAGGACAATGGCCAGGCTCATCCGCGCACGCCGTCGAGGTAGCGGCGCACGTCGGCCAGGTCCACCACGCCGCCAGCCAACATGTGCTGCAGCGCGCTATGACCGTTGAAGGGCGCCTCGCTATTGGCTTTGCGCACCCAGGTGTAGCTCGACGGATTGTCACCGAAGAGGATACGCAGCGATTTGTGGATGCCCATCAGGTAAGACACCCGCTCCAGGGTGTCGCGCGGCAAGCGCACCTCCGGCAATTGGCGGTACTTGTACAGCGTGCTGCGCCCGATGGAGCCAAGCAGAGTGGTTTGCTCCTCGACCGAGCACTGCCATTTATCCATCAGGTTGAAGAAAAACTTCAGCGCCACCTGGCCTGCCTTGGGCGAATCGAGGTCAAGAGCGGCATCGCGAGGCTGGGCGAGGGGCATGATTCTATGCTCCGTATATGGAATTAAAACTTATATTAGTCTTTATATGGACTTCTCGCAAATAAAGTGGGTAGTGATGGCTCCGTCGCAACAGGCGGCGGGGAACGCTGCGCAGATGGACAAACGGCTGCTTGTACAGGCTTGTCGAGAGAAATGGATAGCGCTAACATCGCCATCAACAACAAGCAGGCGCCCCATTGAGGCCGCCCAGGAGACTGCATGCAGCGCATTACTGCACCTGCCATTCCGGCCGACCGTCGCACCCTGGTGATCATGGGCGTCAGCGGCTCCGGCAAGACCGAAATAAGCCAGGGCGTCGCCCAGACGCTGGGCTGGCGGCATATTGAAGCCGACCAATTTCACCCTGCCGAAAATGTCGAGCGCATGCGCGCTGGCATCCCCCTGAGTGACGATGACCGCATTCACTGGCTCGATGCCCTGATCGAGGCCATGCAGACCAGCCAGGCTGCCGGGGAGAGCTTCGTGCTCGCCTGTTCCGCCCTCAAACAGCGTTACCGCGACCGCTTGCGCGCGGCGGTGCCGGGCTTGCAGTTCGCCCATCTGGATATCGACTACGCCACTGCGCTGCAGCGTGTGGGTGGGCGCGCCGGGCATTTCATGCCGACGTCACTGGTCGACAGCCAGTTCGCCACCCTCGAGTCGCCCGCTGGTGAGGCCCATGTGCTGGTCGTCGATGCCGTGCAGCCGCGCGAGCAAGTGATCGCCCAGGTCTGTGCGTGGGCACGCCGCGATGACACGACCGAACAGCTCGATATGGCGGCAATTGATAGCGCTAACCTGGCGGAGCCGCATGCCGATCCGATCTACGCAGGCCGCGTCGCCTCGGCCTTCGATCGCCTGACCGATGGCCTGATGGCCGTGTTGATGGGCTTCATGGTTATCGCGGTGTTCGGCAACGTGGTGCTGCGTTACGCCTTCGGCACCGGTTGGGCCGGTGCTGAAGAACTGTCGCGGTTGGCGTTCGTCTGGCTGGTATTCGTGGGGGTGGCCTCGAGCATGCGCCGGGGCGAGCTGATGCGCTTCAGCATGTTGCGTGATCGTTTTCCATTGGCCGCGCGTCGCCTGGTGGACTCGGCCAGCTGGCTGCTGGTGATCGCTGCCAGCCTGCTCGCCGCCATGGGCGCCTGGAGCCAGGTGGGTTATGGCTGGGGCAACGTCAGCACCGTGGTGGGTTATCCGGTGGTGCTGGGCATGTTGCCGGTGCTGGCCAGCATGGTCGCGCTGGCGGTACTGGCCCTGGTGCAACTGGTCAATGTCTGGCGCCGTGGTGCTCCCAGCAGCATGCCGCTGAACAGTCTCGACTGAGACCCACAACAATAACGGGCACCGCCCACCGAGGACTCACTGATGACGGTCGCTGTCTTCCTTGCTTCACTGCTGGGGTTTATGTCGTTTGGCATGCCCATCGCCTTTGCTCTGATCCTCACCGGCACTGTGCTGATGTGGTACCTGGAGTTCTGGGACGTGCAACTGCTGGCGCAGAACCTGCTGGCCGGCGCCGATAGCTTCCCGCTGCTGGCTGTGCCGTTCTTTATTCTGGCTGGCGAGTTGATGAACGCCGGTGGCATTTCCCGGCGCATCATCGCCATGGCGAATGCCTATTTCGGCCATTTGCGCGGTGGCCTGGGTTACGTGGCCATTGCCGCGGCCGTGCTGCTGGCAAGCATGTCCGGCTCGGCCCTGGCCGATACCGCTGCCCTGGCGACCCTGCTGTTGCCAATGATGCGTCAGCGCGGCTACCCACTGCATTCCTCGGCGGGCCTGGTGGCTGCTGGTGGCATCATCGCGCCGATCATTCCGCCGTCGATGCCCTTTGTGATCTATGGCGTGGTGACCAATACCTCGATCAGCCAGCTGTTTATGGCTGGCCTGGTGCCGGGCCTGATCATGGGTGTGGGCTTGATTATCGCCTGGACCCTGATCGCTCGCGGTTTTACCGAGCCGACGCCGCCAAAAGCGACCAAGGAAGAACGGCGCAAGGTGCTGGTCGATGGCGCCGCTGCCCTGATGTTGCCGGTGATCATTGTCGGTGGCCTGCGCTTCGGCATCTTCACCCCGACCGAAGCCGCAGTGGTCGCGGCCGTCTACGCCCTGGCCGTATCCACCTTGCTGTACCGCGAGTTGAACTGGGCCACGCTGATGGAAACCCTGACCCGCGCCAGCCGCACCACGGCCTCGGTAATGTTCCTCTGCGCTGCCGCCACGGTGTCGGCCTACATGGTGACCCTGGCCCAATTGCCTGCCGAGATCGGCGTCATGCTCGGCCCGCTGCTCGATCACCCGTACCTGCTGATGATCGCCATCATGCTGCTGATGGTCGCCGTCGGCATGGTCCTCGACCTGACGCCGACCATCCTGATTCTCGCGCCAGTGCTGGCGCCGATTGCCATACAGGCTGGTATCGATCCGGTGTACTTCGGCGTGATGTTCGTGCTGATCGGCTCCATTGGCCTGATCACGCCCCCCGTGGGCACAGTACTTAACGTGGTCGGTGGGATAGGGCGCCTGAATATGGAAGTGCTGGTGCGTGGCGTCATGCCGTTCTTCCTGATCTACCTGCTGATCGTCGCCCTGCTGATCGCGGTGCCTGGCATCGTCACCGTGCCGCTGGGCTGGCTGCGCTGATTACTCAACCGCCCGGCTTGCCGGGTACTCACCTCTGGCATCAACAACAATAAAAGGTACCTGTAGATGAAACGTCCTCTGATCGCCGCGCTGACCGCGGCCATGCTGTGCAGCCCCTTGTTCGCCGTCACGGCCCACGCCGATGATGTCCGTTCGCGGATGATCCGCTTCGGCTATGGCCTCAACGAGAACAGCAACCAGGGCCGCGCGGCCAAGCTGTTCGCCGAGGAAGTCGCCAAGGCTTCCGAAGGCAAGCTGAAGATGCGCACCTATGCAGCCGCCAGCCTCGGCTCGGATGACCAGATGCAGAGCGCACTGATCGGCGGCGCCCAGGAAATGATGGTCGGCTCCACCGCGACTCTGGTGGGTATCACCAAGGAAATGGCCGTCTGGGATACGCCGTTTCTGTTCACCCGCGAGCAGCAGGCCGACGCCGTGCTTGATGGCCCGGTCGGTCGTAAGGTGATGGACAAGCTGGAAGAGAAGGGCCTAGTGGGCCTGGTCTACTGGGAAAACGGTTTCCGTAACCTGACCAACAATGCCCGGCCGATCACCAAGCTCGAAGACTTCTCAGGGATCAAGCTGCGTGTGATGCCCAACCCGGTGTTCCTCGAAACCTTCAAACTGATGGGCGCCAACGCTGTGCCGCTGCCGTTCTCGGAGCTGTTCACCGCCCTGGAAACCCGCGCCGTGGATGGCCAGGAAAACCCTTACAACACCATTCTCTCGTCGAAATTCTACGAAGTGCAGAAGTACCTGACCGTGACCAACCACGTTTACAGCCCATGGATCGTTACCGCGTCCAAGCGCTGGTGGGATGGCCTGTCGCAGACCGAGCAGGGGATCATCCTCGAGGCGGCAAAAAAAGCCCGCGACTTCGAGCGTCAGGACACTCGTGCTGAAGCGGCGCAGGCCCTGGCGGCTCTGAAAGCCAACGGCATGCAGGTCAACGAGATCAGCCCGGCAGAAGTCGAGCGCATGCGCGAGCAGGCCAAGCCGGCGATCCAGCAGGTAGTCGATACCGTTGGCCAGCCGCTGTTCGACGAAGTCCAGGCGGCGCTTGAAGCGGCAGGTTCGTAATAGCCGTTAGCGCAACTTGCACGCGATAACAGCGCAGTAGATTCAACCCTTTTGCGGGGTACGCCAGGGCGTTCCGGCTGTTGCATGGTGCCGTCCAGGGCGGCGTACTCCGCCTTTTATTCGTTGCCAGGCAGCAGGTTTGCGGTAGGGCCATTAGAATGCTGGCCTTACGTTGACCTGCTGTCTGCCTGGAACATCCATGAGCCCTCGTCGTCGCCGCACTGCAGAACGCGTCACCCTCTCTGATGTCGCCAAGGCGGCGGGGTGCTCGCTGATGTCCGCTTCGCGCGCCCTGTCGCAGCCCGAGCGGGTGTCTGACAGCCTGCGCGAGCAGGTCATGCAGGCAGCGGCGGCGCTGGGCTACGTCCCTCATCCAGCAGCCCGGGCGCTGGCCAGTTCGCGCTCCAACCTGGTGGCGGTGATCATCCCGTCGCTGTCCAACTCGGTGTTCGTCGACACGGTCGAGGCGGTCCAGCGGGTGCTGATGCCGGCGGGCTTCGAGATGATGATTGGCGTCAGCCATTACCGCCCCGAAGAAGATGAGCGCCTGCTGCGCTCCTACCTGGCGCACCAGCCAGCCGGCTTGTTGGTCACCGGTTTCGAGCGCAGCGATGCGGCGCGCGAACTGTTGGGCGCTTGCCGTGGCCCGGTGGTAACCATGATGGAGCTCAGTGATGCGCCGGAGGACTACTGCGTTGGTTTCTCCCAGCAGGAAGCAGGCGCGGCCATGACTCGGGCGCTGATTGAGCGCGGTTATCGGCATATCGCCTTTGCCGCTGCCCAGCTCGACCCCCGCACCTTGCAGCGGGCCGAGGGCTATCGCATGGCCCTGCAGGCCGCTGGCCGGCATGACCCAAACCTGGAGTTGCTGACCCCGGCGCTGTCGTCGATTGGCTTGGGTGCCGAGCTGCTCGATCAATTGCTGGCCCGGCATCCGCATATCGACGCGGTGTTTTTCAACAACGACGACTTGGCCCTGGGGGCGCTGTTCCGCGCCCGTCAGCTCGAGTTGGCAGTGCCACAGCGCCTGGCCATCGCCGGGTTCAACGACCTGCCGGCAGCGGCCTGGGTGCATCCGGCATTGACTACCGTACGCACCACCCGCGGGAAAATTGGCGAGCTGGCTGCCGGCATGCTGCTGAGTCTGATGCGTGGCGAGCAGCCGCCGGCGCGGTGCATCGACGTTGGCTTCGAACTGGTCCTGCGCGATAGCACCTGAAGCAACCATTGGATCAAGCTGACGCCTTGCGTTCCTGGGTGGTGAGGTGCTGACAGATTTCGATGATCTGCTCGCGCATCCAGCGGTTGGCTGGGTCCTGGTCGGTGCTTTCATGCCAGTAGAGGTGGGTTTCCAGCGAGGGCACGTCACTGACCGGCAGTTCGACGTAATGCAGGTCGTTGCGGCGAGCGAAACGCCCTGGCACAGTCATCGCCATGTCGGTGCTCTGCATCACCGTAGAGGCCATCAGGTAGTGCTGCGAGCGCAGGGCGATGCGCCGCTGAATTCCCATTTTGCCAAGTGCCAGATCGATATAGCCCAGGCCGCTGCGGCGGCTGGAAATATGGATATGGGTCAGCGACAGGTATTCCTCCAGGGTCAGTTTGTCCTTGGCCAGCGGGTGACCCTTGCGCAGCGCGCAGACATAGCGGTCTTCCATCAGTTTGACGTGGCGTACCTGGGGGTCGGTGTTGAGCGGTACGTCAACGGCAAAGTCCAGGCGGCCGGCGGCCAGCTCCTTGGTAGTTTCGCGGCGCCGCGCAAGCATGCTCTCGATAATCACATTCGGCGCCAGGCGGCGCAGGCGCTGGAACAGCGGCGGCAGCACCAGGGCCTCGGTGAGGTCGGTCATGCTGATGCGATAGGTCTTGTTGGCCTGTAGCGGGTTGAAGGTGCGGCTCTCCTGAACCGAGATGCGCAGCTGCTGTAGCGCATTGCGTACCGGCCCGATGATGTTCTGCGCCATGGGCGTGGGCACCATTCCCTGGGCGGTACGCACAAACAAAGGATCGTTGAAGGTCTCACGCAGGCGTGCCAAGGCGTTGGACACCGCCGGCTGGGTAATACCGACAATCTGCCCAGCACGGGTCAGATTGGCTTCGCTGTAAATGGCATCGAAAACGATGAAAAGATTGAGATCGACCTTGTTCAGATTCATGTCCGAGCGCGCTCCGGGTGGATGTCCATATTCAGCCGATCATATATCGGTGATGAATGTTTATACACGGTGAGAATAGATTAGATAAATCGGTAGGGCTGTTCTAGCATCATTTTCACCTCACCGACCAGCCTCACTTAATAAGCCGCTTAGAAGGTAGTTCCCATGGATTTCGCCTACTCACCGAAGGTTCAGGATCTGCGTGCTCGGGTCACCGCGTTCATGGAAGCGCATGTGTACCCGGCCGAAGCCGTATTCGAGCAACAGGTCAACGAAGGGGATCGCTGGCAGCCGACCGCGATCATGGAAGAGCTGAAAACCAAGGCCAAGGCTGAAGGCCTGTGGAACCTGTTCCTGCCGGAATCCGAACTGGGTGCAGGGCTGACCAACACCGAATACGCACCGCTGGCCGAAATCATGGGCAGTTCACTGATCGGTGCCGAGCCCTTCAACTGTGCCGCGCCCGATACCGGCAACATGGAAGTGTTGGTGCGCTACGCCAACGAGGCGCAAAAAGAGCAATGGCTCAAGCCATTGCTGGACGGCAGCATTCGCTCGGCCTTCGCCATGACCGAGCCGGGCGTGGCTTCCTCTGATGCCACCAATATGCAGGCCCGCGCCGTACGCGAGGGTGATGAGTGGGTCATCAACGGCCGCAAGTGGTGGACCTCCGGCGCCTGCGACCCACGCTGCAAGATCATGATCTTTATGGGTCTGACCAACCCGGACGGCCCGCGTCACCAGCAGCATTCGATGATTCTGGTGCCGATGGATGCGCCCGGCGTCAAGGTCGTGCGCCCGCTACCGGTGTTCGGCTACGACGATGCGCCCCATGGTCACGCCGAAGTGTTGTTCGAGAACGTGCGCGTGCCTTACGAAAACGTGCTGCTAGGCGAGGGCCGCGGTTTTGAAATCGCCCAGGGGCGCCTTGGTCCAGGCCGTATTCACCACTGCATGCGTTCCATCGGCATGGCCGAGCGCGCACTGAAGCTGATGTGCCAGCGCTCGATCGAACGTACCGCCTTTGGCAAGCCCCTGGCACGTCTGGGCGGCAACATCGACCATATCGCCGACTCGCGCATGGAGATCAATATGGCGCGCCTGTTGACCCTGAACGCGGCCTATATGATGGACACCGTGGGCAACAAGATCGCCGCCAGCGAAATCGCCCAGATCAAGGTGGTGGCGCCGAACGTGGCCTTGAAAGTCATCGACCGCGCCATCCAGATCCATGGCGGGGCAGGGGTTTCCAACGACTTCCCGCTGGCCTACTGGTACGCCATGCAGCGCACCCTACGCTTGGCCGACGGCCCGGACGAAGTGCACCGCGCTGCCATCGGCAAGTTCGAGATTGGTAAATACGTTTCCCGGGACGGGATGAACGCCAGCCGCTGAGTCATGACACCTGCACGCCCGCAATGGGTGTGCAGGTGTCACTGCAACCAGATCTCAACCCGCCGATTGCGCAGGCGCCCGGCGCCGGCATCGTTGGCCGCCACCGGCAGCTCGGCACCCATGCCGAGCACCTGCTGCACATAGACGTCGGCCCGCGCCAGCTCACGGCGTACGGCCATGGCGCGCAGGCGTGACAGCAGTTCGGCGCGCGCCGGATCGGCCTTGGCGTCACCAAAGCCCACCAGCACCACCTCATCACCGCCTTTGCCCAGCGTTTGCAGATGCTCCACCAGGCGCGTCAGGTCGCGTTGCGCCTTGTTATCCAGTTCGGCACTGCCAGGCTGGAAGCGGATATTCACCGACAAGCGCTGGGCGTTGCGCACCAGTGCCTGGTAGTCGGCAGGCATGCCTGCATCCACTTGCATCGGCACCGTGCGCAAGGTCTGCGCAATAAACCCCGTACGTTCGACGATCGCCTGGCCAGCGCTGCTGTGGGCAAAGCGCAGCAGTGCCTCGGTCCAGGGGCTTTTGCCGGCTGGTGCGGCATAGAGAAACAAGCGGCGAGACAGTGGGTAATCCTCAGTGGCGATCAGCGCCGCCTCAGGCGGCAAGGCAACCGCGTCACCTGCAGATACGGCCAGGGGCTTGGCGCGGCGCACATAGGGTAGGCCGATAAATCCGATGCTCTGTGGGTCACGGCTGACGGCGTCGGACAGTTGCTCGCTGGACTCGAAGCGCAGGGCGCTGCTGCTCAGCGATTTGCCATGGGCCGCCAGTACCAGCTCCTTGAAGGTGTCGTAGGTGCCGGATTGATCATCGCGGGCATACACCGTGATCGGCCCCACTGTGCCGCCGACCTCAGACCAGTCGCGGGTCTCGCCGGCGAACAGGCTGGCCAGTTGTTCGCTGCTGAGTGCTGCCAACAGATTGTCGGGATGCACGATGATGGCCAAACCGTCGAGGGCGATGATCTGCTCCGCCGCTGGGCTGCGCAGGTCGCCAAGGGTGGCAAGGGTTTGGGCTTCGCTGTCCTTGATTGGCCGTGACGAGGCGGCAAGGTCGGCCTGGCCAGCTGCCAGAGCGGTGAAGCCAGTACTCGAACCGTGGGCCGCGACCTCGATCAGCAGCGCTTTGCCGGTGGCGCTGCGCGCGCGGATGCGTTGCTCGTTCTCGCTGTCCCCCGCACTGACTTCAATAGCGCTGTAACCCTCGGCTGCAAGCAGGCCCTTGACCAGCGCCGGGGCGAGCTCCGCGCCTATGGTATTGGAGCCCTGGATGCGCAGCGCACTACCGCCCCCGGCAGGGGGTTCGAGTGCGGCAAACACCGACCAGGGCAGGGCGTAGCAGATAAAACCGAGCAGCAGAAAAACCAGGGTACGGCTCCAGGTTTCGTGTTCGGTAGAAGACTCTCGGGACATGAACGCGCACCAGCGGATGAAAGGTGCGGCGACGATAAGACACGGGGATGACGGATAAATGACAGTGGCATGGCGCCGTGTTGCACGGCGCCATTTGCACCTCAGCTAAGTTCGAGCCAGATCGGTGCATGGTCGGAGGGTTTTTCCAGGCCACGCAGGTCGTAATCAATGCCGGCGTCCTTGAAGCGTGCCTGCAACGCCTGGGTGGCGAGGATTACATCGATGCGCAGGCCGCGCTTGGGCGTGTCTTCGAAACCGCGGCTGCGGTAATCGAACCAGCTGAAGCGATCATTCACCGCCGGGTTAAGGTGACGAAAGCTGTCGACCAGGCCCCAGCTCTTCAGGGTCGCCAGCCACTCGCGCTCTTCTGGCAGAAAGCTGCATTTGCCGGTTTTCAACCAGCGCAGGCGATTGGGCTCGCCGATGCCAATGTCGCAATCTTCCGGCGAAATATTGATATCACCCATGACGACCAGTGCTTGTTCGGGACTGAATTGGCTAAGCAGCAGTCGCTGCAGTTCAGCGTAGAAGCGCTGTTTGGCCGGGAACTTGGTTGGGTGGTCGCGGCTTTCGCCCTGGGGAAAGTAGCCGTTCATCACGGTCACCGGGTTACCCTGGGCATCGGCATAGGTGCCGTAGATAAAGCGCCGCTGGCTGTCCTCGTTATCCTCGGGAAAGCCCTTGTGCAGCTCCAGTGGCGCCTGGCGTGAGAGCAGGGCGACACCGTAATGGCCCTTCTGGCCGTGGTAATGCACGTGATAGCCGAGGCTGCGGATATCCGCCTCAGGGAACTGCTCGTCAGCCACTTTGGTTTCCTGCAGGCCGATCACATCCGGCTGATGCTTGTCGATCAACGCCGCCAGTTGATGAGGGCGGGCACGCAGGCCGTTGATGTTGAACGAAACGATTTTCATGGGGCAGCAGGTCCTGAAACTGTGGCACGAAGCGCGGATGCTAGGGCCTGCGGCCTGCATGGCGCAAGCCGCGTGGCCTTGCGCCAGCGCGGTGGCGGGTGAATGGCGGCGGTGCTACCTTGAGCGCACGACCCACAATTACACAACAACGAGGTCACCGCCGATGCCCAACAGACCTGCTGAGGTTCGCCTGCTCGACAGTGGTTATGCCCGCGAGGTGCGTTCGCTGCTGTACCACGCCTACCGCCATGAGCCCACGTTCGCTTACCTGTTCGAGGCCGAGCGGCCTGGTTACGACCAGCGTGTGCGGGCCACCGTACGTGAGTTGGTGCAACAACACTTCAGCGAAGATCTGCCGGCCATCGGCTTGCTGATCGATGACCGTTTGATCGGCACGGCGTTGATCACGCCACCGCAACGTCGCCTGGATATCACCGAAAGCTGGAGCTGGCGCATGCGCATGCTGCTAACCACCGGCTTTCGCTGCACCCAGCGCTACCTCGCCTACCACAACGCAATCCTCGCCTGCCTGCCGCCGGGTCCGTACCACGTGCTGCCGTTGCTTGGCGTACACCCGGAATTCCAAGGCCAGCGTTTTGGCGAGCAACTGCTCGAAGCACTGCATAACTGGTGCGCCGAAGACGACGGCTCACTCGGCATCGTGCTCGATACCGGCAACCCGCATTACCTGGGGTTTTACCAACGCCAGGGCTATGAGGAGATTGGCGAAGTGGCAGTGGGGCCGATCATCGAGCATGTGTTTTTCCACCCCAACCCGCAGACGGTGGTCAAAGCCAGCGCTTAGGCTCTGTTGCCGCCGCGATCTCAGGGCGACGTCTTTCAAGGCCATTCAGAGAGGCCTGCGGTGCGATCGCCATTCGCCGCGGGGCGCGGCTCCTACAAAAGCGTATAGGCGCCGCCGTCCCGTAGGAGCGCCGCCCCGGCGCGAAGCGTTTCGAGACGAACCAGCCGCAGCCAAAGCGGCTAAGTGCCTGGCACGCGTGATAGCATCCGCGCCCATGAGTGTTTTTTTCAAGACATGCGCGGGTTTCGCGCTTTCACTGATAAGCGTTGCAGTGTGGGCCGAAGCCGCGCTCAGTGTCCGTGTACAGCCGAACAATGCCGCCCTGCGCAGCAATATCGAAGCCTATATCGGCAGCCTCGGCGAGCGCGATGCCGAGGCGTTGCAGCGTTATCGGCGGGTTGCCGAAGGCCAGGCCGAGCAGGCGGCTCAGGCGCTTGGCTACTACGGGGCACGCATCAGCAGCGAGGTCAGTGCACAGACACCGCCACGCCTGACGCTCACCGTCGAGCCTGGCGAGCCGGTACGTCTGCGCATGGTGACCGTGCGTGTCGATGGCCCGGCGGCCGAGCTTGCGGCCTTTCGCTTGCCGCGCGATAGTCAATTGCGCGCCGGCAGCGTGCTCAACCATGGTCGCTACGAAGCCGCCAAACGGCATATCCAGAACCAGGCCTCGCGCTACGGCTTTTTCACCGGGCGTTTCACTGCGCAGCGCCTGAGCATCGACCCGCAGGCCGGCACGGCCGACATTGAACTGATCTACGATAGCGGCCCGCGCTATCAAATGGGCCAGGTGAGTTTTGTCGGCGATGTGCCCTTCGACGAGCAATTGCTGCAGCGCATGGTGCCCTTCGATGCCAACAGTGCCTATGACTCCGAGCAGATTGCCGATCTGAATCAGGCCTTGCGCAGCAGCGGCTATTTCGAGTCGGTTCGAGTCGATGCCAACCCCGCCGATGCTGTGCAGCAGGTGATCCCGGTCAAGGTCCAGCTGCACGCGCGCAAGCCACGCAGCATGGGCCTTGGCCTGGGCTACTCGACCGACGTCGGCCCCCGTGGCCGGGCCAACTGGACGCGCCACTGGGCTAATATGCAGGGCCACAGCTACGGCGCCGAGCTGGAACTCTCGGCGCCGCGGCAGAATGTCGGCTTGTGGTATGACATACCGCTCGACCCGCCGCTAACCGACAAACTGCGTTTCGCCGGCGGCTACCAATATGAGGAGCTGGCCAATACCGACAGCCTGAGCGAACTGCTTACGGTCGGCCCGGAGTGGCACAGCAAGCTCGATAGCGGCTGGCAGCGGGTGTTGTCGCTGAAGTTCAAGCGCGAAGAGTACGAACTGGGTGATGACAGCGGGTTGAGCACGCTGCTGATGCCGGGCGTCAGCTATGCCTACCTGCACAGCGACAACCGTATCGACCCGAACCAGGGGTATCGCCTGCAGTTCGATCTGGCCGTGGCGAAAGAAGGGCTGGTCGCCGATGCCAACGTGGTACACGGCAACGTGCTGCTTAAGGGCCTGACCACCCTGGCCCGGCGCCATCGCTTTCTGGGGCGAGTGCAGCTCGGCGGTACCGAGTCCGATGGCTTTTCTTCGGTGCCACCGTCGCTGCGCTTCTTTGCTGGTGGTGACCAGACGGTGCGAGGCTACGACTACCAGAGCCTGTCGCCGGAGAACAACCAGGGCGACAAGATTGGTGGCCGCTATCTGTTTGCCGCCAGCGCCGAATACCAATACAGCGTGGCCGAGCGCTGGCGAGTGGCGACCTTCGTCGATCAGGGTAATTCCTTCAACTCGCTCGACTTCCCTTCGCTGAAACAGTCCGTGGGTATTGGCCTGCGCTGGGTTTCGCCAGTGGGTCCGCTGCGCCTCGACCTAGCCCACCCATTGGACGACGAAGGCGGTGTGCGCCTGCATTTCTCCATGGGGCCTGAACTCTGATGCGCGGCGTAAAACTCACTCTGCTGGTGCTCCTTGGGCTGTTTGCGGGGTTGCTACTGGCACTGGCCGTACTTTTGGGCAGCACCTCCGGCAGCCGTTGGCTACTGAATCAGGTGCCTGGGCTGCAGGTCGAGGGTTTTAGCGGGCGCCTCGGCGGTGCCTGGCAGGCGGACAGGTTGAGCTGGCAGCAAGATGGCACCGCAGTAGAGGTCGAGCGCCCGGCGCTGGCCTGGTCACCGGCCTGTCTGCTGCGCCTGACCCTGTGCATTGAGCACCTGCGCACGGAGGCCATCGACCTGACCCTGGCACCGGCTGATGACAGCACAGACACGACGCCATTCAGCCTGCCGCAACTCAGCCTGCCGCTGGCGTTGGAGGTCGGTGAGGTGCAGATCGGAGCGCTACGCCTTGCCGGCGCCGAGCAATTCACGGGGCTCGACCTCGCCGCCTTCTGGCGCGACGGAGCCTTGCAGATCCAACGTTTCCAGGTGCAACGAGATGACCTGCAATTGCGCCTCAGCGGGCAATTGCAACCCGCGGGCGACTGGCCTCTGCAGCTGACGGGAGAGGCGCAGCTGCCTGCGCCGGACGGGCAACCCTGGCAACTGGCGCTGAATATCGATGGTGCACTGCAAACCCACCTGCGCCTGCAGGCCGATAGCACGGGCTACCTGAATGGGCAACTGAGCGGCAGCCTGCAGGCGCTGGCCGAGCACTTGCCAGCCGAATTGTTGCTGACCGCAGATGGCTTTGTGCCGGCGGCGGATTTGCCGCCCACGCTGCGCCTGGATCAACTGCAACTGATCGCCAAGGGGGATCTGGATAGCGGTTATGTCTTGGCCGGCCAAGCCAGTTTGCCGGGCGAGGGTGGCGCTGTAGCGCTGTCGCTGCAGGGTACTGTTGACGGCCAGGGGGCAAAGGTCGACGCGTTGCGCCTGGCCAGTGGCGCAGAAGCTTATGTCCAGCTTGCCGGTGAGCTGGACTGGCTCGAAGGTTTCGCTGCCGAGACGCGGATCGACTGGCAGTCTTTCGACTGGCAACGGCTGTACCCGCAAGACGCGCCCCCGCCCGTCACCCTGGAGCGTTTGAACGGTGAAATAAGCTACGCCGACGGCGCCTACCTGGGTAATTTTCAGGCAGCGCTTAACGGTCCGGCGGGCGACTTCAGTGTGCAAAGCCCGTTCAGCGGCAATCTTGAGGCCGTGCATTTGCCGCAGTTGCAAGCCAGCGCTGGCCAGGGTCGTATCGCCGGGCAAGTCAGCATTGGTTTTGCCCAGGGAGTGGACTGGAAGGCCAACCTCACCTTGAGTGAACTCGATCCGGCGTTCTGGCTTGCCGAGCTGCCTGGGCGTCTGGGCGGCACGTTGCGCAGCGAGGGCAGCCTGCGCGATGAGCAGTTGAACCTGAGCGCCAACCTCGATCTGCAAGGCCGTCTGCGCAACCAGCCGGCGCGCCTGAGTGGCAGCGTTCAGGGTGGCGGGACGCTTTGGAACCTTGAGGGCCTGGACTTGCGCTTAGGCGACAACCGCATCGATGGCCAGGTCCGCGTGGGTGAGCGGCTTGATGGCCAGTTGCGTATCGCCATGACGCAGTTGAGCCAGCTATGGCCGGGATTGCGCGGTCGGCTCAATGGCCAGTTGGCCGCCAGTGGCAGTGCCCAGGCGCCCCAGGGGCAACTGACCCTGCAGGGGCAGGACATCGCCCTGGATGATCTGCGTTTGCAGCGTCTGACGCTTGCAGGGCGGCTGGGCGCGCGCCAGCAAGGCCAGCTCGATCTGCAGGTGGACGGCCTGGCCAGTGGTGAGACCGCCTTGGGCCAACTGAATGTGCGGGGTGAAGGCACGGCAGCACGCCAGCGTCTGACGCTGGCCCTGCAAGGGCCACAATTGAATGCCGACCTCGCTTTGCAGGGCGTGCTCGAGCAGGGCGCCTGGCGCGGGCAATTGGCTGAGGGCCGGCTGCGCAGCGGCGCGCAGGACTGGCAGTTGCAGCAACCGGCCTCGATCGTCCGTCTGGCCAGCGGCCAGCTCGACCTGGGCGCCCATTGCTGGGCCTACGCCGATGCCCGGCTATGCGCCGAGAATCAACGGCTGCTGCCTGAACCGCGGATTCGCTACCGTTTGAGTGATTTCCCCCTCGACAGCCTGGCCGCGTGGCTACCGCAGGATCTGCGCTGGCAAGGCCAACTGAATGCCGAGGTGCAGCTCGACCTGCCGGCCAGTGGGCCGACCGGGCGCATTCTGGTCGATGCCGGCCAAGGCACTTGGCAGGTGCGCGATGCCCAGCAGTGGCTGGACTTCAGTTATGACAGTCTGCGCCTGAGCAGCCAGCTGCAGGCGCAGCAGATTGATACCAGCCTGGAATTGCGCGGCCCGCGTATCGGCGAACTGAGCGTGCAAGCTCGCCTCGATCCGCGCCCGGCGGACAAACCGCTGTCCGGGGAATTTCGTCTGCGCGGTGTTGATCTGGCCCTGGCGCGGCCGTTTCTACCGCTGGTCGAGCAGGTCGGTGGCCAGCTCAACGGCACCGGCGTACTAACCGGCACGCTGCTGAAGCCGCAGGTTAATGGTGAGATTCGCCTGAGCGACGGTGAACTGTCAGGCGATGCGTTGCCGACCCAGGTCGAGCAGTTACAGATACAGGTGCGCATTGCCGGCGAGCAGTTGCAGGTGGAAGGCGACTGGCGCAGCGGTGAACAGGGCAGGGGACAGGTACAAGGTGCTCTGGCCTGGGCTGAGGGCTTGAGTGGCGAGCTGCGCCTGAACGGCAGCCGTCTACCGGTGCGGGTCGAGCCTTATGCCGATCTGGAGGTCGAACCGGACCTGCGGCTGAGCCTGGCGCAGGATCGTCTGGCCCTGGCCGGTACGGTGCGTATCCCACGCGGCAGCATTGTCGTGCGCGAGTTGCCGCCCAGTACCGTCCAGGTATCCCGCGATGCGGTGATCGTTGGGCAGGAAGCGCCAGTCGCCGAGAACGTGGCGATCAATATGGACGTTAATGTCGAGGTCGGCCAGGAGCGCCTGAGCTTCAGCGGCTTCGGTCTCAACGCCGACCTGGCCGGCCGCGTACACATTGGCGACGACCTCGATACCCGCGGCGAGCTGAACCTGAACAACGGCCGCTTCCGCGCCTATGGCCAGCGCCTGACCATCCGCCGGGCACGGCTGCTGTTCACTGGGCCAATCGACCAGCCGTTCCTCGATATCGAAGCCATTCGCAAGGTCGACGATGTGGTTGCTGGCCTGCGCCTGACCGGCAGTGCCGAGCAACCACGCAGCGAAGTATTCTCCGAACCGGCGATGAGCCAGGAGCAGGCGCTGTCCTACCTGGTGCTTGGTCGGCCGTTGGGGCAGAGCAGCGAAGACAACAATATGCTGGCCCAGGCCGCGCTGTCGCTGGGCCTGGCCGGCAGTGCCTCGGTCACCAATACGGTCGCCCAGACCCTCGGCATTCAGGATTTCCAGCTCGACACCGAGGGCAGCGGCAGCACCACCAGCGTGGTGGCCAGCGGCAACCTCTCGGAACGTCTGAGCCTGCGCTATGGCGTCGGTGTATTCGAGCCGGTTAATACCGTGGCGTTACGCTATGAGCTGACTCGGCGAATTTACCTTGAGGCCGCAAGCGGCTTGGCCAGCTCCCTGGATATCTTTTACCGACGTGATTTCTGACCCGGCCCGCCACCACTGGGGCTGGCTGTTCTGATCATCGTGCTAGGATCGACCTCAGTCCTTTGCGCCCTTACCGGTGTGCGACGGACACCCCCTCGCTGACGTCGCGCCTCATCCAGGCCGACGCATGAATGCCATGGCAACCGGCCGTGTGCTCATCAGAAGAAAGGAGCCTTACATGGAGTTCATCACCAATCTGGTCAATCAGCTCAACGGGCTGGTCTGGGGCCCGCCGATGCTGGTCCTGATCCTCGGCACCGGCCTGTTCCTTATGCTGCGCCTGAAGTTCATGCCGTTGGCGAAGATCGGTGCAGGCTTTCGCCTGATGTGGCAAGGCCGGCAGAAGGACGACCAGGCCAGTGGCGAAATCAGCCCGTTCCAGGCGCTGATGACCTGCCTGGCCGCGACAGTCGGGACCGGCAACATCGCCGGTGTCGCCACCGCGATCTTTCTTGGCGGCCCCGGCGCGCTGTTCTGGATGTGGTGCACCGCTCTGGTCGGTATGGCGACCAAGTACTGCGAGGTGGTCCTGGCGGTGCATTACCGTGAGAAGGACGAGCGCGGTGAGCATGTCGGTGGGCCGATGTATGCGATCAAGAACGGCCTTGGGCAGAAGTGGTTATGGCTGGGCACGGCGTTCGCAATCTTTGGCGGCCTGGCCGGTTTCGGTATCGGCAACATGGTTCAGGTCAACAGCATGGCCCATGCGCTGGAAGACACCTTTGCCATTCCTACCTGGATCACCGGCCTGGTGACCATGGCGGTGGTGGGGCTGGTGATTCTGGGTGGCATCCGCCGTATCGGTAAGGTTGCGGCCTCGCTCGTGCCCTTTATGTGCGTGGCCTATATCATCGCCGCGCTGGTGGTGCTGGTGGTCCATGCGGCGCAGATACCGGCCGCCTTCGAGCTGATCTTCACCCACGCCTTTACCCCCGTAGCTGCCACCGGCGGCTTTGCCGGCGCCGCCGTGATGGCCGCGATCCGCTTTGGTGTCGCGCGCGGCATCTTCTCCAACGAAGCGGGCCTGGGTACTGCCGGTATCGCCCAGGCGGCCGGCACCACCAACAGCCCGGTACGCTCCGGCATGATCGGTATGCTCGGCACCTTTATCGACACCCTGATTATCTGCACCATGACCGGCCTGGCGATTATCTGCTCGGGCGTCTGGACCAGTGGCGCCAGTGGTGCCGCGCTATCTGCCGCCGCGTTCGAGTCGGCTATGCCGGGTTTTGGCGGTGCGATATTGAGCATCGCCCTGGTGGTATTCGCCTTTACCACCATCCTTGGCTGGAGCTACTTCGGTGAGCGCTGCTGGGAATTTCTTGTGGGCACCAAGGCGATAATGCCGTTTCGCATCATCTGGGTGTTGGCCGTGCCGTTCGGCGCGGTAGCACAGCTGGATTTCGCCTGGTTGCTGGCCGACACCCTCAATGGGTTGATGGCGATCCCCAACCTGCTGTCGCTGTTGCTGCTCAGCCCCGTGGTGGTGAAGTTGACCCGCGATCACTTCGGCCGGCAATAAAACCTTCACCCGCCGGTGTGCCAGCGCACTGGCGGGGTACGCCCGGCACTGGCATGCTGAGCGCCGATTTTGCTTTTGTACGACCCATCCAACGAGAGGATTGATTCATGGCTGAAGTAACGCTGCGCGGCACCCCGGTTCAGGTTGCCGGCGATCTGCCACAAGTGGGCCAACAGGCTCCCGCATTCACCCTGGTCGGCGCTGGCTTGGCCGATGTCAGCCTGAGCAGCCTGGCCGGCAAGCGCAAGGTGCTGAACATTTTCCCAAGCATCGACACCCCGACCTGTGCCACCTCGGTACGCACCTTCAACCAGGCGGCCAGCGGTCTGGACAATACCCTGGTGCTTTGTGTGTCGGCTGACCTGCCTTTCGCCCAGGCGCGTTTCTGCGGTGCCGAAGGCCTGGAGAACGTGATCAACCTGTCGACCATGCGCGGCGCCGAGTTCCTCAAGGACTACGGTGTGGCCCTGGTCAGCGGTCCGCTCGCCGGTGTCTCGGCGCGTGCTGTCGTGGTCCTCGATGAACAGGACAAGGTGCTGCACAGCGAGCTGGTTGCCGAGATTGGTAGCGAACCGAATTACGACGCTGCTCTGGCTGTACTCAAGTAACACGCTGCAACACTGAAACGGCCGTCGGCACTTGCATGTCGACGGCCGTTTTTATTTATACGTCAGCGGTTTAGCACCATAGGTAAATAGCCGGTAAAGAGCCTTTGCATCCCGGCCTGACCTGCTTATCGTTCACGCTCGCCCAGTAAGTGACTCCCCGCCATGCCCGATATCGCCTCTACATCGTCTCCGTCGAAGCCTCGCACCTGGCTTATCGGCCTTGTTCTGCTGCTCCTGCTGATCGCCCTGGTCTGGTGGTTCTGGCCCAGTAAACCAACGCCACCGGCGGGTGGTCGTTGGGGGGACGGTGGCCCGGTACCGGTGCGCGTCACCACCGTGGAGCTAGTCGATTTCCCGATCGAGCTCAAGGCATTGGGTACCGTGACCGCCTATAACTCGGTCGAGGTACGGCCACGGGTCGACGGGCAACTGGTCAAAGTGCTGTTCGAGGACGGGCAGACCGTCAAGGCCGGCGATCTGTTGGCCGTGATCGACCCGCGGCCCTTTGAGATCGCCTTGCAGCAGGCCCAGGGCACGCAACAGGAAAACCAGGCGCAGCTGAAAAATGCCGAAACAGACCTGGCCCGTTACCGCGGCCTGTTCGCCGAGGACTCCATCGCCAAGCAGACCCTGGATACCCAGGAGGCACTGGTCGGCCAGTACCGCGGCACGCTCAAGAGCAACCAGGCGGCGGTGGCCGAGGCGCAGCTGAACCTGCAATTCACCCAGGTCAAGGCACCGATTGCCGGGCGCCTGGGCTTGCGTCAGGTGGATGTGGGCAATCTGGTCACGGCAGGGGACGAACTGCCGCTGGTAGTGATCAACCAGACGCTGCCGATCTCGGTGATGTTTACCCTGCCAGAAGGCGAGTTGCCGGCCGTGCTGCAGCAAGTGCGGGCGGGGCAGGTACTTAGCGTGGAGGCGTGGAACCGCAGCGAGCAGCTGAAACTGGCAGAGGGCCGCCTGGACAGCCTGGATAACCAGATCGACACCGCCACGGGCACGGTCAAGCTCAAGGCGCGTTTCGAGAATGCTGAGGAGCTGCTATTCCCGAACCAGTTCGTCAATGTGCGCCTGCGTGTGCAGACACGTGAGCAGGCCATCGTGATTCCTTCGGCGGCGCTGCAGTTCGGCGCCAACGGCACCTTTGTCTATGTGGTGGATAGCACCGGCACCGTGGAGGTCCGGCCGATCGTCGCCGGCCCCAGCAGCGGTGAGAACACCCTGATCGAGTCCGGCATCCAGGCCGGCGAGCGCCTGGTGCTGGAAGGCACCGACCGCCTGCGCAACGGTGGCAAGGTCGAGGTGCTGGGCGAAGGTCCTGCGCCCGACAGCCCAGTGGCGCCGGTAGCAACCACGGCCAAGGCGCGTAAGTCGGCATGAATGCCTCCCGCCTGTTTATCCTGCGCCCGGTCGCCACGACGCTGCTGATGATCGCGATCTTCCTCAGCGGGGTGATCGCCTATCGTTTGCTGCCGGTCTCGGCACTGCCGGAAGTCGACTACCCGACCATTCGCGTGATGACCCTGTACCCCGGCGCCAGCCCGGACGTGATGACCAGTGCGGTCACCGCGCCGCTGGAGCGCCAGTTCGGCCAGATGGCTGGCTTGAAGCAGATGTCCTCGGCCAGCTCCGGCGGTGCCTCGGTGATTACCCTGCGCTTCAACCTGGACATGGCCCTGGATGTCGCCGAGCAGGAAGTGCAGGCGGCGATCAACGGCGCAACCAACCTGCTGCCCAGCGACCTGCCCGCGCCGCCGGTGTACAACAAGGTCAACCCGGCCGACACCCCGGTGCTGACCCTGGCGATCCGCTCGGAGACCTTGCCGCTGCCCCAGGTATTCGACTTGGTCGACACGCGCCTGGCGCAGAAGCTCGCGCAAACCAGCGGCGTTGGCCTGGTGACCCTGGCCGGCGGGCAACGGCCGGCCGTGCGTATTCGGGTCAACCCGCAAGCCCTTGCGGCCTACGGCCTCAATCTGTCCGATGTGCGCAGCCTGATCACCGCGAGCAACGTCAACCAGCCCAAGGGCAACTTCGACGGCCCGACCCGCGTCTCGCAACTCGACGCCAATGACCAGTTGCGCTCGCCGGAGGAATACCGCGAGCTGGTCCTCAGCTACCAGAACGGCGCGCCGCTGCGTCTCAAGGACGTTGCCGAAATCATCGACGGCGCGGAAAACGACCGCTTGGCCGCCTGGGCCAACCGCAGCGAAGCGGTGCTGGTCAATGTGCAGCGCCAGCCAGGTGCCAACGTCATCGACGTGGTCGACCGCATCCAGGCGCTGCTGCCCAGCCTTACCGAAGGCTTGCCGGCGAGTGTCGAGGTCAGCGTGCTGACCGACCGCACCCAGACCATTCGCGCGGCGGTGCGTGACGTGCAGCATGAGCTGTTGCTGGCGATCATCCTGGTGGTGCTGGTGACCTTCCTGTTCCTGCGCAAGCTCTCGGCGACCCTGATTCCCTCGATTGTCGTGCCGCTGTCGCTGATCGGCACCTTCGGCGTGATGTACCTGGCCGGCTTTACCATCAACAACCTGACGCTGATGGCGCTGACCATCGCCACCGGTTTCGTGGTCGATGACGCCATCGTCATGCTGGAGAACATCGCCCGCCATCTGGAGGAGGGCGAGACACCGCTCAATGCCGCGCTCAAGGGCGCCCGGCAGATCGGCTTTACCCTGGTTTCGCTGACCATCTCGCTGATCGCCGTGCTGATCCCGCTGCTATTTATGGCCGACGTGGTCGGCCGGCTGTTCCGCGAGTTCGCCATTACCCTGGCGGTGGCGATTCTGATTTCCCTGGTGGTCTCCCTGACCCTGACGCCGATGATGTGCGCGCGCCTGCTCAAGCATGAGCCGGAGGCCGAGCAGAGTCGCTTCTACCGTGCCAGCGGGGCCTTTCTCGACCGCCTGGTGGCCGGTTACGGGCGCTGGCTGACCTGGGTGCTGCGCCACCAGCCGCTGACCTTGCTGGTCGCCATCGGCACCATGGGCCTGACCGTGCTGCTTTATCTCGCCGTACCCAAGGGCTTCTTCCCAGCCCAGGACACCGGGGTGATCCAGGGCATTTCCGAAGCGCCCCAGGCGATTTCCTTCCGCGCCATGAGCGAGCGCCAGCAGCGCCTGGCCGAGGTCATCCTCAAGGACCCGGCGGTGGTCAGCCTGTCGTCCTATATCGGCGTCGACGGTGACAACCCGACGCTCAACAGCGGCCGCATGTTGATCAACCTGCTGCCCCACGCCGAGCGCGACCTGACCGCCAGCCAGGTGATCGAACGCCTGCGCCCGGAACTGGCCAAGCTCAGCGGCATCGAGCTGTTTATGCAGCCGGTGCAGGATTTGAGCATTGAAGACCGGGTCAGCCGCACGCAGTTTCAGTTCAGCATGGAGACCCCAGACCAGGCCCTGCTCGAAGAGTGGGTGCCGAAACTGGTCAGCGCGCTGCGTGAGCAGCCGCAGCTCACCGACGTGGCCAGCGACCTGCAGACCCGTGGCCTGCAGGTGTACCTGGCGATTGACCGCGACATGGCCGGGCGCCTTGGCGTCAGTGTCGCCGACATCGACGATGCGCTCTATGACGCCTTCGGCCAGCGGCAGATCTCGACCATCTACACCCAGGCCAGCCAGTACCGCGTGGTGCTGGAAAGTGCCGAAGGAGGGCGCATTGGTCCGGCGGCGCTGCAGCAGATCCATGTCGCCACGACCGATGGCAGCCAGGTGCCGCTGTCGTCCCTGGCGCGTATTGAGGAGCGTGCGGCGAGCCTGCTGATCAACCATATCGGCCAGTTCCCGGCGGCGACCCTGTCGTTCAACCTGGCCTCCGGGGTGTCGCTTGGCGAGGCCGTGGCGGTGATCGAGCAGGTGCAGCAGGACATCGCTTTGCCCGCCGGTATACAGACCCAGTTCCAGGGCGCCGCCGAAGCCTTCCGCGCCTCGCTGTCGTCGACCCTGCTGCTGATCCTGGCGGCCATCGTCACCATGTATATCGTGCTGGGCGTGCTCTATGAGAGCTATATCCACCCGATCACCATCCTCTCGACGCTGCCCTCGGCCGGGGTCGGCGCGCTGCTGGCGTTGCTGCTGACCGGTAACGACCTGGGGCTGATCGCGATCATCGGCATCATCCTGCTGATCGGCATCGTCAAGAAGAACGCCATCATGATGATCGACTTCGCCCTGGAGGCTGAGCGGCATCAAGGCATGGCGCCCGAGGAGGCGATCTACCAGGCGGCGCTGCTGCGTTTCCGGCCGATTCTGATGACCACACTGGCGGCGCTGTTCGGCGCCATCCCGCTGATGCTTGCCTCGGGCTCCGGCGCCGAGTTGCGCCAGCCCCTGGGCCTGGTGATGGTCGGCGGTCTGCTGCTGAGCCAAGTGCTGACGCTGTTCACCACACCGGTGGTGTACCTGTACTTCGACCGCCTCTCGCGTCGCGTCAGCGGCCGTAGCGCGGCAGGAGTAGCGATATGAGCCACTCTGTAGGAGCGAATTTATTCGCGATGCGGTCCGTTGTAGGCACGAATAAACTCGCGCCTACAGGGAGTGTGGCGTGAATCTATCTGCGCCCTTTATCCGCCGCCCGGTCGCGACCCTGCTGCTGAGCCTGGCGATACTGCTGCTCGGCGGGGTGAGCTTTGGCTTGTTACCGGTGGCGCCACTGCCACAGATGGATTTCCCGACCATCACCGTGCAGGCCAGCCTGCCCGGCGCCAGCCCGCAGATCATGGCGTCCAGCGTGGCCACGCCGCTGGAACGCTCCCTGGGCAGCATCTCCGGCATCAGCCAGATGAACAGCCGCAGCAGCCAGGGCAATACGCGGATCATGATCCAGTTCGACCTGGACAAGGACATCAACGGCGCCGCTCGCGAGGTTCAGGCCGCCATCAACGCTGCCCGTGAACTGCTGCCCAGCGGCATGCGCAGCATGCCCACCTACCGCAAGGTCAACCCGTCCCAGGCGCCGATCATGGTGCTTTCGCTGACCAGCGAGGTTCTCGACAAGGGCCAGCTGTATGACGTGGCCTCGACCATCCTGGCGCAAAAACTGTCCCAGGTGACCGGCGTGGGCGAGGTGCAGATTGGTGGCAGCTCGCTGCCCGCGGTGCGCGTCGCCCTGGAGCCGCGTTTGCTCGACCAGTACGGCATCGCCCTGGACGAGGTACGCCAGGCGATTGCCGCCGCCAACGCCAAGCGGCCCAAGGGTGCCGTGGAAACCGCCGGGCGCCACTGGCAGGTGCAGGCCAGCGACCAACTGGAAAAGGCCGCTGACTACCAACCGATGATTATCCGCTACCAGGATGGTGCCGCTGTGCGCCTTGGCGATGTGGCAACCATCACCGACGGCGTCGAGGACCGCTACAACAGCGGCTTCTATAACGACGAGCAGGCGGTGCTGATGGTCATCAACCGGCAGACCGGGGCGAACATCATCGAAACCATCGCCACCATCCGCGAACAGCTGCCGGAACTGCGCGCAGTGATCCCGGCGAGTGTCGAGCTGGCCGTGGCCATGGACCGCTCGCCGGTGATTCGCGCCACCCTGCATGAGGCCGAAAACACCCTGCTGATTGCCGTCGCCCTGGTGATTCTGGTGGTCTTTGCCTTCCTCGGCCGTTGGCGCGCCGCGCTGATTCCGGCGCTGGCGGTGCCGGTGTCGCTGGTCGGCACCTTCGCAGTGATGTATCTGCTGGGCTTCTCCCTGAACAACCTGTCGCTGATGGCGCTGATCATCGCCACCGGCCTGGTGGTGGACGACGCCATTGTGGTGCTGGAAAACATCTCGCGGCATATCGAGGCCGGAGAGACGCCGATGCAGGCCGCATTCAAGGGCGCCCGCGAGGTCGGCTTTACCCTGTTGTCGATGAACGTCTCGCTGGTGGCGGTGTTTCTCTCCATTCTGTTTATGGGCGGGATCGTCGAACGGCTGTTCCGTGAGTTCTCCATCACCCTGGCGGTGGCCATCGTGATTTCCCTGCTTGTGTCCCTGACCCTGACGCCCATGCTATGCGCACGCTGGCTCAAGGCTGAAGACCCGCAGCGCACCCCGAGCCGTATGGAGCGCGTCGGTGGCCGCGTGCAGGAGAAGGTGCTGGCGTTCTACGGGCGCAGCCTGGACTGGGCACTGCGCCACTCGAAACTGATGCTGGCCAGTTTGCTGGCGACCATCGCGCTCAACGTGTTTCTGTTTATCAGCGTGCCCAAGACCTTTATGCCGCAGCAGGACACCGGCCAATTGATCGGCATGATCCGTGGCGACGACGGTCTGTCGTTCCAGGTCATGCAGCCGAAAATGGAAACCTACCGCCGCGCGGTGCTCGCCGACCCGGCAGTGGACAGTGTCGCCGGGTTCGTTGGTGGCAATGGGGGCATCAACAACGCCTTTATGATCGTGCGCCTCAAACCGATTGCCGAGCGCCGCGGCGATTCAGCCCAGGACGTAATCAACCGTCTGCGCCAGACGGCGCCGAAGGTGGCCGGCGGGCGGATGTTTCTGATGCCCGATCAGGACCTGCAAATCGGCGGGCGGGAAGGGCGCAGCTCGGAAAACGAGTACATGCTGCTCTCCGGCGACTTGGATGAACTGAAACGCTGGCTGCCCCGCGTGCGCGAAGCCCTGCGCGCGCTGCCGCAACTGACCGATATCGATGCCCGCGAAGCCGAAGGTGCGCAACAGATTCGCCTGGTGGTCGACCGCGATGCGGCGTCACGTCTGGGTGTGGACATGAGCATGATCACCGCAGTGCTGAACAACGCCTTCAGCCAGCGTCAGGTGTCGACCATCTATGACAGCCTCAACCAGTACAGCGTGGTCATGGAGATCAACCCGCGGCTGGCGCAGTACCCGGAGACGCTCGATCAGATCCAGGTCATCGCTGAGGAGGGCGTGCGCGTGCCGCTGTCGACCTTCGCCCGCTGGGAGCGCAGCCTGGAAGAAGATCGGGTCAACCACCAGGGCCAGTTCGCCTCGGAGAATATCGGCTTTTCCCTGGCCGAAGGGGTCTCGCTGGAAGAGGCGACTACAGCCATCGAGCGCGCCGTATCCGAGCTGAACTTGCCCACCGAGGTCCAGGGCATGCTCGGCGGCACCGGCGGCGCCTTTGCCCAGACGCAACAGAACCAGCCGTTTATGATCCTCGGCGCGCTGCTGGTGGTGTACATCGTGCTGGGCATTCTCTACGAGAGTTACGTCCACCCGCTGACCATTCTCTCCACGCTGCCCTCGGCCGGTGTTGGTGCCTTGCTCGCCCTGCAATTGCTCAATACCGAGTTCAGCCTGATCTCGCTACTGGGCTTGTTCCTGCTGATCGGCATCGTTAAGAAAAACGCCATTCTGATGATCGACCTGGCGCTGCAGCTCGAACGCCAGGATCACCTGAGCCCGGAAGAGTCGATCCGCCAGGCCTGCCTGCTGCGTTTTCGGCCGATCATGATGACTACCCTGGCCGCCTTGCTGGGTGCCTTGCCGCTGATGCTCGGCAGCGCCGAAGGCTCGGAGATGCGCCAACCGCTGGGGATCACCATCGTCGGCGGGCTGATCCTCAGCCAGTTGCTCACGCTTTACACCACCCCGGTGATCTACCTCTACTTCGACCGCCTGCGCCACCGCGTCAACCGCTGGCGCGGCGTGCGTACCGATGCTGCCCTGGAAAACCCGCTATGACGTCCATGCCCGTTAACGCCCCGCGCCGCCTGTTCACCCTGTTAGCCCTGAGTCTGGCGCTGGCGGGCTGTATCCTCGGCCCGGACTATCAACGTCCGGACCTGAACACCCCGGCGCAGTTTCGCCAGGCCGAAGGCTGGACCCAGGCGGCGCCCAGCGACGCCCTGGCACGCGGCGCCTGGTGGGAGCTGTATGGCGATGGCGAACTGAATGCCCTGGTCGGCCGGCTGAACGTCTCCAACCAGAGTCTGGCCGCCGCCGAAGCCCAGTATCGCCAGGCCCGCGCACTGGTGCGCAGCGCCCGCGCGGCCTTTATGCCCACGCTGTCGAGCAGTGCCGGCGTGACGCGTTCCGGGCAGGGTGGTGGCGACAGCACCCTGCGCACCTCGGATGGCTTCTCCGTCAGCAGTTCGAATGGTGCGAGTATTTCCAAGAGCTATGACCTGAGCCTCAATGCCGCCTGGGAGCTGGATGTCTGGGGCAAGCTGCGCCGTGGCCTGGAGGCCAATCGCGCTGACTTCCAGGCCAGCGCTGCCGACCTCGCGGCGGTGCGCCTGAGCCTGCAGAGCGAACTGGCGCAGAACTACCTGCAACTGCGCGTGCTGGATGAACAGCGGCGTTTGCTCGATGCCACGGTCGCGGCCTACACGCGGGCCCTGAAACTGACCGAGAATCAGTACCGTGCTGGCATCGTCCCACGCTCGGATGTCAGCCAAGCCCTGACCCAACTGCGCAGCACTGAAGCGGATGCCATCGACCTGAAATGGCAGCGTGCTCAGCTCGAACACGCGATTGCCGTGTTGATCGGCGTACCGCCCAGCGAGGTCAGCATCGCCGTGCGCGAGCAACTGCCCAGCCTGCCTGTGGTGCCCCAGTCGCTGCCCTCGCAATTGCTCGAACGCCGACCTGATGTGGCTGCTGCAGAGCGCCGGGTGATGGCCGCCAATGCACAGATCGGCGTGGCCGAAGCAGCCTGGTACCCGGACCTGACACTCTCTGCTTCGGGCGGTTATCGGGGCAGCAGCTTCGCTGACTGGGTCAGCCTGCCCAATCGCTTCTGGTCCCTGGGTCCTGACCTCGCCTTGAGCCTGTTCGATGGTGGTACGCGCAGCGCCGAACTGGAGCGCAGCGAAGCCGCCTACGACCAGACCGTGGCCGAATACCGCCAGGCCGTACTCGACAGCTTTCGCGAGGTGGAAGACTACCTGGTGCAATTGCGTGTGCTGGAAGAGGAGTCGGTGGTGCAACAACAGGCACTGGACGCGGCTCAGGAGTCGTTGCGGCTGCTGGAGAATCAGTACCGCGCCGGGACCATCGACTACAACGCGGTGGTCAGCATACAAGCCACGGCCTTGAACAACGCGCGCACTAACCTGACGCTACTGGGCAGCCGGCTGACCGCCAGCGTGCAATTGATTACCGCTTTGGGTGGCGGCTGGGACAGCGCCTCGCTGAGCGAGACGCCAGCACCTTGAGAGAGGGGGTCAGTCGCGCTTCTTGCGGTTGACCGTTTGCGCCGCGCTCATCACGTCAGCGCCGATATCGGCCTCGAACTGCTGCCACACCGGACGCATCGCGGCGCGCCAGGCCTCGCGTTGTTCAGCCGTCAGGGTGATCACGGTGCTGGTCCCGGCGCTCTCGATCCGCCGCCGATCAGCTTGGTTAGCCTCTTCAGCCTGGCGATTCACCGCATAGGTGACCTCGTCGATGATGCCTTCGAGCTCTGTGCGAATTTGGTGTGGAATGGCGTACCAGAAGCGCGAGTTGCTCACTAGCATGTAGTCGAGCACACCGTGGTTGGTCTCGGTGATGTAGGGCTGCACGCTGTGCAGCTTCTGGCTGTAGATATTCGACCAGGGGTTTTCTGCGCCCTGTACCTTACCGCTTTGCAGCGCGCCGAAGACCTCCTTGAACGGCAACTTCAGTGGTGTGGCGCCCAGTTGGCCGAACTGTGCTTCAAGTACTGCCGAGGGCTGAATGCGGAAGGTCAGGCCGGCTGCGTCGCTTGGCACCTGCAGGGCACGGGTTGCCGAGAGTTGCTTCATGCCGTTGTGCCAATAGGCCAGGCCGGCGATGTCGTGCTTCTCCATGGAGCGCAGCAACTGGCGGCCCTTGGCGCGTTTCTGAAAGCGGTTGACGGCCTCCAGGTCGTCGAACAGAAAAGGCAGGTCGAATACTTGCAGTTGTTTGGTGTACTGCTCGAATTTGGCCAGGGATGGCGCCAGCATCTGCACATCGTTATTGCGCAGCGCTTCGAGCTCATCGGCATCGCCGTACAGGCTGGAGTTGGGGTAGACCTCGACCCGGACCTTGCCAGGCAGACGTTCCTCGACCAACTGCTTGAACATCAGGGCGCCCTGGCCCTTGGGGGTGTTGTCAGCGACGACGTGAGCAAATTTGATGACCAACGGGCCGTTATCCGCCAGCGCGCCGCAAGAGGCGAACGCCAAGGCGCAGGCAGCCAGGGTGAGGAGAGGGGTACGCATGTTAAGTGTCCTTTATTTTTATTGGCGAAACCCGGCGCGGCGCAACCCGTGCATCAGGTGTTGTGAGCGCCTGCAGTGCCCATCATTTGACTTACTTTACATCGCAATACCTGTGCCGGGCTGCTGCTGCTCGCGCAGGTGTGAAGCACTGTGCAAAACCACTCGGCGAAGCTCGCGTACATCGGCGGAAAACTGCCTGACGATGCGTCTGGATAGGCGGTTTCATGCCGATTCCCGCTAATTTAGCTGTCCGTACGGCGGTTCTTCTCTGCGATCCATTGGGACATGTACTGGGTGCTCTTGTGCGCATGGTGGCGCAGCATGGCACCGACGAAATTAGCCTGACGCTGCCCCTCGCGTTCGCTGGCAAGACGTAGCAGCCGCTGGACCAGCTCCCTGCCGTGGGCCTCACGGTCGAAGTGGGCCTGCAAAATGGCATAGCCAGCCTGTTGCGCGCAGGCCCAGGCTTCTGGCTGCTCATACAGGCTAACGGCAGCATCGGCAAAGGCTTGGGCATCGGCAATCACTGCGCCCGGCCAGGGCAGGCTACCGGCCATACCTTCGCTGCCGATGGCGGTGGTCACGCTTGGCGTGCCACAGGCCATGGCGTCGGCCAGCTTGCCCTTGATCCCGGCGCCAAAGCGCAGCGGTGCCAGGCACACCCGTGCTGCACCCATCACCTCATGGGCATCGGTCGCCCAGCCGCGAACCTGGAACCCCAGGGTAGGGGCATGCAACGCAGTGGCCTTGGGCGGCGGGTAGGCACCATAGACATGCAGTTCAGCCTGCGGCAAGCGCTGACGAACCAGCGGCCACAGGGCATGACGCAGCCAGAGCACGCTGTCCCAGTTGGGCGCATGGCGAAAGTTACCGATGCTGATGAAGTGCGCACGCTGGGCAAAGGGCAGGGGCTGCCGCCGAGGCGGGATCAGCATCAGCGGGCAGTGATGCAACAGCGCGGGCGGGACCGCGAAAGGCCCCTGCAACAGCTGCATCTCAAAGTCGGAAATCATCAACGTAAGGTCGCTGCGGTAAATCGCGGCGACTTCCCGTTGGGCGACATCGCTGCCGGCCATCTGGGTAAAGAGCGTGGCCTGGTCATCCAGCACCGCGCCGACCTGTTGTCGCTCGCGCTCATTCGCGCAGCTTTGTTGACGGGCTTTGAGGCTGCGCTGACGAGCATCGCGCAGGCTGTGCAGGTCGCTGGTATCCAGCACCCGCAAGGCCTCTGGGCAGACGCGCTCGACACGCCAGGCGAACTGCTCCTCGGTGAAGTAGCGATCAAACAGCACAAGGTCCGGCTGCAGCGCCGCGACGAACGTATCGAAACTGTCGCAGTTGAGGCGGATCGGCACCTCCGGCACGCCAAGGCTGTCCAGCGGCAGACGGTGCTCAGACAGCGCCGCAGCGCTGGCGAAGGTCACCGGCCAGCCCTGGCGGCGAAACAGCTCGATCAGCTCGACCATGCGGCTACCGGCAGCCGAGGAGCAGGGCTCCGGCCACACGTAGCCGATGATCAGGACCTGGCGCATGGCTCAGCGGCGGGCGTTGCGCACGGCGCGTGTCGCCGCCACCAGCAACAGGGCAAGCAGCGCAGTGACGCCCAGCAAGGTCCAGACCGTGAACGGCAGGCCGAGGATGCTGTAGTCATTCTGCCCGCAGATGCCGGCGCTCATAAACATGCCGGGCAGGTACTCATGCAGCGGCAGGTACTGGCTGTAGAACGGGAAGGGTGAGCAGCTGAAGCTTTCCAGTACACCGGTTTCGATCAGTACCAGATGAGTATTGTCGTACACCGCCATGCCACTGCCTGCCAACACCAGTGGCCAGAGCAGCAGTTGCAGCGGGCGCACGCGCAAGCGGATGGCCACCAGCAGAGCGAAGGTCAGCACCGCAACCAGGCTCAGCCACAGGCGGATCTGCACGCACAACGTGCAAGGCTCCCAACCGAAGGCGTGCTGCAGAATAAGTGCAGCAGCGAGCATCAGGACGCTGGCAAGCAGGGCAAGGGACAACAGGGGGACAGCAGGCCGCGAGGTGCGCATAAACGGTTCTCCAATAGGCGCCAGGGCTAAAAGCCTCACAGCTTACACCGCCGGCGGCGCTTTGCCGCGCGTCAAGGCGACGCAATTGTCTATCCGCTAGACAGAAGGCGTGGCAGATAACGGCCGGTGCGCACGGTGTTCAGCCGGCCGATCTTTCACCTGTGTAGGAGCGAATTTATTCGCGATGCCGTCGCGTACTTTGCGAATACAGGCTAGGCACCCATTACCCGCCTACAGACCCTAACTCAAACATAAAAAAAGCCCACGACCAGGAGCACCAGTCGTGGGCTAAACGGGTTGATCCGTTAGGACAACCCAAGGAGTTAGATCATCCCGCCACCGCCCAGGGCTTTGTACAGGGCGACGATGCCGCGGTAGACATCGACTTCCGCCTGGGCCTGGGCGTCTTCGGCGGCCAGGCGTTCGCGTTCGGCGTCGAGCAGCACGAGGAAGTCCACTTCACCTTCGCGGTAGCGCACCCGGGCCTGGGCCGCAGCGGCGCGGCTGGCCTCGGACTGGCGGACGAGGGCGAGCAGGCGTTGTTGGCGCTGGCCGTAGTCGCTGAAGGCGTTTTCCGATTCTTCCAGGGCCAGCAGCACCTGTTGCTCGTACTGCGCCAGGGCACCGTCGGCTTCGGCTTCACGACCGCGCAGGCGCGCTCGCACGCTACCGAGGTCAAATGCCGCCCAGCTGATGGTCGGTGCTACGCCCCAGGCACGGGCCGCCGAGGAACCCAGCTGTGAACCGCGCCCGGCGGTAAAGCCCAGGAAACCGGCGACACTGACCCGCGGGAACAGGTCGGCGGTGGCCACGCCAATCTCGGCGGTGGCCGCAGCCAGCGCGCGTTCGGCAGCGCGAATGTCGGCACGGCGGCGCAGCAGCTCACCCGGATCACCAATCGGCAAAGCCTTGGCAATGGCCGGCAACGGCTGCGGCGAGAGGTCGACAGTCAACTGGTTGGGCCGTTCACCGAGCAGCGTGGCGATACGATTGATGGCGCGCACCTGCTCAGCTTGCAGCAGCGGCACGCTGGCTTCGGTCCCGGCCAGGCGGGCGTCGGCACGCAGCACGTCAAGCTCACTGCCCACCCCGGCTTCACGCAACTGCTCGGTAATTCCCCGTGACTCCTGCTGGTTGCTCAGGTTGTCGCGGGCGATACCTTCGCGCAGTTGGGCACCGCGCAAGGCGCCATAAGCGTCCACCAGCTCGGCAATCAGGCTGACCTGCACCTGCTGGTAATCGGCCTCGGCCACCTCTATTTGCGCATCGCTGGCTTCCAGTTGGCGCTGAATGCGGCCAAATAGGTCCAGCTCCCAGGCCATGTCCAGGCCCAGGTCATAGCGTTCGCTGCGCTCACGCTGCTCACTTACACCCGGTTGCTGGGCCTTGCCGAATTCGCCACTGGCGCGGCTGGTAACGGTGGGCAGACGGTCGTTGGCGATGTCCTCGCGAATCGCCCGCGCCGCACGCAGGCGGCTGAAGGCGATGCGCAATTCACGGTTGCCGTCGAGCGATTGGCGCACCAGTTTATTCAGCGTCGGGTCCTCGAACTGCTGCCACCACAGGGCTTCGAAGCGCGACTGGTCATAGTTGCCGCTGGCCTGCTTAAGCGTCAGCGGCTGGGTGTCGGGTTGCTGGTAATCCGGGCCAACCGCGCAGGCGCTGAGGGCAACCACCAGCAAGCTAGGGATCAGTGCTTTCATGCCTGCACCTCCTGCGCTGCAACGACCTTTTTAGCCTCACGCTGTTCGACGAAGGCGCGGATCAGCACGTAGAACACCGGGGTCAGCAGCAAGCCGAAGAAGGTCACGCCGAGCATGCCGCTGAACACCGCCACGCCCATGGCATGACGCATTTCCGCACCGGCACCGGAGGAGATCACCAGCGGCACCACACCCATGATGAAGGCGAAGCTGGTCATCAGAATCGGCCGCAGACGCAGGCGGCAGGACTCCAGCACCGCAGCGACACGGTCCAGGCCTTCCTCCTGTTTCTCCTTGGCGAACTCGACGATCAGAATGGCGTTCTTACAGGCCAATCCGACCAAGACGATCAACCCGATCTGAGTGAAGATGTTGTTGTCACCGCCCGCCATGATCACGCCGGCAATTGCCGAGAGCAGGGTCATGGGTACGATCAGGATCACCGCCAGCGGCAGACTCCAGCTTTCGTACTGCGCCGCGAGCACCAGGAACGCCAGCAGTACACAGAGCGGGAAGACGAACAGCGCGGTATTGCCCGCAAGGATCTGCTGGTAGGTCAGCTCGGTCCACTCGAAGCTCATGCCGTTGGGCAACTCTTGCTGGAGCAGCCGGGCGATGGCCGCTTCGGCCTGCCCGCTGCTGTAGCCAGGCGCCGCCGCACCGTTGATTTCCGCGGTGATAAAGCCGTTGTAGTGCATCACCCGATCCGGCCCGGAGCTGTCGCTGACCTTGACGAAGGTCGACAAAGGCACCATCTCGCCACGGTCGTTGCGCACCTTGAGCTGACCGATCTGCTCCGGTTCCAGGCGGAACTGCTGATCAGCCTGCACGTTCACCTGATAGGTACGGCCAAAACGGTTGAAATCGTTGGCGTACAGTGAGCCCAGGTAGATCTGCAGGGTGTCAAAGATCTGGTCGATGGGCACACCGTGGGTCTTGGCCTTTTCGCGGTCGATGGCAGCATCAATCTGCGGCACGTTGACCTGATAGCTGGTGAACAGCGACATCGGGTCCAGCTCCGGCAGCTCACGCGCCTTGGCCAGGATGTTCTGGGTCTGGATGTACAGCTCGTCGTAACCCAGGTTGCCACGGTCCTGCACCTGCAGGCGGAAGCCGCCAATGGTGCCCAGGCCCATCACCGGCGGTGGCGGGAAGATCGCGATAAAGGCGTCTTGAATGGCGCCGAATTGACCATTCAGCTCACCGGCAATCGCCCCTGCGGCCAGTTCCGGCGTTTTGCGCTGGTCGAAGTCCTTGAGCGTGACGAACACGATGCCGCTGTTCGGGCTGTTGGTGAAGCCGTTGATCGACAGGCCCGGGAAGGCCACGGTACTTTCCACGCCCGGATGTTCCAGGGCAATGCTGGACATGCGCTTGATCACGTCTTCGCTGCGGTCCAGAGTCGCGGCATCAGGTAGTTGGGCAAAGGCCACCAGATACTGCTTGTCCTGCGGCGGCACAAAGCCGGTTGGCGTGGTGGCAAAGCCCAGCACGGTCAGGCCCATCAGGCCCGCATACACCACTAGGGCGATACCGCTCCTGCGCAGCACGCGGCTTACGGTGCCGACATAGCCACGGCTGGCACGCTCGAAGAATCGGTTGAAAGGGGCAAACAGCCAGCGGCCGAACAGCCGATCCAGCCCGCGGGAGAAACGGTCCTTGGGCGCATCGTGACTTCTCAGCAGCACAGCGGCCAGGGCAGGGGACAGGGTCAGCGAGTTGAATGCCGAGATCACCGTGGAGATCGCGATGGTCAGGGCAAACTGTTGGTAGAACTGGCCGCTCAGGCCCGAGATAAAGGCTGTAGGTACGAACACCGCGCAGAGCACCAGGGCCGTGGCAATGATCGGCCCGGTAACCTCACGCATGGCCTGGCGCGTTGCCTCTACCGGCGACTTGCCCAGGGCGATGTTGCGCTCGACGTTCTCCACCACGACGATGGCGTCGTCCACCACGATGCCGATGGCCAGCACCAGGCCGAACAACGACAGCGCGTTGAGAGAGAAGCCGAACATGTGCATCACGGCGAAGGTGCCGATCAGCGATACCGGCACCGCAACCAGTGGAATGATCGAGGCGCGCCAGGTCTGCAGGAACAGGATCACCACCAGTACCACCAGCACGATGGCTTCGAGCAGGGTGTGCACCACCGCCTCGATGGAGCCGCGCACGAAGATCGTCGGGTCATACACGATGGAGTAATCGACACCCTCCGGGAAGCTGGTCTTCAGTTCGGCCATGCGCTCGCGCACCGCATCGGAAATGGCGATGGCGTTGGAGCCGGGCCGCTGGAAGATCGGGATCGCCACCGCCGGCTGGTTGTCCAGCAGGGAGCGCAGAGCGTACTGGCTGGAACCCAGCTCAATCCGCGCGATGTCACGCAGCCGGGTGATCTCGCCGTTGTCACCCACATGGATAACGATGTTCTCGAACTCTTCTTCACTAACCAGGCGGCCCTGGGTGTTGATCGACAGCTGGAAGCTGTTGCCAGCATCGCTCGGCGGCGCGCCCAGCGAGCCCGCAGCGACCTGGCGGTTCTGCTCGCGAATGGCGGCTACCACGTCACTGGCGGTCAAGTTGCGTGAGGCGACCTTGTTTGGGTCGAGCCAGACGCGCAGTGAGTAGTTGCCCAGGCCGAAGAGTTGCACATCACCGATACCGTCCAGCCGCGCCAGCTCGTCCTTGACGTTGAGCGCAGCGTAGTTGGACAGGTAGAGCATGTCGTAACGCTGGTCCGGCGAGGTCAGGTGGACCACCATAGTCAGGTCCGGTGAGGACTTGTCCACGGTCACCCCGAGGCGCTGCACATCAGTCGGCAGCGTCGGCAGGGTACGGGTCACCCGGTTCTGCACCTGCACCTGGGCGTTATCCAGGTCGGTGCCCAGGGCGAAGGTGACGGTCAACGTCATACGGCCGTCGTTGTTGGCCTGGGACGACATGTAGAGCATGCCCTCCACGCCGACGATGGCCTGTTCCAGCGGCGAAGCGACGGTCTCGCCGATCACCTTGGGGTTGGCGCCAGGGAAGTTGGCCCGCACCACCACGGTGGGCGGTACCACTTCCGGGTATTCACTGATCGGCAGCTGGAACAGCGAGATGGCGCCGCCGATCAGAATGATCAGCGACAGCACCGCGGCGAAGATCGGGCGCCGGATAAAGAATTGCGAAAAGTTCATGATCGGTGCCTTTAGCTACGCGGGGTACGGGGAGCGGCGGTGGGCTGGGTGACAACGCGCTGGCTCTGCAGCCTATCGAGCGCTTCCCGCTGACGGGACAGGGCGGCGAGGGTGGCGTCATCGGCCATGGGCACAACTTGCGGGTCGACGGTGGCACCGGGGCGAGCGCGCTGCAGGCCATTGACCAAAATCTGTTCACCCTTTTTCAGGCCGCTGCGTACGATGCGCAGGCCTTCAAGCTTTGGGCCCAGCTCGACGGTGCGGTAGCTGACGCTGTTGTCGGCGGCCAATACCAGCACGAACTTCTTGCCCAGGTCGGTACCTACGGCGGCTTCCTGGATCAGGGTAGCGTTGTAGCGCTGGCTGCCCACCAGTTGCAGGCGCACGTACAAGCCTGGGGTGAAGCGTCCTTCGCGGTTGTCGAACACCGCGCGGCCACGGATGGTGCCGGTCAGCGGGTTGACCTGGTTATCCAGAAAGTCCAGCTGGCCGAGGTGCGGGAAGCCGTCCTCGCTGGACAGCCCCAGGTACACCGGGCTGGCCACGCGGGCGTCCTGACCGGCGCTACGGGCCATTTCCAGGTACTTGAGGAACACCCGTTCATCGGCGTCAAAGTAGGCGTACACCAGGTTGGTGCTGACCACGCGGGTCAAGGGCCCCTGGCCGGCGCTGACCAGGTTGCCGGCGGTGATTTCCGCGCGGCTGACACGGCCATCGATCGGCGAAGTGACGCGGGTAAAGCTCAGGTTCAGACGGGCATTGTCCAGCTCGGCCTGAATCCCCGCCACGGCCGCACGGGCTTCGGCAGCCGCACTGGCGCGGGCATCGGCCAGCTCGGCGGAAATCGCATTGCTCTGACGCAGACGCTCGCCGCGCTGGGCTTCGCTCTGGCTGCGGGCGAGGGTGGCACGCGCTTGCTGCAACTGCGCTTCGAGGCGTTTGACCTCGGCCTGGAAGGGGCGTGGGTCGATCTGGAACAGCAGGTCACCCTTTTTCACCAGGCTGCCTTCATCGAAGGCTACACGGTCGATAAAACCGGCTACCCGTGGGCGTATCTCGACAGTTTCCGGTGCTTCCAGACGCCCGGTGAAGGCGTCCCACTCGGTAATCGGCTGTTCGATCACCTGAGCCACACTCACGGTCGGCGGAGCCATGGGCGCCGCGCTTTCCGCTGCGGGGCCGCAGGCACTAAGGGTCAGAAGAGCCGCAAGGGCCAGAGGGAATTGCCAGAGAAAGGTGTTCGACCGTTGCATGCTATGAATCCGCCAATCGGTTTTATGGATCGGCGCAGTCTGCTGGGCGGCTCTGGAACGGGCGAATCGAACACCGCGAAGGTGACTATCATCAAGAATGATTAACGAATATTTCCCATCAGTGAAAGCGATGAACCTTCAGCTGTGGTTGCAGTCAGCGCGGCGTATTCGCTTGCCCAAGTAATTATCGATGCGCATGGTGCGCCCTATCGGATCGGGTTAGGAAAGACTGTCCGGGTCTCAACAGAACATTTTGGCTGGGCTCTGTTCAATCTTTTCTGGTGCCCAGCTCAGCAGGCGAGGCGAAAAGTCGATACCGGCGAAATCACAAAAGCGCGCCAGATTGCCTGGCGTATCACCGTTAGGGCCTGTGCATGTAAAGCGCTCAGCGAGTGGTGGCGGGCTTTTTCAGCAGGAGAAAGCCTGAAATCAGGATAAGAGCCAGGCCCGCCGCGATCCGACCGTTGAGCATCTCATTGAATAGCAAGGCCCCCCAGGCAATTGCGAAGATCAGGTACGTGTAATCGAATGCGCCGATGATTGAGGTCTCGCCGATTTGATAGGCCCGGGCGATGCCGGTACTGACCAGTACCATCAGAATCGCCAGCAGAACCATCACGCCCCAGTCACTGATCGCCATGGGCGACCAGCCGCCCACCAGGAATCGCAGTCCCTCGTTGGCCGGCAGATGAGGGCCGGTCTGTGCGACGACAATGCTGCCGAACAACCCCATCAACAGTAGGACGATGTTCAGCGCCAAGGCCAGGTGCATCGGTACCTCATTCGCGCACTTGCCCTTGGTCACGACCGCTGCGAGCGCATAGAAAATGGCGGCGAGTACAGGCAGCAGTGTCCATAGGTTGAAGTCATCCTGGCTCGGCCCGAGAGTGATCACCACCCCGACGAACCCCAACAAAATGGCCAGCCATTTGCGCGGTGTAACATGCTCTTTCAGAGCGACGGCCGAGAACAAAGCAATAAACAGGGGGGTCGTATAGATTGCCAGTGCAGCGATGGTCAGGCTGATGAAGGGCAGTGCGCTGTAAAAGGCGATCCACATCAAGGCGAGCAGCAGGCTTCTTGTCCATACCCACAAAGGGGAGAGCGGCCATAGTTGCATCGTACCGCGGCGGTACATCAACAAGGCGCCAAGTATGCCAATGGCCAGGAGCGAGCGGATCACGTAAAGCTGCCACATCGACGTCTCGGTGCTGGTGGTCTTGATGAGAGCGTCCGACACTGACAACAGAAACACCGACCCCACGACGATGAGGATGCCTTGTCGGTTTTCAGCGGCCGTCACTGTTGTGGTTGCAGGCATGATGGTTCCTGATGGGGTCGACCTAAAAGATCGGCAGCGGAAATGATCAGATAAACAGCCTGCCCGACGACGCCTAAAGACTGTCCGGATCGCCAAAGAACATTTTGACTTGGCTCTAGGACGGTAGTTTCAGTTTGAAAAAATCTTGATATGCCCCCAATTTTGCCCCCAATCCTATGCCGTACACGAGCGATCACGAATGGCGACTCCTGACGAAATCCAGTATGGCTCTGGGTGCGTAACCGGAACATATCGCTTAAGAGGCGGGCATGATGTCTCTGCCAACCAGTGGTTTGATGCTGATATGAATCGACTTCCCTAATCGGAGATAAGCACGAAACCTGCGCCCTCAATAGAGCTCATTACTGCGGCGCGGTGAGTCAGAGTAGGGCTAACGTACGCATAACCACATAAGCGAGGTTAACTGACACCAGCCATTGGAGCATTCGCACCATCAGTCAGGCGACCGGTATTTCTCCTGTCAATGTAATGCGCATATGGCATGCTTTCGAACTCAAGGCTCACCTTGAAAACACCTTCAAGCTTTCGACCGATCCAGCATTCATCGACAAGGTTCAGGATATCGTCGGGCTCTATCTCAACCCGCCTGAGAAGGTTCTGGTGCTATGCACCTCAAGAGCGATTTACGGGCATATTCGGTTCAGAGGAGCCCGTGTATCGCCATGCCTGAGGTATGGTAGGGATGAGCAAAAATGCCTTTATCAGGTTGGTTTTGCATCGGCTGCAGTATTTTTGTGAGCATGTCGGTTGGCAGATGCTTTTCCAGCAAGGATTCCAAGTCGCTTTTACGCATACGATGTAATCGTGCGATAGCACTGGCTAGTGCAGATGATGGGGCCAGGCCGGAGTGCAGCGCTTCACCCACCGAAATCGAGAGGGCGAAGCTTACGATGTCAAAGACCTTCCAGGAACCTGCTAGCGCAACTGCATGTCCGTTGAGCAGGAACAGGTTTGGGATAGCAACTGAATCGTTTGTGACAATTTCCCCTATTCCATTTTTCGTGGATCGCGAGCCTGAGTAGCAGGTATTGAGGAGCGCGATTTTCAAGCGAAGATCGGGTGCAGCTGCCTGCATAGAGGACACCTTGATGAGGTGTGGCTCGCCAGGGTTTCCAAGGTGCGCGAAGTAGGCGTCCTGAAAAAATTTCAATGAATGCCCATGGGTCGACACAACCAAAGCGTCGTATGGTCGCAAGACATCCAGAAGACTCCCTTCTCCGTTGGTGTGTAGAGTGGCGGGGGATCGCAAGCCCGCGGCCCTGGAGAAGGCAGCTGCTTCATAAGGTGCGAGGTGCAAGTCGCCTTCAGGGTCGATGATCGCTACCGGAGCCACAACTGGCTCGACGGGGCCGGCGCCTTGTAGAACCGGTGTCGGCACCATACGAAATTCAAACGTCCCCTTTTCCATCTTGGTCGCTAGTTCGGCATTACGTAGCACTAACGCCATCAGAGGCAGTTCGCAGTGTCGATCCTCCAGGAATCGCACTGTTTTGCACCCACTTGCGCTGACTTGCTGGAACACCGGATCAAGCAAAGGAGCCAAGCAGTTGATGGCCTCCAGGAGCGAGCGTTGGAAGCCCGCGCGGTCAAGGAATTGCTGGGCGTGATCCACTTGCGCCTTGCTCCAATTGGTCACCACGTCCAGAGGAATTTGAACCCGCCGGTATTGCCCCTCAAGGAAGTACCATAGGAGGACTTCTTCCTTGGAGGAAGTCATCAGCATCACACAATGGTGTTCCTGAAGGCGCTGAAGGCAATGAACAACCTGGTGCTCGGAGGTGGCCAGGTCGAGCGGTCGCTTGCCTTTGGCATAGATAAGTGCGGCTACATTCGATAGTTCATCCCAGGCTTGCGCAGCATTCTCCTCATTCCAGGCGTCGTCTTTCTGCTCATGACCTCCGAAAAGGTGAGGCGCTCCAATTTCCCGGATACGCATGAGGGTGTCGTCGATCTTTTTGAGTACAGCAGGATCGACTGAGGCGTCGGCACGTGTGCGATCAGCCCACATGAGGATCGTAAGCCAATCACCCATGGCGTTTCCTTTGAGCGAAATCAACGGGGCTAAAACGTCATGGGTAAAGCCTGACGCGGGCAGGGAGGCGAGCAACTCTTCAATTCGCCAGAAATATCGGGCTCTCAGGCCCCGGCGGTGGTGAAGGCGGAGAACATCCTTGAGGACACTGTCGAGGCACGTCACAACTTCTTTGAGTCGGCTAATTAACAGAGGTGTATCACCGAGGAGTTGGACAATCTTTGCATCGCTCAGCGCCATTTCAAGCAGGCCTTCAGGATCCTTAAAATCCTGGTTTGCATGCTCGATAGCAATCTCCATCATTGACGCTGCTTGAGCAATGAGGCCGCAGCGACGTAGACAAATTGCGTAATTGGTGCGTACCTGGGGAAGAACATCTGTCGGCAAGCTCGAATCGCCCAACGCTAGCTCGTAACATCTGATGGCGTTTTCGGGATCATTCAAGTTCATGTAAGCCACTCCAAGGTTCGCCATGACCACGGCTGGAACTGGCTCCCTGGATTGGGTCAGGATGTCGATAGCTAGGTTGGCAGCATCGACCCCTTGCTGATATTCCTCGGCCTCGCAGTGAACAGCCAGCATGGTGAGATGACATTTGGCAACCAAACTACTGCATTGCATCTGCTCTGAAATGGATTTTGCACTGGTTACACACCTAGTAGCTGCCTGCGGAGCTCCGTGCCTGGAATACAGATTAGCCGCTTGGAGATACAGATCGACAATACGCTCTGATTGCTCGTACCGGCTGAAAAACGCCGCTACAGAGCTCATTATCCGGGGACGCTGGTCGATGCTGACGCCGAAGGTATCAATGTCCCCCAAGATATCGTCTGCCAGTTCTAGGATGGTGTCTTCGCTACGCTCATGATCCATTTGCGCGATCGACTCAAGGACAGTAAGGGCCGTACCAACATCTTTACGAATCAACTCTGTTCGAGCGTAAAGCTCCATATAAAGGATGGCTTCATCGGGCCTCTCCTGTGCGAGGTAGACATCTATAGCAGCCTTCGCTAGGGACACTACCTCTGACGGATAGTCAACGCAGCTGCGCATGAGGGCGTTGTAAACCTCGATGATGTAGATGCCATTGCAATCGAAGTAATCCTCATCTACAAGCCTCGCGAACTCCGTTGGTGGTAGTGAGAAGAGTTGACTCAGGTCCATGTCGCTAGTCTCTCCAGGAGCTGAAGCTGAGCGGGCGTGGAGGTTACTCCGGCTTGCAGGGCAATATTACGAGGGGTTAGAGCACGCATATTCCACATAGGGCAGCGCTAGTCTACGCAGTCCACATTTTTCCAACGCTCGGCAGGACATAAAATTTTTACGATCGCCGCCCCACCGTTCACCCCAACCTTTTTGAGTTATGCAGTGGTCTGAATCACATATTTTGTATGTCATCTGGCCCCAAATAGACTATGTCGACCATGTTGCCGTTTCGTGCCATCTTCGCACGCACCAGTCCGGCTCGTGCGGGATTTAACGCAGCCTGAACCGTACCAAGCGGTGCGCCATCTGCTGCAAGAACGCGTGGTTGGCCGGCCCACTCGTAAATCTGAACAGGAGTTTCTGGAGGCGGGGGCGCGCCGAGCCATTCAACAGGTGCCTGATATTGTCGGTTAGCCCAAGTTTGTTGATCTCGGGGAGAGAAGCATTTCAAAAACTCTGCCCACATTGGTGTTGCGCGAGATCGAATATGAGTTAGACGCAGAGTATTCGGACTCTTACAACAACGAGGCGATTCGCAAAGTGCGCTCATCTGGTGACTGGATGTGGGAGGTCTTAGCTGTCCCACTCCTAGCCCGGCTAGGACACCCCATCAAAACCCTCGAGGCGCTGCAGCGAGTGTTGGGCATCGTACAGAACTCGTCAGTTGATGATGAAACCTTGGCGGATCTTGCTTCCAAGCGAGCAGTGGAAGAAGTCGACCTGGAAATGGCGCCGAGCTGGTACGCCGTGTGGATCGGCACGAATCCTGGGATTGCTATCCTAGCGCTGGCTGCCCGAATCGACTCGCTGCCATCAGACGCAGAAAAGGCGAAGTTCGCGATGCTTTGCTTGACGGCCATCGTGGGGAGCCACACTAACAGCCGCTGCCGCCAGAACTACAAAACGGTAGAGCATGCCAAGACTCTGTACCTGCTGACCCATACTCATGTACGGATCGAGGATGACATTGACCGGACGGGGGGAGGTGTCTACTCACCAGGCCTGAGAGACGACGCCCAAGACGCTCGTGATGGACTTCTGGCATTCATTCGCGAGACGCCGGGGAAGGAAGCATTTCTTGCCTTGGAGGAAATCGCCCACGCACATCCCGCGGAACGGCTGCGGCCATGGAGCGCTTATTACGCGCAGCAGAAAGCTACGGCTGATTCGCAGACGCCACCCTGGGAACCCGCAAAGGTCATCGAATTCCATAACTCATTGGAAAGCACGCCGTCCACCCATCGAGAACTCTGGAACTTGGCCATCGATCGGCTGCTGGATTTGAAGCATGATCTCGAAGATGGCGACTCGAGCTACGCGGAGCTTTTGTTACTGACCAATCAGGAAACCTCCGTCCGGAAGTTCATTGGTAACTGGTTGAGAGATCGCGCGGCCGGGCGGTACGTCATTCCGCAGGAAGAGCAGCTGGCTGACGACAAGCGCCCTGATTACCGATTCGAGAACAGCCAGGTGTACGCGCCAGTACCCGTGGAGCTGAAGCTGTCGCAAAACTGGAGTGGGCCTGCACACTTCGAACGGCTCGAGAATCAGCTCTGCAGAGACTATCTGCGCGATGTCAGCTCAAGCTGCGGCATCTTTTTGATTGTCGATCATGGCGGCCAGGCTACCTGGGAGACCCCGAACGAGGGGCCGGTAAGGTTTGAAGGCCTCGTCACGGCACTGCAGGAGCACTGGCTGACCATTGCCTGGAGGTTTCCCAGCGTTGAGGACATCCAGGTCATCGGAATTGATCTTACTAAGCGAGGGGGGCGGGCAGCGTTGAAAGCCATAGAGGCCAACCGAGCTCAAGTGGAGGCGACCCGAGGGGGCAGTGGGATGAAGCCTTGAGTTAATCGGGGCTCTGGTCACTGAGAAATAAGTGCCACGACCAAGACGCAATGTTTTATAGGTCTGATTGAGTGACGATGGCAAGACTCCAATCGTCACCAGCTCACTGAGCATGATGATATCGCTCGGGCGCAACCCTTTTTGAGCCGACCTTGTTTCAGGGTAACCGTCCGGCCATCCCGCGTTACGGTGCCTTCCGATAACTCGTTCCCACACGTTCATTCAGTCGTGATTGAGATATCGGGAGCAACGGGACAGGCTACTGGCTGATTTTGAATGACCCACATGTTGCCTCCGAAATCACCCGTAAGGTCATCATTTTTTGAATGCTAGGGTGGGTCAATGAATTCCGGTAGCCTGGTTCACAATCCCATCAGCGCCGACAGACAGTGATCATTGGCGCTGCCCAGTAACCAGGAGTGGACGGCATGTTGGTGAAGCTTGACCTGAATACAAATGACCTCGAAACCCTGCTCAGGCAAGCGCGAGGATTTCACCCCGAAATGGATGATGCGCGAGAGAAGCAGCGTCTCACAGAGGCTCTCGACCAGCTGGCCGACGCTTTGGAAATGGCAATGGGTCAGTCACAGCTATAAAAGCCATCTACACGGCACTGCAAGGCATGGCATGGCATTATGCCTCTATCGATCTGGGCTGGTTAATCAGTCCAATCTCCAGACGCGCATGATGGCGCCTGCGACCACGCACCTTGCATTCGAATTCATGTTGATGTTTATAAGGACTTAAATGGACTTTTACGTTGTTGGTCGAGATGATCGATTTCCCCCGACCGCCAGAAACTGCGCATATTTAAAATATGACCGATGGAACGACTATGATTTCGTGACGATGTTTTACGTCATCATCTACGACCAAAGCGGCGTCGAGCATGACTTAGGGAATGTGAAGATAGGTTTTCGCGGGCAGACCAAAGACACCAGTACCATGTCGAAGCTGCAGCGTCACTTTCCTGAACTGTCGGATGAGTTCTTTTCTCTTGGCAATAACGTTGAGTACTACAACAAGCTTGCCAACAGCGTACCTAAGCCGCTCGCAAAAGAGTACGTAGCGGGCATGAGAGATCTCGCGGCAAACCCTGAATTGCTTGAAAGCGTGATCGATGAGGAAGTTCTTTCTATATCACTGCTACGAGACGTGAGTCTGCCGAGCATCAAGCAGCAGTTCGTGCGCGTCTTGAGCGGTGGTGCGGTACGTACGAACTATGACTTCATTTATGAGAAATCAGGAGGGGAGGATACGGCAGGCATTGAGCTGAAATTCAGTGTGGAAGCCGACTCGGCACCTTCCAGCAATGTCCATGCACTCATTGGGCGAAATGGCATTGGTAAAACAACGATTCTCAACGGGATCGTAAAGGCCGCTCTCGGCCAGAGGAATACTCAAGATAGGCTGTACCATACTGGGCAGTGGCATATGGAGCGTATTCCCATCACGCGTGAATATTTCAGCAGCGTGGTCTCTGTGTCCTTTAGTGCCTTTGACCCATTCAGTCCGCCGCCAGATCAACCTGACCCATCAAAGGGCACATGCTTTTATTACGTGGGCTTGAAACGCCCCACTGAGCATGGTTACGAACTGAAGGGATCTTCGGAGCTTAAAAGCGAATATGTGAAGGCACTGCAAGCGTGCTTCAGAGATGATTATAAAAGGCGCATGTGGGAAAAAGCCGTAAAGAGCCTGCAGTCGGATGACAATTTTGCCCAGATGGAAATGCTGACCCAGGTGGAGCTGTCGAGTGCCAAGTACATTGATGCAGCCGAATTGCTTTTTTCCACGCTCAGCTCGGGGCATGCCATCGTCCTCCTGACCATTGCCAAGTTGGTTGAGCGGGTAGAGGAGAAAACACTGGTTCTGCTGGACGAGCCCGAAAGCCACCTTCATCCGCCTTTGCTGTCCGCTTTCATCAGGGCCCTGAACGATTTGATGCTCGATCGCAATGGCGTGGCAATCATTGCCACACATTCGCCCGTCGTGCTTCAGGAGATTCCGTCCTCCTGTGCCTGGAAAGTCAATCGAAAGGGGCTCTCTGCCGCCGCCAAACGCCCGCAAATTGAGACATTTGGAGAAAATGTTGGCGTACTGACGCGCGAAGTCTTCGGCTTGGAAGTTCAGCTGTCCGGTTTTCACACCATTCTTCAGGCTGCGGTAGACGAAGGCGAAACGTTTGACAAAATTCTTCGGAAATTTGATGGGAGATTAGGCTTCGAGGCCCAAGCTATCCTGCGAGCGCTTATTGCAGACCGTGACTCGAAGGCGAACGACAGTCATTCGAAGTCGACCCCATGAAGAGAATGAATATTCAGGACTACGAGCCTGACTTCTCCTTCCGCCAATGTGTATCGGCAATTAACGAAGTATCTGACAGAGATCGGATGCTGAGCGAAATAGAATTTTTCAAGACCGCGGCGCTGGCTTACCTTGAGCATGCAAAAGCAGGCTCAGCCTGTACGATTCCTCCTTTACGAACAGCGAGAGGGGAGGATCCAATTGTCGTCGCTGACATAAAAAAGTCCGAGCTTGTCAAACTGTATGAATACTACATGGTGAAACGAGAGCCTGGACGCTCCCTTTATAACGCCATTCTAGTATCTGCTCATGATGTTTGCCCTCTTTGTGGGCTCGCTACGGATGTTAAGACACTCGATCATTATCTGCCAAAGGCAAACTACCCGCAGCTTTCCGTGCTGCCTTACAATCTCGTGCCTGCCTGTAGGGACTGCAATACTGATAAGGGCAATCCGATCATCACCGATCCTGCGCAACAGCATATCCACCCTTATTACGATCAGGCGTGCTTCCACGAGGACACATGGATCAAAGCCGAGGTCACTCACGAAACGCCCTGCGCTATTCAGTATAAAGTGTGCCCGCCTGATGAGTGGCTGGAGGTGAATAAAAAGCGAGCTTCGAATCACTTCGATTTTTTCAACATCGCACGGCGTTATCGAGTGCGCGCTGCCGAAGACTTGGGAACCCTGGTTGATCAGCGAAGAGGCCATATGAAAAACCTGGCGCCTGAGGTGTTCCGTGAGCAACTGCGTTCCGTTGCGCAAAGCCAAAGCCTGCCCGCTAATCATTGGAGAAAGGTCATGTATAGGGCTTTGGTGGATGATGAATGGTTCTGCAGTGCTGAGTTATGAATCGAGCCGTAGTTATCGCAGCAGGACTGATGGCCCGGGAGCGTAAGCTTTGACCACCAAGGTGGTCGTGAACAAGTGAATGAGTGGCAGGGCGCCAAGCCAGCGGCCGATGCTTTTGTCCAGTTTGAGTTGAGGCGCCTACCACTTGGTACCGCGCCGCAACTCATGACCGACGCACATGAGTCGAAGGACGACGGAGCATCCACCGTCTTTTCAGAGCAGGTCTGTATGTCAACCT
>JAHJYA010000073.1 GCA_018826895.1 Gammaproteobacteria bacterium
CTTGCGCAGTGGTGTGCAAGAAGTTGCGCAGTGCCTTGCAGACCAATAGAGGCAAGGCCTGCAGAGGTATATGCACAGGGTTATCCACATTTTATTGCGCAAGAAGTTGCGCACTTGGGTTTTTCGTGGGGTTGTGGATAACTCATTCGGCGGTGCGGTCATCATGCCAGTGACGGCGATGTCGCTCCAACAGTGCCTCGGCCTGTTCCGGGCCGTCGCTGCCTGCCGGGTAGGGGCGTGGGCGCTGATAGTGCTGGTGCCAGCCCTCGAGAATCGGGTCGACCCATTGCCAGGCAGCGTCTACTTCATCGCGGCGCATAAACAGCGTCGAGTCGCCTTCGATCACGTCGAGCAGCAGGCGCTCGTAGGCGGCCCAGCGGCGTTGCGTGCTGAAGGCATTGGCCAGGTTGAGGTCCAGTTCCACCGGTTTGAGGTGCATGCCCTTGCCTGGGTTCTTGGCCATCAGTTGCAGGCTGATGCGCTCTTCGGGCTGCAGGCGGATCAGTAACTGGTTGGCTTCGCCGTCGCCGAACAGTTGATGGGGTACGGGTTTGAACTGGATGAGGATTTCCGAGGTTTTCTTCGCCAGGCGTTTGCCGGTGCGCAGGTAGAAGGGCACGCCGGCCCAGCGCCAGTTCTCGATCTCGGCCTGCACGGCGACAAAGGTTTCGGTGTCGCTGTCGTTGTCGACGTTCTTCTCGAAATAGTAGGCCGGTACTTCCTGGCCGCCGATCTGCCCGTTGGTGTATTGGCCGCGTACGGTTTTGTCGCGCACATCAAGGCCGGTGATGGGCTTGAGCGCATCGAGAATCTTGACCTTTTCGTTGCGCACCGACTCGGCATCGAAGCGCACCGGTGCTTCCATGGCCACCAGGCAGAGCAGCTGCAGCAGGTGGTTCTGCAGCATGTCGCGCATGGCGCCGGCGTTATCGTAATAGCCGCCACGGTTTTCCACGCCGAGGGTTTCGCAGACGCTGATCTGCACATGGTCGATGTGTCCGGCGCGCCATACCGGCTCGAACAGAGCGTTGGCGAAGCGCAGCGCCATGAGGTTCTGCACGGTTTCCTTGCCTAGGTAGTGGTCGATGCGAAACACCCGCGACTCATCGAAGACCGCGCCCAGGGTGGCATTGATTTCCCGTGCCGATTCCAGCGAATGGCCGATGGGTTTTTCCAGCACGATGCGCGCTTTCGGTCCGGCCAGGCCGGCGACGCTCAGGTAGGTGGCGATGTCGGCGAACAGGTCCGGGGCGGTGGCCAGGTAGTAGACGCGCACGCGCTTGTCGTCGTTGCCCAGGTGGCGCGTCAGGCGACCGTAATCGGCACTCTGGCTGGCGTCCATGGCCAGGTAGTCGAGGCGTTCGGCGAAGCTGGCCCAGAGTGCATCGCTGAAATCGGCGCGGGCTACCTGGGCGCGGCAATGGCGTTCGGCCAGGGCCTGAAAGGCCGCGCGGCTATGGGGGCTGCGGGCCAGGGCGATGATGCGCTGGTCGGCGTGCAGACGCCCGTCGCGGTGCAGGTAGTAGAGCGCTGGCAGCAGTTTGTGCAGGGCCAGATCGCCCGTTCCGCCAAAGACCAGCATGTCGCAGGGAATGCTCAAATCAGGAACTCCGACTCGGTTTGGCAGTGCGAGCCGAGCGCCCATGTAGTATAACTACAAGGTCACTACAACCCGGTGTGCCTTCGATAATAACCGAGTACCCGTACCGGCAACGGGCCACCGACGGATTCGTTACCTTTCAATCGAGCCTAATCTTGTGAATTTGTTGCAGCACATCGCTCAGTCGCGTCATCTGTTACGCAAGTCGGAGTTGAAGGTGGCCGATTACGTGCTTCTCGACCCTGCGGCGGTGATGCACAGCTCCATGGCCGATTTGGCACACAGCGTCGGGATCAGCGAGCCGACCATCGTGCGCTTCTGCCGCGCCATCGGCTGCAGCGGCTTTCAGGACCTCAAGTTGAAGCTGGCACAGAGCCTGGCGGCATGTGCCAGCTTCGGCCAGTTCGCGATCCATGAAAACGACTCGGTCGCCGACTTCAGCCTGAAGATTTTCGACACCACCCTGCACACCCTGATCGAGGTGCGCGAGAAGCTTGACCCCGCTGCGCTGCAACGCGCCATCGGCCTCTGCTCGCAGGCGCAGCGCGTCGAGTTTTATGGCTTCGGCGCCTCGGGCGCGGTGGCGGCGGATGCGCAGCACAAGTTCTTCCGCCTGCTGCTCAACGCCGCGGCTTATTCCGACCCACATATGCAGGCGATGTCCGCCGTGACCCTCAAGCCGGGTGATGTGGCGGTTTGCATTTCTCAGTCCGGGCGTTCCAAGGACCTGCTGATCACCGCCAATCTGGTGCGTGAGGCCGGTGCTTCGCTGATCGCGTTGTGCCCGGGGCAGACGCCGCTGGCCGACCTGGCGACGGTCAACCTGGCTATCGACGTGCAGGAAGACACCGAGATCTACACCCCGCTGACCTCGCGCATCGCCCACCTGGTGGTAATCGACGTGCTGGCCATGGGCGTGGCCATGGCGCGTGGCCCGAGCCTGGTCAACCACCTCAAGAGCGTGAAACGCAGCTTGCGCAGCCTGCGCCTGTCACCCAAGTCGTTGCGTAACGCCGAAGAGTGACGGCGGGCAGGCAGCCTTTACATATTCATCGGTCGGTCATGCCCTCGCCGTGAAACCGTCATCTACCCGGGGGATGCTGAGGGCTCCAGTCCTCGCTCCGGGAGAACCGAGATGCCTCGTATCTTCGATGACCTGCATGAACAGAACGACGCCAAAACCCGTCGCAAACTGCTGGACCAGCGGCGCATGGCTTACCGCCGGGCCATTGAGTCTTACACCGAGCAGTATCGGCTAGAGCGCGAGCTGGCCGATTATCCTGACCTGCTCAGCGCCAGTAGCCAGCAGGCCGAACAGAGCCACCGTCACCGCGCGGCCTGAGTTGCGCGCCAGTGTGCTGAATTCGGCATGCTGGGGGCGCAAAGTGATCAAGCTTTAGGCGCCGGCAGGGGCCACTGTAACGGGCTACCGTTACCTGTGCGTTTATGCCGGAGCCTGTTATGACCCGCCTGACCCTGAGCGACGCCCATCAGCTGTCCGCCGATATTCTGCGTCACGCCGGTTTTAGTGAGGCCTTTGTACAGGCCATCGCCGCCACTGTGGTGGCCGGTGAGCGCGACGGTTGCACGTCCCACGGTTTGTGGCGCTTGTTGGGCATCGTGCGCACGCTCAAGTCAGGCAAGGCGGTGGCAGATGCTGAGCCGCTGGTGAGTGAGCCGGCGCCCGCGCTGGTGCGTGTGGATGCCCAGGGTGGTTTCTCCCAGTTGGCGTTTGCCGCCGGTTTGCCGCTGTTGGCCGAGAAGGCCCGCAGCAACGGCATCGCCGCCATGGCGATCAATCATTGCGTGCACTTTTCCGCGCTCTGGGTGGAGATGGAGGCGCTTACCGAGCTGGGGCTGGTGGCCATGGCGTGCAACCCGACCCAGGCCTATGTGGCGCCGGCGGGGGGCAGCCGACCGCTGTTCGGTACTAACCCGATAGCCTTTGGCTGGCCACGGACCGGTGCCCAGCCGTTCGTCTTCGACTTTGCCACCAGCGCCGTCGCCCGCGGTGAGATCGAGCTGCACCGCCGCTCCGGCCAGCCATTGCCGCCCGGTTGGGGTGTGGATCGACACGGCCAACCGTGCAGCGACGCGGCCGAGGTGCTCGACCAGGGTGCCATGCTGACGTTCGGCGGGCATAAGGGCTCAGCCCTGTCGGCGATGATCGAGCTGATCGCCGGTCCGCTGATCGGTGATCTGACCAGCCTTGAGTCGGCGGTCTTCGACGAGGGACACAATGCCTTGCCGTATCACGGCGAGCTGATCATCGCCCTCGACCCACAGCGTTTTCTTGGTGAGCAGGCGGATCAGCATTTGACGCGCGCTGAGCTGTTGTTCGAGGCGATTCAAGGCCAGGGCGCCCGCCTGCCGTCGCAGCGCCGTTATACCGCCCGGGCCAAAAGCCTGGTAGACGGCGTGGAGATCGCCGACAGCCTGTATCAGGACCTGATGGCCCTGAGGGGTTGAAACAGGACTGGCAAGTTTGTGTGCGTATCGACCGAAGGCTTGGCATGGCCCATTAACGCGTGTACTGAACGTTTGGGTTGCGCCCCTCACGGGCGCCACACCTTTCTTGCTTGCCCAAGAAAGGTGTGCCAAAGAAGGGCACCCCGACATCC
>JAHJYA010000074.1 GCA_018826895.1 Gammaproteobacteria bacterium
GGCACGGCAAAGATCAGCCTTTATGGTAGGCGGTGACCCGCTCGACTTCTTCCTTCGAGCCAAGGTAGACCGCTACACGCTGGTGCAGGGAGGTCGGCTGAATATCGAGGATGCGCTGGGTACCGTTGGTGGCAGCGCCGCCCGCTTGCTCGATAATCATCGACATAGGGTTGGCCTCGTACATCAAGCGCAGCTTGCCCGGTTTCTCGGGCTCACGGGAGTCGCGCGGATACATGAAGACGCCACCACGGGTGAGGATACGGTGCACGTCGGCGACCATGGAGGCGATCCAGCGCATGTTGTAATTCTTGCCCAGGGGGCCGTCCTGCCCGGCCAGCAGCTCATTGACGTAACGGGTGACCGGTGGCTCCCAGTGGCGCTGGTTCGACATGTTGATGGCGAACTCCTGGGTGCTTTCCGGCACCTTGATGTCATCGTGGGTGAGCACGAAGCTGCCCAGTTCACGGTCCAGGGTAAAGCCCTTGACGCCATTGCCCAGGGTCAGCATCAGCATGGTCTGCGGCCCGTAGATCGCATAGCCGGCGCAGACCTGCTCGGTACCCGGCTGCAGGAAGGCTTCTTCACCCAGGTCACCAAGCTCGCCATTACGTTCAGGACAACGCAGCACCGAGAAGATGGTACCGACCGAGACGTTGACATCGATATTGGAGGAGCCATCGAGCGGGTCGAAGACCAGCAGGTAGGCACCTTTGGGGTAGCGACCAGGAATCTGGTAGGCATTGTCCATTTCCTCGGACGCCATGCCGGCCAGGTGACCGCCCCATTCGTTGGCCTCGAGCAGGATTTCGTTGGACAGCACGTCCAGCTTCTTCTGTACCTCGCCCTGTACGTTCTCGGTTTCCATGCTGCCCAGCACGCCGCCCAGCGCGCCCTTGGACACCTGATGGCTGATGGCCTTGCAGGCGCGCGCCACGACTTCGATGAGGAAACGCAGATCAGCCGGGGTATTGTGACTGCGGGTCTGTTCGATCAGATAGCGGCTCAGGGTAACGCGCGACATTGAAGGCTCCGGGAGGATTTGGAATCGCGGCAGTTTAACCTGTTCGCGACAACCGCGCCTCCTGCCGCCGGTCATGCCGGGTCTGCGGCCACCACGACCTGATTGCGCCCACTGCGCTTGGCCTGGTAAAGCGCCAAATCGGCCACCTGCAGCAGCTGATCGAGGTCATTGCCCTGCTGCGGCCAGACTGCCAGCCCCGCCGACAGCGTGATGTGTTGGCCGCCACTACGCGTGGGCAGCGGCTCATCAGCCAATGCGCGGCACAGCGCCTGCAGACGCATCAACGCTTCGCCCTGCCCCGCCCCCGGCAGAATCAGCAAAAATTCTTCACCGCCGATGCGAAACACCGCATCGGAGCTGCGCAGACTATCCAGCAAGTGCTGGGCAACGGCCTTGAGCACATCATCGCCAGCCAAATGCCCGTGCAGGTCATTGAGCTGTTTGAAATGGTCAAGATCAATCAGGCCAATGGCGATCGGGCTTTGCTCGCGCTGCGCGCGAGCCAGCTCACGGGCGAAGAATTCATCCAGGTAACGTCGGTTGTACAACCCGGTCAACGGGTCGCACAGCGCCTGCTCCTGCAACTGCGCATGCAGGCTGGAAATCGTGCGCAGGCGCTCCTCGCTCACGGCCAGCGCCTCAGCCAGCCGGAGCGCGTCGAGATGACGCTGGGTCACGTCACGCAGGTAGAGCATTCGCCCCAGCACGACAGCACCATCGCGGGTAATGCGCTCGATCGCACGGGTGCGCACCTCGAAATAACGCGCAGAGCTATGCAGAACGAGCAGTTGATCCTCACTGGCATGGCGCTCCAGCAGCGCCTGTAATGCCGGCCCGAATACCGGCCAGTGTTCCAGCGCGCGCCCCTGCCAGCTGGTATGCAGCCCCGCCAGCTTAAGCGCCTCGGGATTGGCCTCGACGACCCGGCGCTGAGGATCAACCACCAACACGGGATCAAGCAACGCTTCGAGCAGCAGGTGCCGCGCCATCGGCAGCAGATCGAACAGCCGCACGCTGACGATCAGCCAGGCAAATGCAAGCAGCGTGAAAGCGAAGCTGAACGGCGTGGGGTCAAAACCAAACAGCGTCCAGCCGAACCCCACGTAACTGAAATTGGCCAGCCAAGGCAGCGCCGTAACCAGCACAAAACACAGGTAGTGGCGGCGATGGACCCCATAACCAACGACGGCAGCACGTACGACCACGGCCAAGCAGAAACACATCAGCAGGTAGACGTAGACAGTGGCCAGATAGAACAGCGGACCGTGTACATACTGCACCGGCGCGCCCGGTGTATCAGTGATCGGCGCAGTACCAGCCCCATAGAACAGGCCATGCCAGGGATTGCTGGCCGCCATGCCCCAGACCAACACGGGCGCCAGACCCAACGCCAGGCGCAGCGGCAAGAGCAACGGCTGGCGTACGCTGTTGACGTATTGCCACAGGAAAACCGCCCAAAAGGTCGGCACGCCAACAATTCCGGGCCAGGCCATGACTGCCCACAACTGCTTACAGCCGGCGTCCTGGGTGGCCAGCTCCAGCGCTGCAGCAGCCATCCACCACAGGCTGGCCAGGTGCATATAGAGGAACGACTCGCGCCCTGGAAAGTAACGTTGACGCACAACCCAGCGCGCCAGCACGACGACGCCAAGACAAATCAAGCCGGTCAGTAGAACCGGGACGTTCAGGGCCCAGCCGGCATCAGCACAACGACTCATGGCCCGCCCCAAGCAAAAGCATGGCAGCAGGCGAGCCTGGCAGGCGCAGGGCAGCGCGGATGAATAGGGTGTGGAATGAACACAAAGCAGTCCAAAGCCTGAAATAGTGCGTGTGATGGCCCTCGAACAAGCATGCAGGCCTGAACTGGACATCCGAGTCAGCGCGCTATAATAGCCCAATGACAGCACTGTCTGAGCGGCAACCGTTAGACACTCTAACCGTCTGGCGAAAAGCACTCCACAGCAGCGCCCCGAACGCTATGATCGCGCCCCCTCACGCCGACCACCGACATCACCGAAGCCAATGAAGAACAATCTGATAGCCGCAGCCGAACTAGACCGCCTCGATACCTGGGCCAAATACACTGCGGATATGTGCCACTCCTGCAACTCCAGCTGCTGCACGCTGCCGGTGGAAACTCGCTTGAGCGACCTCATCCGCATTGGCGTGGTCGATGAGTTCGAACGTGGTGAGCCTGCAAAGAACATTGCCAAACGCCTGCAGAAAGACGGCATCGTCGAGCGCTTTAACCAGAAGTCCGGCATCTTCACCCTGACGCGCATGAGCAATAACGACTGCCTGTACCTGGATCGCACCTCTCGCCTGTGCACTATTTACGACAAGCGCCCCGATACCTGCCGCAACCATCCACGCATCGGCCCGCGTCCAGGCTACTGTGCCTACAAACCCAAACGCTGAGTAACCATCCTTACGAAAAAGCCCAGACGGGCCGCGACACGCACATTACTGACGCAAAAGCAGCCGAGAATGAATTAAAAGCGTGCAACATTGGCGATCTATTTTTGGCGCCATGAATTAAACGTGAAAAACAGCAAAAGTAGCCCATCAAAAAAATGACGCCTATATAACGTCAAACTTTAAGATGTTGTTTTTAATAGATTTTTTAATTTCAAGAAAGATATAGAAAGGCAAATCAAAGACTGGTTCATCTTTTGCTTGAGCAGCCAAGAAAGCCGCCTTATTATCCGCGCCAACTTGAACCACAGACCTGTCGAAAAGACATGTATGTCATGTTCGTGCAATTAAATTCTGCCATTTAGGCAGGGATGATTAGACGTCACCAACTTGCCGTCACTTGTTATTCGAGAGGGAACTATGAAAATCAGCATCTTTGGTCTTGGCTATGTAGGCGCGGTCTGTGCTGGCTGCCTATCGGCGCGCGGTCATGAGGTCATTGGCGTGGATGTCTCCCAGACCAAGATCGACCTGATCAACCAGGGCAAATCTCCTATCGTCGAGCCTGGCTTGGCTGAACTGCTGGAAAGCGGTGTGGCTGCCGGCCGCCTGCACGGCACCACCGATGTCGGCGGCGCCGTACTCGCCAGCGAACTGTCCTTTATTGCTGTTGGCACACCGAGCAAGCGTAATGGTGACCTCGACCTGGGCTACATGGAGCAGGTCTGCCAGCAAATCGGTGAGGCGCTGCGCGACAAACAGGCCCGCCACACCATCGTGGTACGCAGCACCATCCTGCCAGGCACGATCAAGAATGTTGTCATTCCCATTCTTGAATCAGCGTCCGGAAAAAAAGCCGGTGTCGACTTCGGCGTTGCCACCAACCCCGAATTCCTGCGCGAAAGCACCGCGATCAAGGACTATGACTTCCCGGCCATGACCGTGATCGGCGAGCTCGACAGCCAGTCGGGCGACCTGCTCGAAAAGCTGTACAGCGAGCTTGATGCACCGATCATCCGCAAAAGCATCGAAGTCGCGGAAATGATCAAGTACACCTGCAACGTCTGGCACGCTGCCAAGGTGACCTTCGCCAATGAGATCGGCAACATTGCCAAGGCGTGCGGCGTAGACGGTCGCGAGGTCATGGACGTGGTCTGCCAGGACCACAAGCTGAACCTGTCCAAGTACTACCTCAAGCCCGGCTTCGCCTTCGGCGGCTCCTGCCTGCCCAAGGACGTGCGCGCCCTCACCTACCGCGCCGGCCAGATGGACGTCGAGCACCCAATGCTCAGCGGCATCATGCCGAGCAATCGCGTTCAAGTGCAGCGCGCCTTCGACATGATCGCCAGCCGCGGTTCGCGCAAAGTGGGCCTGCTGGGTCTGAGCTTCAAAGCCGGCACCGATGACCTGCGCGAAAGCCCGCTAGTCGAACTGGCAGAAATGCTCATCGGCAAAGGCTATGAGCTGCGTATTTTCGACAGCAACGTCGAATACGCCCGTGTATTTGGCGCCAACAAGGAATACATCGAGTCGAAGATCCCCCACGTATCCTCCCTGCTGTGCACGGAGTTGAGCGAGGTGGTCGAGGCGTCGGACATCCTGATCCTGGGCAATGGCGACAAGCGCTTTGCAGAAGTTTTGAACACTGTCGGCCAAAGCAAGCAGGTCATTGACCTGGTTGGCTTCATGGACCACGTCAGCAACGATCAGCATGAAGGCATCTGCTGGTAACTCCAGCTGGCGTTTGATCGCCGCGTGTCCTGCCCTATGGCAGAACACGCGGTAGGCCTCAAGTCTGTGAACTCATGTCGTAAAGGAGCGCTAGCATGATTCCCTTGATTCTGTCCGGCGGCAGCGGGTCCCGACTCTGGCCGCTTTCGCGCAAGCTTTATCCAAAACAGTTTCTGGCGCTGACCGGCGAACACACGCTGTTCCAGCAGACGCTGCTGCGCCTGTCCGGCGAGCAGGTTGGCAAGCCTATTGTCGTCTGCAACGAAGAGCACCGGTTTATCGTCAGCGAGCAGCTGGCAGCCATTGACCGCAGCGCGCAGACCATCCTGCTTGAACCCTTCGGCCGCAATACCGCCCCTGCAGTGGCGATTGCCGCCATGCATTTGCTGGCAGACGGTCGTGATGAGCTGTTACTGGTATTGCCCGCGGATCACGTGATCAAGAACCAGGCCAATTTTCACCAGGCCCTTGACCTGGCTCGCACCGCCGCAGAGCAAGGTGAGATGGTGCTCTTCGGCATCCCCGCCGAGCAGGCTGAGACCGGCTATGGCTACATCAAGATCGGCGCGCCCGTAGAAGGTGCACCGGGCACTCGTACCGTCGAACGCTTTGTCGAGAAGCCAGACCTGGCTACAGCTGAACGCTTCGTCGCAGAAGGCGGTTACGTGTGGAACAGCGGCATGTTCGTGTTCCGCTGCAGCCGCTACCTGGAAGAGCTCAAGAAGCACGACCCGGATATCTATGACACCTGCGTACTGGCGCTGCAGCGCAGCAAGATCGACCTGGAATACGTGCGCATCGATGCCAGCACCTTCGCCTGCTGCCCCGATAACTCCATCGACTATGCGGTGATGGAAAAGGCCGCGCGCGCGTGCGTTGTTCCCCTGGATGCCCAGTGGAACGACGTAGGCTCCTGGAGTGCCCTGTGGGACGTACAGACCAAGGACGAACAAGGCAACGCGAGCAAAGGCGACGTCGTGCTGCATGACAGCCGCAACTGCCTGGTACACAGCCAAAGCAAGCTGGTGACACTGGTAGGGCTGGACGACGTGGTCGTGGTCGAAACCAAGGATGCCGTGATGGTCGCCCGCAAGGATCGCGCCCAGGACGTCAAGCACCTGGTCAACACCCTGAACGAACAAGGTCGTCCAGAAGCCCAGAACCACTGCCAAGTCTATCGTCCGTGGGGCAGCTACGACTCGGTGGACAATGGCAGCCGCTTCCAGGTCAAGCGCATCGTGGTCAAGCCGGGCGCCAGTCTGTCGCTGCAAAAACACCACCACCGTGCCGAACACTGGATCGTGGTCAGTGGCACGGCGCGAGTGACCTGTGATGACAAGACCTTCCTGCTCGCAGAGAACCAGTCGACCTATATACCCATCGCTTCGGTTCACCGCCTGGCCAACCCCGGCAAGATTCCTTTGGAAATCATCGAAGTACAGTCGGGTAGTTACCTTGGCGAAGATGACATTGAGCGCTTCGATGACATTTATGGCCGTACCGATATCACCCTGAACTGAAGAAATACTGCCGCGCGCAAGCCGGCAGCCCTCGTAACTCGCTTCAACGGAGGAAGCCTTTTCATGAGGCCCCACACTCACAACCCCGGGTCGGTTGGACCGCTGCTTGGCTGGCTGCGCACGCTAAGCGGCTGGGCCTGCCTGTTTGGCCTAATCGCCCTGGCCTCGGAAATGGTCGACCCCAATTATCTGGACCCGTCGCATCAGAAGTTTATCTTCCTGATCGGTGCTCTGGGTATGTGGCGCTACGGCAATGCCACGGTCCACTACTTGCGCGGGATGTACTTTCTGCACTGGCGGTTTCCGCGGATGCGCAAAGCCGTGGACCGGATGGGCGATGCTGCCCTGCCAGACCACATGTTCATGGTGGTCACCAGCTTCCGCATTCCGACCCACACCACCTTCAAGGTTTACCAATCGGTATTCCAGGAAGTGCAGCGTCTCAAGGTGCCCTGCACGGTGATCGCCTCGATCGTCGAAAAAGGCGATGAGAACTTCATCAAGGACATCATGCGCCAGGAGGTTCAGGGCCGCGACGACATCAAGCTGATCATCGTCCGCGCCCGTGGCACCGGTAAACGCGATGGCCTGGCCCATGCGTTTCGCGCCCTGTCGCGGCAGATGCCGCTGGAGAACTCGGTGGTCGGCGTGGTGGATGGCGACACCATGATGTTGCCAGGTTGCGTCGAACGCGCGGTAAGCCTGTTCGCCTACCTGCCGAGCGTCGGCGGCATCACCACCAACGAGTTCTGCGAGGTGGAAGGCAGCACCCTGATGAAGCAGTGGCACACCATGCGCTTCGTGCAGCGGCACATCAACATGTGTTCGATGGCACTGTCCAAGCGCGTGCTCACGCTGACCGGGCGCCTGTCGTTCTTCCGCGCCAGCGTGATGACCAACCCCGAGTTCATCAAGGACGTCGAAGCCGACTTCCTCGACCATTGGCGCCTGGGCCGCTTTCAGTTTCTGACGGGCGATGACAAGTCGTCCTGGTTCAGCCTGATGCGCGCCGGCTGGGATACGTTCTACGTACCCGACAGCCATACCCTGACAGTCGAGCATCCACCAGACAGCAGCTTCCTGCGCGCCACCCGTCAGTTGATGTATCGCTGGTATGGCAACTCGCTGCGACAGAACTTCCGCGCCACCACGCTGCTGGGTATGGATCGCCTCGGCCTGTTCACCATGTACGTGCTGTATGACCAGCGCGTGTCCATGTGGACCTGCCTGATGGGGCTATCCGCCTCGGTGGTCGCCGGCCTGCTGTTCGGCATTCAGTACCTGCTGCTCTATCTGTTCTGGGTTCTGTTGTCGCGCACCCTGGTGACGCTGCTGTTCTTCTTTGCGAAGCACCCGGTGTCGCCGGTTTACCCATTTGTTCTTTATTACAACCAGATCGTCGGCTCGGTGATGAAGGTTTACACCATGTTCCACATGGACCTGCAGAGCTGGACCCGACAGAAAACCAAACTCAGCAACGGCAGCGTCAGTTTCGATGCAGCCCTCAACCGTTGGACCTCGAAAGCGATGCTGCTGTCCTCCATCGCCATCTTCTTCGGGGTCATTTCGGTCCTGCTCGATCTCACGCAACCTTAAGTAGGCGCGACTGCTATGACCACTTCAGTCTTACCAACCAATGTCGTACACGAAGCCATCGACGAGCGTCAGTTCGTTCGCACCAAGATCCCAGCCAAAGTGCTGCTCGATGGTAATGGCCTCAAGAACCTGGAATGCGAAATCCAGGACATCTCCCTCGGCGGCCTGGGCCTGCTGTATGACCAGCCGCTCAAGCTCGGCAGCCTGTTCAATGCCTCGATCCAGCTCAAGCTGAACAAGATCGACCTGAACATCGACGCCAAGGTAAAGATCGTCTCGCAACGGGGCCGCGAAGTCGGCGCCGAGTTCGTCGAACTCGACCGGCAAAAGCGCGACATCCTGCGTTACATCATCAGCGCCTACATGTCCGGTGAAATGGCCGACATCAATGGCCTGTTCAACGTCATGCAGCGGGAAAACTACATCAAGGAGCGCAAGCAGCAGCACAACAGCTCGCGCACTGCAGGCGACCGCCTGAAAGCCGCCTTCGGCACTTTGCTGTTCCTGTGCATCGGCCTGGCTGCCCTCGGCCTGATCGCCTACAAGAGCTACCTGCTGTTCTTCCGCGTGCATGCCGCCCAAGCCATCGTCAGCGCCAATGCCTACGTCGTGGCCATGCCCGACAACGGCTACGTGAAATACCTGCTGGCGCCCAACCAGGCCCAGGTCAAGGTCGGTGAGCCCGTGGCGAGCGTGTCCAGCCAGTTGGCGGCGACCTTCACCACGCCGTCGGACATCCAGGCTCTGGCCAACCTGTCGCAGACCGATCTGCAACTGCTGATGGGTCGCGCGCTGATCGAAACCGTGATCGCAAGCCCTTGTGACTGCGATGTCTTCTTCCCGGGCCAGAAGCTCGATGGCTACGCCTACAAATACGCTCCGCTGGTGCACCTGCTGCCACGCGACGAGTCACTGTTCGTCAAGGCTACCGTGCCCTTCGACCAACTGGACAAGATGGCCCGTGTCGAGTCCGTACGCATGCAGGTCTTTGGCATCGACGAGCCGATCAACGGCAGCGTTGTCTCCAGCAGTGTGGATGAGCTGAACCAGACCCTGGTGCTGACCATCAAGCCCGACAGCGAGCTGCCGCGTGATGCCTACCAAAAACCGGTGTCCGTGGACCTGTTCCTCGGTCTGCCGATGACCGCGCAGCTCTAAGGGCCAGCCATGAAGCTGCTACCGCCTTACGCCACCCTGCTCAGCGCCGCCCTGCTGAGCATCAGCCTCAGTGCACCTGCAAACGCTGGGCAGAGTCTGGAACAGATACGCTACGCGCTGTTCAAGGACCCGGCTGCTCCGGTGGAAGCCGACCTGCGCCTGCTGGCCGAACGGGATGACCGGGCGGCCCAGCACCTGCTGGGTAACGTGCTCGCGTCCGACCCGGCAAAAACCCGCGAGGCTGTGCAGGTTTACCAGTCGGCGTTCGATGACGGCCGTGGCGATATCGCCGCCCTCGGCTCCCTCGCACGCCTGCTGGATCGCACCCCGCGCTTGCGCCTCGAGCATGCCGCATACGTGCGAGAGGCACTGCAGCAGTTCGCCCATGAGCGCGACGTGCGCAGCCTCAACACCAGCCTGGAAGTGTTCGTCGCTTACCCGGAGCTGTTCACCCCGCAGCAGACCAATACGCTGATCGAGCTGTACGATCGCTCCTGCCTGCTGCAGTGCAGCAGTGATCTGTATCGCGCCGTACTCGCCGAGCGCCTGCAGCGCTTCGACGAAGCTAAAACCTGGTACGAGCGCGCCATGATGACTGACGTGCGAGCCGTGGACCGCTATTACACCTTGCTCGGCGAGCAACAGGATCCGCTGTTCGCGGCGTTCGCCCGCAGCCGGGTGGGTGAGATCAATCGTATGCCGGTCGAGATTGTCCACCGCATCGGCACCCAGCTCGACAGCATCAGTGCCGAACGCTCGGTGGGACTGCGCTACCCGCTGCCGCCTAGCCAGGCCGAGCTTGATCAGTTGCCCGAAGCCCAGCGTGATCTACGCCGCGAGCAAATCGACCAGGTGCGCACCGAGATCGAGAACGAGTCCAAGACCCTGCGCGGCGACGCCCTGATCTGGCTCGACAATGCGGTCAGCCGAGGCTGGGTACCGGCCATGGTGGCCAAGGTCAACTTCATGACCTCGTCGCCGACCGAGAACAGCGCCGAAGACACAGCGGCCCTGATCGACCGTATCGCCGAAAGCGAACCGACCCGTGCCAAGGCTCTGCGCGTCTCGCTGCACCTGGTAACCAGCTGGACCACGCTCGATCCTTACAAGGCCCAGGCCCTGATCGACGAACTGGCAGAAGCCCAATACCGCGACGCCACGCTGCTGCAGGGCGACCTGTACAGCCACGGCGGCCTGGACGAGCCAGACCAGCAAAAAGCCCTGGGTATCTACGAGGGTCTCGCCGCTGGCGGTTCATCCACGGCGTATTACCGCATGGCATCGGTTTACTCCAGCGCCCGGGCGATCTGCTACGACCCGGTCAAGGCCTACGCCTACGCGCGTGTAGCCGTCGACTATGGCGACAGTCGCGCCCGCAATCTGGTGCGTGAACTGCAGCGCACCATGCCCCATGGTGATATCGAAAAAGCCCTGCTTGTCCATGCCACTCTGCTCAAGGATGCGCCGCAATGAGCCCAATCAAGCTATACGGCCTGAGCGCCCTGACGCTCGCCCTGCTCCACTCGCACGCCTGGGCCGAGGACGAGATCGCGCCAGCCCTGCCCTTTGCCGAGCCGGTCATCACCTCGGAAGTGTTCCACAAGCTGACCCTGCAAACAGGTTACGGCCCACAGGACTCGACCATCGGCAATAACCGCGAAAGCTTCCAGAGCTACCGCTACGAGCCCTCGTTCATCTGGTATTCGCCAGAAAAACGCTGGGCCAAGTGGCAGGTGTTTGGGCGTGCCTGGATCAACTATGACACCAGCCAGGCCTCAACCGCCCTGCAGGAAGACAACAACACCGATCGCGAAGCGCGCGAGCGCCCGGAGTATTTCTACTCCGAACTGCGCGAGCTCTACGTGCGTCGCAACCTGCTGGGAGACGATCCCCGTTACTCGGTCACCATGGGTCGGCAAAGCTACTTCGACCGCTACGGCATCTGGTGGGACGACACCTTCGAGTCCGTGCGTTTCAATTATCAGGACAGCTTTTCCAGTGGCTTCCTCGCGGCCGGGCAGAAGCTTTATTACTACAACACCGACGTCAACAGCCTCGACGAGACCGACGAGGACATCTTCTACGCCATGGGCGAATACGCCTGGCGCTGGAAGCAGGGGCATACCGCCGGCGTGCGCATGCTCTACGAAAACGATTACTCCGATAGCAACATCAATGATCGGCAGGACTTTGAAGGCCTGCGCGCTGGCCTGTTCTTCGATGGCCAGAACCTCAATGCCGGCCCAATCAGCGACTACCACCTGGAGCTGGCGACCCTGAGTGGCGACATCGACAGCACCGAAAGCAATGGCGACCGGGCCAGCGGCAACACCCGCGGCTGGGCGCTGCTCGGCGAAGTGGGCAAGCGCTTCCAGGATCTGCCCTGGACGCCGCGGTTCGCATTGCGTGCCGGTATTACCGACAAGCCGGATGATGAGAACGATGGTTTCTACCTGAACCGCATCCAGTCCGACCGCGTTGTCGAGCTGGAACGCTACAGCTCGCGCCTGATCAGCTCCTTCATCAACGTCAATGTGCGCAACCTGCAGTACTACGGCATCGCCCTGGAAACCCAGCCGACGCCCCGTACCTCGCTGGACTTGAAGATCAGCGACCTTTATCTGCGCAACGAAAATGGCGAGCTGCCTATCCGTATCGACAGCGACCAGCGCCAGAGGCGCAACCTGGATATCGCACAGGGCACGAACAATGGCCGTTCGGTCGGCCAGGTGGTTGACGTGAATTACTACTGGAAGATGTTCCCCATCGCCTACGAAGGCAAACACCTGGATCTCAACACCCTCGTCAGCGCCAGCTACCTGCGCGCCGGTGATGCAGTGGCGAGCGGCGACGACTACCAGCTCACGCTGGGCATCGTGATGCGTTACTGACAGAGACAAGCACCATGGTCTTCACTTCGAACATTTTCCTGTTCCTCTTCCTGCCGGTCTTCCTGCTCTGCTATTACGCAGCCAAGGACCACTGGCGGTCGTACGTCATTGTGCTCGGCAGCTACCTGTTCTACGCCTGGTGGCGGCCGGACTTCCTGATCTTGTTCGTGGCCATTTCCTACTGGAACTACTGGTTCGGCATTCGCATCAAGGCACGCATGGACGTGGGCGAGAAGAAGATTGCCTTTCGCCTGCTGACCATCGGGGTAATCGGCAACCTCGCCACGCTCGGCTATTTCAAATACGCCAACTTCGGCGCTGACGTGCTGACTGCGGTACTGGAACCCTTGGGCATCAACACCTTTACCCTGGAGCACATCATCCTGCCTCTGGGTATTTCGTTCTATGTCTTCCAGGCACTGAGTTACATCGTCGACATCTACCGGCGCAATGCAGAGCCGACCAATCGCTTCGTCGATTTTGCCGCCTACATCGCCCTGTTCCCCCAACTGGTCGCCGGGCCGATTCTGCGTTACAGCCTGGTCGATCAGCAGCTCAAGCAACGCACCCACTCCTGGGAGCTATTTTCCCTGGGCGCCTGTCGCTTCATGCTGGGCTTTATCAAGAAAGTGCTGATCGCCGACTCCCTGGCGCCGATGAACACCTTGTTTGTTGGTGAAGGCGAACTGCAGATGGCTGATGCCTGGTTCGGCATACTTATCTCGGCCCTGCAGTTGTATTTCGACTTCTCCGGCTACAGCGACATGGCCATCGGCCTGGGCATGATGATGGGCTTTCGCTTTGCCGAGAACTTCAACCAGCCCTATATCGCCCAAAGCATTACCGAGTTCTGGCAACGCTGGCACATGACTCTGGCCGACTTCCTGCGCGACTACGTGTACATGCCGTTGGTGCGTAAACGTCTGGTCGGCATGCTCGCTGGGCTGGTGATCACCATGGTCCTGTCCGGGCTTTGGCACGGGCCGAGCTTCGCCTTTATCTTCTGGGGACTGTTCTTTGGTATCGCCATGGTGGTCGAGCGCAAGCTGGGCATCGCCACCAAGATCACCACGCCCTACAACTTCTGGCGCAATGCTCGCTGCATGCTGGTGCTGGCCTCCTGCATGCCGCTGTTCTTCACCGGCAACCTGCCCCATAGCCTGGATATCTATGCCGCCATGATCGGCCTCAATGGCCTCGGCTCGCTGGACATGTACCACTTTGGTACCTCGGCCATGACCATCTCGTTTGTCTTCGTGGCCCTGGCCTGGGTGGCGATTGCCGGGCGCATCAACATTCGCTACTACGCCGGCAACAAGGAGCAGTACTTCATGCAAAACGTCAGCGGCGCTTACGCACTGCTGCTGTGGGCAGGCTTTCTGCTGACCATCAGTCGCCTGGCCGCCAACTCCTTCTCACCGTTCCTGTACTTCCAGTTCTAGGAGAAGCCTCAATGTTTCCGGTGATGAATTCAGCCAGCAAAATCAACGGCATCGCCTTCTGCGTGATGCTGGGGCTGATGTTTTTGTACTCGCTGCCAGCGGTCGTGGACTTTTCCAAGACACAAAACAGCGCTCAGAGCCTCGAGCTGTTTCTCGACGGCAAGCTGCTGCGCAAGTTCGAGCAGAGCTATGACAAGGGGATCTTCATCCGCGATCCCTCGGTAAAACTTTGGGCGAGCACCCAGTACCTGCTGTTCAAGGAAGGCGCCAGGGGTGTGGTAATGGGCGAGTCGGGCTGGCTGTACACCAACCAGGAGTACCTGGTGCCCAATGATCTGCGCCACAACCTCGACAATCAGATAGACAAGATCGCGGCCGTGCAGGCGCTGCTCAAGCAGCACGACAAGCAGCTGATCCTGATGCCCATCCCGATGAAGGTGGACATCTACGCGGCCCACACCCGCTATGCCCCGGACCCGCGCACACAAGGGCTTTACGAACAGTTCAGCGAAGCGCTGCAGGCACGTGATGTACGGGTGAACAAGATCCGCGAGGCCTTCGTCGCGCAGCACCAGAACACCGAGCTGTTCCTCAAGACCGATACCCATTGGAGCCCAGCCGGCGCGCAACTGGCTGCTCGCGAGGTGGCCAGACAAAACCCGCAGTTGGTGGGCGATCAACCCTATGTCTCCACCCTGGTGGAGGAGAAGGCAGTCAAAGGCGACCTGATGAACTACCTGCAGTTCGACCCGCGCCTGGCCCCCGACCTGTTCGTACCGATCCAGATTCCGTTGTACGAGACCACCAACCCGGCTCAGCAGGTGAGTGAAGACAATCTGTTTGGCGAGAAGCCACAGCACATTGCACTCGTCGGCTCCAGCTACAGCAAGATCGATGACTGGAACTTCGTCGGCTTTCTCAAGGAAGCCCTGCAGAACGACCTCGTAACTGTCGCGGTCGAAGCACGCGGTCCGTTCCAGGCCATGGACGACTTCACCCGCAGCGATCTGCTGAGTAACCCGGATATCCAGACCGTGATCTGGGAATTTCCTTTGCGTACCGTGCTCGCCCAGCGCGCCGGTGACAAAAGCTGGCAAGCCGCCCAGCCTCAATCCTTCTAACTTCGAGGACATACCATGCCGACTATCGTTTCACGGCTGATGCTCGTACTGGGCCTGCTCGGGCCTGCACTGACCAGCGTCCATGCTCAGGAAGTCAACGCCGACCTGTACGACGCAGTAGCACCTGCCAATTCGGCATTCGTGCGCGTGCTCAACCTCAGTTCTGGGGTGGTGGATTTCGGTCTCAGCAGCAAAAAGACCGCGCAAAAAGTCGGCCCAGGCCAACTGGGCGCCTACCGTTTCACCCCACCCGGTAAAACCACCCTGACGGCCGGCAGCGCGCGCATCGAACCCGATTTGCAGGCCAATACGGCCAGCACCCTGCTGTATACCGATGGCGCTATTACCGTGCTCAAGGACACCTTCGTCAACGAACCGAAAAAAGCCCAGCTCGCGTTCTACAACCTCACCGATGCACCGGCTGCCCTGAAAACCGCCGACGGCAAGCACGTGGTGGTTGACCCCATTGGCAAAGCGCAAACCGGTGGGCGCATGGTCAATGAATTCAAGATTGCCTTCGCCGCCTATGCGGGCGAGCAGAAGGTCGCCAGCTTCGATGAAATGTTCCTGAAGAAAGGCCGCTCGTACAGCTACGTACTGTTGCCAGAAGGTGCGGGCTACCGCGCCATCAGCCAGGCCAATGCCGTCGATCCGGCCGAGTGAAGGATGCACACACTGCCCGGCCAGCCTTGGCCGGCGCATGGGCTAACAGGACCATAAAGCGCGCGCACATGAAGAAGACACTGCAGTACGTACTGGCCACGACATTCGCTCTGTGTAGCCTGTCGAGCTTCGCGGGCACGAAAGACGGCGCCGACTGCGACGGGCTGGAATGCCTGATCTGCTCGGCAGTCACCGACCCGGACCAATACCAGGGCCGCGGCATGAAGCTGATGAGCTTCATTACACCCGGCGATGACCGCTGGCTGTTCCGCTCCTCGGTGGACCTGGTCAATGACTTCGGCATTCCGCCAGCCATGCAGCCAGAATTCGCGCGCCTGATGAAAACCTTCGCCGCCAAGGGCACCCATGTGGCCATTGCGGTACAGCCCACCCGCGGCCTGATGCACCACGACAAGGTACGCCCGGATCGCGCCTACGGCTTCGACTACATCAAGGCCAGCAGCAACCTGCGCAAGCTGCAGCAGCAGCTCAAGGCCGGCGGCGCCATCGTCCCGGATATGCTCCAGGTGGTGCAGAACCCGCCCAAGAACGAATACTTCTTCCGTCGTGACTCGCACTGGACACCCTCGGGCGCCCAGGCCACCGCACGGGTGCTGGCCGATGAAATCATGCGCCAGCCGTTTTACAAGACCCTGACCAACAAGGCTTACCGCACCGAACCGGGCGTCACCATTCCCAAGAATGGCATCCTCGACATGGCCCTGGCGCGAATTTGCAACAACACCTTCGGCTACCAGTTCGTGAAGAACTACCGCACCGTGCCGGATGCCACCGATGCCAGCGGCCTGTTCGATGAAGCGCCGGACCCCGAAGTCGTGTTGGTGGGTACCAGTAACTCGGCAGCCCGTGAGGACGAAACCCGTCAGTACAACTTCGACGGCTACCTCAAGGAATACCTGAGTGTCGACATCCTCAACTTCGCCCTGCCCGGTGCCGGCCAGGATGGCGCCCTGCTGGAATACTTGCTGTCAGGCAGCTACTCACCCGATCAGGCGCCCAAGCTGGTGCTCTGGGAACTGCCGGCCAACTACACCCTGGACAGCCCGTACCTGTACCGTCAGCTGATTCCCGCGATCAACGGCGGCTGCAGCAAGGCCGAAACACTGATGAGCAATACCCTGGAGCGCCCTTCGCTGAAGATCAACGACCGGATCGAGCTGCTCAGCAATGCCGGTGATAGCCGCCAGGACCTGCGTAACGCCAAGGCCTTTATTGATCTGAAGATCAGCGACAAGAGCGTCAAGGATTTCTACCTGATCACCTATTACGACAACGGCGCCCGGGACAAGGTCTGGATGCGCCGTCAGGCGGCCGTGACCGGTGGCCAGTACTACCTGGAGCTCAGCCCGTCCGCGGACTACAAGGACGCCAACCTGCTCTCGGTATTCCTTGAGACCACCGCGCCGCTGGACAGTGCCACCACCTTGGAGGCCAAAGTATGCCGCTGAAGGCCCCTCTGGCACTGGCCACGCTGCTCCTGCTGAGCCAGTTGCCGGCTCAGGCCACCGAGTCGATCTGGGCAAGCCAGGCCAACCCGCTGGTCAGCGGCCCTGCGGACTATCAGGCGCTCAGCTGTCCGAAGAAGCCACCTGCCCCCTACACCGGCCACCTGCAGCTGCAAAGCAAGTACGACCAGAGCGACAGCAGCAAGTCGACCCTGGTCAAGCAGTCTCGGGACACCACCAAGATCGGTGACCTGATCAAGGGTTACATCGGTGGGCTGGCCACGGGTGCCAACCAGTTTCAGCGCGCCAAGAATGCCGAGCAGGCCCACCTCGCCCTGGCCTGTATCGACCAGTGGTTGACCGCCTGGGCCAAGGGTGGTGCGCTGCGCAATCCGGACGCCAGCGGTACCGGCGTGGCCTCGCGCAAGTGGGCACTGGCTGCTATCTCCTCGACCCTGCTGAAAACTCAGGCACTGAGTGGCGGCGCATTCCAGCTCAACGCCGTACAACGCGGCTGGTTGCAACAGTTGGCCGAACAGGTCATCGCAGAGCATCAGCCACGTCATCGCGCGGATTTCGCCTACTTCAACAACCACGATTACTGGGCCGGCTGGGCCGTGGCGGCTACCGGCATGCTGCTCAATCGTGATGACTTCCTGGCGTGGGCCGATACCAATCTGCGCCGCGCGTTTGCCCAGGCCACACCCTCGGCAAGTGCCGATGCACGCTATTTGCCTCTGGAAGTTGCGCGCGCTCACCTGGCTGCCGATTACAGCAACTACGCCATGGTGCCGCTGGTGCTGCTGGCTGAAGCCGCCGAGCACAATGGCCGCCCACTGAACGCAGAAGAGCGGCAGAAACTGCAACAATTGGCCAACTTCACGGCACGGGCCGTGCTGGAGCCCAAGGGGCTGCCGGAACTCGATGGCAAGAAACAGAAGAAGGTCGGCAGCCACAAGATGATCTGGCTGATCCCCTTCCTCAACCGATATCCCGAACACACCTGGGCGCGCGCGCTCTATGACGACCAGGATGGCGAGGTCGACAATTACAGCCAGATTGGCGGGCGACTGAAGCCGCTCTACAGCCGCTTCGAATGATTCAGGGGAAGATACCGATGTCCACCAACCACATCCTGCGCCAGCCAGCCATGGCCCTCGCCTTGCTGGCCGGCCTGTTCAGCCAGGCCATCGCCGCCGCCGACTGGCAGTGGACCGCCGAAGCCGAGCAGCGGGCCCAGGCAGAGCAACTGCGCCAGCGCGCCGAACAGCAACTGCCACGCCTGAACATTGGCCTGCCCCAAGGCAGCGCCCAGGTCCAGCTAGAGCCCATGTTCTCGGCCCAGGCAGGGAGCTGGCCCTTCGAACCGTTCGTCAACAACGGCCTGTTCCGCGCCATCGCCAGTTACCAGCCTAGCCACCCGCAGGCGCTCGTAATCAGTGGCGGTGCGATCACCCTGGAGCAGTTGCACCAGCGTGTAGCGGACCCCCGTATCATCAAGCGCTACAAAGAAGGCTACCTGCTCAGCTATCCGCTGATGATCGCCCCAGGCGGCGCGCTACTGGTTCATGACAGCCATCTCTATCTGTACACCCCAGGCGGCACGGCACTGATCAACCAGGGCGCACTGAGCATCCGCAACGCCAGCGTAGAGAGCGTTAGCGAAGGCAATGCCAGTAATACCGACCGCCCATTCCGCCCATTCATCATCGCCTGGGCCGGCAGCAGCACCGAAGTCAGCGACTCACAGCTCAGCAAGCTGGGCTACAACGCCCACCTGTCACGCGGACTGACCAGCGCCCGCAGCGCGGCTCAGCCTGCTCAGCAAACGCCAGCGCAAGTGCACATCCGTGACAGCCGCTTCGATGCGCTGTCCAGCGTCGAGCTGCAATACGCCCAGGTGCGCATCGAGCAAAGCCAGTTCAGCAACCAGCAGCAATATGGCATCGACGTCCAGGACAGCCGCCTGTATCTGGTGCACAACCGTGTTCAGCAGGTACGCAACCAGAGTGGCATCCGCGTGCGGGGCACGAGCAGCGGGCTGATCGAACGCAACAGCATCCTGCAGACCGAAAAAGCCGGCATCGAGATCAGCGACCAGAATGGTGATCTGGTGTTGGCCGATAACCAGATCGGCGCGTCCAAAGGCAATGGCGTGCTGCTGCGCAATGTTGGCATCAGCGGGACCAGTGCCGTTCTGCTCAGCAACAACCTGATTGGCAACAACGACGCCAGCGGGGTGTATGCCGACAACTTGCAGCACGGCTATCTGATCGGCAACCAGATTCAAGGCAGCCCGAACTACGCAATCGCCACGCTGAACCCTCGCGACCAGCGCAGCGAACTGGTGATCATCGGCAATACCCTGAGCAATATCGGCAACGCACTGATTCGCACCGAAGGTCTACAGTCGCTGACCCTGGGCAACAATGACTACCAGCTCGGCCCGATCACCCAGAGTGTCCTGGCAGGCGACTTGCTTCCCCTGCAAAGCCTGCTGCTCGATGCCACCTACAAACGTGGCTGCATGATCCAGGTGAAGCCGGCCAGCGCGACCGAGGCGGGCTTCCCACGTAACCGGGCCTGTACCAAGACCACCCTTAGCGGCACCCCCGGCAAGGGCGCCTGAGCAAACAGACATCCTGATGAGCTGCCGGCGTGCAAGGCTGCCGGCAATCTCCGGTTACGTCTTGCCGATCCGCCGCGCGCACGGCGGGTGAACAGCTGCGCCGCTAGGCCCTCGAACCTGGAGTACCCATTGCTCCGAGGTTAGGCATGCCCCATCGCCGTCCCCCCTGGCGCCACCTGCCTATGGCTCTCGCCCTGAGCGCGTTGCTGAACGGCAGCGTCTTGGCCGCCCCCACAGCCTGGCCAGAAAAACTACTCGAGCAGTTGGCCCAGATCGATGCCCAGAGCCCTGGCGAGCTGGGTGTGTACGTAAAGGATCTGCACAGCCAACGGGTCGTCGCCTACCAAGCCGACGAGCCCTGGTACCTGGCTTCAACCGTCAAAGTGCCAATCGCCATCGCGGTACTGCAGGCGGCGATGGCAGGCACCATCCACCTCGATAGCCCGCTCACCCTCGCAGCCGAGGACTACGTCGATGGCGCCGGCAGCAGCAATGCACGCCCTGTGGGTAGTCGGGTGGCGGTGCGCACCCTGCTCGAACAGATGATCATCTACAGCGACAACACGGCCTCCGACCGCCTGATTCGCCTGGTGGGTCTTGATGCCGTGAACCAGGTAGCGCAAAACCTGGCCGGCGATCAGCCGTTCTTTGCCATCACCACCCTGGCGGGCGTGCGCCGGCAGATCTATAGCCAGTGGCACCCGAACGCTCAGCAGCTAGCCGGCCAGGACTTCCTGCAGATTCGCCGCGCCAGCGGCTCACGCAAAGCGGCAGTAGCCCGACAACTGGGCCTGACTGAGGCCGACCTACAGCCCATCAGCCTCGACCAGGCCTACCAAGCCTACTATGCAGGCGGTGCCAACTCGGGCCACCTGGCGGCCCTGGCCGAAGTGCTCGAGGCACTGGTCAGCGGCCGGGCGCTGGATGCGGCGCATACCGATTACCTGTTGGGCCTGATGCGCCAGGTGCAGACCGGCAGCCGACGCATCAGGGCGGGCTTGCCTGCTGCCACTTCCTATGCCCAGAAAACCGGTACCCAGCGGGCGCGCGCCTGTGATGCGGGCCTGATTGAGCGCCCAGATACCTTACCCGTGCTGGTGGTGGCCTGCGTGCGCGGCGACCTGTCGACAGCTCGCAGCGAGACCAGCCTGCGCCAGGTTGGCGAGGCCTTGAGTCGCAGCGGCCTACTCAATGCCACAGACGAGAACAACCAATGAACCCACGCGTCCTGCTGCCTCTGCTCGCTGTTGGCTTGCTGCTCGCCGCCTGGCTCTGGGCCAGCCCCTCAACCGAAGCCCCCTGGCGGGCCGAGCTGCAAAAACGCCTCGAGCGTCTGGATGCCGAGTCGCCTGGCGAGTTGGGTGTGTATGTCGAGCACCTGAGCGAAGGTCATCTCGATTACCAGGCCGAGGGCCCCTGGTACCTCGCCTCCACCGTCAAACTGCCCGTGGCCATCGCGGTGCTGCAAGGCGTCGACGAAGGTCGCCTGAGCCTGGATCAAGCCGTCGAACTGACCGCCGAAGACAAGGTGGATGGCTCAGGCGGTACCGTCTGGAGCGAAGTAGGGACGACCTTCAGCATCCGCACCCTGCTCGAAGAAATGCTGCGCGAAAGCGACAACACCGCAGCGGACATGCTGATTCGCCTGGTAGGCGTCGATACGCTCAACGCAAGCCTGGAGCGTTATGGCTTCGGTCAACTGACGTCGCTGTTGCAGGTGCGCCAGGATCTTTATGCCGAACTGCACCCTGATGCGCGCAACCTGAGTAACCAGCAGATCGTTGAAGTAGCCGCCGCACCCATTGGGCCTGAGCGCGTACAGGCGTTGGCCAACGCCTTGGGCTTAACGCCCGAGCAGCTTGAACAGGACGATCTCGATAAGGCCTATGACCGTTACTATGCGCAAGGCCGCAATAGCAGCAGCCTTACCGGCTACGGCGCCCTGCTACGCGATCTGGTACACGGCGAATTGCTCAGTGACGCCAGCCAGCAGTTGCTCTACCAACTGACCGGACTGAATCAGTACGAGGCCTATCGCCTTGAGGCCGGCCTGGCCGAAGACCTGCCGTTCATTCAGAAAACCGGCACCCAGCAAGGCCGTGCCTGCCATGTCGGTGTGGCCCGTCCAGAAACGCCTGAGCAGGCGCTGATCATCATCGCCTGTGCCGCTGATCTGGACGAAAATCGCGAAGCGGGTGCACTCTTCGAGCGCATTGGCGAAGCCATTCAGCAGACCGTGCTGCAACCACGGGCCGGCTAAAACACAGCCCCAAAAACCAATCCAGCACGCATAAAAAAGCCCCCGCCGGCCTGCGCCGACGGGGGCTTTCTAGTTAGCTAGAACTGGATCAGTTCTTGGCTTTCTTGGCAGCGCGGGTGCGCTCGCCTTCGTCGAGGATCTTCTTGCGCAGGCGGATCGACTTCGGCGTGACTTCGCACAGCTCGTCGTCCTGGATGAATTCCAGGGCCTGTTCCAGGGTGAATTTCACCGGCGGAACCAGGGCAATGGTTTCGTCCTTGCCGGAAGCGCGCATGTTGTCGAGCTTCTTGCCTTTGGTTGGGTTGACGCCCATGTCGTTATCGCGGCTGTTCAGACCAACGATCTGACCACCGTAGATTTCCTGGCCGTGCTCGACGAACAGCTTGCCGCGCGCCTGCAGGGTTTCCAGGGAGTAGGTCAGCGCCTTGCCGGTTTCTACCGATACCAGAACACCGTTCTGACGGCCGGACATGTCGCCGGACTTCATGGTGTCGTAGCGATCGAAGATCGAGGTCAGGATGCCAGCACCGTTGGTCAGGGTCAGGAA
>JAHJYA010000075.1 GCA_018826895.1 Gammaproteobacteria bacterium
CCGCCTTCTCTCGACCGTTCAGGGCGAGAAGATCGACGAAGTGTTTATCGGTTCGTGCATGACCAACATCGGTCACTTCCGCGCTGCCGGTAAGCTGCTGGATCAGGTCAAGGGTCAGCTGCCAACGCGTCTGTGGCTGTCGCCGCCGACCAAGATGGACGCTCACCAACTGACCGAAGAAGGCTACTACGGCATCTACGGCAAGGCTGGCGCGCGCATGGAAATGCCGGGCTGCTCGCTGTGTATGGGTAACCAGGCACGGGTTGAGCCGAACTCGACGGTCGTTTCGACCTCGACCCGTAACTTCCCGAACCGCCTGGGTGACGGCGCCAACGTGTACCTGGCCTCTGCCGAACTGGCAGCAGTCGCTTCGATTCTCGGCAAACTGCCGACCGTCGAGGAGTACATGGAGTACGCGAAGAACATCGACAGCATGGCTGCCGACGTTTACCGCTACCTGAGCTTCGACCAGATTGCCGAGTTCCGTGAGGCAGCTGCGAACGCCCAGATCCCGGTCGTTCAAGCCTAAGCGTCAACGCATCAGAGAAGCCCCGCCGAGTGCGGGGTTTTCTTTGCCCGTCGATTTACCCTGAGTCCATGCGCGAGGCCCTCGACAAACGTTTGTAGCCCAGCTATGTTCCGCGACAGGCCACCGCAGTGGCCAGCGTCGCTCGGACGGTTCCGGGCGCTTACGTACTTCGAGGACAACATGGCTGATACCGCCAAGCGTCGTTTTGCGCGCATCGATCGACTCCCCCCCTACGTTTTCAATATCACTGCCGAACTGAAGATGGCGGCTCGCCGACGTGGCGAGGACATCATCGACTTCAGCATGGGCAACCCGGATGGGCCAACGCCACCGCATATCGTCGAGAAGCTGGTGCAGGTCGCCCAGCGTGAAGACACCCATGGCTACTCCACCTCACGTGGCATTCCGCGCCTGCGTCGCGCCATCTCGCGCTGGTACAAAGACCGCTATGCCGTGGATATCGACCCGGAAAGCGAAGCCATCGTCACCATCGGTTCCAAGGAAGGCCTGGCGCACCTGATGCTGGCAACCCTGGATCATGGCGATACCGTGTTGGTACCCAACCCGAGTTACCCCATTCATATCTACGGTGCGGTGATCGCCGGCGCTCAAGTCCGCTCGGTGCCCCTGGTGCCTGGCGTGGACTTCTTCGCCGAGCTGGAACGGGCAATCCGCGAGTCGATCCCCAAGCCAAAAATGATGATTCTCGGCTTCCCTTCCAACCCCACCGCACAATGCGTGGAGCTGGATTTCTTCGAGCGCGTGGTGGCCCTGGCCAAGCAGTACGATGTGCTGGTGGTGCACGACCTGGCGTACGCCGACATCGTCTATGACGGCTGGACCGCGCCCTCGATCATGCAGATACCTGGGGCCAAGGACATCGCGGTGGAGTTTTTCACCCTGTCGAAAAGCTACAACATGGCCGGCTGGCGCATTGGCTTTATGGTCGGCAACCCCGAACTGGTCAACGCCTTGGCCAGGATCAAGAGCTATCACGACTACGGCACCTTCACGCCACTGCAGGTCGCCGCTATCGCGGCGCTGGAAGGTGATCAGCAGTGCGTGCGCGATATTGCCGAGCAATATCGGCAGCGTCGCAATGTGCTGGTCAAGGGCCTGCATGAGTGCGGCTGGATGGTCGAAAACCCCAAAGCCTCGATGTATGTCTGGGCGAAGATTCCCGAACCCTATGCCGCCCTGGGTTCACTGGAATTTGCCAAGAAGCTGCTGCTTGAGGCCAAGGTTTGCGTGTCACCCGGCCTGGGCTTTGGCGATTACGGTGATGACCATGTGCGCTTTGCTTTGATCGAGAACCAGGATCGCATCCGCCAGGCTGTGCGGGGTATCCGCGCCATGTTCAGGGCCGACGGCCTGGTTCAGCCTGCAGCACCTGCCAAAACGCGCAAATCGCCTGCTGCCCCCGAGTAACCACTGCCCTGCCCGGCCATGCGCCGGGCAGGCAACCCACACTATTCTTCAGCCCGAATAATCGAGCACCGTCCATACCCGGCTGATGCCATCACGGATCATGCAGTCCGTGGCATCCAGTTGCGCGTTATGGTGCACCGACATCAGCGTTGTGGTGCCCTCAGCGGCGTCGGCACGTTCGGTCAGCCACTGCACCCGGCCGCAATTAGCCGTCTCGATGACATAACTGGCTGCCACTGCCGAACGCTGGCTGGGAAGCCGGATGGCGTCGATCACCGTACCGCGAACCTCGGTACGCCGCCCGTCGGCGACCAGCACCGCCCAGGCCTGGTCATTTTCGATTACCAGGTAGGAGCCATTGGCCTTGGGCTGATCGAGCTGCGGCTGAGCACATCCGCCAAGCAGGCACAGTAACACCAGTGTCATCAGGATCTGTTGCATTGGTATCGGCTCCTCTGTGGCGGGCCCGGAGCGAAAGCCGGCATACCCGCCACCACACGTCAGTGAATGGGTCTGGGCACACTATTATCGAATACTGTTTATTTGTACAGTACTTTTCGATTACCCTGTCTTCAGCTCATTCAAACCGGCCAACGCAGTCGCGTAACTGGCCTTTCGCACAGTCATCATCAGGAGCAATCCCATGCTGGACGTCCTGCAGCTCAAACACACAGTCAACCGCACGCCCTTGGACAAGGTGCGCGCCACAGTCGAGGAGTTGCACCTCGAAGGCATCGTCACCGAAGGCAAGACCCCCTTCAACCGCGTGCATTTCAATACCTGTTTTGCCGAAATTGAGGCCCTGCTGCAGCGCGCTGGCTACCACCGCCCTCTGGATGTGGTGGGGTACCAAGGCCAGGCGTATGCCATGTTCGATCCCAGCCGCTGGCAGGCGGTCGATGTGCTGCGCTGGCTCAAGGACTTTGTCGAAGAGGCCCAGGCACGCCCAGCGTCCTGAGCAAGGGCTGCTCCGTCTGTCGGCCGCTGCGGAACCAATACGTAAAGCCGCAACCGAACGGGAGCGCTCTTGCTCTGACCCGAGGCTCTCGTGATTGATCTCACTACCTGGAACCTGTCCGTTCCTGTTTCGCCCGCCACACTCACGGTCGAAACGGCCCGCCTGAACAATGGCTATGAGAGCGGGTATTTTCGCCGTCATGGCGATGGCAGCGTCACCTTCTGGGTACCTGTCACCGGCGCGCCCACTGAAGACGCTCGCTACCCACGCAGCGAGCTGCGCGAAACCCAGGCCGATGGCAGCCTGAGTTACTGGTATCACGCCAGCGCTGACAACTACCTGAGCGCCGTGCTCAGCGTTGCCCAGGTACCGAGCAACAACAAGATCGTCATCGGCCAGATACACAGCAAGGACGAACCGGGCAGCGACAACGATCCGCTGATCAAGCTGCAGTATCACTACCTGCGCGGTGTCGGCCGCCTCGAACTGTTGCTACGCAAGCGACCTGGCGACAAGGAAGTGCAGAACATCCTGTTGGCACAGAACATCCAGCTCAACGAACGCTTCGGCTACGACCTGCGCCTGACGCCCAGCGGCCGATTGGGTGTCAGTGTGCAGAGCACTCAGGGCGACAAAGGGGGCTTCTACCAGCAACTGAGCGGTTACTGGAGCAAGCAACAGCTGTACTTCAAGGCCGGCGCTTATATTCAGGACAACAGCGGCCCCTCCAATGAGGGAGGCAGGGTCACCTTCTACTGGCTCAATAGCCTGCACCGCTGATTAGGGGCTATTCCCGTTTCATTCGTGGCTCGTGACGAAACGGCAACAGACCCTAGCGAGTTGTACACTCGCACTCTTTAGCCGGATGACGCCCATGGCCCGCCTGACGCTGAAGTTTCCCGAAGACCAGTTCTGCTACAACACCCACCTGACCGTACGGGTGACCGATATCAATGCGGCCAACCACCTCGGCAACGACTCGATGATCTCGATGATTTCCGAGGCCCGCGCGCGCTTTCTCTTCGAGTTTGGCATTGAGGAAACCCGCGAGGATGGCACGGGCATCATCGTCACCGACCTGGCAACGACTTACCGCGCCGAGGCCCATGCCCGTGACCAGTTGCTGTTCGAGGTCGGTGTGATGGATTTCAACCGCTACGGCGGCGATATCACCTTCCGCATCAGCCGCCCGGCCGATGGTGCCCTCGTTGCCATGGCCAAGTCTGGCTTCGTCTTCTTCAACTACCAAACAGCCAAGGTCGTCGCCATGCCAACGGCATTCAGTGACAAATTCCCCAAGGTCAACTGGCTCGACTGAGCACGCGGCACGTTCACTGCATCGCTCCCGTTGTTCCCTCACCGAACGGGAGTTGCCCATGCCTACACCCCACGCCAGCCGCCCTGCCAGCTTGTGCAGCAGCCTGCTTGCCCTAATGCTCTTCAGCTTGCCGCTACCCACTCATGCCCAGGCCGAAATAACGTACTCCGCCCCAAGCATCGATCTGCCTAACTGTTCAGAGACGCACCAAAGCGGGGACAGCACGCCTTAATCGGGTGCAGGACTATCAGCAAAATCCACAAAGAAGACAGCTCCGCTAGCCGCTGCACGGGGCTTGGCGACTTGGCACACAGTCTGCATTAGCCAACTGACAAGGTATTACAGTGTGGTGCTCAACGATGAGCCCCGCACGCCCCGAGAGAACGGGGCCTGGACAAAGGCGTCCTCGCTAGGTGACTAGCGGGACGCCTTTTTTGTTTGCGCGCGTTTTAACCAGGAGATGGCCGGCATGCAGAAACTCAAGCTGGTAATGATCGGCAATGGCATGGCAGGTGTTCGCACCCTCGAAGAGCTGATCAAGCTCGCCCCCGACCTCTACGACATTACGGTGTTCGGTGCCGAGCCACACCCCAACTACAACCGCATTCTGCTCTCGCCAGTACTGGCCGGCGAACAGACCTTCGAGGAGATTGTGCTCAACGATCTCAACTGGTATGCGGACAACGGCATCAAGCTGCTTCTCGGGCGCAAGGTGGTGAAGATCGACCGCAAGGCCCGCGTGGTCATCGCCGACGATGGCAGCCAGGCCGAGTACGATCGCCTGCTTATCGCCACCGGCTCCAACCCTTTTATCCTGCCGATTCCAGGCAAGGACCTGGCCGGGGTGATCGGCTATCGCGACATTGCCGACACTCAGATGATGATGGCAACCGCCAAGACCCATAAGCACGCGGTCGTCATCGGCGGCGGTCTGCTCGGCCTGGAGGCGGCCAACGGCCTCAAGCTGCGCGGTATGGACGTGACCGTGGTGCATATCGGCGACTGGCTGCTGGAGCGTCAGCTCGATGTCACCGCCGGTCGCTTGCTGCAGCAATCCCTGGAAAATCGCGGCCTGAAGTTTTTGCTGCCCAAACACACCGCCGAGCTGCTCGACAACGGCGAAGGCCGGGTCTGCGCGGTGAAGTTCAAGGACGGCGAGGTGATCCCCGCCGACCTGGTGGTGATGGCCGCCGGTATCCGCCCCAACAGCGAGCTGGCGGAACAAGCCGGTATCGCCTGCAACCGCGGCATCCTGGTCAACGACACCCTGCAGACCTTCGACCCTCGGGTTTACGCCATCGGTGAATGCGCCAGCCACCGCGGCATCGCCTACGGCCTGGTCGCGCCCTTGTTTGAACAGGCCAAGGTTTGCGCTAACCACCTGGCCCAGCTCGGTTTCGCCCGTTATCAGGGTTCGGTGACCTCGACCAAGCTGAAAGTCACCGGTATCGACTTGTTTTCCGCCGGTGAATTTATGGGCGGTGAAGGCACCGAGACCATCACCCTCTCCGACCCTATCGGCGGCGTGTACAAGAAGTTGGTGATCAAGGACGACGTGCTGGTCGGTGCCTGCCTGTATGGCGACACCGCCGACGGCGGCTGGTACTTCCGGCAGATTCGCGAGAACTACAATGTCAGCGAGATCCGCGATCATCTGATGTTCGGCGAAAACGCCATCGGCGACACCGGCCACCAGGGCCAGAGCAAGGCCATGTCGATGCCCGATGACATGGAAGTGTGCGGCTGTAATGGTGTATGCAAAGGCACCATCGTCAAGGCCATCCAGGAACACGGCCTGTTCTCGGTCGATGAGGTCAAGAAGCAGACCAAGGCTGCCAGCTCCTGCGGCTCCTGTGCCGGCCTGGTCGAGCAGATTCTGATCAACACCGTGGGCGGCGCAGCGGATGTGAAGCCGAAGAGCGAAAAAGCCATCTGCGGCTGCAGCGACCTTAACCACGGGCAGATCCGCAAAGCCATCCGCGACGAGCATCTGACCAGCATCCCGGCGGCCATGGCTTTCCTCAACTGGAGCACACCAAACGGCTGCGCCACCTGCCGCCCGGCACTGAACTACTACCTGATTTCCACCTGGCCGGGCGAGGCCAAGGACGACCCACAGTCGCGCTTTATCAACGAACGCGCCCACGCCAATATCCAGAAAGACGGCACCTATTCGGTGATTCCGCGGATGTGGGGCGGCGTAACCAATGCCTCGGAGCTGCGCCGCATCGCCGACGTGGCCGACAAGTACAACGTGCCCATGGTCAAGGTCACCGGCGGTCAGCGCATCGACCTGCTGGGGATCAAGAAGGACGACCTGCCGGGCGTCTGGAAAGACCTCGATATGCCGTCCGGCCACGCCTACGGCAAATCCATCCGCACCGTGAAGACCTGCGTCGGCAGCGAGTTCTGCCGCTTCGGCACGCAGAACAGCACGCAGATGGGCATCGACCTGGAACACGCGCTGTTCAATATGTGGTCGCCACACAAGGTCAAGCTGGCGGTCTCCGGCTGCCCACGCAACTGCGCCGAATCCGGCATCAAGGACGTTGGCATCATCGGCGTCGACTCCGGCTGGGAGCTGTATATCGGTGGTAACGGCGGGATCAAGACCGAGGCCGGCGAGTTCTTCGTCAAGCTCAAGACTGCCGAAGAAGTCATGGAATACAGCCTGGCCTTCCTCCAGCTCTACCGCGAGGAAGCCTTCTACCTCGAACGCACCGTGCATTACCTGCAGCGCGTCGGCATGGAGCACATCAAGCAAGGCGTGCTGGAAGATGCCGAGCGGCGCAAGGCCCTGCATGAGCGCCTGCTGTTCTCCCTGTCGTTCGAGCAGGACCCGTGGAAAGAACAACTGGCCAAACCGCAGTTGAAGAAAGAATTCGAGCGCATCGCACTGCAGCAACTGGAGGCGCACGTATGAACTGGCTGGATATCTGCGACCTGGAAGAAATCAACGTACTGGGCTCACGAATTGTCAGCGGTCCGAAAGGCGATATCGCGCTTTTCAGGACTTCCGCAGATGAGGTGTTCGCTCTCGACGACCGCTGCCCGCACAAGGGCGGCCCGCTGTCGCAAGGCATCATCTACGGCAAGCGCGTGGCCTGCCCGCTGCACAACTGGCAGATCGAGCTGGACAGCGGCGAGGCCGTGACCCCAGACCAGGGTTGCGCTCACCGGCACCAGGCCAAGGTAGAGAATGGCCGGGTGCTGCTGGCCCTGAACAGCGCTAGCGAATGTGCCTGATAGGTCATTGGTAGACCGCGCGCTTTGCGCCGTGGCCTACCCGATTACCGCAGAGAGATGACGCCCATGACCCATTCCCATCAGATCACCGCCTCCACCTGCTGCTATTGCGGCGTGGGTTGTGGCGTGCTGATCGAACACGACGACGAGAAGATCCTCGGCGTCCAGGGCGATCCCGCGCATCCGGCCAATTTCGGCAAGCTGTGCAGCAAGGGCTCGACCCTGCACCTGACCGGCGACCTCGACGCCCGCGCGCTCTACCCCGAACTGCGTCTGGGCAAAGGCCTGGCCCGTACCCGCAGCGACTGGGACAGCGCCCTGGATCACGCCGCCAACGTGTTCGCCGAAACCATCCGCGAACACGGTCCGGACAGCGTCGCCTTCTACATCTCCGGCCAGTTGCTGACCGAGGACTACTACGCCTTCAACAAGCTGGCGAGAGCCTTGGTGGGCACCAACAATATCGACAGCAACTCGCGCCTGTGCATGTCGTCGGCTGTGGTCGGCTACAAGCGCAGCCTGGGAGCCGATGCGCCGCCGTGCAACTATGAGGACATCGAGCAGAGCGATTGCCTGCTGATCGCCGGCAGCAATATGGCCTACGCCCACCCGGTGCTGTTTCGCCGCCTGGAAGAAGCCAAGGCCAAGCGCCCGGACATGCAGATCATCGTCGTCGACCCACGGCGCACCGACACCTGCGAGCTGGCCGACCTGCACCTGCCGATCATCCCGGGCAGCGATGTCGCCCTGTTCCACGGCATCCTGCATATCCTGATGTGGGAAGGCTGGATCGACCGCGCCTATATCGAAGCCCACACCGAAGGTTTCGACGCCCTCAAGACCCTGGTACGCGATTACAGCCCGCAGATGGTCAGCGAGATATGCGGCATTAGCCAGGACAGCCTGCAGCAATGCGCGCGGATGATCGGCAGCGCGCCGAGTTTCTTGTCGCTGTGGTGCATGGGCCTTAATCAGTCGAGTGCCGGCAGCGCGAAGAACAGCGCGCTGATCAACCTGCACCTGGCCACCGGGCAGATCGGCAAACCCGGTGCCGGCCCTTTTTCTCTTACTGGTCAACCGAACGCCATGGGCGGTCGTGAAACCGGCAGCCTGAGCAACCTGCTGCCCGGCCACCGCGAGGCCGGCAATGCCGAGCACCGCGCCGAAGTCGCCCGCTACTGGGGCGTCGACGCGCTGCCGGCCAGCACCGGACTGAGCGCCATCGAACTGTTTGAAGCGGTGCGCGTCGGCAAGGTCAAGGCCTTGTGGATTGCCTGTACCAACCCGGCGCAGTCCATGCCGGATCAGAACAAAGTGCATGAAGCCCTGGCCGCCTGCCCCTTCGTAGTGGTGCAGGAAGCCTTTTTCACCACCGAGACCTGCCACTACGCCGACCTGCTGCTACCCGCCGCCAGCTGGGGCGAGAAGGAAGGCACGGTGACCAACTCCGAACGCCGCGTCAGTCATGTACGCAGCGCCGTGCCAGCGCCCAAAGAGGCGCGGCCGGATTGGGCGATCACCACCGATTTCGCTCGTCGTTTAGAAAAACTGCTGCGTCCCGGCCTGCCCAGCCTGTTCGACTTCGACCACCCGCAAGGGCTGTTCGAGGAGTACAAACACCTGACCGCCCAGCGTGACCTCGACCTCTCGGGGCTCAGCTACGCGATTCTGGATAACCAAGGTCCCCAGCAATGGCCGTTCCCGGCTGGCGCCACCCAGGGTACGCCACGCCTCTACGGCGACGGTCGCTACCCCACTGCCAATGGTCGCGCACAGTTTCATGCCGACCCTTACCGCGCGCCCAAGGAAAAACGAGAGGCGTGCTTTACCCTGACCCTCAACACCGGCCGCCTGCGCGACCAGTGGCACGGCATGAGCCGCACCGGCACCGCCGCGCGTCTGTTCGGTCATGTTGAAGAGGCCGTGCTCAGCTTGCACCCGGACGAGATGCGCCGGCGTCGCCTACAAAGCGGCGACCTGATCAAGGTCCGCAGCCGTCGCGGCAGCCTGATTCTGCCGGTACAGGCCGACGACAGCATACGTGCCGGCCAGGCCTACCTGCCGATGCACTGGGGCAACCGTTTTCTCAAGGGCCTGGGCACCAATGTGCTGACCCAGCCGGCATTCGATCCGTTGTCCAAGCAGCCGGAACTCAAGCACGCCGGGGTCGAGGTGGAAAAAGTCGAACTACCCTGGACCTTCTTTGCTCTGGTCGAAGGCCAGGTGCAGACGCGTTTCGAAGCCCTGCGCCCGCTGTTCGAAGGTTTTGCCTACGCCAACCTCAACCTGACCGGACGCGAGCGCCCTGCTCTGCTGATTCGCGCCGCCTGCGCCGTGGCTCCCGAGCCAGAGCTGCTGGCGCAGATTGATCGTCTGCTTGGTGTGCACGAAGGCCCGGTGCTGGCCTATGACGACCCGCGTAAAGCGGTCGGCAAGCGCGTGCGCATCGAGGACGGTCGCATCACCGCCATCCGCCTGGCCGGGGAAACTGCCGCCCGCGACTGGCTGAAAAGCCTGTGGAGCGAAGGTCAGGCCGATGCCGACCTGCGCCGCTGGCTGCTCGCACCGCTGTCCACCCCGCCGGGTGCGGCCAGCGGCAGAAAACCCAGCAGGACCCTGTGCAACTGCCTGAACGTCAGCCAGGACGCGGTATGCGCCGGAATCGCCCGCGGCCTCGACCTCGACGGTCTCAAGCAGGAACTCAAATGCGGCACCAGTTGCGGCTCCTGCGTCCCGGAAATCAAACGGTTGCTGGCGACTGTGCCAACAGCGGTCAGTGCCTAGAGGAATCTGATATGAGCGCAAAAGTCTGGCTGGTAGGCGCAGGGCCCGGTGATCCGGAACTGCTGACCCTGAAGGCGGTAAAAGCCCTCAATCGGGCCGATATCGTGATGATCGACGACCTGGTCAACCCGGCCGTGCTGGAGCATTGTCCGAATGCCCGGGTAGTGCCGGTGGGCAAGCGCGGCGGTTGCCGCTCCACGCCCCAGGCCTTTATCCATCGCCTGATGCTGCGCTACGCCCGCCAGGGCAAGTGCGTGGTGCGCCTGAAAGGCGGCGACCCCTGCATCTTTGGCCGCGGCAGCGAAGAAGTCGACTGGCTAAGCGCCCATGGCATCGAAGTGGAAATGGTCAACGGCATTACCGCGGGCCTGGCCGGCGCTACCCAGTGCGGCATTCCCCTGACCCTGCGCGGCGTGGCCCGCGGCGTGACTCTGGTCACCGCCCACACCCAGGACGACAGCACGCTCAACTGGCAGGCCCTGGCTCAGGGCGGCACCACGCTGGTGGTCTATATGGGCGTGGCGAAATTGGCGGAAATCCGCGAAAGCCTGCTGGCCGGCGGTATGCGCGCCGATATGCCGGTGGCGCTGATCGAGAACGCCTCCCTGCCACAGCAACGCGAATGCCGCAGCTCCCTGCACGCCATGCAACAGGATGCCCTGGACTTCCAACTGAAAAGCCCCGCCGTTCTGGTGATCGGCGAAGTGGCAAGCGCCAGGCAGCCTCAGGTAATGGCTGCCAGCGCCTGAAGCACTTTTCTCCAGGCAAAGAAAAACCCGGCCGAGGCCGGGTTTTTCCATCCACCAAAGACCTTACTGGGCTTGGGCTTCTACTTCAGCTTCTACGCGACGGTTAACCGCGCGACCAGCTTCGGTGGCGTTATCGGCAACCGGGCGGGACTCGCCGTAGCCAACAGCGTTCACGCGCTGACCATCAACACCGTACTGGTTAACCAGCACGTTACGAACGGCGGTTGCACGCTGCTCGGACAGTTTCTGGTTGTAGGCGTCGGTACCAACGGAGTCGGTATGACCTTCAACGGTGGTGGAAGTCTGCGGGTACTGATTCATGAAATCAGCCAGGTTCTTGATGTCGCTGTAGCTTTCTTCTTTAACCTGCGAACGGTCGAAGTCGAATTTGACGTCCAGCTCAACGCGAACAACCTGGGCAGGCTCTTCAACAGCGGCAACCGGCTCTGGCATCGGCTCAGGAGCGCTTTCGACGACTTCAGCAACACGACGAGTGCTGCCACCGAAGTTCATGCCGACACCCACGCCAGCAGCCCACTCAGCTTCGCCGTCGTCGATGTTGTACATGCCATCCAGGCCAGCACGTGCGTACAGGTTTTCAGTGAAGTAGTACTTCACACCGGTACCGATGTTGGCGAAGGTGGTGTGGTCACGACCAGTGCGCGGCGGTACGTTGCTGATGCTCTGGTGAGCGAAGCCACCGGAAACATAAGGACGCAGGCCTACACCCGGGGTGCCGAAGTGATAGATGGCATCCAGGCCAGTCATGCTGCCCTTGATGTTCTTGTTGCCGGTGTTGTTTTCCGAACGAATATCGTGGTACTCGCCGTAGGACAGAGCCAGTTCAACATCGTCAGTCAGGTAATAGCCAACAGAGGCACCGAACAGGTTGCCGTTGGACAGGTCACGCGAGCTGTCGGTGAAATAACGCTTAGCAAAGCCTTCCACCTCGACAGCGCCTTGGCCCTGAGCCAGCGCGCCCATGGAAGTAGCGGCTACGATCGAGCCAATGACAACGCCTAAGGTGTTTTTCAGTTTCATTCCGTTAAATCCCCACTTCATGATTGATGACTTGCGGATCAGTAGACCCGTAAATCGGCGATTAGTTTAACAGAAGTTACCCTTCACCCCCGGTTTATTTATTGGAGGTTAACTTTCGGTAACACCTGAGAACTTTTCGCGTAAACGGTCCAAAGCCCGTTTGTAGCGCATTTTGGTGGCACTCAGACCCATGTGCATGATGTCGGCGATCTCTTGAAATTCCAGTTCTGCGACAAAACGTAACACCAGAATTTCTCGGTCGATCGGGTTCACATGCACCAGCCAGCGATCCAGGCCACCACGCTCCTCCACGGCGGGAGCCTTTTCTTCAAAGGCTTCCTCCAGCGGATCCAGACTAAGCGCATCCATCAGTCGACGCTTGCGTCGCTCCTTACGGTACTGAGTGATGCACTCGTTATAAGTAATGCTGTAAAGCCAAGTTTTGAACTTCGATTTACCCTCGAAGTTCTTCAACCCATAAAGCACTTTAAGCATGACTTCTTGACAGACATCGTCAGCGTCACGTTCGTTCCCTAAATAACGCGAACAAACGTTGAATAACGTGCGCTGGTAGCGGCGCATCAGTTCTTCGTAAGCACGAGTAATATGAAACAGCTCGTCGTGCGCACGCGCCACCAGCTCCTCGTCGGAGAGCTCTCTAGGGTCGTAGCGCAAGGACAGCGGTTGGGTTGTATTCAAAGCAGGTCGGGCCGACAGACTGAACGAAAACGGCTGACACCCATGGCGGGTGTCAGCAGGCGGCATACATTAACAGGGATTGACCCTCAGCGACTGCTTACCCGCTGCTCAAGCAAGGTGCGGTTGGCCACCGAAATCAGCTCGCCCTCCTCGGTCAGGAGGATGGTCTTGACCGTGCCGATTTCCTCGATCTGACCTTCGGCTTCGCCAACCTGGACATGTTGGCCAACCTGATAGATTTCTCGCACATAAATCCCTGCGAGAATCTGCCCGGCAATTTCGCGGCTGCCCAGACCCAGCGCCAAAGCGACCGCCAGGCCGACGGAAATCAGCACGATGGCAATGACGTTATTGAGCAGGTCGGTCTTGATTTCCAACTGCCCAATGGCCACGGAGATGCTGATGATGATCACCAGCCCTTGGGCAATGCGGCCCAGGCCATGGGCGTAATCCAGCCCTACGCCTTCGGCAGCACCACGCACCAGCCCGCTGACCAACTGCGCCAGCAGCACACCGGCCAACAACACCAACGCTGCACCAAAGACCTTGGGTAAGTACAAGGCGAGGACATCAAGTGTGGCCGATACGCGCTCAAGCCCAAGCGACTCGGCCGCCGAGACGAGAAATACCAGCAGGACAAACCAGTAGACAATCTTGCCGATCAGCGTGGAAACCGGCACCTGAATTCCCGCACGCCCCAGCAACTTGGTCAGCCCGGTTCCCGCCATCAGCCGATCCAGGCCGACTTTGCCCAGCAACTTGGACAGCAGGGTATCGAGCAGCTTGGCCACGACAAAGCCCAGCAGCACCAGAATCAATGCAACAAACAGATTAGGGATGAAACTCGCCACCTTGGTCCACAACGCAGTCATGGCAGTAATCAGGCTTTGAGTCCAGGGATCGAGTTCCATTTCAGTCGGCCTTATCAGTAAAACGGGAGGTAGCGCGGCGAGAAACCGGAGCGATGTGTGCGGAACCGCTATTCAGGGCAATCATTACGGCCCCCAGGCAATTGCCCAGCAAGCCGAACAGATCGCCCACGCCCACCTGCCGGTTGGCGGTCTTCAATACCCGATGCAGACAGGCATCGTCATCGTGCTGGGACGATGGCGCCTTGAGCAAATCGCGCAGGGATTCTTCGAATGGATCGTGCATCAGGTACCTCACTAGACGTCTCGGCTAGACGAAACCAGGGCTGGGCAAGTCACATCAGAGCCAGCGTAAGCGGCGGAACAGCCACCATTGGCCGAGTCCCAGAACGAGCATCAACAGACACGCCACGAGGAAACCGTAGGGGCTATCCGAACCCGGCATGCCGCCGACATTGATCCCCAGCAACCCGGTGAGAAAACTCATTGGCAGGAAGACCCCAGTGATCACCCCGAAGCGGTACATGATGCGGTTCATACGCACATCCATGCGCCGATTCTCGACCTCCAGCACCAGACTTACCCGCTCCCGACTAAGGTCCAATTCTTCGAGGTAACGGGTGAGCCGGTTGTGCAGTTCGTTCCAGTAATCGCTGTCATCTGCGACAAACCAGGCGCGCCCGTTCCGCGCGAGCTGGGCGAATATTTCCCGCTGTGGCGCAAGAAACCGCCGCAAGCCGGCAGCGCGCCGACGCATGTGCAGCAAGCGATCATGGTCGGGCTGGGCCTGGGCATCGGAATCGATCAACTCCTCCTGCTCATCGACTTGCTCGGAGAGTTCAGCGACCAGCGACTCGACCTTGTCCGTCAGGTAATGCGCCAGGCTCAGCAGCAGTTCGGACGCGGTTTTCGGCCCCACTCCGGCCAACAGGTCGGCAATCAGTTCCTCGGTCGCGCGCAAGGGCCGTAGGCGCAGAGAGATAACCCGCTGCTCATCCGCGAAGATACGCAGCGACACCATGTCTTCAGGCTCGGCCCCCGGATTGAGGTTGACCCCGCGCAAGAACAGCAGCATGGCGTCATCCGGCACGCTCAGACTGCGCGGGCGGGTATTTTCCTCTAGCAGCAGATCGCAGGCGAACTCGCTCAAGCCACTTTCGGCCCTCAGCCAGGCCTGGGTTTGCGGATGGCCGCGGTCCCAGTGCAACCAGAGGCTCTGCCCCTCTCGCAGGACCAGAGCATCGAGCTGTTCACGGGTGACCGGACGTCCCCCACCCAGGCCGTCGAGAATATAGGCATGCACCAGGCCGCGTGGAGGCGCGCCCTGCTCCGTCATTGGAGAGTCTTGCACGGGTTTATTCCGGCATCGTCAGCGCTGACGGCGAAACAATCACACCGTTGTTATCGGCATACAGATATTCGCCTGGGCGAAAGGTCACCCCGCCAAAGGTAACCGCTACGTTGAGGTCGCCGATCCCACGCTTGTCGGTTTTCATCGGGTGACTGGCCAGCGCCTGTATACCTAGATGGGTCTGCGCCAGCACATCGACGTCGCGCACGCAGCCGTACACCAGAATGCCTTCCCAGCCATTCTTCGCCGCCTTCTCCGCCAGCATGTCGCCCAGCAGCGCACGGCGCATGGAAGCGCCACCATCGACCACCATCACTTTGCCATGACCCGGCAGCTCGACCTGCTCCTTGACCAGCGAGTTGTCTTCGAAACATTTGACCGTGACGATCTCCCCGCCAAATGAGTCGCGGCCACCAAAATTGCTGAACATCGGCTCGACGACCTGCACCAGCTCCGGGTAGGCATCGCAGAGATCAGGGGTGATGTAGTGCATGGGAAGCTCCTCAAGTCAGAAAAGACAGTAAGCACGAAACGTAAAGTGACTGAAACGGATCAGCGCGTCATCTTAGCGGCATCAGTTCCCGGATGAAACGCTCGCCGTGACCGTGGAGCTGCCTGCGGTCAAGCACAGCGCATCATTGCCCGGAGCCAGCAACCAGCGCTGCACCAGCGGCCAGACCTCACGCTGTGCGGCCTTGCTGACCAGCATCTCGACATGACCGAAATCCTCGCTGAAACCCTGTTTACGCCCCAGACAGACATAGCGAGCCTGTGCGGAGCCAAACTGCTCCAGCAGACGCTGGCAAGCCCAGGGCGGGTCCTGCAAATCACCCTCTGCCGCCACGGCCAGCACCGGTACCTGCACCTCACCCAGGCCAGCCCACCAGTCGTGCTCGCGCTCGCCAAAGCGGCCGAACAGACCGTGCCAGCGCAAACTTTCCAACGCCAGGCCAATCGGCTCATCTTCCGGGCCACGCTTCAAGCGCGGCCCGGACAGCGCCGCAAAGCGCTTGAGCAATAGCCGCGCGCCCCACTCCAACGGTGGTATTTTCAGCGGCCAGTAAGTACGACTGATCTGGCTACCAAATAGTGCTACCGAGGCGATTTTCGCCTGATCCAGGTGCTGACCCCCCAGCGCACCCGCGAGGATGATGCCGCCCAGCGAATGCCCCAACCAGTGAACCGGCTGCGGATTTTGCTCATGCACGAAAGCACTGATGGCCGGCAGGTCGTAGCGCACGTAGTCGCTCACGCGATTGCGCCGATAATCCAGGTTACGCGGCGACAGGCCATGCCCCCGCATCTCGGCGATCCACACATCGAAACCCGCCCGCGCCAGGAACGCCCCCAGGCCGATACCTTTGGGCGAATACCAGAAACGCCGGTTGGAAAAGCTGCCCGGGATCAGCACCACAGGCACGCCACGCGCCACCACACCACCAGTCAATTCGGCGCTAGCGAGCCCAAGGCGCGTAAGCGCTAGCTCGACACTGAAATCGGGGCTGTTGCCAGGCTTGAGCCGATAGACGTCCTCGCTCAGATCACCCCGCAGCTCGGCACTGATCAGGGCGACGGGGAAAAGCTCACTGCTGCTTTGCATCTTTTTCGACTCGGGTACAAAAAAATCGCCACGGGCAATTTTCCAGGTCGCACTGCGACGGTCTTAAGGATCAGGCCAGGAAAGGCAGGCCACAAAAAAGGGCAGGTTCGACCCTGCCCTTGGATAAGGAGACAGCGAACCGATTAGCTCTGCTGGCCTTCAGCCAGGAAGAACCAGGTATCGAGCACCGAATCCGGGTTCAACGACACGCTTTCGATGCCCTGTTCCATCAGCCATTTGGCCAGATCCGGGTGGTCCGACGGACCCTGACCACAGATACCAATGTACTTGCCGGCTTTGTTACAGGCCTGAATGGCGTTACTCAGCAGCTTCTTCACTGCAGGATTTCGCTCATCGAACAGGTGAGCGATGATCCCCGAGTCACGGTCCAGGCCCAACGTCAGCTGGGTCAGGTCGTTGGAACCGATGGAGAAACCGTCGAAGAACTCGAGGAACTCATCGGCCAGGATGGCGTTGGACGGCAGCTCGCACATCATGATGATTTTCAGGCCATCCTGGCCGCGGGCCAGACCGTTGGCCGCCAGTAGGTCGACCACCTGGCTGGCCTCGCCCAGAGTACGCACGAACGGCACCATGATCTCGACGTTGGTCAGGCCCATCTCGTTACGCACTTTCTTCAGCGCCCGGCACTCCAGCTCGAAGCAATCGCGGAAGGCCTCGCTGATATAACGCGAGGCGCCACGGAAGCCGAGCATCGGGTTTTCTTCTTCCGGCTCGTAGAGCTTGCCCCCGATCAGGTTGGCGTATTCGTTGGACTTGAAGTCCGACAGGCGCACGATGACCTTCTTCGGCCAGAACGCCGCTGCCAGGGTGCTGATGCCCTCGACCAGCTTCTCGACATAGAAGTTGACCGGATCGTTGTAACCGGCGATGCGCTTCTCGACGCTGTCCTTGATCTCCGGCGGCAGGCCGGCGAAGTTCAATAGCGCCTTGGGGTGCACACCGATCATGCGGTTGATGATGAATTCCAGACGGGCCAGGCCTACGCCTTCGTTCGGCAGTTGAGCGAAGTCGAAAGCACGGTCCGGGTTGCCAACGTTCATCATGATCTTGAACGGCAGATCGGGCATGGCATCGACCGAGTTCTTGCGGATATCGAAGCCCAGCTCGCCTTCAAAGATAAAACCGGTGTCGCCCTCGGCACAGGAAACCGTCACACCCATGCCGTCTTTCAACACATGGGTGGCGTTGCCGCAACCAACCACTGCCGGGATACCCAGCTCGCGGGCAATGATTGCCGCGTGGCAGGTGCGCCCGCCGCGGTTGGTAACAATCGCACTGGCGCGCTTCATCACCGGTTCCCAGTCCGGATCGGTCATGTCGGAGACCAGTACGTCGCCCGGCTGGACCTTGTCCATTTCCGACACGTCGTTGATCACCCGCACCTTGCCGGCACCGATTTTCTGACCAATGGCGCGGCCTTCGACCAGCACGGTACCCGTCTCTTTGAGCAGGTAGCGCTCCATGACATTGGCACTGGAACGGCTTTTCACCGTCTCGGGACGGGCCTGGACGATATACAACTTGTTGTCGTCGCCATCTTTGGCCCACTCGATGTCCATCGGACGACCGTAGTGTTTCTCAATGATCATGGCCTGCTTGGCCAGTTCACTGACCTCGGCATCGCTCAGGCAGAAGCGCGCACGCTCGGCGCGCTCGACGTCGACCACCTTGACCGATTTACCGGCCTTGGCTTCTTCGCCGTAGATCATCTTGATCGCTTTGCTGCCCAGGTTGCGGCGCAGGATCGCCGGGCGACCCGCTTCCAGGGTTTGCTTGTGGACGTAGAATTCGTCCGGGTTGACCGCACCCTGCACCACGGTTTCGCCCAGGCCGTAGGCGCCGGTGATAAACACCACGTCACGAAAGCCCGACTCGGTATCCAGGGTGAACATCACACCGGCGGTGCCGGTTTCAGAGCGCACCATGCGCTGTACACCGGCGGACAGGGCGACCAGTTTGTGGTCGAAGCCCTGGTGCACGCGGTAGGCGATGGCGCGGTCGTTGAACAGCGAGGCGAAGACTTCCTTGGCTGCGCGGATGACGTTTTCCACACCACGAATGTTGAGGAAGGTTTCCTGCTGACCGGCGAAGGAGGCATCCGGCAGGTCTTCGGCGGTAGCCGAGGAGCGCACGGCGACGGCCATATTGTCGTTGCCATTGGCCATGGCCGCGAAAGCGGTGCGGATCTGCTCATTGAGCTCATGGGGGAACTCGGCATCCATGACCCACTGACGGATCTGCGCTCCGGTCTTGGCCAGGGCGTTGACATCGTCGACATCCAGGGCATCCAAAGCCGCATGAATCTGCGCATTCAGGCCGCTCTGCTCAAGAAAATCGCGGTAGGCCTGGGCAGTGGTGGCGAAACCGCCAGGTACCGATACACCGGCGCCCGCGAGGTTGCTGATCATCTCGCCCAGGGAGGCGTTCTTGCCCCCTACGTGCTCGACATCGTGATTGCCGAGCTTATCGAGGGAAACTACGTACTCTACCAAGGTGATCTCTCCACTGAGGTGTTGGAAAAGCTCGAAGGACCGTTGTACTTCGCGGAACATGCCCGCACGATTATGGCTTGGCCCTGGAAAATGAGTAACAATGCCGACCCATACGGGCCAGCGAACGCGGGCCTATCATAGCCAAGAAAGACTCCCAGCTTAAGGCCCGTGGCGCAAATGAAACGAACCGCTTTCTTCATCTCCGATGGCACCGGTATCACCGCCGAAACCCTGGGTCAGAGTCTGTTGGCGCAGTTCGAAACCATCACGTTCACCAAGCTCACGCGCCCTTATATCGATAGCGTTGAAAAAGCGCGCGCCATGGTACAACAAATCAATAATGCTGCCGAGAAAGACGGATCGCGCCCGATCATTTTCGACACCATCGTCAACCAGGAGATCCGTGAAGTTCTCGCACAATCCGAAGGCTTCATGATCGACATCTTTTCCTCGTTCCTCTCCCCCCTGGAACAGGAGCTCAGCTCGCACTCGTCTTACTCAGTCGGCAAGTCCCACTCCATCGCACACAACGCCAATTACATGGAACGCATCGATGCGGTGAACTTTGCCCTGGACAACGACGATGGTGCTCGCACCCATTACTACGACAAGGCGGACCTGATCCTGGTCGGTGTTTCGCGTTGCGGCAAAACCCCGACCTGCCTGTACATGGCCATGCAGTATGGCATTCGCGCCGCCAACTACCCGCTGACCGAAGATGACATGGAGCGCCTACAGCTGCCGGCGGCCCTGAAAAAGTACAAGGAGAAGCTGTTCGGCCTGACCATCGACCCCGACCGCCTGACCGCCATCCGCCACGAACGCAAGCCCAACAGCCGCTACTCGAGCTTTGCCCAGTGCGAGTTCGAAGTGCGCGAGGTCGAAGGCCTGTTCCGCCGCGAGAACATCAACTTCATCAACTCCACGCATTTTTCGGTGGAAGAGATCTCCGCGAAGATTCTGGTGGAAAAGGGCGTGGAACGGCGTCTCAAGTAACCCACACAACCTACTGATATAAAAAGAAAAGACTCGAAAACCTCGAGTCTTTTCTAATTTCTCCGTCAGAACGAATCGCCCGGCACCCGCACACTGCCCTCCATCAAAATCCGCGCGCTGCGGCTCATGATCGCCTTGGTCACCGCCCATTGACCGCCGACCAGTGTCGCCTGGGCGCCTACGCGCAAGGTGCCGGAGGGGTGGCCAAAGCGTACCGCCTCGCGTGCGCCGTCACCGGCGGCCAGGTTGACCAGGGTGCCGGGGATCGCCGCTGCAGTGCCGATAGCCACCGCACAGGTGCCCATCATCGCGTGGTGCAGTTTTCCCATGGACAGGGCCCGCACCAGCAGATCAACCTCACTGGCGTGCACCGTTTTGCCGCTGGATGACAGGTAATCCTTGGGTTTAGCGACAAAGGCGAGCTTCGGCGTGTGCTGGCGGGTC
>JAHJYA010000076.1 GCA_018826895.1 Gammaproteobacteria bacterium
CGGGAATAACATTTCCCACGCAAACAACAAAACCCGTCGTCGTTTCCTGCCGAACCTGCAGCATCACCGCTTCTGGGTCGAGTCCGAGAAACGCTTTGTGCGTCTGCGCGTCTCTGCCAAAGGCATGCGTTGCATCGACAAGCGTGGTATCGATGTCGTTCTGTCCGAGCTGCGTGCTCGCGGCGAAAAGGTTTAAGGAGCTAGTCATGCGCGAATTGATCCGTTTGGTGTCCAGCGCCGGTACCGGCCATTTCTACACCACCGACAAGAACAAACGCACCACCCCCGACAAGATCGAAATCAAGAAATTCGATCCGGTCGTACGCAAGCACGTGATGTACAAGGAAGCCAAGATCAAGTAATTGATCGACGCCTCTTCGAAAAAACCCACCTTCTGGTGGGTTTTTTTTCGCCTGAGTTTCTACCGGGTGAAAAAAGCCCGCCGGGTAGGGCGGGCTAAAGGGTGACGCATGATGGGGTGTGTCATTCGGCGGCTTGCTCGAAGATCACGTAGACCTTGCGGCAGGGTTCGAGGACTTCCCAGGTGCCGGTGAAACCGGCGGGGATGACGAAGCGATCGCCGGCACGCACGGTTTTGGCATTGCCGTCCTGGTCACGCAGGACTGAGACACCTTGCAGGATCTCGCAGTACTCGTGTTCGGTGTAATGGATCGTCCACTGGCCGATATCGCCTTCCCAGATGCCGACATTGAACTGGTTGCAGGGGCTGGCGTAGTGATTGCGCACACTTTGCGCCGGGTCGCCCTTGAGCACTTTTTCCGCTGCGGGGCGGTAGTGGTCCGGGGTGCTGCTGGCGGTAGCGAAATCGACGATCTGTTCGATGCTCATCGGGGGTCCTGTGGTGCGTCGGTGCGGGTGGTCGATGCTGGTAGTCTATGTTTAATAAAACGAACAAGACAAGGGTGTTTGCCGCGGCTTTGTCAAAAATATTGAAAATATCCCGGCCCCTGGTTTAGTGTGGCCCCCACGATTAGGCCCGAGTTGGGCGAATGCGTGTTTTCCTTGGCGCTTTGTAACTGCCAATGGAATGGGCCGATGGTAGCTTTTAATCGCCCAAATGACGCGAACTGCCGCTAACGCCAAATATTAGCGCTGCACTTGTTGAGTGCTTCGCTGGGTGTAGCAGCTTGTGCATTCGTCTGTTGCGTGCCTTGCAGAATTATTGACAGTGTCGGCGCGTGGCGTGCGGCACTTTTCACCTGACAGAGGATGCCTGTAATGACCACCCTGACCCGTGCCGATTGGGAACAACGTGCCCAGCAGCTGAACATCGAAGGCCGTGCCTTTATCCATGGCGAGTACCGCGCCGCCGTTTCCGGGGCTACATTCGAGTGCCTCAGCCCGGTCGACGGCCGCCTGCTGGCGACCGTTGCCAGCTGCGATCTGGCCGATGCCGAGGCGGCTGTGGCCGATGCCCGCGCTACCTTCGATTCGGGTGTCTGGTCGCGCCTGGCACCGATTGCGCGTAAAGCGATCATGCTGCGTTTCGCCGACCTGATCGAGCAGCATGGCGAGGAGCTGGCCCTGCTGGAAACCCTGGACATGGGCAAGCCGATCAGCGACTCCTATGGCATCGACGTGTCGGGTTCGGCGCGGGCTATCCGCTGGAACGCCGAGGCCATCGACAAGATTTACGACGAAGTGGCCGCCACGGCCCATGACGAGCTGGGGCTGGTCACGCGAGAGCCGGTCGGTGTGGTCGCCGCCATCGTGCCGTGGAATTTTCCGTTGATGATGGCCAGCTGGAAGCTCGGCCCGGCGCTGGCCACCGGTAACTCGGTGATCCTCAAACCATCTGAAAAATCGCCGCTGACCGCTATCCGCATTGCCCAACTGGCCATCGACGCCGGCATCCCCGCCGGTGTGCTGAACGTGCTGCCGGGCTATGGTCACACCGTGGGCAAGGCCCTGGCCCTGCACATGGATGTCGACACTCTGGTGTTCACCGGTTCGACCAAGATCGCCAAGCAGTTGATGATCTATGCCGGCGAGTCGAACATGAAGCGCGTGTGGCTGGAGGCCGGTGGCAAGAGCCCGAACATCGTCTTTGCCGACGCGCCGGACCTCAAGGCCGCTGCCGAAGCGGCGGCCGGCGCCATCGCCTTCAACCAGGGCGAGGTCTGCACCGCCGGTTCGCGCCTGCTGGTGGAGAACTCGATCAAAGCGCAGTTCGTGCCCCTGGTGGTCGAGGCGATCAAAACTTGGAAGCCGGGCAACCCGCTGGATCCGGCAACGAATGTCGGTGCGCTGGTCGATACCACGCAGATGAACAACGTGCTGAGCTATATCCAGGCGGGCCACGATGACGGTGCCACGCTGGTGGCCGGTGGTAAACGGGTGCTGGAGGAGACCGGCGGCACTTATGTCGAGCCGACGATTTTCGATGGCGTGAACAACGCTATGCGCATCGCCAAGGAAGAGATCTTCGGCCCTGTGCTGTCGGTGATCGGCTTCGATAGCGCCGAGGAAGCCGTGGCGATTGCCAACGACACCATCTATGGCCTGGCGGCGGCGGTCTGGACCAGCAACCTGTCCAAGGCGCACCTGACCGCCAAGGCGCTGCGTGCCGGCAGTGTGTGGGTCAACCAGTACGACGGCGGCGACATGACTGCGCCCTTCGGTGGTTTCAAGCAGTCGGGTAATGGCCGTGACAAATCGCTGCATGCGTTCGACAAATACACCGAGCTGAAATCCACCTGGATCAAGCTGTAACCATGTCGAGTGATAGGCGGCATTTGATCGCCTAAAGGTCCGCCCTTTTGGGCCGGCTCCCGGAGAGCCACACCTGCGGCCGGGTTTCCTTGGGAAATCCGGCCGTTTTGTTTTGATCCGCTCAGAGTCGAGGTTAGGCGCCTTGTAGGAGCGAATTTATTCGCGATCAGGTGGCTATCGGCCGAGAGTTTCGCGAATAAAGGCTAGGCGCTCCCTTCGCTCCTACATTGTTAAATCCACGGCCACGGCATAACGGAGTCTGGCGATGCGTTGGGGTACTTATTTCGCGGTTTGCGCTGCCGTCATCAGCATCGGTTTGGCGCTGGGCGTGACCATGCCGCTGGTGTCGTTGCGCCTGGAGGCGTGGGGTTATGGTTCCTTCGCCATCGGCGCGATGGCGGCCACGCCAGCCGTGGGCGTTTTGCTCGGCGCGTCGCTGGCCGGGCGGCTGGCCGGATACTTTGGCACCACCCGGTTGATGCAGATGTGCCTGCTGCTGGGCGCAGTCTCGGTGGCCCTGCTGGCGCTGGTGCAAAATTACGCGGTGTGGGTAGCCTTGCGGTTGTTTATCGGGGTGGCGCTGACCGTGGTGTTTATCCTCGGTGAGAGCTGGATCAATCAGCTGGCAGTCGAGAAGTGGCGCGGCCGACTGGTGGCGTTATATGGCACCGGTTATGCGCTCAGCCAGCTGTGCGGGCCATTGCTGCTCACCGCGCTGGGTACCCTGACCGATGCCGGCTTCTGGACCGGTGTAGGCCTGCTGATGGGCGGCTCGCTGCTGTTGATCGGCCGTACAGGGGCGCCGCAGGTGGATGGGCATAGTGCTTCCGGGCGCGGGCTGCTGCTGTTTTGCCGGACGCTGCCGGCGATCGCCTGGGCGGTGATGCTGTTTGCCGCATTCGAGGCGATGATGCTGACCCTGTTGCCGATCTACGGGCTGCGCCAGGGCTTTACCCAAGAGGTGGCGCTGTTCATGGTCAGCGTGGTGGTGGTCGGCGATGCGGCGCTGCAGTTGCCGATTGGCTTGCTGGCGGACCGGATTTCCCGGACCACGCTGTTTCGTGTGTGTGGGCTGGTGCTGCTGGTGTCCAGCCTGGCGATCCCAGCGACGCTGCATTCGCCGCTGATCTGGCCGGTGCTGGTGCTCTTCGGGGCCAGCGCGGGCGGTCTGTTCACCCTGTCGCTGATTCTGATCGGCGAACGCTACCGCGATGACGAACTGGTGCGCGCCAATGCCCATGTAGCGCAGCTGTGGGGCTTGGGTTGTCTGGTCGGGCCGCTGGCCACTGGTGCAGTCAGCCAGTGGGTCAGCGGCCATGCCCTGCCACTGCTGATGGCCTGCGGTGCGGCGGTGTTCGTCTGGCTGGTGATGCGTCACGGCGCGGTGCCCGCCAGTGCCACGCCCTGAGGCATGGGTTTGCGGGCTAGGGTCTGTTCCCGTTTCGTCGCGAGCCGCGTTGCTGCGCAAAATCTCGCCAGGCTAGGCGGAGGGCGCAGGGAATGGTTGTTCCCTTGCCAAGTCCTCCAACACCGCATGGCGAGATTTTTCGCGCAACCCGCAGGGCCGGGCCCGTTTTAGCGCGATGCGGCGTTTCTCGATGGCTCATTTAGCCGGCTAAACTTCGCATCTCGTGCCTTGCC
>JAHJYA010000077.1 GCA_018826895.1 Gammaproteobacteria bacterium
ACGGGTTGCGCGTAAAATCTCGCCATGCGTTGTTGGAGGACTTGGCAAGGGAACAACCATTCCCTGCGTCCTCCGCCTAGCCTGGCGAGATTTTGCGCTGCAACGCGGCTTGCGACGAAACGGGAACAGACCCTAGTGATGCGACCGGCCAATTCAGCTTCGTTTAAGTCGCACTGGGTAAGGTAAGGCGGTAACTGCACTGGAGGTCTTGCCCATGAAAACCCTTCTCGCCCTGATCAGCGCTGCCAGTCTGCTGGCGGTCACCCCCGTTCTGGCTCGTGACCTGTCTGTCGACGAGGCCCGGCAACTGCATGAGGCCGGTGCCGTTTTATCGATTGAGGCCCTCAGCGCTGCCGCGCTCGCCCAGCACCCTGGCGGGGCGTTGGAGGATCAGGAGTTGGAAGAAGAATACGGCCGCTACGTTTACCAAGCGGAAATCCGCGATCAGAATGGCGGGCAATGGGACCTTGAGCTCGATGCGCGCACTGGGCAGGTCCTTAAAAATCATCGGGATGACTGACAGGACGCCCCATGAATCGATTGATACCCAGCGCCGCACTCTGTGCAGCGCTGTTGCTGGCGCTGGCCGGTACCAGTAGCGCGCGTGACCTTGATCAGGACGAGGCGCTGAGACTGCGTCGCGACGGCCTCATACTGCCCCTCGACCAACTGATGCGGCCGGCGCTGCAACGTTATCCTGGTGCGACGCTGCTGGAGGCCGAACTGGAAGAGGAAGACGACGTGCTGGTGTATGAAGTAGAGCTGCTGACGCCTCAAGGTATCGTCCGCGAGTTGGAGCTCGATGCCCGTGATGGGCGGATTCTCAAGGACGAGGTGGATGACTGATGCGTCTGTTGCTGGTTGAAGACCATGTGCCCCTGGCTGATGAACTGATGGACGCGCTCAAGCGCCAGGGCTATGCGGTGGACTGGCTCGCTGATGGCCGCGATGCCGCGCACCAGGGCGCCAGTGAGCCTTATGACCTGATCATTCTCGATCTCGGTTTGCCGGGTAAGCCAGGCCTTGAGGTGCTGCGTGACTGGCGTGCCGATGGCCTGGTCACGCCGGTACTGATTCTCACGGCGCGCGGCTCCTGGGCCGAGCGCATCGAAGGCCTGAAGGTCGGGGCCGATGATTACCTGACCAAGCCCTTTCATCCGGAAGAGTTGCAGCTGCGTATTCAGGCACTGCTGCGCCGTGCGCGGGGCCTGGCCAATCAGCCGCAGCTGGAGGCCGCGGGCTTACAGCTGGATGAGAGTCGCCAATGCGTGAGCCGTAACGGTGAGGTCATCGAGCTGACCAGCGCCGAATTTCGTCTGTTGCGCTACTTCATGCTGCATGCCGGGCAACTGCTGTCCAAGAGTCACCTGGCCGAGCATCTGTATGACGGCGAAAGCGAGCGCGACTCCAATGTGATCGAGGTGCACGTCAACCACCTGCGGCGCAAGCTGGGCCGCAGTGTGATCGAAACTCGCCGCGGCCAGGGTTACCGCTTCACAGGTGATGCCGGGTGAGGTCGATTCAGCAGCGCCTCAGCCTGGGTCTGGTCAGTGTGCTGCTGATCGTGGGTCTGGTGCTGATGCAGACCAGTGTCTGGCTGTTCGATCACAGCCTGCGTAGCTACCTGCGTGCAGGTCTCAAGGATGAGGCCGAGTCGCTGCTGATCGCGCTGGTGCGAGGCCCTCAGGGCTTGCAGCTGGATGAACAGCGCCTCAGCGCCGCGTTCCAGCGGCCGTATTCGGGGTTGTACTTTCGCATCGACCTGCCCGATGTCACCTGGCGCTCTCGCTCGCTGTGGGATCGGCAGTTGGAAATGGCCGTGCAACCCGGCTTGCAGGCCGAGCTGGGTGATGGCCCCCAGGGGCAGTTGTTACTGACTTACCGTGCCGATTACCAACGTTTTGGCCAACAGCTGAGCATTCATGTGGCTCGCGACTACACCCCGGTGCTGCAAAGCTTTCGCCGGGTCGAACGGGTCGGACTGGGACTGGGCGTTGGTGCGCTGGTGCTGATCCTGCTGCTGCAGCGGGTCACGGTAAACCGCGCGTTGCGGCCGCTGGAAAAGGTCCGCCTGCAGATTGCCCAGTTGCAGCAGGGGCAACGCAGTGAGCTGGATCGCGACGTTCCGCAGGAGCTTGAGGCTCTGGTGGCACAGGTCAATCACCTGCTCACGCACACCGAAGACACCCTCAAGCGCTCACGCAATGCCTTGGGCAACCTTGGTCATGCCCTGAAAACGCCACTGGCAGTGTTGGTCAGCCTGGCTGATCGCGAGGACATTCGCCGTGACCCGGTGATGCATCGCACCCTGGTCGAGCAACTGGAGCAAATCGAGCAACGTCTGACCCGTGAACTGGGTCGTGCCCGGCTGACCGGCGAAGCTTTACCAGGCGCGCACTTCGACTGCGCCGAAGAACTGCCTGGGCTGGTCGCAACCCTGGCGATGATTCATGACGATGGTGTGCAACTGACCTGGCAGGCTGAGCCTGGGTTGCGCTTGCCATGGGATCGCGAAGATCTGTTGGAACTGCTGGGTAACCTACTGGATAACGCCTGCAAATGGGCCGATAGCGAGGTTGCTCTGAGTATTACGCGCACGCCACAAGGCTTCGTACTCAAAGTCGAAGACGATGGCCCGGGTATCGAAGCCGAACGCCGTGATGCCGTGCTCAGCCGCGGCACGCGCCTCGATGAGCAGGTAGCTGGGCACGGCCTGGGGCTGGGTATCGTGCGCGATATCGTGGAGGCCTGGTCAGGCCGCCTGAGTCTGAACGACAGCCCGCTGGGCGGGCTGTGTGTGGAGGTTGTGCTGCCACTAAGGGCGCACTAGCAGGCACCTGTTCGTAGCGTGCGCGGGGCCGTTTGGGCTGTGCGCATCAGGCACACCCTACACAGCCCCACAGCAGCTTGAGCAATGATTACCAGCCATCACATGCCGTTGGTAAAGGCCGGGTTACCCATATCAATGGCCGCACGCACGGGCTTCAGCGCGCTCGCGTACTTGACCAGAATATCCAGGGTGTAGTCGATTCGCGCCAGCAGGCGCTGCTCGTCTTCGGCCGGCGCCGTGGTGCCATTGAGCATTTTCTCGACATTGCGCACGATCAGGTGCTCGGGCAGGTAGCACAGACGGCAGTTCTTGTAGCTCGAGGCGCGTAGTTCGGTGATCGGCGAGCCTCCGCCAATTCCCGAAGAAACCCCAACCAGTAGACCGGGCTTGTGCGCCAGCTCCGCCTTGCTGGCATAAATGAAGAAGTTTTTGATCGCCGGGCAGGCCATGCCGTTCCACTCGGGGGCAATTACGATGACCCCGTCGGCGGCTTGCAACTGCTGGCGGTAAAGCTCCCAAGGACCGGCATCTTCACCTGGCCATAGGGGTAGGGGAGCCATGCCCAGGTCGATGACCTGACTGTTGGCGGCGTTGGTGTGACCCAACTGTTCCAGACGCTGGCGCAGGTAGCGGGCGACCTTGCTCGACTGGCTGTTGTTGCGGCTGGAACCGGCGATGATGGCGATATTGAGCATACAAACGTCTCTTGAGGAAAGTGCCAGAGTAGGACGCGGGCGCGCCTGTGGGCAAGCCATGGCGCCACTGCAGGTTGCCCGGGGCATTATGCTTGTGCCTGAGCGGACATCGTTGGCCGCGCCGGTACCTGGCCGAATGGCACGGCATTTTGACAGGGCAGGGCGCATCCGGCAGAGTACGCCGCTTTTTCGCCCAGGCACGGCGTGCAGGGCACTGAGCGGGAGCGCAAGCTAGATGAACGCAGTAATCGCAGCGGTCGGCATCATGCTGGTCCTCAGTCTGTGCCGTGTGCACGTGGTAGTGGCGCTGATTATCGGTGCACTGGCCGGTGGCCTGATTGGCGGCTTGGGCATGCAGGGCACCCTGAGTGCTTTCAATGGCGGGCTCGGTGGTGGCGCCACCGTTGCGCTGTCCTATGCGCTGCTGGGGGCCTTTGCCGTGGCCATTGCCAAGTCTGGCCTGGCCCACGCCCTGGCGGACAAAGCGCTGGCTCTGGTTGGCCAGCAAGACCGCGAAGGCGCAGGTGCCCTGAAATGGCTGTTGATCGCCTTGCTGCTGACCGTCGCCATTGCTTCGCAGAATATTCTGCCCATCCATATCGCCTTTATCCCGCTGCTGGTGCCGCCGCTGCTGTATGTGCTGAGCAAGCTGCAGCTGGATCGTCGGCTAATCGCCTGCGTGCTGACGTTCGGCCTGATTACCCCCTATATGTTTCTGCCCGTGGGCTTTGGCGGCATCTTCCTCAATGAAATTCTGCTGGCCAATGTGGCCAAAGCCGGCGTGGACATCAGCGGCGTGAACATCCTCGATGCCATGCTGATTCCTGCTTTGGGCATGGTCTTTGGCCTGCTGGTGGCGGTGTTGTTCAGCTACCGCGGCAAGCGCAGTTATGACCTGGCGCGGATCGAGCAGCGTGAACGCCTGGCCACCGACTACAACGGCCTCAGCCTGCTGGTGGCGGGCGTGGCGATTGCCGCGGCCTTTGCCATTCAGCTGTGGCTGGACTCCATGATCATCGGTGCACTGGTTGGTTTCGTAATCTTTTCCGTATCGGGTGTGGTGCGCTGGAAAGAAGCGGACGGTCTGTTCACCGAAGGCATGAAAATGATGGCCATGATCGGCTTCATCATGATTGCCGCGGCGGGTTTTGCCGAGGTGATGAAGGCCACGGGTGAGGTACAGACACTGGTCGATGGGGCGGCCGGGCTGATCGGCCACAACAAGGCGGTCGGTGCCTTGCTGATGTTGTTGGTCGGCCTGCTGGTGACCATGGGGATCGGCTCGTCGTTTTCCACCGTGCCAATCATTGCAGCGATTTTCGTGCCGCTGGGCCTGCAGTTGGGCTTCAGCCCGCTGGCTATCGTCAGTATCGTCGGTACGGCAGGTGCATTGGGCGATGCCGGTTCACCAGCATCGGATTCGACCCTGGGCCCGACCGCTGGCCTCAACGCCGACGGCCAGCACAACCATATTTGGGACAGCGTGGTGCCGACATTCCTGCATTACAACCTGCCGCTGCTGGCGTTCGGTTGGCTCGCCGCGATGGTGCTGTAATCTCGCTGACCTGGCGGCCGGGCAAAATATGTGCTTAACCCTAGAGCGGGGCTGCCGATAATACGGTAGCCCCGTTTGATTTATAGCCGTACAGGAATAATAAAAATGCGCCTGACCCTGAAAAGCAAAGTCATGTTGCTGGCCTTGCTGCCAGTCATATTGTTCGCCCTGATCCTCAGTGGTGCTGCCGCGAATGTACTGCGCGGCCTGGCGGCCGAGGAGGTCCACGACACCCGAGAGCGACTGATTGAAGGCAAGCGGGTCGAGCTTGAAAACTATATTAAGATCGCCCTGGACTCTGTGCAGGCGCTTTATAGCGCATCGGCCGAGGGTGACATGGACAGTCGTGCGCAAGCAATTGCCGTGCTGTCGAAGATCAAGTTTGGCCAGGATGGCTACTTCTTCGGCCACGACTCCAATGTGGTGCGTCTGTTCCGTAGTGACAGCCCGGTAGATGTCGGTAAAAGCCTCATCGATCGTCGCGATCCCAATGGTGTCTACACCAATCGCGAGTTGGTCAATGTCGCGAAGAACGGCACCTACTACGTCAACTATTCCTCACCGCTGCCGACCGACGACACGGTCATGGTGCCCAAGCTCGCGTACAGCTACTACCTACCTAAATGGGACATGGCCGTCGGCACGGCGCTGAACCTCGACGGCGTTGAGGCGCAGGTAGCTGAGGTGCAGGTGGCCATTGATGAGCGCATCAACACCATCCTGACCAGCATCCTGATAATTGCCGTGGTGCTGCTGTTGGTGTTTGCTGTAGCCGGTTATGTATTGAGCAATGCCTTCCTGCGGCCTCTACAGCACATCAAGAACAACCTCGATGACATCGCTGCCGGCGAAGGTGACCTGACTCGTCGTCTACCGGTTGACGGTAATGATGAACTTAGCGAGCTGGCGGGTTCGTTCAACCGTTTTGTCGAAAAGATTCATGGCCTGGTCCGGCAGATTGCTGAGATGACCGGCCAACTGACCGATCTGGTCGGCCAGGTGACCGCGCAAACCGAACGCTCCAACGTCGCCATGGGCCGCCAGCGCCACGAAACCGATCAGGTGGCTACGGCTATCAACGAGATGTCGGCGGCTGCTCAGGAAGTGGCACAAAGCGCCCAGGGCGCTGCCGAAGCTGCTCGCAAGACCGATGAAGAAGGGCAGGCCGCCAAGCGTGTGGTCGATGTCAGCATCGAACGTATCCATGCCCTGGTAGAAGATATTCGCAGCAGCGGGGTATCACTCGACAGCCTGCAGCAAGACGTGACCAGCATCGTCAGTGTGCTGGATGTGATCCGCTCGATTGCCGAGCAAACCAACCTGTTGGCGCTCAACGCTGCTATCGAGGCGGCACGGGCTGGTGAGGCTGGGCGCGGTTTTGCCGTGGTTGCCGATGAGGTGCGGGCCCTGGCCAGCCGCACCCAGCAAAGCACCCAAGAAATCCAGGGCATGATCGACCGCCTGCAAAAGGGCACGCAGCAATCAGTCAGCGCCATGCGCCAGTCCAGCGATGCAGGTGAGTTGACCAGCGAGCAGGCAAACCGCGCGGGTGCCTCGCTCGATACCATCGCCCAACTGATCACCACCATCAATGCGATGAACGCACAGATCGCCAGCGCTGCCGAAGAGCAGACGGCAGTGGCCGAGGAAATCAATCGCAGCGTCCACCAGATCGCTGTCGCCGTCGACAGTGTGGCCGATGAAACCGAACAGGGTGCGCAGACTGCGCGGAGTCTCGCCAACCTCGGCGAGCGCTTGGGCACCCTGGTGCGCCAGTTCCGTATCTGAGCCTTGTCGTGGCGGCGCACGCGCGCCGCCACATCAGGCAAAAACAACTGGCACTTTGCTCATGCCGTGGCGGACTAAGCTGCACACGTCCCTGCCTGCGGTTCAGTTATGCCCTCTACGACCCTCGAACATAAAACTTTTCTGTTGCTGCTGATCGGCGTGACCATCGCCTTTGGCTGGCTACTCCTGCCGTTCTATGGCGCGGTGTTCTGGGCGGTGGTCCTGGCGGTCGTGTTCACCCCGTTGCAGCGCCGGCTGGCGCGGCGTACCGGCGGGCGAGGCAACCTCTCGGCGTTGATCACCCTGATTATTTGCCTGCTGTTCGCAGTGCTGCCAACCATTGCCATCATCACCATGTTGGTCGAGGAAGGCACCAGCCTGTATCAGCGCATCGAGTCTGGTGAGCTGGACATTGGCGCTGGCGTGGAGCAGTTCAAGGCGGCGCTACCCGCAAGTATCCAGGCGCAGCTGAATCGGGTTGGTCTGGATGATTCGGAGGGGCTGCGTGAGCGGATTTCCAACGGCGCCATGCAAGGTAGCCAGTTTCTGGCGACCAAACTGTTCGCCATTGGCCAGGGCACTTTCCAGTTCGTCATCGGCTTTTTCGTCATGCTTTACCTGCTGTTCTTCTTCCTGCGTGACGGTCAGGCCCTGGCCCGTCAATTGCGCATGGTGGCGCCATTGGGCGAGAACCAGAAGCGTCGATTGCAGATCAAGTTCACCCGTGTCGTACGAGCCACGGTCAAGGGCAATATTGTTGTTGCTGCGGTACAGGGCGCCCTTGGCGGGATCATATTCTGGGTGCTGGATATCCCCAGTGCGCTGCTATGCGGGGTGCTGATGGCTTTTCTCTCCTTGCTGCCGGCGGTGGGAGCCGGGCTGGTCTGGGGGCCGTTCGCGCTGTACATGCTGCTCAATGGTCAGGTTTGGCAGGGCGTGGTACTGACTGCGTTTGGTGTGCTGGTGATCGGCCTGGTCGATAACATCCTGCGGCCGATTCTGGTGGGAAAGGACACACGCATGCCGGACTACCTGGTATTGATTTCGACCCTTGGCGGGTTGTCGCTGTTTGGTCTCAACGGCTTTGTCATTGGGCCGCTGATCGCCGCCCTGTTCCTGTCGAGCTGGAACCTGTTCAGCAGTGAGAAGAAGACCGTGCGCCTGCCGGATTGATGAACAGTGGATGAAAAAAGCCGGCATAGGCCGGCTTTTGTCTGCCTGTTGACTTAGAACGCTGCAAGCCCGGCTTGCTGTACCAACTCCAGCAACGGCTGCGGGTAGACGCCGAGGGCGAAGGCCAGCAGGGCGATCAGCAGCAGCACGATACCGCCGGCGCGTTGGCCCCAGTTGAACGGCGCATCGTGGCGGCGCAGGTTGGGTTCGGAGAGAAACAGCGTGACCACCACCCGCAGGTAGTAGAACACCGCAATCGCGCTACCCAGCACCAACGCCCCCAGCAGCCACCACAGCTGTGCCTGGACCCCGGCGGCGATCACATAGAACTTGCCGATAAAGCCCGCGGTCAGCGGAATGCCGGCCAGGGACAGCATCATCACCGTCAGCACGGCGGTCAGGTACGGGCGCCGCCAGAACAGCCCACGGTATTCGTAAAGCGCATCGCAGTCGCGGCCTTTGTAGGGCGTGGACATCAGGGTGATCACGCCGAACGCACCGAGGCTGGTCAGCACATAGGTCGCCAGGTACACGCCGATGGCCTCGACCGCCAGGCCCTGGCTGGCCACCAGGGCGATCAGCAGATAACCGAAGTGGGCGATGGAGGAGTAACCGAGCAGGCGCTTGAGGTTGCTCTGCAGCAGCGCCAGCAGGTTGCCGAACAGAATCGAGGCAATGGCGATCACGGTCAGCAGCTCGTTCAGCCAGCCGCCGGCCATTGCTGGTGATATCTGGTAAAGACGCAGCAGTACGGCGAACACCGCTACCTTGCTGGCGGTGGCGAGAAAGGCCGCGACCGGCGCGGGGGCGCCTTCGTAAACGTCCGGGGTCCACAGGTGAAAGGGCACCAGCGACAGCTTGAAGGCCAGGCCGACGAGCATCATGCCAATGCCAATCTGTACCAGCAGGCCGCTGCCATTGACCGCCAGGCTGGCACCGATCTGGGCAAAGCTCAGGCTGCCGGATTCGGCATACAACAGCGCCATGCCAAACAGCAGAAAGGCACTGCCGGCCGCCGAGAGCACCATGTATTTGATGCCGGCTTCCAGCGAGCGCTTGTTGAAGAAGGCGTAGGCCACCAGGCCATAGACCGGTACCGAAAGCAGCTCCAGGCCGATAAACAGCCCGGCCAGGTGCTGGGCGCTGACCAACACCAGACCACCGGCCGCTGACAGCAGCATCAGCAGGTACAGCTCTTCGCGGTTGCCGGGGTAGCCTTTCTTCTCGCTGGTACTGCTGTCGACCGTGGCTTCGCCGAGGTAGGCATGGCTCAGGGTCACGCAGGCCAGGGTCGCCACCAGCACCAGGGCCATGTAATAGGCGGCGAACCGGTCCACCGCCAGCAACGGCGTGACCTGCAACGGCAGAACCTCAAGGGTCGGGATCAGCGACAGCAGCGCCAGGTTGAGGCCGACCACCGAGAGCACGAAGGTCAGGGTGTGGTTGCGCTTCCAGGCGATGGCCAGCATCACCACAATGGCGGTGGCGCTGGTCACCAACAAGGGTAACAGGGCGATAAGGTGGTCCAGGGTAAAGGGCATATCACTGCTTTCCATTACAGGCTACCGCGCTGGGCAAGTTGATCGAGGGCTGTGCCCAGCCATTGCTGCACGCCTTGCATGCTGGCGGCAGAGGTGTCGAGAACCGGTTGTGGGTACACGCCGAGCAGAATCAGCAGCACCGCCAACAGCAGCACCATACCGAGTTCACGCGGCGCCAAGCCGGGCAGGGCCGCCTCGCTGCGGGCCGGGCCGAAGAACGCGCGGTGAATCATGATCAGCGCGTATACCGAGCCCAACACCAGGCCGCTGGTGGCCAGCACGGTGATCCAGGGCGCAGCAGGAAAGCTGCCCAGCAGAATCAGGAACTCACCGACGAAGTTACCAGTACCCGGCAGGCCCAGCGCCGCAGCGGCGAAGAACAGGCACAGTGCCGGCAGCCAGGGCATGCGCCCCCAGATACCGCCCATTTCCCGCAGGTCGCGGGTGTGCAGGCGCTCGTACAACTGGCCGCAGAGGATAAACAGCGCCGCAGCCGAGAGCCCGTGGGCAAGCATCTGCACCACGGCGCCTTGCAGGGCAATCTGGCTGCCGGAGTAGATAGCGATGAGCACAAAGCCCATGTGCGAGACACTGGAATAGGCAATCAAACGCTTGATATCGGTCTGGGCGAACGACAGCAGCGCACCGTAGACGATGGCAAACACACCCAGGCCCATGGCGATAGGCGCGAACGCCGCCGAGGCGTCCGGAAACAGCGGCAGGGCGAAGCGCATCAGGCCGTAGGCAGCGGTTTTCAGCAGAATACCGGCAAGGTCCACGGAACCGGCGGTCGGTGCCTGGGCATGGGCGTCGGGCAGCCAGGAGTGCAGGGGCACCACCGGGAACTTGACGGCAAAGGCGATAAAGAAACCGAGCATCAGCAGGTATTCGGTGCCGGCGGAGAGTTCGGTCTTGAGCAGGTCGGCGTAGTTGAAGGTCAGCACACCGGTCTGGTCGAAATGCACAAACACCAGGGCCAGAATCGCCACCAGCATGATCAGGCCGCTGGCCTGGGTGTAGATAAAGAACTTGGTCGCCGCGGTGATGCGGGTTTTACCGGCGCTGCCGCTGTGGCCCCAGAGTGCGATGAGGAAGTACATCGGCACCAGCATCATTTCCCAGAAGAAAAAGAACAGGAACAGGTCGATGGCCAGGAACACGCCGACCACGCCGCCGAGAATCCACATCAGGTTGAGGTGGAAGAAGCCGACCCGCTGTTTGATCTCATTCCACGAGCAGAGCACCGAGAGCACGCCGAGCAGGCCGGTGAGTGTCACCATCAGCACCGACAGGCCGTCGAGTGCCAGGTGCACGCTGATGCCGAAGCGTTCGATCCAGCTGGCCTGAAATTCGTAGGCCCACAACGGATCGGCGCCAGGCGCCGGGGCGCGGCTGAAGTCGGCAGTCAGCCACAGCAGCAGGCTCAGGCCGAACAGCGCGAGCATGGTCAGCAGGGCGATCCAGCGCGGCAGCAAGGGGCCGAAGCGCTCGCCGAGCCAGCACAGCAGGCCGCCGATAAAGGGGATCAGGATTAGCCAAGGCAGAATCATGATGTACGGGGTTCCTTTGGCAAAATGGGCATAGTCGGTTCAGGCCAGCAGGACGATGGCGAGCAGCAGCACCGCGCCGCCGACCAGCGACAGGGCATAGCCGCGCACCTGGCCGGTTTCGCTGCGGCTGAGCAGGGCGTGGCCCGCGCGGGTTAGGCGCGGAATCACGCCAATCGCGCCGTCGATGGGGTCATGGGCCAGCAGGCGGGTTGCCAGCAGGTAGGGCCTGATAAAAATTCGTTCGTACAGCCAGTCGAAGCCCCAGGCGGCGAACCACCAGGCACTGAGCAGGCGCCCCGGCGCGCTGGCGGCAATGGTATTAACCAGTTGGCGGCGGCCGAGAAACAGCAGGGCGGCGAGGATGATGCCGGCCAGGGCGATGGCGCCGGAGGCAATTTCCAGGCTGTGTTTAGCCTCGCCGCCGGCATGCCCGACGCTCTGCGGCAGCACGCCTGCCAGCGGTGGGCTGATCAATGCACCGATAAAGGTCGAGAGCACGATCAGCGTGCCCAGCGGCAGCCAATGCGCCACGCCGTGACCGGCATGGGCCTCGGTCTGCTGCTCGCCGTGGAAGGCGATAAAGATCAGGCGGAAGGTGTACAGCGAGGTGAGGAAGGCGCCCACCAGACCGGCATACAGCAGCCCGCTGTGGCCGCTGGCAAAGGCTTCCCAGAGGATCTCGTCCTTGGAGTAGAAGCCCGCCGTAATCAGCGGCAGCGCTGCCAGGGCCGAGCCGCCGACGATAAAGCTGGCGTAGGCCAGGGGCAGTTTCTTCCACAAGCCGCCCATCTTGAAGATGTTCTGCTCGTGGTGGCAGGCGTTGATCACCGCGCCCGAAGCGAGGAACAGCAGCGCTTTGAAGAACGCATGAGTCATCAGGTGGAAAATCGCCGCATCCCAGGCACCGACGCCCAGGGCGAGGAACATGTAGCCGATCTGGCTCATGGTCGAGTAGGCGAGGATGCGCTTGATGTCGGTCTGCACCAGGGCGGCAAAACCAGCCAGCACCAGGGTCACGGCGCCGACGATACCGACCAGCTGGAGAATCTCCGGGGTCAGGATAAACAGGCCGTGGGTGCGCGCGATCAGGTAGACGCCTGCGGTGACCATGGTTGCTGCGTGGATCAGCGCTGAAACCGGCGTCGGGCCGGCCATGGCGTCGGCCAGCCAGGTCTGCAGCGGCAACTGGGCCGACTTGCCCACTGCGCCGCCGAGCAACATCAGGGTGGCGATCCACAACCAGCTATCGCCTTCCACGTACTTCTGCGGCGCCAGCAGCATCAGCTCCTGAATGTTCAGGGTGCCCAGGTGCAGGAACAGGATAAACAGGCCGATGGCCATAAACACATCGCCGATTCGCGTGACGATAAACGCCTTGAGTGCCGCGTTACCGTTGGCGCGGTGGCTGTAGTAGAAGCCGATCAGCAGGTAGGAGCACAGGCCCACACCTTCCCAGCCGAAGTACAGCATCAGCAGGTTATCGCCCAGCACCAGCAGCAACATGCTGAAGATAAACAGGTTGGTGTAGGCGAAGAAACGCGAATAGCCCGCCTCGCCGCGCATGTACCAACTGGCGAACAGGTGGATAAGAAAGCCCACACCCGTGACCACACCGAGCATGGTCACCGACAAGCCATCGAGGTACAGGGTGAAGCTGGGGGTGAAGCCGCCCACGCTCATCCACTGCCAGAGGAACTGGGTGTACACGCCGCCGGGCGGTGGTGCCAGGTTGAACTGCAGGATCACCCAGGCCGCCGTGAGGGCAGACAGGCCGACCGAGCCGACACCGATCAGCGCCGCACTGTTTTCCGACAGGCGGCCACGGGAGAACGCCAGGATAAACCAGCCGAGCAGGGGGAACAGGCAGGTAAGGATCAGAAGGTTCATCCGCGCATCTCGCTGGCAGCGTCGATATCCAGGGTGTTGAAGCGGCGATACAGCTGCAGCAGGATCGCCAGGCCGATACTCGCTTCAGCAGCCGCCAGGGTGATCACCAGGATGAACATCACCTGGCCATCGGCGGTGCCCCAGCGCGCGCCGGCTACAACGAAGGCCAGGGCAGCGGCGTTCATCATCACTTCCAGGCTCATCAGCACGAACAGAATGTTGCGCCGCACCATCAGCCCGACCAGGCCCAGGCTGAACAGCACGGCAGCCAGGGCCAGGCCATGCTCCATGGGGATTGTGCTCATGGCGTGATCTCCTTGGCTTCGTGGCGGCCCAGGTGGTAAGCCGCCACCAGCGCGGCGAGTAGCAGCATGGAGGCCAGCTCCACGGCCAGCAGGTAGGGGCCGAACAGGCTGATGCCCACGGCTTTGGCGTCGACCGTCTCGGCGCCGATCATTGCGCCACTGGGTGCGACGAACAGTACATAAAGCAACTGGCCCAGCAGCAGGGCGCTAAGCAGCGCCGGGCCGATCCAGATGCGCGGCGTCAGCCATTTCTGTTCCTGCTCACTGGCCGATGGCCCGAGGTTGAGCATCATCACCACGAAGACGAACAGCACCATGATGGCGCCGGCGTAGACGATGATTTCCAGGGCGCCGGCAAAGGGCGCGCCGAGGCTGAAGAACACCATCGCCACCGCGAGCAGGGAAATGATCAGGTACAGCAGGGCGTGTACCGGGTTGGTGTGGGTGATGACTCGCAAGGTGGCCATCACGGCCACCCCGGCGGCAAAGTAGAAAGCGAATTCCACAAGTGTCTCCTTAGGGCAGCAGGCTCTTCACGTTGATCGGCTCGGCCTCGTTCTGCGCGGCGCCCTTGGGCTTGCCGGCAATGGCCATCCCGGCCACGCGGTAGAAGTTGTAGTCCGGGTTCTTGCCCGGCCCGGAGATCAGCAAATCATGCTTCTCGTAGACCAGGTCCTGGCGTTTGTACTCGCCCATCTCGAAGTCCGGGGTGAGCTGGATCGCCGTGGTCGGGCAGGCTTCCTCGCACAGGCCGCAGAAGATGCAGCGTGAGAAGTTGATGCGGAAAAACTCCGGGTACCAGCGGCCATCGTCGGTTTCGGCCTTTTGCAGGGCGATACAGCCCACCGGGCATGCGACCGCACAGAGGTTGCAGGCTACGCAGCGCTCTTCGCCATCCGGGTCGCGGGTCAGGACGATACGGCCACGGTAACGCGGCGGCAGGTACACGGCTTCTTCGGGGTACTGCAGGGTGTCGCGTTTGCGAAAGGTATGACTGAACACCATCACCAGGCTGCGCAGCTGGGTGAAGGTGCCGGTCACGACGTTCTTGATGTAGTTGAACATGGCGTTTCTCCTTACTGCGTGGCCAGCACGACAGCGCCGGTCACCAGCAGGTTGATCAGGGTCAGCGGCAGGCAGAACTTCCAGCTGAAGGCCATCACCTGGTCATAGCGCGGGCGCGGAATGGAGGCGCGCAGCAGGATGAACAGCATGATGAAAAAGCAGGTTTTGAGCGCGAACCAGAAGAATGGAATCTGTGGCAGCAGGCCGAACGGGCCGTACCAACCGCCGAAGAACAGCGTTACCAGCAGCGCCGAGACGGTGACGATGGCGATGTATTCGCCAACGAAGAACATCCCCCATTTCATCCCCGCGTATTCGATGTGGTAACCATCGGCCAGTTCCTGCTCGGCCTCGGGCTGGTCGAACGGGTGGCGGTGGGTCACGGCGACGGCGGCGATAAAGAAGGTACAGAAGCCGAAGAACTGCGGAATGATGAACCAGAGGTTCTGCGCCTGGTAATCGACGATGTCGCGCATGTTGAACGAGCCAACCTGGGCCACCACGCCCATCAGCGCCAGGGCCAGGAACACCTCGTAGGACACCGTTTGCGCCGAGGCGCGCAGGGCGCCTAGCAGGGCGAACTTGTTGTTGCTGGCCCAGCCGGCGAACAGCACGGCGTACACCGACAAGCCGGCCATGGCGAAGAAGAACAGGATGCCGATGTTAAGGTCCGCCACGCCCCAGTTCGGGGTGATCGGGATGATCACAAAAGCGATCAGCATCGCGCTCATGGCGATCACCGGCGCCAGGGTGAAGATCACCCGGTCGGCGAACGGCGGGTTCCAGTCTTCCTTGAAGAACATCTTGATCATGTCGGCGGCAATCTGAAACATGCCGAACGGGCCCACCCGGTTCGGCCCATAGCGGTCTTGCCAAAGGCCCAGCAGGCGCCGTTCGACAAAGCTCAGCAGGGCGCCGGTGATCACCACCACCAGCAGGATCACCACGGCTTTGAACACCGCCGTAATGATGGCCAGTAGTTCTGGGGTCAGCCAGCTCATGGCGCCACCTCCTGCAATGCGCTGACCGTGCTGGCGGCGCTGAACGGCGGGATGCCGTGAAGACCAACCGGCAGGCCGACCAGGCCTACGGGCAGGTCATCGCGTACCTGCAGTGGCAGGGTCACGGGCAGGCCGTCCAGGCTCAGGTGCAGCAGCGCACCGTCCACCAGGCCCAGACGCTTGGCTTCGACACGGGCCAGGGCCAGGTAAGACGCCGGGATGCGCGCCTGAATCGGGGTCGCCAGGGCGCTGGTTTCTTCACTGCCAAACAGGTGATGCAGCGGCACGGCTTGCCAGGTGCCACGCGCCGGGTTGAACGCAGCGGTTACCGGGAACCAGGGCAGGGCCTGGCCGGCGGCTTCGATCAGGCGGATGCCCGGATCACCGGCGCGCAGGTGGCCGCCGATCTCGTCCTGGAACTTGTTCCAGGCCTGGGGCGAGTTCCAGCCCGGCGACCAGGCGAAGGGGATCTGCTGGCGCGGTTCGACACTGCCGGAATAGCCTTCCATGGAGAAGGCGAATGCCGTATCCGCATCCTGCGGCTGACGCGGCTCGTGCACACTGATATTGGCGCGCATTGAGGTGCGGCCGCTGTAGCGGTGCGGCTCACGGGCCAGTTTCAGGCCCTTGATGCGAAACGCGGCGCTCGGCGCGGCTTCACCAATACGCGCCAGCAGCGGGTTGCTGGCTGCGACAGCGGCGGTGACGGCATCCAGCTGGGTCCAGTCGACCGGCTTGCCGAGCAGGGTGCTGTGCAGGGCGTGCAGCCAGCGCCAGCCTTCGCGGATCAGGTTATCGGCGGCGTAGTAGCTCGGCTCGAACACTTGGAAGAAGCGCTGGGCACGGCCTTCGGCGCTGACCAGGGTGCCGTCGCCTTCGGCGAAGCTGGCCACGGGCAGCAGCAGGTGGGCTTTGTCGCTGGTGGCGGTGTGTTGGTGGTCGGCGACGATCACGACTTTGGCGGCGACCAGGGCGGCATCCACACGGGCCGCGTCGGCGCGGCGGTAGAGGTCATTCTCCAGCACCACCAGGGCATCGGCGCTGCCGTTGCTCAGGGCGTCCAGCGCGGCGTCGAGGCTGTCGCCACCGAGCAGGGTCAGGCCCATGCTGTTGGCTTCCGGCACCACCAGGCTGAGGCTGCCGCGCTTGTTGCGGTTGTGCAGGGCGCTGGCGATATTCGCCGCTGCCTCGACCAGCGCGGTGCTACCCAGGGAGGCGCCAGCCACCAGCAGCGGGCGTTCGGCCTGCAGCAAGGCTTCGGCGACGCGGGCGGCCCAGGCTTGGCTCTCTTCATCCAGCCCATCAACAGCAGGCGCTTGCGGGTCGATGGCGTGGGCCACGGCAAAGCCCAGCCGCGCCAGGTCGGCGGGCGCGGCTTGCACGCATTCCTGGGCGATATCATCCAGGCGCGTTTCCGCGACACTGGCAATAAACAGCGGGTGCAGGGCGTGCTGGGCGACGTTCTGTACCGCCGCCACGTGCCACTCGGGAATCTTCATACCCGCGGCGACGTCGCTGGCTTTGCCACGCACGGCCTGGCGCAGGGCCAGGGCCAGGCGCGCGGCGGTCTGGGTCAGGTCTTCGCCGAGCACCAGAATCGCGTCATGGCTCTCCACCTCACGCAGGGTTGGCACCGGCAGCGGGCCGTCGAGCAACACCTTGCGAATCAGCTGCAGCACCTGCAGTTCGCCCGCAGCGATACCGCTGTAGAAGTGCTCGGCGCCGACCAGCTCGCGCAGGGCGAAGTTACTTTCCAGGCTGGCACGGGGTGAGCCGATGCCGATCACCCGGCGGTTTTTCAGCAGTGCGGCGGCCTGGTCCAGGGCCGAGTCCAGGCTCATCTTCATCTTGCTCAGCTGCATAATCGGCTGGCGCGGACGGTCCTTGCGGTTGACGTAGCCATAGCCAAAGCGGCCACGGTCGCAGAGGAAATACTGGTTCACGTCACCGTTGAAGCGGTTCTCGATACGGCGGATTTCGCCGTAGCGCTCGCCGGGGCTGATGTTGCAGCCCGAGGCGCAGCCATGGCAGATGCTGGGGGCGAACTGCATGTCCCACTTGCGGTTGTAGCGCTCGGAGTGTGTCTTGTCGGTGAACACACCGGTCGGGCAGACCTCGACCAGATTGCCGGCGAACTCGCTTTCCAGGGTGCCGTCTTCGACGCGGCCGAAATACACGTTATCGTGGGCGCCGAATACGCCGAGGTCGCTGCCGCCGGCGTAGTCCTTGTAGTAGCGCACGCAGCGGTAGCAGGCGATGCAGCGGTTCATCTCATGAGCGATGAAGGGGCCGAGCTCCTGGTTCTGGTGGGTGCGTTTGCTGAAACGGTAGCGCCGGGTGTTGTGCCCGGTCATCACCGTCATGTCCTGCAGGTGGCAGTGGCCGCCTTCCTCGCACACGGGGCAGTCGTGCGGGTGGTTGGTCATCAGCCATTCGACGACGCTGGCGCGAAATTGCTTGGCCTCTTCGTCGTCGATGGAGATCCAGGTGTTGTCGGTGGCCGGGGTCATGCAGGACATGACCAGGCGCCCGCGGGTGTCGTTTTCATCGCTGTACTGCTTGACCGCGCACTGGCGGCAGGCGCCGACGCTGCCCAGCGCCGGGTGCCAGCAGAAATAGGGTATGTCGAGGCCGAGGGACAGACAGGCCTGCAAGAGGTTGTCTGCGCCGTCGACTTCGAGGTCTTTGCCGTCTACGTGGATAGTGGCCATGGTCGAGTGTCTTCTTACCCGCCGAAGCGGGCCTGGCTAATGGGAAACACGGTGCTGCGGGGCCACGCGGGCGGCCGCCGCAGCGAAACTTGTTACGCGGGGACGAATTGCCCCGTCGTTACGGCTTGGCTCGGGTCGGCTACGCCGGCCTCGAACTCACTGCGGAAATACTTGATTGCGCTGCCCAGGGGTTCCACCGCACCCGGTGCGTGGGCGCAGAAGGTCTTGCCGGGGCCGAGGTGGTTGACCAGGCCGAGCAGGGTCTTGATGTCCTCACGGCTGCCTTGGCCACGCTCCAGCGCTCGCAGAATCTTCACGCTCCATGGCAGGCCGTCGCGACACGGGGTACACCAGCCGCAGGACTCGCGGGCGAAGAACTCTTCCATGTTGCGCAGCAGCGAGACCATGCTCACGCTGTCATCGATGGCCAGGGCCAGGCCGGTACCCATGCGCGTGCCGACTTTGGCGATGCCACCGGCGTACATCTGCGCATCCAGGTGCTCGGGCAGCAGAAAGCCGGTGCCGGCGCCGCCCGGTTGCCAGCATTTCAGCGTATAGCCGTCGCGCATACCGCCGGCGCAGTCCTCGAACAGCTCACGGGCGCTGACACCAAACGGCAGCTCCCACAGGCCGGGGTTCTTCACTTTGCCGGAGAAGCCCATCAGCTTGGTGCCGTGGTCTTCGCTGCCGGGGCGGGCCAGGGATTTGTACCAGTCCACACCCTGACCAACGATAGCCGGCACGTTGCACAGGGTTTCGACGTTGTTGACGCAGGTCGGTTTGCCCCACACGCCGACCACCGCCGGGAACGGCGGCTTGGCGCGCGGGTTGGCGCGGCGGCCTTCGAGGGAGTTGATCAGCGCGGTTTCTTCACCGCAGATATAGCGCCCGGCACCGGTATGGACGAACAGCTCAAAGTCGAATCCGCTGCCGAGGATGTTTGTACCAAGCAGGCCGGCGGCCTTGGCTTCGGCCACGGCGCGGTTGAGGTGACGCGCCGCGTCGACGTATTCGCCGCGCAGGAAGATGTAGCCGCGGTAGGCCTTGAGCGCCCGCGCGCTGATCAGCATGCCTTCGATCAGCAGGTGTGGCAGCTGCTCCATCAGCAGGCGGTCTTTCCAAGTGTTGGGTTCCATCTCATCCGCGTTGCACAGCAGGTAGCGGATGTTCATCGACTCGTCAGTGGGCATCAGGCCCCACTTCACCCCGGTGGGGAAGCCAGCGCCGCCACGGCCCTTGAGCCCGGCGTCTTTGACGGTCTGCACGATATCGGCCTGGGTCATGTCGGTCAGCGCCTTGCGCGCAGCGGCGTAGCCGTTCTTGCTCTGATATTCCTCCAGCCACACCGGCTGGCCGTCGTCACGCAGGCGCCAGGTCAGCGGGTGGGTTTCTTCCGTGCGGGCCACGCGGTTGGCCGGGCCAACAGACGCCAGTGGCTTGCTCAGCGCGCTCATGGATAGGCCTCCAGCAGGCTGGTGACGCCGGCAGGGGCGATGTCGCCGAAGGTGTCGTCGTCGATCATCAGTGCCGGGGCCTTGTCGCAGTTGCCCAGGCAGCACACCGGCAGCAGGGTGAAACGGCCATCGCTGCTGGTCTGGCCGAGGCCGATACCGAGTTGCTGCTGCAGTTCGCTGACCACGGCTTCGTGACCGCCGATGTAGCAGGTCATGCTGTCGCACACCCGGATGATGTGGCGGCCGACCGGTTGGCGGAAGATCTGGCTATAAAAGGTGGCCACGCCCTCAACGTCGCTGGCGGGAATGCCGAGGATCGCGCCGATGGCATCGGCGGCGCCGTCCGGCACCCAGCCGCGGCCCTTCTGCACGATCTTCAGCGCTTCGATGCTGGCGGCGCGGGGGTCTTCGTAGTGGTGCATTTCATGTTCGATGGCCGAGCGCTCGGTTTCACTGAGGACAAAGCGGTCGGTTTTGATCAGCGCGTCGGTCATATCAGCGGTCCACGTCAGCCATAACGAAGTCGATACTGCCCAGGTAGGCAATCAGGTCGGCGACCATGCTGCCGCGAATCACCGAAGGGATCTGCTGCAGGTGCGGGAAGCTCGGCGTGCGAATGCGCGTGCGGTAGCTCATGGTGCTGCCATCACTGGTCAGGTAGTAGCTGTTGATGCCCTTGGTCGCCTCGATCATCTGGAAGCTTTCGTTGGCCGGCATCACCGGCCCCCAGGACACTTGCAGGAAGTGGGTGATCAGGGTCTCGATGTGTTGCAGCGTGCGCTCTTTGGGCGGCGGCGTGGTTAGCGGGTGATCCGCCTTGTACGGGCCTTCCGGCATGTTGCGCAGGCACTGGTCGATGATCTTGATGCTCTGGCGCATTTCCTCGACGCGCACGATGCAGCGGTCGTAGGCGTCGCCATTGACTGCCAGCGGGACCTCGAACTCGAAGTTCTCGTAGCCGGAGTAGGGGCGTGCCTTACGCAGGTCGAAGTCCAGGCCGGTGGAGCGCAGACCAGCGCCGGTGACGCCCCATTCCAGGGCTTCCTTGGTGTTATAGGCCGCGACGCCGATGGTACGGCCGCGCAGGATGCTGTTCTGCAGGGCGGCCTTCTCATACTCGTCGAGGCGCTTGGGCAGCCAGTCGACGAATTCCTTGACCAGGCCTTGCCAGCCACGCGGCAGGTCATGGGCGACGCCGCCGATGCGGTACCAGGCCGGGTGCAGGCGGAAGCCGGTGATGGCCTCGATCACCTTATAGGCGCGCTGGCGGTCGGTGAAGGTAAAGAACACCGGGGTCATGGCCCCGACATCCTGAATATAGGTGCCGAGGAACAGCAGGTGGCTGGTGATGCGGAAGAACTCGGCCATCATGATGCGGATGACGTCGACCTTCTGCGGCACTTTGATACCGGCGAGCTTTTCCACTGCCAGCACGTAGGGCAGGTTGTTCATCACCCCGCCGAGGTAGTCGATACGGTCGGTGTAAGGGATAAAGCTGTGCCAGCTCTGGCGCTCGGCCATCTTCTCGGCGCCGCGATGGTGGTAGCCGATCTCGGGCACGCAGTCGACGATCTCTTCGCCATCGAGCTGCAAAATGATGCGGAACGCACCGTGGGCCGAAGGGTGATTGGGACCGAGGTTGAGGAACATGTAGTCCTCGTGCTCGCCGCCACGCTTCATGCCCCAGTCTTCCGGCTTGAAGCGCGCGGCTTCTTCCTCAAGCTGCTGCTTGGCCAGGTTGAGACTGAACGGATCGAACTCGGTGGCGCGCGCCGGGTAGTCCTTGCGCAGCGGGTGACCTTTCCAGGTGGGCGGCATCATGATGCGTGTCAGGTGCGGGTGGCCCTGGAAGGTGATGCCGTAAAGGTCCCAGACTTCCCGTTCGTACCAGTTGGCATTCGACCAGATGCTGGTGGCGCTGGGAATATTCAGGTCGCCCTCACGCAGTGCGACCTTGATCATCACGTCGCTGTTACGTTCGATCGACAGCAGGTGGTAGAACACCGTGAAGTCGGCATCGGGCAAGCCACGGCGCTGGGTGCGCAGGCGCTCGTCCACACCATGCAGGTCGTAGAGCATGACGTAGGGGCGCGGCAGCTGGCGCAAAAAGCGCAGCACCTCGATGATCCGCTCGCGGGCCACCCAAATCACCGGCATGCCGGTGCGGGTTGCCTGCAGCGTCAGGTGCTCGGCTGGGAAACGGGCAGTGAGTTCGCCTACGACGTCTTGGTCATCGGCCTTGTACGGGGCAATCGACACAGCGGTGTCTGCAGTCATGGTCTCGGTCGCTTTCGATCAACGTTTGGTGTGAGTCGGCCTGCCCCTAAGGGCGGCGGAGTCAAACTTCGTCCGGGCTGCGCAGGTTGGTCACAGCAATACGCTGTTCCCGACGCTGCTCCTTTTGCGAAGGCATCTCGGCGCGATACACGCCTTGATCACCGACGACCCAGGACAGCGGGCGACGCTCCTTGCCGATGGACTCCTGCAACAGCATCAAGCCTTGCAGGAATGCCTCGGGACGGGGCGGGCAGCCGGGGATGTAAACGTCGACGGGGAGGAACTTGTCCACGCCCTGAACGACCGAGTAGATGTCGTACATGCCGCCAGAATTGGCGCAGGCACCCATGGAGATCACCCACTTGGGCTCCAGCATCTGCTCATAGAGACGCTGAATGACCGGCGCCATCTTGATGAAGCAGGTGCCGGCAATGACCATGAAATCGGCCTGGCGTGGGGAGGCGCGAATCACTTCGGCGCCAAAGCGGGCGATATCGTGGGGCGCGGTGAACGCGGTGGTCATCTCCACGTAGCAGCACGAGAGGCCAAAGTTGTACGGCCACAGGGAGTTTTTGCGCCCCCAGTTGACCGCACCACTGAGCACCTCTTCGAGTTTGCCCATGTAGATGTTTTTGTGGACTTGTTCGTCTAGCAGCGGGTCGGAAACGATCTCCCGCTGGCCGACCGGATACGCCTCGTTGGGCGCATCGGGGTCGACCCGAGTAAGGGTGTATTGCATCGCCAAAGCCTCATTGTTTTAGCTTCGCCTGCCGATCGCGACGGCTTTGCGGTGCCCAATCGAGCGCCCCAATCCGCCAAAGGTAGACAAGACCTGCCAACAGAATTGCTATAAAAACGGTGGCTTCGATGAGGCCGGCCCAGCCGCTTTCGCGTACCGATACCGCCCAGGCGAAGAGATAGAGGGCTTCAACGTCGAAGATCACGAAGAGCATCGCGACCAGATAGAATTTGGCGGACAAACGCAGGCGTGCGCTGCCGGTGGGAAGCATGCCCGATTCGAAAGGCTCGTTCTTGCTGCGGCCCCAGGCTTTGCTGCCGAGCAGTGCGGACACCCCGAGCATGAAGCCACAGAGGCCGATGACGCCGAGCAAAAATACGGCCAGAGCCCAATGTTGGGACAGTGCGGTCGTCGCTTCGGTCATGCCTGAACTCCTCATGCAAGGAACGGCGTTCGCTCGTTTAGGGTGGTGTGGGTCGATAAAGGAAAAACCTGATCGATCACTCCGAATAGCGAGCATTATGCCTAGATTGAGGTGTAAGTAAATTTTTCAAAACAAAAAAAGTTACAGATAGGCGGCATCAATTTATGCAAATAAGTGCGCCCCTCTGACAGTAGCTCAGCATGGCGCCTGCGGTGATTTTTTTGTATTGCCCAAGCGCACGGGGTAGGCCTGTTCTTTGGTCGTAGAGCGCGCGCGGCAGCTTGCTGCAGTTCAATCCTCGGGTAGCAAAAAGCCCCGCCAGGCGGGGCTTTCAAGTGGCCGCCCAAGAGGGCGGCCGACCTCATCATGCTGTCAGTGGAACTGATTCATGGTGTTGTCTTTACCGCTGGCTTTCAGTGCTGCTTCGCCGGCGAAGTACTCTTTGTGGTTGTCGCCGATGTCCGAGCCCGCCATGTTCTGGTGCTTGACGCAGGCGATGCCCTGACGCAGTTCTTCACGCTGCACGCCCTTGACGTAGGCCAGCATGCCCTGGTCGGCGAAGTAGCCCTTGGCCAGGTTGTCGGTGGACAGTGCAGCGGTGTGGTAAGTCGGCAGCGTGATCAGGTGGTGGAAGATGCCGGCGTGGGCCGAACCGTCGCGCTGGAAGGTCCGGATCTTCTCGTCAGCGATCTGTGCCAGCTCGGTGGCATCGTAGTCGATGCTCATCAGTTTGGCGCGGTCGTAGGCGGAGACATCCTTGCCTTCGGCTACGAAGGCATCGTAGACCTGCTGGCGGAAGTTCAGGGTCCAGTTGAACGACGGGCTGTTGTTGTAAACCAGCTTGGCGTTGGGGATGGTCTTGCGAATTTCGTCGACCATGGCCGCGATCTGACCAACGTGCGGCTTCTCGGTTTCGATCCACAGCAGGTCGGCGCCGTTCTGCAGGCTGGTGATGCTGTCGAGTACGCAGCGCGCTTCGCCGGTGCCAGCACGGAACTGGAACAGGTTGGACGGCAGACGCTTGGGACGCAGCAGCTTGCCTTCGCGGTTGAGTACCACGTCGCCGTTCTTCAGGTCGGCGGCAGACACTTCTTCGCAATCGAGGAACGAGTTGTACTGGTCGCCCAGGTCGCCCGGCTCATTGGTCACGGCGATCTGCTTGGTCAGGCCGGCACCCAGGGAGTCAGTACGCGCAACGATCACGCCGTTGTCGATGCCCAGCTCGAGGAAGGCGTAACGCACGGCAGCGATCTTGGCGAGGAAGTCGGCGTGGGGAACGGTGACTTTACCGTCCTGGTGGCCGCACTGCTTCTCGTCGGACACCTGGTTTTCGATCTGGATGCAGCACGCGCCGGCTTCGATCATGCGCTTGGCCAGCAGGTAGGTGGCCTCCGGGTTACCGAAGCCAGCGTCGATGTCGGCGATGATCGGCACGATGTGGGTTTCGTAGTTGTCGATCTGCTTCTGGATTTCGGCAGCCTTGGCACTGTCGCCAGCTTCGCGAGCAGCGTCCAGAGCGGTGAACAGTAGGTCCAGCTCGCGGCTGTCGGCCTGGCGCAGGAAGGTGTACAGCTCTTCGATCAGGTCGGAGACGGCTGTCTTTTCATGCATCGACTGGTCCGGCAGCGGGCCGAACTCGGAGCGCAGGGCGGCAACCATCCAGCCGGACAGGTAGAGGTAGCGCTTGTTGGTGGTCTTCAGGTGCTTTTTGATCGAGATCAGCTTCTGCTGCCCGATAAAGCCATGCCAGCAGCCCAGGGACTGGGTGTAGACGGAGGAGTCGGCGTCGTACTCGGCCATGTCCTTGCGCATGATGTCGGCGGTGTACTGGGCGATTTCCAGACCGGTCTTGAAACGGTTCTGAGCGCGCATGCGGGCCACGGATTCCGGGTTGATAGCGCTCCAGCTGTTGCCGTTGGCCTCTTTCAGCGCGGCGACTGCCTTGATGTCGTTTTCGTAAGCTGACATGGTCAATCCTTCAAGGTGTGTAATGAGTTGAGCACCGACTTTCCCACGCCAGGCCCGGTGCAACGGGTAGAGGCGTTAGGGGCTCACCGCAGAACAAAGAGAAAGAGACCAGAGACGGTTGTTGAAACCGGGAGGAGGGGGTGACGAGACGCTCTGCGCGTTGAAGTCGCTACGCGCTCGTCTGTTGGCTCGTGGATGCCTTGGACGACCGTAGAGGCTGCAGCTGGCTGATACGTTTAAACGCTTCCCCGTCCCTCAGGACAACTTCGTTCCAGTCGCAATCTCGTTGAACTGCCTTGTGGGCTTTACAACACGGCGCGCCTCTGACGGTAAGAAAGAAGGCGCCCCGAAGACCCTTTCCAGGGCCCCTGATTAGCGGGAGCGAAGTCATCATGCCTCTGCGAAAAGTGTTCGTCAAACGTTTTTGTAGTGGTTTTTTTGGACTACTACATAAGTCTTAGAGCGACTGTCTGGTCATGTTTTGGCGGCCTATTCCATGACTTCAACCTTGACCCGCAGGTTCATGTCATCGCGGCCCTGAGTGGAGCGCCGCACTGCGATGCCGTTCTGGTTGGCCTGGCTCTGCTCGCTGATGCCGCCAATGCTGATCCATTCGCCAATGCGCCCGCTGACCCGCGTATCGGTGCTCTGCACGTCGATCGCACCCGGCTGGGTGGTGCTGAGCCGGTCGCGGTTACTGCTGATGGTGATGTGGGCGATGTCACCGGTGAGGCTCGCCGTCACGTAAAAGCCACGGGTGACATCGCGGTACTGGGTCTCGCTGTAGACCTGGCCATAGGGGCCCGTGCTGCGCTGGGTCAGGGGGACGCTCTGGCCGACCTGGATCAGGGCAGGGTAGCCCTCGCTGGTTTGCACCTGCTGCGTGCCGCCTGAGCGGCTGTTGGTGCTGCGGCTGATGATGCGCACCTGATCGCGGCCGGCCTGCTCACCCTGGCCGATCTGGATCTGGCCATTGCCCGCGCTGATGCTGCCGTCGGCCCGGTAGCCACGATCCTGCTGGCTGCTGTTGTCACTGCTGTCGACACTGATCAGCAAGCGCCGCGGCTGGGTATCGAGCTGACCTAGCAGCGTGCGCACCTCTTCGAGTTTGGCGGAGGAGGCGTTGACGATCAGTTGGTTGCCGTAGGGCGTGACCTTGCCTTCGTTACCTAGCACTGACTGCACCACCGGCAACAACTCATCGGCTGTGCGGTAGTTGAGTGGCATGACTTCGGTCGCTGCCTGACTCCAGGTGCTCAGGGCCAGCAGGGTTGAGGCGAGCAGCAGGCGAGCATTCATAGCAAAAAACTCCGCAGGTCAGGGTCGGTAAGGCTGGTTTGCCAGGCCTGGTCGAATTGGTTCTGGCGCAAGCGCACGCGCTGCACGTCATGGTACAGGGCAAGCCCGGCGCACTGTGCGGGATCGGGGCGCAGCAGCAGGCCGCAGTCGTCGGCCAGCAGGAAAGCGACCTCTTCGGCCGGGTAATCGGGGTGCAGTTTGCGAATAGACAGATTACTCGACAGCTTGCGCGAGAGCGTCAGCAAACGGTGGCCTTCCTTTACGGCGCGGGTGGCGTCGCGCACCAGAATGCGTACCTGGTTGCGCGGGTTGGCCAGCAGCAAGACGCTGCACGCCTGCTGGATGGCGCCGCGGTGATAGAGCCAGGGATCAAGGTCGACGCTGTACAGGCACAGGCTGCGACGCGCCTGCTGACAGAGCGCCAGGGCGTGAGCGCGGGCCTGGTCCGGGTGCTCGAAACGTTCCACCGCGCTATGCGCGCCCAGCCTGAAAGGCGCCGGCTCGTCGCTATCGTCTGGGCGGGTAGTCGTACTGGGGTTATGCACACTAAAACGCCCCGGAGATTGGAACTCGATGGCGGGCAGGGTGCTGTCGGGTTCGTCTTCCGGGGCGTTTACGTCGTGCATGTCAACCTCGATCAGGGCTGGTTGCGCACCATGTCGACATGGGGGATGCCGGCTTCCAGGTACTCTCCGCTGACTACGCGGAAGCCCAGCTTTTCATAAAAAGCCGTTGCCTGCACCTGGGCACTGAGTCGTTGCACGTCGAGCCCGTGCTGTTCGGCATGGGCAATCACCGCATTCAGCAAGGCGTGGCCAACATTCAGTCCGCGCCAGTCCTTGAGCACCGCGACGCGGCCAATATGGCCGTCGTCGAGCAAGCGCGCCGTGCCAACAGCGTAGTCACCTTCGTAGGCGAGAAAGTGCGTCGCGTCGGCGTCCTCGGCATCCCACTCGAGTTCGGGCGCTACCGATTGTTCGGCGACAAACACTGCCTCACGGATGCGCCGCAGCTCGGCATTGTCCTGTTGCCAGTGTGCCAGACGCACCTGAATCTCACTCATCGGCAAAACCCAGGCTGCCCTGCTTGGTCAGTTCGAGGAGCAGGTTACGCCCTTCGTCGTCGACCAGCCATGGGCCGAGGTTGTCGATATGCAGGGCGTCGGCCGCACAGACCAGCTTCAGCAGTTCGCGCAGGCTGGCCGAGAGCAGGCGGCTCTGGCCGCTGGCGAACAGCACCAGGTCGTCGCCGACTTCGGACCAGGCCAGGCGGGCGCTGGGGTTGCGGATCAGTACTGCGCCTTCTTCGAGGGCGCCGAGCAGACCGTCTTCGTCGATCTCGATACCGGCGACCAGCTCCGGGTAGCGTGGCTCGGTCATAAACTGGCCGAACCAGGTCATCAGCAGGCGTTCATCGCTCATGTGCTCATGCAGCAACGCTTTGAGGCGATCCAGGGCATCGCGCTGGATCTGTGTCGGGTCGCTTGTCGGCTGCGCATCGGCATCCCGGTAGCGCTCTTCGTCAGGCAGGAACTGGCCGAGAAAATCGGTGAAATGGGTCAGAACTTCAGCGGCGCTTGGCGCCCGGAAGCCTACGGAATACGTCATACAGTCATCCTCAGCGGTACCACAGTGGGCCAGAAGCGGCGGCAGATAGAGCATGTCGCCGGGTTCCAGCACCCATTCTTCAGTTTTAGCGAATTCAGCGAGGATCTTCAGATCCGCGTGTTCCAGCATAGGACTCTCGGAGTCGCACATCTGGCCAATCTGCCAGCGGCGCTTGCCGAACCCCTGGAGCAGGAACACGTCGTAGTTGTCGAAATGTGGGCCTACACCGCCGCCAGGTGCGGCGAAGCTGATCATCACGTCGTCGATGCGCCACTTGGGCAGAAACTTGAACTGCTCCAGCAGTTCGGCCACTTCCGGGACGAACTGATCGACTGCCTGGACCAGCAGGGTCCAGTCACGTTCTGGCAGCTGGCCGAAGGCGTCTTCGGCAAAGGGTCCGCGACGCAGCTCCCAGGGGCGCTCGCCGTGCTCGATGACCAGACGCGACTCGATTTCTTCTTCCAGGGCCAGGCCCGCCAGCTCGTCCGGCGAAATCGGGCTCTCGAAGTCAGGGATGGCCTGGCGCACTAGCAGGGGTTTCTTCTGCCAGTAGTCGCGCATGAACTCGCGAGCCGTCAAACCGCCCAGAAGTTGTAGCGGAGTATCAGGATTCATTGCTAAGCCCTTGAAATAAATAAAAGCCTGAAAAAGAAAACGCCCGGCATAGCCGGGCGTCAGAGGGCTATTGCCGGTTAGATGCGCTTGGCCTGGGCCACGGCGTTACCGATGTAGCTGGCTGGCGTCAGCAACTTGAGCTCGGCCTTGGCGGCGGCTGGCATGTCCAGGCCGTCGATGAACGTCTGCAGCGCTTCGGGGCTGATGCCTTTGCCACGGGTCAGCTCTTTGAGCTTCTCGTAGGGGTTCTCGATGGCGTAGCGGCGCATCACGGTCTGAATCGGCTCGGCGAGGACTTCCCAGCAGGCGTCCAGATCTTCAGCAATACGTTGAACATTGAGTTCTAACTTACTGATTCCTTTGAGGCTGGATTCATAAGCAATCACGCTGTGAGCAAAACCGACACCGAGGTTGCGCAGTACGGTGGAGTCGGTCAGGTCGCGCTGCCAGCGGGAGATCGGCAGCTTGCTTGCCAGGTGCTGGAACAGCGCGTTGGCAATACCCAGGTTGCCTTCGGAGTTCTCGAAGTCGATCGGGTTGACCTTGTGCGGCATGGTCGAGGAGCCGATTTCGCCAGCGATGGTGCGCTGCTTGAAGTAGCCCAGGGAGATGTAGCCCCAGATATCGCGATCGAAGTCGATCAGGATGGTGTTGAAGCGAGCGATAGCATCGAACAGCTCGGCGATGTAATCGTGCGGCTCGATCTGCGTGGTGTAGGGGTTGAACTGCAGGCCCAGATCACCTTCGATAAATTGCTTGGCGTTGGCTTCCCAATCGATCTGCGGGTAGGCCGACAGGTGGGCGTTGTAGTTGCCCACGGCGCCGTTGATCTTGCCCAGCAGCGGCACGGCGGCCACTTGGGCGATCTGCCGCTCCAGGCGGTAGACCACGTTGGCCAGTTCCTTGCCCAGGGTGGTCGGCGACGCTGGCTGGCCGTGGGTGCGCGAAAGCATCGGCACGTCGGCGAATTTGATCGCCAGCTCGCGGATGGCTTCGGCGGTCTGGCGCATCAGCGGCAGCAGCACGTCGTCACGGCCGGCGCGCAGCATCAGGGCGTGGGACAGGTTATTGATGTCTTCACTGGTGCAAGCGAAGTGGATGAACTCGCTGACTTTGTCCAGCTCCGGCAACTTGGCGGCCTGCTCCTTGAGCAGGTACTCCACGGCTTTGACATCGTGGTTGGTGGTGCGCTCGATTTCTTTGACGCGCTCGGCATGCTCGACGGCGAAGTTGTCCGCCAGCTCATTGAGCACGGCGTTAGCTTCGGCGGAGAAGGGCGCGACTTCGGCAATGCCTTCGTGGGCGGCCAGGCGCTGCAGCCAGCGTACTTCAACCATGACGCGGAAACGGATCAGGCCGTATTCGCTGAAGATCGGGCGCAGGGCGCTGGTTTTGCCGGCATAGCGGCCGTCTACGGGGGAAACCGCGGTGAGCGAGGAAAGCTGCATGGGAGGCGTTCTCGGGCAGTCGGCTGACGAAAAGGGCGCAGATTATACATGAAATCGCCCTGAATTCGTCGTGCCTGTGGGCGCGACTCAGGCCTTGCGACGCAGAATGGCCAGCAAGCTGGCAGAAAAAATCAGCCCGGCACCCAGCAATGAGGTCAGGCCGGGGGTTTCGCCCCAGCGCCACCAGGCGATCGCGCCGGCGAAGACGATGGCCAGGTAAGCCACCGGCCCGATCAGTCCGGGCGGGGCCAAGGCATAGGCCTGGGACATTATCAGTTGGCTGACAGTCGCCAGTAACCCGATACCCAGCAGCAGGAGCAGGGTATGACCATCCAGTGGCTGCCAGGCCCAGAGCAAGGGGATGGCGGAGGCGAGGGTGCTGAACAACGTGAAATAAAACACGATGCGGTAGGTCGGCTCGGTGTCGCTCATCTCGCGAATGGAGACGAAGGCGAACGCGGCCATGATGCTGGCAGCCAGGCCGACCAGCGCCTGGCCCTCGAACAGTGCAGCAGAGGGCCGTGCCACCAGTAATACACCGGCCAGCCCCAGTAATGATGTGCAGAGAATACGTGCGCTCAGCGGCTCCTTGAGCCACCACCAGGCGATCAGCGGGGTGAACAGCGGCGCCGAGTAGGTGAACAGCATGGCGTCGGCCAGCGGCAGGTGGGCGATGGCGTAGAAGAAACAGTACATGGCTGCCAGGCCATAGCCGGTGCGCCACAGATGGGCGCGCAGGCGCGTCGTGCGCAATGGGCGCACGCCTTTGATGAGCAGCAACGGAAGAAAGAACAGCACGCCGACGGCATTGCGAAAGAACACCACTGACTCGTTATTTACTGTCCCGGAGATTTCGCGAATGCCCACGCCCATCAGGGCGAACAGCAAGGCAGACAGCGCCAGCAGCGCCGCGCCCTGCAGTGGCCGAGTCTGCCGGCCGCTCATCGGTTAGCCGCGCAGCAGTGGGTAGAGTTCTTTGAGCAAGCGGCCGCGGCTGAAGACCAACTGCCAGCGATGTCCGCCAAGCTGGCGCCACAGACGCGCCGAGCGGACACCGGCGAGCAGCAGGGCGCGGATTTTCGAGGCATTGTTCACTTGCTGCAAATGGCGCATGTCGCCTTGCACCTGAATGCGCTGGCGGAAGGTGCTGATGGTGTCCTGATACAGGCCGCCGCAGGAGGCGATGACGTTCTCGTGAACCAGGCCGAAGTGCTCGACCTGTTGCTGGATCTGGTCCAGGCGACTGCCCATGATCTGCAGCAGGTCATCGCGCTTGGCCAGTTGCCGTTCCAGGCTCAGCAGCCCCAGCGTGTAGCGCAATGGGTCGCGCTGTAACGTGCCGGGGTCGCGCTCCAGGGCGCTGGCAAGGGCGCGGTAGCCGTCACGCAGGTTGAGGTCGTCGCCGCCATAGACGTCAAGGGTGGTCTTGGGATCGCGGATCAGCAGGCTGCCGAGCATGCAGCCCAGGGCCGCTTCGCTGATCTGGCCGGTCTTGGCGACCTTGTCGACCAGGGCCGTGGCCTCGAAAACGGCGGCCAGGGCGACCAACTGCTCCTGAGTCGGGGTCATGGGCGTGCGTCCTCGTGGTACCAGGGTTCGGCTGTTTCGATGACGCCGCCGCCCAGGCAGATATCGCCGTCGTAGAACACCACGGACTGGCCGGGAGTTACCGCGCGCTGCGGTTCGTCGAAGGTGGCGCGGTAGCCGTCGGCGGTTTTTTCCAGGGTGCAGGCTTGGTCGCCTTGGCGATAGCGAACTTTGGCGGTGAGGCGACGCGGTGTGCTCAGGTCGACCGGGTTGACCCAATAGATTTCGGACGCCAGCAATGCCCGTGAGAACAGCCAGGGATGCTCGTTGCCCTGGCCAACGATCAGTACGTTGCGCGTCAGGTCCTTTTTGAGCACGTACCAGGGCTCGTCGCTGGCGTCCTTCTGGCCGCCGATACCCAGGCCCTGGCGCTGGCCGATGGTGTGGTACATCAGACCGTGGTGTTTGCCAATCGCCAGGCCTTCGGTGGTTTCGATGACGCCTGGCTGGGCGGGCAGGTACTGCTTGAGGAAATCGCTGAAACGCCGTTCGCCGATAAAACAGATGCCGGTGGAGTCCTTCTTTTTTGCTGTGGCCAGGGCGTATTTCTCGGCAATTGCGCGCACGGCGGGCTTTTCCAGCTCGCCGACCGGGAACAGGGTCTTGGCGATCTGTTCGCCGCCCACCGCATGCAGGAAGTAGCTCTGGTCCTTGTTCGGGTCCAGGCCCTTGAGCAGCTCCGTGCGCCCGTCGAGGTCGCGACGGCGCACGTAGTGACCGGTGGCGATAAGGTCGGCGCCTAGCATCAGGGCGTAATCGAGGAACGCCTTGAACTTGATTTCGCGGTTGCACAGGATGTCCGGGTTGGGCGTGCGTCCGGCCTTGTATTCGGCCAGGAAATGCTCGAACA
>JAHJYA010000078.1 GCA_018826895.1 Gammaproteobacteria bacterium
GGGGGGGGGGGGTAGATGGTGATGCGTCAACGGCGCCGCTCGAACGCACAACTCACAGGCCGTTGGCTGAGGCGGTAAACGAATAGGCGCGGGCATTACTGCTAAGGATTGCGTGCCAGTTCCGGGGTAAACACCCGTTTGGCATCCAGGTAGGTGCGCTGCCAATAGCTGTTGCTCAGGCTGTCCAGGCGCACGGTGCCGCCGCTGGAGGGTGCGTGAACGAAACGCCCCTCACCGACATAGATACCGGCGTGGCTGACCTGGCGACCACCGTTGGTGGCGAAGAACACCAGGTCGCCGCTCTGCAGGCGATCACGCCCCACATTCGGCGCGCGCATGCTGATCAGTTCGCGGGTCGAGCGCGGCAGGCTGATACCGGCGGCATCGCGGTAGACATAACCGATCAGGCCGCTGCAATCGAAGCCGCCCGCCGGGGTATTACCGCCGTAGCGATAAGGCGTGCCAACCAGGCCAAGGGCTCTGAACAGCACATCTTCGGGGGAACCGCTGAGCGGGCTGGCCAACACCGGCCGCTCAAGTACCGGAGCGGTTGCAGGAGCAGGCGCATGGCTGGCACAGGCGCCGAGCAAGGCGAGCGCAAACAGCAAGGACAGACGGGTGAGAGCATTCATCAGCGGCGATATCCTGAGCCGGAATGCGCCCTACTCTGCCGGCTCGCACTATTCAGTGCAAGCATTAGCTTTGGCAAGCAGCCTGTTGAAATATATGAGAAACGACCAGAACGGTCAGAAATGACAGACGACCTGCGCGTTGCAGGCCGCCTGTGTCACGCTCAAGGGTGACGGGCCAGCGTCTCGCTCGGTGCGAGAGCCAGAACACGCTTGGCTTCGATAAAGGTACGCTTCCAGTAGCGGTCATCCAGGCTGTCGACGCGCACACCGCCGCTGCGGCTGCTGCTCGAATGGATGAACTGGTCATCACCCAGGTAGATACCTGCGTGGCTGACCCGGCCACGGCCGGCGGTGCTGAAAAACACCAGATCACCCGGCTCCAGCTCGGCGCGATCAACCAGCGGCGCATCGATATTAATCATGTCGCGGGTGGAGCGTGGCAGTTGCATGCCGAGCTCTTCACGGAACAGATAGCCGATAAAGCCACTGCAATCGAAACCGGACTTCACCGAGCTTCCGCCAAAGCGGTAACGAGTACCGACCAGGGACAGCCCATGGTTGAGAATACTGTCAGCCAGCTGTGGCAATGCGTAGCTTTTGTCGTCACTGAAAGCACCGATCTCGGTACTTTCTTCGTCCTGCTCGTCCACCGACGGCATGACCATCGAGACTGGACGACTAGGAAGCTCAACCGCGGACGGCGGTTGCGGCGCGGTGCTGGCACAGGCGGCAAGCATCAGCGTAAGTGCGAGGGGCACGAGGGGTGCTAAGCGTTTGGGCATGGGCACGACCGTGTCGAGAAACTGAATAAGGACGCGACTATGCCCGCTATAGCGTCCATTTGCAAATTCTATGGCACTAAATGTGACCCAGTAGTTCTACCGCGCCATCTAAGCCGCCTTTTTGCAAATTCAGTGGTTCACCGTATGCGCCAGCATCACCGACAACTGGCACAGCGGCCGCCCGCTTTGCGCGTGCCACTGATTGAAGGCGGCTTGCACTGCCGCCCGATCCCGCTGACTGGTGGGCAGTTTATCGACAATGCCCTGAGCCTTGAGGGCCGCGACCATATCGTCGCTGGGCACGAAGGTGTCCTTGCCGACCATGCGCAAGAACCGCGGCGCCGACAATCCGCCAAGCTGGTTGCCCTGCTTGGCCAGGTATTTCCACAGACCGACGATGTCGCTCACCGGCCAGTCGGCAATCAGCGCGCCGAAACTGCCCTTCTCCTGGCCGACATCGAGAATGAACTGAGCATTGCGCGGCACGCTCTTGAGTTTGCCCAGGTGGCGAATCAAGCGGGTGTCCTGCATCAGGCGCTCCAGGTGCTCAGCACCCATCAGCACCACTTTCTCTGGCGCAAAACCGAAGAACGCCTGTTCGAAGGCCGGCCACTTGGCATCCACCAGGCTGTGCTTGAGCCCGGCACGGAAGATCCGCAGGCTCATGATCGACAGATAACGGTCGTCACTGATCGCCCGCAACTGCGCCGCAGTACGCGGCTGCGGCAGCTGCGCCTCAAGGGCGGCGGCTGAGCCAAAGCGGTTCAGGCAGTATTCGTTAAGCCATTGGTAATCGCGCATGTTCGCTCGCTTACAGGTTCATCACGTCGAGAAAGCGCGGTGTGGCGCTGTCGTCGATCTTCAGGCTCTTGAAGTCGAACAGGTTGCGGTCGGCCAGTTGCGACGGCACCACGTTCTGCAGGGCACGGAACATAATCTCGGTGCGCCCCGGTGTCTTGCGCTCCCACTCTTGCAGCATCTCCTTGACCACCTGCCGCTGCAGGTTTTCCTGGGATCCACACAGGTTGCACGGGATGATCGGGAATTCCTTGAGCTGGCTGTACGCCTCGATATCACTTTCGCTGCAGTAGGCCAGCGGGCGGATCACCACGTTACGCCCGTCGTCGGCGCGCAGCTTGGGCGGCATGGCCTTGAGCGTGCCGCCGTAGAACATATTGAGGAAGAAGGTTTCCAGAATGTCGTCGCGGTGATGCCCCAGGGCCATCTTGGTCGCGCCGATTTCATCGGCGAAGGTGTAGAGCGTGCCCCGGCGCAAGCGTGAACACAGCGAGCAGGTGGTCTTACCTTCTGGGATCTTCTCCTTGACCACCGAGTAGGTGTCCTTCTCGACGATGTGGTACGGCACACCGATGGACTCCAGATAGGCCGGCAGCACATGTTCAGGGAAGCCGGGCTGCTTCTGGTCCATATTCACGGCAACGATCTCGAACTGGATCGGCGCGACCTTCTGCAGGTGCAGCAGCACATCGAGCATGGTGTAGCTGTCCTTGCCACCGGACAGGCAGACCATGACCTTGTCGCCATCCTCGATCATATTGAAGTCGGCAACGGCTTCGCCGGCCTGGCGACGCAGGCGTTTTTGCAGTTTGTTCTGATTGACCGAGAGGGTGCCCATGGTGCGCAGGAATCCGGATACTGACGAAAGTGCGGCATTTTACGCAGAAACCAGGCCGCACCCCACCCTGTCATCAAGGAAAATGCCGCGCACGACAGCCGGTTAAGCAACCATGACTGAAGCAACTGACGATCTGCTTGACCCCATAATGGCCGCGCTGCATGCGCACCCTGCCGGTATCGGTGAGTATGCTCTGCTCCAACACCTGCGCCAGCAAGGCTGCAGCGCCTTGCCCAGCGCGCCGTTGAGCGACACCCTGAACCTGTTCCGCTGCCATTTCTTGCTGTTCAACGCCCTCTACCGTCTGCGCGAGCGCTTGTGCGAGCAGCGCGCCGGCTGGATCGAGATCCACACCTTGAACATTCGCCTGCTGCCCTACCAGGCCGGCACTGTCGCACTGTGCGCACACGATCCGCTGCGCGCCTATTACCTGGACTTGAGCCAGTTACAGGCAACCGGTACGGCTGAGGTCGATGCGCTGCTGCAAAGCTTCTGGCGAGGTCTGCAGGGCGGCGAAGAACGCCAGGCTGCCCTGGCCCTGTTCGAGTTGAGGGATACAGCCGAGCCGCTCACCGCCCAGCGCATTAAGCACCGCTACCGACAACTGGTGAGTCAGCACCACCCGGACCGTGGCGGCAGCACCAGCAGGCTGCAAGCGATCAATCAGGCCATGGACATACTGGAACGCTATTACCGTTGAATCCCAGAGAGCTATTTGCTCTAAGCAGCGTCCGCCTGACGATAAAGCGCCACCTATACTGCGACATAGGGTCGCAGAGGTTCGACCTGCCACCTGCTCGCGCAGCATATGCGTAGCGGACGCAGGGCCGGGGGGCGGCTCATCATAATAATGAGGAGGTGCTTGATATGATCCACCACGTTTGGGGGCTCTTCACCCATCCCGACCAAGAATGGCAAGAGATTCGTGGCGAGGAAGAAACCATCAGCCACATGTACCTGACCCATGTCCTAGTGCTGGCGGCGGTACCAGCGGTCTCGGCTTATATCGGCACCACCCAGGTTGGCTGGGCCATCGGCTCACGGGCGCCGGTGATGCTCACCGAAGGCAGTGCCTTGCAACTCACCCTGATGGCCTACCTGGCCATGATTGCCGGCGTAGCGGTCATGGGCGCCTTCATTCACTGGATGGCGCGCACCTACGACGCCAGCCCCAACCTCACCCAATGCGTGGTCTTCGCGGCGTACACCGCTACGCCGCTGTTTATCGGCGGGCTAGCGGCGCTCTACCCACACCTGTGGCTGGCAATGATCGTTGGCACTGTGGCCATCTGTTACACGGTCTATCTGCTGTATGTCGGCATTCCGGCATTTATGAACATCCCGGAGGACGAAGGCTTTATGTTTTCCAGCTCGGTACTCGCCGTTGGCCTGGTGGTGCTGGTGGCGATGATCGCCAGCTCGGTCATCATGTGGGGGTTTGGGGTCGGCCCGGTGTACACCAGCTAACCGAGTTAAATACTTACTGAGGCCGCCTACTCGGGCGGCCTTGTTGTTTCTGCTACTCCCGCAAACAGGTTGAACCCCCGGCCAAGAGCACCGTTCCAAGCTGTCACGATGCCCGCGGAAAAACTGCGTGCCACTGGCCGACGGAGCGCTCGCGATGCATGCGCACTTCTATACCCTGCTCACCCGCCCTGACCGTGCCTGGACAGCCATCCGCGACGACGAGGAACGCAACAGCGCCAACTACCTGATGCACCTGTTGCTGCTTGCCCTGCTGCCGGCCGTGTGCATGTTTATCGGCACCCGCTGGGTCGGCTGGAGTCTGGTCGACCAGGAACGCATTCGCCTGGATACGCCCAGCGCCCTGCAATTGAGCGTACTGCTTTATCTGACGATCTTGCTCGGCACCGTGATCATGGGCTTTTTCATGCGCTGGATGTCGCGCACCTTTGAGGCACGGCCCACGTTCAACCAGTGCGTGGGCTTTATTGCCTATACCTGCACACCGTTCTTTATCGCCGGACTGGGAGCGCTGTACCCGACTCGCTGGATGGCCATCAGCGTGCTGCTAATCGCCGGGGGTTACGCCAGTTACCTGCTGATCATCGGCCTGCCGCGCTTTATGCGTATCGATCACCATCAGAGCTTTCTCTACGCCGCCTCGACCTGGGCCGTGGCCCTGCTGGTCCTGGTCAATATCAAGGTCGGCATGATCCTGCTGTGGACCCAGGGGCTGGAGCCAAACTACCTGCGCAGCGTGCAACAGGACCAAAGCTACAGCACCCAGCAGGAGCGCCCACAAGATGAACCTGGCGAGCGGTGACTGTACGCCGCCGCTGCTTGCGGCATAATCGCGGCCTCCAGACCATCTGCCTACCGCCATGCCCGAAACGCTTCATGCCCGCGTCGAAGCCTGCTACCAACAGGCTGAAGCCTTCTTCAAACGTAAGTTCGCCCGGCCCACCGTGAGCTTCCGGCTGCGTGGGCAGAAAGCCGGAGTGGCGCACCTGACCGAGAACCTGCTGCGCTTCAATGCCCAGCTGTATCAGGAAAACCGCGAAGACTTCCTGCGCCAGACCGTACCCCATGAAGTCGCCCACCTGGTGGCCCACCAGTTGTTCGGCCTTCGCATCCAGCCCCATGGCGAGGAATGGCAACTGATCATGCGCGGCGTCTATGAGCTACCGCCCAGCCGCTGCCACACCTATACGGTCAAACGTCGCCAGGTCAGTCGTTTTATCTACCGCTGCACGTGCGCCGACGGCGAATTCCCGTTTTCCGCCCAGCGTCACGCCCTGGTCGGCAAAGGCCGGCGTTACCTGTGTCGGCGCTGCAAAGCGACCCTGACATTCAGTGGCGAGCAACGCAGCGAATAACCCCGCCCGTTATAAATCCCTGCCAACCAGCGACATACGCCATCATGGCCGCTCCCGGCGTTGCCTCGACAAGGACATCTGATGATCGAACCCCTTCTGCTCAGCGCCGCGCGCGTCTCGACCTTCGATGGCACGCGCCTGCTGACCAATGCCAGCGGCTTCTTCTTCGAGCGTGACCAGCGCCTGTTTCTGGTCACCAGCCGCCACGTGATGATCGACGAGCCCAGCGACCACTGCCCCAATCGCCTGGAAATCGAACTGCACATCGATGCCGACAACCTCACCCGCTCCATCGGCTTTTCCATCCCGCTGTACCAGGACGGCAAGTCCCAGTGGCGCCAGGGTATCGATGGTAGCGGCGAAATCGATGTCGCCCTGATCGAGTTGAAACGCGAGGCACTGCCGCCCAGCATGGTCTACCGCGCCTTTACCCCGGCGCACCTGCAACACAGCCTGGAGGAAGTAGAAGTCGGCACCTCGCTGCTGATAGTCGGCTTTCCGCTGGGCTTTCACGACAGCCTGCATCACATGCCGGTGGTTCGTCAGGCGGCGATTGCCTCCTCGTTCGGCCTGCGCTTCCAGGGTGAGGGCTATTTTCTCAGCGACGCCCGCACCCACCGCGGCACCAGCGGCGCGCCAGTGGTGATGCGCGCCCCTGGGACCCGCAACCGGGTGACTGGCGACCTGCCCTGGGTGCTCTTGGGCGTGCATTCGGCACGGCTCGATGTGGGTAACCGCGACCTGGATATCGACGAGGCCCTTGGCCTGAACTGCACCTGGTACGCCGACATTCTGATGACCCTGAGCGCCAGCTAAACCACCACGTTGTGCGCCCTGAGCATAGCGATCTGCTCGGCCGAGTAACCCAGCTCGGCCAACACTGCCTCGGTATCGGCGCCCAGGGACGCGCCTATGTGCCGCGGCTCAGGCAAGCCCTCGGAGAACTTGATCGGACAGCCGATCTGCGCCTGGGGAGCAGCACCTGCCCGTGGCACCTCGGTGACCAGCCCACGCGCCTTGATCTGCGGGTGTTCGACCGCCTCGCTGAGGCTGAGCATCGGCTCCACGCAGGCATCCAGACCAGCGAACACCTGACTCCACTCGGCAAAATCGCGCGTCTCGAACTCGCTTGCGATCTCGCGCTTGAGCGCCTGCTGGACCTCAGGTTTCTGCGAAAGGCCATTCGCCGCCAAGTCTGGCCGGCCAAGGGCGGCGCAGAACGGCTGCATAAACTGCGGCTCCAGGCTGCCGACGGCAAACCAGCGACCATCGCGGGTGCGGTAATAGTCGTAGAAGCTACCGCCGTTGAGCGCCTGGTTCTCCATCGCCGGCTCCACCCCAGCCGCCAGGTACGCAGCGCCGGCCATACCGTGCAGGCTGAAGACGCAATCGGTCATGCTGATGTCCACCTGCTGGCCCAGCCCCGTTGTCTGGCGCTGAATCACCGCAGCCAGCAAGCCAATCACCCCATGCAGCGAGCCGCCGGCGATATCCGCCGCCTGAATGCCCAAGGGCAGCGGGCCGCTGTCGCGCCGACCGGTGTAACTGGCGAGACCGGCCAGGGCCAGGTAATTGATGTCATGCCCGGCGCGGTCACGGTAGGGACCGGTTTGCCCGTAGCCGGTGATGGACACGTAAATCAGCCGCGGGTTGATCGCCTTGAGCGCCGCGTAGCCGACGCCGAGTTTATCCATCACGCCAGGGCGAAACTGCTCCAGCACAATGTCGTACTCAGCCACCAGCTGCTTGACCACCTCCACCGCCTCGGGCTTTTTCAGGTCAAGAGCAATGCTGCGCTTGTTGCGGTTCAGGTAGGCGTGGCTAGCGGACACGCCCGCATCATAGGGCGGCAGCAAACGCACCAGGTCCATGCGACTCGGCGACTCGACCCGCAAGACCTCGGCACCCATATCGGCCAACAGCAATGAGGCGAATGGGCCTGGCAGCAAGGTGGAAAAATCCAGTACCTTCAACGCGGACAATGGAGCGGACATGGGGCCTCCAGGCAACAGCAGGATCAAGGCGCAGTGCGGCGATACACTGAGGCTTGCGAGCAGCCACAGTAGGCGCAGCCGCGCCGCATCTCAATGACCCAAGCGCTCAGCCGTTATTGACCCATCCGCTCGCCCCGATACCCCAGCACGTAAGCCTGGGTCGAGCGCAGCGACACCCGGGACACCTCTTCCCGGGTATCGCGATGCTCAACCCAGGCTACCGAGCGAATATCACCGAGTGTCACGACACTAATCAAATGTCGGTCAATGCCAGGTCACATGGGAGGGGCCGGGCGGCGCTCCGCTTTAGCCGCGATTTCTGTAGCACTTTCAAGATATATCGCGAATAAATTCGCTCCTACAGAGAGCGACAGATGACCTGTGTTGCGACACTAGAGCACGTTCGGCTCGATCTCCAGGCTGACGCCAAAGCGCGCCTGGATATCGGCCTGGATACGCGTTGCCAGGTCGATAATTTGCGCGCCGCTGGCCTGGCCGTAGTTGACCAGCACCAGCGCCTGCAGACCATGGACCCCGGCGTCACCCTCGCGGTAACCCTTCCAGCCGGCCCGCTCGATCAGCCAACCGGCAGCCAATTTGACCTGGCCATCGGCTTGCGGGTAACCCACCAGATCAGGGTGCACCGCGCGCAGCTCTGCAGCGAGTTCTGCAGGCACCACCGGGTTTTTGAAAAAGCTGCCGGCATTACCGAGCTGCGCCGGATCGGGCAGCTTTTCCTGACGAATCGCACAGATCGCCTGACTGACCGCCTGCGCCGTCGGCTCGTGGATGCCCATCTGCTCCAGGCGCTGGCGCACCGGCCCGTAATCCAGGTGCAGGGGGGCGGCGCGACGCAGGGCGAAGCGCACGCGCTGGATCACCCAACGGCCGGGCTCGCGTTTGAACAGGCTGTCGCGGTAAGCAAAGGCACAATCGGCCAGGCTGAAGTCACGCCGCTCGCCCGTGTTTCGATCCAGAGCCGTCAGCCCGGCGAAGACATCTTTTAACTCGACGCCATAGGCGCCAATGTTCTGCACCGGTGCGGCGCCCACGGTGCCGGGGATCAAGCTGAGGTTTTCCAGCCCGCTGGCACCCAGGGCCAGGGTCTGCTGGACAAACGGATGCCAGGGCTCGCCGGCCTCGGCTTCGATCAGCAGGGTCTGGCCATCGTCTTCGAGAATACGCACACCGCGAGCGGCCATGCGCAACACCAGCGCTTCGACATCACGGGTCAGCACCAGATTGCTGCCGCCGCCCAGCAGCAGCACGGGCAGCCCATGCGCCGCGGCGAAAGCCAGCGCCTCGCATACGTCCTGCTCATCCTCGGCCTCGGCGTACCAGCGCGCTGCCACCACAAAACCGAAGCTGTTATAGGCCTGGAGCGAGACATGCTCGCGTATCTGCAGGCTCACAGGCGCCTCCGCAGCTCATTCACAAGCGCATCACAGGCGTGCTCGACCAGGTCAAGCACCTCATCGAACCCGGCCGGGCCGCCGTAGTAAGGGTCGGGCACCTCGTCGCGCGCGCCCTGGTAGCGGCGCAGGAACAGGTCCATCTCGGCGGTTGAGGCCGCCGGGCGCATGCGTTGCAGGTGCTGCAGGTTTTGCTTGTCCATCGCCAGAATCAGGTCGAAACGGGCGAAATCAGCAAGTGCGACCTGGCGCCCGCGCAGCGCCGACAGGTCATAGCCGCGCTGCAGCGCCGCCTCGGCAGTGCGGGGGTCGACGCCTTTGCCGACATGCCAATCGCCGGTCCCCACCGAGTCGACCTCCACCAGATTATCGAGACCGGCCATGCGTAGCTTGTGCCGCAGCACCCCTTCGGCGGTCGGCGAGCGGCAGATATTACCCAGGCAGACGAACAGAACGCGCATCAGCCCCCCAGCAAGCGGCGTACCCGCTCCAGATCCTCGACGGTGTCTACACCGGCCGGCGGCGCTTGCAGGGCATCGGCGACATGAATACGCACGCCATGCCAGAGCGCGCGCAATTGCTCCAGGCACTCGGTGTCTTCCAGCCAGCACGGGCCCCAGGCGACGAAATCCGCCAGGAAGCCGGTGCGGTAGGCATAGATGCCGATATGCCGGCGATAAGGTACGCCAGCCGGCAGCACATCACGGCTGGCGGCAAAGGCATCGCGTGCCCAGGCCAGCGGCGCACGGCTAAAGGTCAGGGCCAGACCGCTCTTGTCCGCCACCACCTTGACCACATTAGGATTGAACAGCGCAGCTACATCGTCGATCGGTTCGGCCAGGGTGGCGATGCCCGCCTGGGGATTGCTCGCCAGGTTCGCCGCCACCTGATCGATAATCGCCGGTGGAATCAGCGGCTCGTCACCCTGCACGTTGACCACAATGGCATCAGGCGCGAGGCCCAGAGCCGCGGCGACTTCGGCCAGACGATCGGTACCGGAGTTATGTTCGGCGCGGGTCAACAGCACCTCGGCACCGAAGGCCTGGCAAGCCTCGACAATGCGCGCATCGTCTGTGGCCACTACGACCTGTTGGGCACTGCTTTTACGCGCCTGCTCCCAGACATGCTGGATCATCGGCTTGCCGGCTATCATCTGCAGCGGCTTACCGGGCAGCCGGGTGGAGGCAAAACGGGCGGGGATTACAACGGTGAAGGCAGGCTTGCTCATTTACTTGTCCAGGCGCTCGTCGACAGTCAGGGTGCGGGCTTCGCTTTCCAGCATCACCGGGATGCCGTCACGCACGGGAAAGGCCAGCGCATCGGCCTTGCAGGTCAGCTCGGACTTGTCGGCAGACAACTTCAGCGGCCCCTTGCACAGCGGGCAGGCAAGGATGTCGAGTAATTTCGGGTCCATGGGCAATCCTTGAGAAAAAAGCGCGATACGGGGCATCGCAGGCAAAGGTTCAGGCGCTGGGCAGCAGTCTGTCGAGCTGGGTATCGAACCAGGCCGCGAAGGCGGCACAAGGCTGAGCATCGACAGCCAGATACCACCAGTCGGCCGCGGCAAAGGCACGGCATTTGACCGCATCTTTTTCCGTCATCACCAACGGCAGTGTCGGGCTGAACTGCAACAACTCGGCACTGTAGGCAGCATGGTCGGCGAACGCGTGGGTCACAGGGCGCCAGTGTAGCGCCTCGAGCGTGGTGAAGAAACGCTGCGGATTACCGATACCGGCCACAGCATGCAGGGCCTGGCCGGCTGGAAAATACGTCAGTGGCTGGCGCTCGCCCGTGCGCAGGTTGACCAGCGCACTGGGCTGCAGGGTGAACTGAAACGCGTCCGGCTCACCCGCAGCGGCGCCGTTATACAGCACGGCATCGACCGACTGCAGACGCTCGACAGGCTCGCGCAGCGGCCCGGCCGGCAAACAACGACGATTACCCAGGCCGCGAGAGGCGTCAATCAGCACCAGTTCGAGGTCGCGGGCCAGTCGATAATGCTGCAGGCCGTCGTCGCTGAGGATCAGATCCAGCGGTTCACTGGCCAGCAAGGCACGGGCCGCGCGGCCACGATCAGGGTCGATCATCAGCGGCACAGCGCTGCGCTGGACGATCAGCAACGGCTCGTCCCCCGTCTGCGCCGCACTCTGCTCAGCCTGCACCCGCCAGGGCAGGCTCGGCGGCGTAGCCTCGTAGCCTCGGCTGACTACGCCCACGCGCAAGCCACGGGCACGACAGTGCTCGATCAACCAGAGAATCATCGGGGTTTTTCCGGTGCCACCCACCGTGATATTCCCAACTACCACCACAGGCACCGGCGCGCGGTAACTCGGCGACAGGCCGGCGAGAAAGCGCGCGCGCTTGCGCTGCACCACGCGCCGGTAGAGCGCCTCAAGCGGGCGCAACAGCGCGAGGGCAGGATGGCCGCGGTACCAGGCTGCGACCAGGCGCTCAGTCAAACGGCTCACGGCGTAGGCTGCGCCTCGACGGTGGTGATGCGCAGATGGGCGAAGCCGAGCTTGCCGGCAGCATCCATAGCAGTAATCACCGCCTGGTGCGGCGTCATGGCGTCGGCGCTGATGGTCAGCGGCAGGCTGTTGTCACCCTCCGACTCCTTCTGCAGGGCGGCCATCAGGGTGTCCAGATCGCTTTTGAGCAAGGCCTTGGCGTTCAGCGAAAAACTGCCGTCGGCGGCGATCAGGATTTCCATCTGCTTGAGCTCGGTCTGCTCGGGCGGCGTGCCGCTGGCCGCTTCCGGCAGGTCGACCTTGAGCTGGGTCTCGCGGGTGAAGGTCGTGGTAACCACGAAAAACAGCAGCAGGATAAATACCACGTCGATCAGCGAGGCCAGATTGATCTCGACGTTCTCCCGCGGTTTGCGCCGGAATTTCACGCCTTGTCCTCACCCAGATCGACGTCACGATCGCCCTGCACCACCTCGACCAGTTTGATCGCTTCCTGCTCCATACCCACTACCAGCTCATCGATGCGACGCTGCAGGTAGCGGTGGAAGAACAGCGCAGGGATAGCCACCATCAAGCCCGCGGCAGTGGTGATCAGCGCCTTGGAGATACCACCGGCAAGCACCGGAGCATTGGCCATACCGGCGCCCATGAACGAGCTGAAAATCTCGATCATGCCCAGCACTGTACCGAGCAGGCCGAGCAAGGGAGCGATGCCGGCGATGGTGCCGAGGGCATTGAGGTAACGCTCCAGGTCATGAATCACCCGAGCGGCCGCCTCTTGAATGCACTCCTTCATGATCTCGCGACCATGCTTGGAGTTGGCCAGGCCGGCGGCGAGGATCTGCCCCAGCGGCGAGCCGGCGCGCAGTTCCTTGAGCGTCTGGTTAGTGAGTTTCTTGTCCTTGACCTGACGCCACACTTGCCCCAGCAGGTTGGCGGGCGTGACCCGGGCAGGACGCAGGGTCCATAGGCGCTCGGCGACGATGCCGGCAGCGGCGATAGAGCACAACATGATCGGCAGCATCATCCAGCCGCCAGCTTTGACCAGTTCCCACACGGTGGCACATCCCCTCTGCGAAAGTGGCGCCACTCTAGCATAGGGTCGAGGCCTCGCCGACCGTCGCGGTTCTCATTTTTCCCGCCAGAAGCGTCGTTGTTCACGCCAGCCCTGTGCAGCGCCGAAGGTCCCGAGGTCGACGCGAATGGCACCTTGCAGCGCAGTATCCTGCACGCTTATACCGCGTACGCGAAAACGCTCGAGCACCTCCGGGTGCGGATGGCCGAAGGCGTTGTGCCGACCACGTGAGACGAGCACTACCAGGGGTTGCACGGCATCGAGCAGCACGGGGGAAGACGAGGTGCGACTGCCATGGTGCGGCGCCAGCAGCCAGCGCGCCGCAAGCGGCAAGCCGCTGTCGAGCAAGGCTTGCTCGGCAGCCACATCGATATCGCCAGTCAGCCAGATGCGCTCCCCGCCCGCCTCCACCAGCACGACACAGGAAGCCTGATTGCCGTCACCCGCAGCGGCCCAGCGCCAGGTACGAAACTGCACCTGGTCCCACAGCCACGCCATGGTGTCACAGGGCCGTGCCGCCAGTTCGGCTGGCAGCTTCTGCGGCTCACCGCTGACCACATCCCCCACGCGTAAACCATGGGCCACGGCTACCGCGCCACCGGCATGGTCATTGTCAGCATGGCTGATCAACAGCCGATCAAGATGACGCACGCCCAACTGGCGCAACGAAGGCAGCACAATGCGCTCACCGGTATCGAACTCGCCAAATCGCGGGCCGGCGTCATACAGCAGCGCGTGTTCACGGGTGCGCACCAGCACCGCGAGGCCCTGACCCACATCCAGCACCCATACTTCGGCCTGGCCCACCGGAGGCTTGGACACTGGCCAGAACGCCAGCGGCAAGATCAGCGCCAGGCCAAGCCCGCGCAGCGGCACCCCGCCCGGCAGCAACAGCATAAGCACGCCTAGGACCAACGCCAGCCAAGCCATCACTGGCAGGTCGACCGAGAGCCAGGAAGGCACGGCAGCGGCCAGTAGCGTGAGGCCATGGAAGAGTAGCGCGAGCAATCCTCCCGCCAGCCACAAGATGCTCTCACCGACGCCTGGTATCGGCAGCAACAGTGTGCCGAGCAATGCCAGCGGCACCACCAGCAGCCCAACCCAAGGCACGGCCAACAGATTGGCCAGCGGCCCGCTGAGGCTGACCGGCAAGCCAAGCGCCACCATCAGCGGCAATAGCCCCAGGGCCATCGCCCATTGTGCACGTCCCAGGCTCTGCCACCAGCGCCATGCCCCCAAACGCCCGGAGAAGATCAGCACCAACAAGGCAACCGCACCGAACGACAGCCAGAACCCAGGCTGCAACACCGCCAGCGGTTCGAGCGAGAGCACCACCAACAAAGCCAGCAGCAGGGGCAAGGTGACGCCCAGATGGCGAAAGCGCCAGCGCCACAACAGTGTCAGGCCGACCATCACGCAAGCGCGCTGCACCGGCACCTCGAAACCGGCCAGCGCGCCGTAGGTCAGCGCCCCAATCAGTGCCAGCAGACAGGCGCAGGGCAACCAAGGCAACGCGCGGGGCCAGAGCCCCCAACGCGCCAACCCGGCGACCAAGCCATACAACAGCCCTGCCAGCAAACCAATGTGCTGCCCGGAGATGACCAGCAGATGCACGGTGCCGGTGTCCTGCAGCACACGCCAATCGGCCGTTGAAAGACCTGAGCCGTCGCCCAGTACCAAAGCGGCCAGCGCACCTTCACGGCCGAAAGCGTCCACGGCCAGCAGCCGGGCACGCAACTGGTCACGCCAGGTACTCGCCCCGTCGGCTGCGGCCAGTCGCTGGCCACTTTTGACCGTGCCGGTGGCGCCAATGCGCTGCGCCAGCAACCAGGCCTCGTAATCGAAGGATTGCGGATTAACCCCACCCTGGGGTTGCCGTAGGCGTACGGCCAGGCGCCAGGTCTCGCCGGCACGCACCAGAGGACCGTCGTACCAGGCCACGCGGATCAGGCTGGGCAGCGTTGCACGGCGCGACTCGGCATCCGCCACCTCAAAGCGCACCACGCCTTCACGGGCGTCGGGCAGCCCGACCACCCGCCCTTGCAGCCAGAGGGTGCGCCCGTCCAGGTCCGCACTCAGGCGATCATCCAGCGCCATCTGCGCGGACAGACAGGCCCAGGTGAACCCCAGCAGCAAGCAGCCCAGCGGATACAGGCGCAGCGGCAACAGAGCCAGGCCACCCAGCCCCAATCCCCACAGCCATGGGCTGGCGGGCAGCGCGGGCAACCAGCGGATCAGCAGCATCCCTATAACCAGCGCCAGTATTGCTGCGCGCATCGCTCGACTCCCTGTCGTAAACACCTGCCATCCTGCAGACTTACTGAAACAAAGACGCACCGCAGCGCACTGTCAATCCAGGCATACTATTCGCGCGCTCAGCCTGCCAGAGATATTTCATGCCGCGTCGCTTATTCAAACGCTACATGCCCAGCCCGGAACGGATCAAGGAAAGCAAATCCCTGCGCTTTCTCGGTGTACTGATTCATGACCCCAACCTCTGGCACCTCAACCGCCACTCCGTGTCGCGCGCCATGGCCATCGGTCTGTTCTGGGCGATGATCCCGATGCCCATGCAAATGCTTGCTGCCGCTGCGGTGGCCATTCCTGCCCGCGCCAACCTGCCCATATCCGTGAGTCTGGTCTGGCTGACCAACCCCATCACCATGCCGGCCGTGTTCTATTGCAACTACAAGGCAGGTGCCTGGATGACCGGCACACCCGCCCTGCAAATGCCCGAACACATGTCCCTGGGCTGGATCGGCCACGTATTGCAGACCCACTGGCAGCCGCTCTACCTGGGCTCACTGGTACTTGGCCTGATCATCGCCGTACTCGGCTACGTCGGCACCAATGCTTACTGGCACTGGTGGGTGCGCCATAACTGGCGCAAACGCCAGCAACGCCGCGCAGCAGCGCCTGGCAGCGCTGAATGACAGTCAATAAAAAGCCGCTACCTGGTAGCGGCTTTTTATTGGCCGGCACTCACTACTCGTAACGCAGTGCCTCAGCCGGCTGGATCTGCGCGGCGCGCCATGACGGGTAGAGCGTGGCCAGAAAGCTAAGCGCCAATGCCGCGCTGCAGATCAGCACGACATCACCGGCCTGTAACTCCGAGGGCAGGTTGCTGATGAAGTAGACATCGGAGCTGAGCACCTGTTGGCCACTGATGCGTTCGATCCAACCGACCAACTGGCTGACATTCAGCGCCGCCGCAATGCCCAGCACCGCGCCAATCAGCGTACCCACCACGCCAATCACCGAGCCCTGGACGATAAACACGCCCATGATCTGTCGCGGCGTCGCGCCCAGCGTACGCAGGATGGCGATATCACCGCCCTTGTCGGCGACCACCATGATCAAGGTGGCGATAATGTTGAACGCTGCCACTGCGACGATCAGCAACAGCAGCAGACCAATCATGGTCTTTTCCATCTTCATGGCGCTGAACAGGCTGCCCTGGGTCAAGGTCCAGTCGCTGGCGCGATAGCCCTCGCCCAGGCCAGCCACCACAGCGGCGGCTACCTGAGGGGCCTGGTACAGGTCGGCCAGCTTGAGCCGCACACTGGGCACCTGACCCGGCTCCAGGCGCAGGATTTGTGCCGCGTCAGCGACACTGATCAGCGCCAGGGAGCTGTCCAGCTCGGCGCCGACCTTGAACACCCCGACCACATTCAGGCGCTGCATGCGCGGCGTGATACCGCCCGGCACGGAGCTAGCTTCCGGGACGATCAGCGCCAGCTTGTCACCGACCTTGAGCTGAAAGCGCCGCGCGGTAATCTCACCGATCACCACACCGAACTCGCCTGGCACCAGGTCGCTCAAGCGGCCCTGCACCATGTGCTCGCCGATGATCGAGACCTTGCGCTCCTGCGCCGGGTCGATGCCCTGCAACTGAATGGGCTGCATGGCGCCACGATACGAGAGCATGCCCTCCAGTTCGGCGAAAGGCGCCGTGCCATGCACTGCCGGATTCTTCGCTGCGGCCTGGGCCACCGCCTGCCAGTTGTCCAGCGCCTTGCCAGTCGAGGAGATGCTAGCGTGCGGGACCATGCCGAGAATGCGGGTGCTCATTTCGCGCTGAAAGCCGTTCATCACCGAGAGCACCACAATCATCGCCAGCACACCCAGGGCGAGGCCAATCATCGAGGTCAGGGAAATAAACGAGATAAAGTGATTGCGCCGCTTGGCCCGCGTGTAGCGCAAACCGATGTAGACACTCAGAGGACGGAACATCAGCCGGCCACCAGCTTGCCGTCTTCCAGGCGCAGAATGCGGTCCATCTGACGCGCCAGGGAGAGGTCGTGGGTGACCACCAGAAACGCAGTCTGCGAGGCGCTGCTCAGCTCGCGCATCAGGTCCTGGATGTCCTGCGCAGTGTGCTGGTCGAGGTTACCAGTAGGCTCATCGAGCAGTACCAGACCTGGCTGGTTGACCAGAGCACGGGCAATCGCAACGCGCTGACGCTCGCCACCCGAGAGTTCGGCGGGCTTGTGCGACAGGCGATGCCCCAGCCCCACCCGCTCCAGCAGCGCAGTGGCGCGCTGACGGGCCTCGGCGATGCTTGTACGGCCAATCAGCAACGGCATGCAGACGTTCTCCAGAGCGGTGAACTCCGGCAGCAGGTGGTGGAACTGATAAACGAAACCCAACGCGCGGTTGCGCAGCAGACCGCGCTGCTTTTCATTAAGCGCTGACAGTTCTTCGCCGGCCAGCCAGACGCTGCCACTGCTGGGCGTGTCGAGCCCGCCGAGCATGTTCAGCAGGGTGCTCTTGCCCGAGCCCGAGCTGCCGACGATGGCTACTCGCTCACCCGGCAGCAGCTCCAGCTGCAGGTCGTCGAGCACGCGCACCGACTGCGGGCCTTCGTCGTAGGACTTGCTCAGGTTGCGACAACTCAGAACGGCGCGATCGTGCATCACCGGGTTACTCATAACGCAGGGCCTCCGCGGGCTGGGTGCGCGCCGCGCGCCAGGCCGGATAAAGGGTGGCGAGAAAACTCAGAAGCAGTGCCGCCGCGCAGACCATCAACACATCGGCGAGCAGCAACTGCGAGGGCAGGTAATCGATGAAATAAACATCGGCATTGAGAAAGTGAATCCCCAGGGCGCGCTCCAGGGCGGCGATCCCGGCGCTGATATTGAGCGCAGCGAGGCAGCCGAGCACCGCGCCGATCAGCGTGCCCACCACGCCGATCACCGTGCCCTGGACCATAAAGATCGCCATGATCTGCCGGGGCGTGGCACCCAGGGTGCGCAGAATGGCGATATCGCCCTTCTTGTCGGTGACCACCATGACCAGGGTGGAGATGATATTGAATGCCGCCACCGCAACGATCAGCAGCAACAACAGGCCGATCATCGCTTTTTCCATACGGATGGCCTGGTACAGGTTGCCGTGGGTACGGGTCCAGTCGCGGGCGTAATAGGTGTCGTCGCCCAGGGTCTGCGCCAGCTCCCAGGCGGTACGCGGCGCCTGGAACAGGTCGGCGAACTTCAGGCGAATACCCTGCACCTGATCGGCCTGGCGGCGTTGCAGACGCGCCAGGTCCTGCACATGGGTCATGGCCATAAAGCCGTCGATCTCACCGGCGCCGACATGGAAAATGCCCACGACGGTAAAGCGCTTGAGGCGCGGAAACATCCCCGCGGGGGTGACCGTCACTTCCGGCGCAACGAAGGTGATGCGATCACCAATGCCCACGCCTAGCTTGGTCGCGGCCTTGTCGCCAATCACAATGCCGAAGTCACCCGGCTTGAGCGCCTGCAGGCTGCCTTGCTGAAAGAAGTCGCCAATGATCGACACCTTCGGCTCCTCCAGCGGGTCGACGGCATTGATCAGCACTTTCTGCACCGTGCCTTCGTGGGTTAACAAACCCTGCATCTGGCTGAATGGCGCCACGGCGAGGACCTGCGGATTTTCCAGGGCACGCTCGCCAAGGCTGCGCCAGTCGTCGATCGGCGTCGCCGATTCGAGCGTGGCATGGGGCACCATGCCGAGCACGCGGGTGCGCATCTCGTGATCGAAGCCGTTCATCACCGATAGCACGAGAATCATCACCAGCACCCCGAGGGCCAGGCCAATCATCGACGTGAGGGAAATAAAGGAAACGAAATGGTTGCGGCGCTTGGCCCGCGTGTAACGCGTGCCGATAAATACGAACAGAGGTCTGAACATGTGGGAGGCTGGTTCGAGGAAAAAGAGGAACGTCCTTGTGGCGGGGCCTGGCGAGCAGCTTTACACTCAGACCACCACCGCTACCATGGGTTCGCCATGTCGACTCAAGATGTAGATGATCGCCGCGAATACTATCGTATCGATGACACGATCGCACTGGATTTCACCCCCCTGCACGGTGCCGAGGCCCTGGCCAGCGATGCGCTGCATGACAGCTCGCCGCTGTTCAACCTGCTCAGTGACCTACACCTGATGGACTTCGAGTCCCAGCACCTGCTGCGCCATATCGGTGAGCGCGACCGCACCCTGGCCAACTACCTCAAGGTGATGAACAAGCGCATCGACCTGCTCGGCCAGGCCGTCGCCCAGGGCCTGCTGCGCGACATCGGCACACCCAAACAGGTCAGCCTGTCGGAAGGCGGGGTCAGTTTCACCAGTGCCCAAGCCGTCGCGGTCGGTGAACATCTGGCGATCAAGATGGTGCTGATGCCCCAGGCTCTGGGTCTGCTGCTGCGCGCTCAGGTCATCCATTGCCGCACGCTGGCGGATCAGCAGTTCGAGATCGGCACCGAGTTTGAAGCCCTCACCGAAGCCCAGCGCCAGTTGCTCGCACGCCACATCCTGCAGCGCCAGGCCCTTGAACGTCGCCAGGCGCGTGAACAGACTGACCCTTCCTGACGAGAGCCGCCATGCCCCGCCTCGCCCTGTTACTAAGTTTGCTCCTGCCCCTGTGCAGCCATGCCGAGACCCTGCAGATCCCGCTAGGCGCACAAGGTGCCGAGTCTGCAAATGATCTGCCGCGCCGTGGCGAATCACGCCGTGCGGTGCTGGAACGTTTTGGCCTGGCGGATGAGGAGCACCCCAGCGTCGGCCAGCCGCCGATTACCCGCTGGGATTACCGCACCTTCAGCGTGTATTTTGAATACGATCACGTGGTCAACAGCGTGCGCCACCATCAACCCCGTACGGACAAGGAACAACCGTGACCCTTATTTACGGCCACCGCGGCGCCAAGGGCGAAGCGCCCGAGAACACCCTCGCCAGCTTCCAGCGCTGCCTGGAGCACGGCGTCAACCGCTGCGAACTGGATTTACACCTGTCGCGCGATGGCGAGCTGATGGTGATCCACGACCCGACCCTGAAGCGTACGACGGGTCTACGCGGGAAGGTCCAGCAGCATGATGCAGCGGAGCTGCAAGGCTACGATGCCCGCCTGGGCGGGCCGGGCTGGATCAGCCCCTGCCCTATTCCGCGCCTGGAAACGCTATTCGAGCAATGCCCCTTCGAGCACTGGCAACTCGAGGTCAAAAGCGTCTCGCGGGTGCGTGCGGCGAGAACTGTACAAGCCATCGCCGCTCTGGCCGAACGCCACGGTCTGAGTGAACGGGTTACCGTCACCTCAAGCTCGCGGGAAGTGCTGCGCGCCCTGCAGCAACATGCGCCGCACCTGGCTCGCGGCCTGGTGGCCGAGTACGCCTGGCTGGACCCACTGAAGGTGGCACGCCACTACGGCTGCAACCTGTTGGCCCTGAACTGGACCCTGTGCACCCCCGAACGCCAGCTCAAGGCCCAGAAAGCCGGCCTGCATGTCTCGGTATGGACGGTCAATGACGCCGCACTGATGCGCCGCCTCGCCGACTTTGGCGTGGACAGCCTGATCACCGATTTTCCTGGTCTGGCTGTTTCGACGTTGCGGGGCGAAATGTTTGGAGAGGGTTAGCCGCGCGACGTTGATTGCTTTTAAGGTTGGTCGCGGCTAAAGCCCCTCCCACAACTAGCACCCACAAAAAAACCGGCAAACGCCGGTTTTTTTGTGCAGCTGCCTGGTCAGAAGCTTTCCCGGTTTGGCCAGCGCCAACGCCGGGAATCGCTGAAGGGGTGCTCCCCGACCGGCTCAGGCCGCCGGCCGGAGCCACTCAAAAAAGCCGGTTCAGGCCATCGAACGCCGCCACCCGATAGGCTTCAGCCATGGTCGGATAGTTGAAGGTGGTGTTGACGAAGTATTTGATGCTATTGGCTTCGCCCTTCTGGTTCATGATCGCCTGGCCGATATGCACGATCTCCGAGGCCTGGTAGCCGAAGCAATGCACGCCCAACACTTCCAGGGTTTCGCGGTGGAAGAGGATCTTCAGCATGCCCACCGGCTCATGGGAAATCTGCGCCCGTGCCATGCTCTTGAAGAACGCCTTGCCCACTTCGTACGGCACCTTGGCCTGGGTCAGCTCACGCTCGTTCTTGCCGATCGAGCTGATCTCCGGAATGGTGTAGATACCGGTCGGCACGTCGTCGACGAAGCGCCAGCTACCATTGTCGATGATATTGCCCGCCGCCGATCGGCCCTGGTCATAGGCGGCACTGGCCAGGCTCGGCCAACCGATCACGTCGCCAGCGGCAAAGATGTTCGGCACTTCGGTGCGGTAATGCTCGTCGACCTCGATCTGTCCGCGGCCGTTGACCTTGATGCCGATATTTTCCAGGCCCAGGCTGTCAGTGTTACCGGTACGGCCGTTACACCAGAGCAAGGCATCGGCCTTGATCTTCTTGCCGGACTTGAGGTGCAGGATGACGCCGTTATCCAGGCCTTCGATGCTTTCGTACTCTTCGTTATGGCGAATCAGCACGTTGGTGTTGCGCAGGTGATAGCTCAGTGCATCGGAAATCTCGGCGTCGAGGAAGCTCAGCAGTTGCTCGCGGTTGTCGATCAGGTCGACCAACACACCCAGACCGCTGAAAATCGAGGCGTACTCACAACCGATAACCCCGGCGCCGTAGATGATCAGCCGGCGCGGCGTGTGGCTGAGGGTCAGGATAGTGTCGCTGTCATACACCCGGGCATGATTGAAGTCCACGCCAGCAGGCCGATAAGGCCGCGAGCCGGTGGCGATGATGATCTGCTTGGCCACCAGCTTCTCGACCACACCATTGGCGCAGACCACTTCAATGGTCTGCTCGTCGGCGAAGCTGCCGGTGCCGAAGAACACATCGATACGGTTACGGGCGTAATAGCTGGTGCGCGAGGTGACCTGCTTGGCGATCACCCGCTCGGCGCTTTTCAGCACGTCCGGGAAGGAGAACCAGCGCGGCTCGCCGATCTGGCGGAACATCGGGTTGGTGTTGAACTGCATGATCTGGCGCACAGAATGGCGCAGCGCTTTGGACGGGATGGTGCCAAGGTGGGTGCAGTTGCCGCCTACTTCGCGGCGACTGTCGACCACGGCCACCTTCTTGCCGGCCTTGGCCGCGTTCATTGCCGCGCCTTCACCCGCTGGGCCGGAACCCAGTACCACCACATCGTAGTTGTAGACCGCCATGTTTACTCCTTCGGGTCAGGCCGGCGCGCTTGTGGCACATCCCGGCAGGGCCGGTGTGCAGTGCACGCCCCGGCTATCAATCTATACAAAAAACAATCAGCGCTTGCTCGCGTCGTAGGCCAGATCGGTCGAGGCGTCGCTTGGGTCGCGGTTGATCTCTTCACACTTCTCGCGGCTACCGCCGCAGATCGAACACTCTTTCTCGATGCCCAGGTTGGCGATGCCGCCACAGGACCCTGCGATGGGCTTGCGCCCCATGATCACACCCACGGCCATCATGCCAACGACGGCCAGCATGGCCACAAATACCACTAGAAAGGTCATGGTTCATCTCCTGCAGCGAAAAGCTGCTCGAAAGTCGGCGTGCTGCGTGTGACGAAGCCATCGTCTTCACGCGTCACGAAAAATGCCGCGATGCCATTGCGTTGCGCATACTCCAGGCCCGCTTCCGGGCCAAGCACCATCAATAGCGTAGACAAGCCATCGGCGCGCAAGGTCGAGGGATCGGCCACAGTAACCGAGGCCAGACGATGGGTCACGGGTTTGCCGGTCAGTGGATCCAACGTATGGGAGTAACGCCGCCCCTGCTCCTCGAAATAATTGCGGTAGTCGCCCGAGGTGGAAATGCCGTAACCATCGAGTTGCAGGATACGCTGCGCGACCTGTTCGTCATCACGCGGCGCCTCCAGACCGATGCGCCAGTGACTGCCATCCGGCTTGAGCCCGGCCGCCTTGAGCTCGCCGGTGGCTTCCACCAGGTAGCTGCGCACCCCCAGCTCGCCCAGGCGCGCGACTATGCGATCGACGGCGTAGCCCGCCGCAATGCTATTGAAGTCGACCTGCACATCGGCGTCTTTGCACAGCTGCTCGCCTTCGACACGCAGGTGTTGCTGGCCCATGCGCTGACGCACCTCGGCCAGTTGCGCCTCACTGGGAACCGCCTCACCCTGCCCCTTGGGGCCGAACCCCCAGAGGTCGAGCAGCGGCTCCAGCGTCAGATCGAACGCCCCTTGGCTGTCGACATGCAGTTGCTCACCCGCAGCGAGTAAAGTCAGCACGCCCTCGGGCATGGTCTGGCAAGTGCCGGCCGGTGCCTGGTTGAACTGCTCGATCAGCGAGTCTGCGCGGTAGGTCGACATCTGCTGATCAATCTCGGCCAGGATCGCCTCGGTCGCCGCCTTGAGCTCGGCTGCCGGCGCGACCTCGGCACTGCGCACGTACTTGACCGAATAGGTGCTGCCCATGGTGGGCCCACCGAAGGATTCGATCTTCTCAGAATTGAAACAGCCCGTTAGGGCTGCCGCGAGAGCGACAGCGATAACGGGCTGAGATACAGCTGACTTCATCATCAACCGCCGAAGTCGTCGAGCAGGATATTTTCCGGCTCCACACCCAGGTCGGTGAGCATCTTGATCACTGCGGCGTTCATCATGGGTGGACCACACATGTAGAATTCGCAGTCTTCCGGGGCCGGGTGGTCCTTGAGGTAGTTCTCGAAGAGCACGTTGTGGATAAAGCCCTTGAGGCCCGTCCAGTTGTCTTCCGGCAGCGGATCGGACAGCGCCAGGTGCCATTTGAAGTTCGGGTTTTCGGCCTGCAGCTGGTCGTACTCTTCGACGTAGAACGCCTCACGCATGGAGCGTGCGCCGTACCAGAAGCTGATCTTGCGGGTCGACTTGAGGCGCTTGAGCTGGTCGAAGATGTGCGAGCGCATCGGCGCCATACCGGCACCACCGCCGACGAAGACCATCTCGGCATCGGTGTCCTTGGCGAAGAACTCACCGAACGGACCGTACACGGTAACCTTGTCACCTTCCTTGAGGCTGAACACCCAGGAACTCATCTTGCCCGGCGGCAGGTCATCCTTGCCCGGCGGCGGCGAGGCAATACGGATGTTGAACTTCACCAGACCCACTTCTTCCGGGTAGTTGGCCATGGAGTAAGCGCGAATGGTGGTCTCTTCGACCTTCGACACGTACTTCCACTGGTTGAACCTGTCCCAGTCGCCGCGGTACTCCTCCTGGATGTCGAAGTCCTTGTAGTTGACGGTGTGCGGCGGGCATTCCAGCTGCACGTAACCACCGGCGCGGAAGTCGACGTTCTCGCCTTCCGGCAACTTGAGCGTCAGCTCCTTGATGAAGGTGGCGACGTTCGGGTTGGACAACACCGTGCATTCCCACTTCTTCACGCCGAAGACTTCTTCCGGCACCTCGATCTTCATGTCCTGCTTGACCGAGGCCTGGCAGGACAGGCGCCAGCCTTCCTTCGCTTCACGACGGGTGAAGTGCGACTCTTCGGTCGAGAGCATTTCGCCGCCGCCCGACTCGATGATGCACTTGCACTGGGCGCAGGTACCGCCGCCGCCACAGGCCGACGACAGGAAGATGTTGTTGGCAGCCAGGGTCTGCAGCAGTTTGCCGCCGGCCGGCACCACGATGGTCTTCTCGCCATTGATTTCGATGCTCACGTCACCGCTGGAAACCAGCTTGGCGCGTGCCGCGAGAATGATCAGCACCAACCCCAGCACAATGCCGGTGAACATGCCGATCGCGATGAAAATCTCGTAACTGATCATATCGTCATCCCTTCCTTACAACTGCACGCCGGAGAAGGACATGAAGCCCAACGACATCAGACCGATGGTGATGAAGGTGATGCCCAGACCCTGCAGACCGTCGGGCACATCGCTGTACTTGAGCTTCTCGCGGATACCGGCCAGGGCGGCGATCGCCAGCGCCCAGGAGACACCGGCACCGACACCGTAGACGGTGCTCTCGGCCAGGTTGTAGTCGCGTTCGACCATAAACAGCGAGCCACCCATGATGGCGCAGTTCACAGTAATCAGCGGCAGGAACACGCCCAGGGCGTTGTACAGCGACGGCACATACTTATCGAGGGTCATCTCAAGGATCTGCACCAGCGCCGCGATGACACCGATGAAGGTCAGCAGCCCCAGGAAGCTCAGGTCAACCTCGGGATAACCGGCCCAAGCCAGCGCCCCGTCCTTGAGCAACAGGGTGTAGATCAGGTTGTTCACCGGCATGGTGATACCCAGCACCACGATGACCGCGACGCCCAGACCAATGGCGGTCTCGACCTTCTTGGAAATGGCGATGAAGGTACACATGCCGAGGAAGAACGCCAGGGCCATGTTCTCGACGAACACCGCACGGACGAACAGGCTGATGTAGTGCTCCATTAGTAGGCCTCCTTGCTGGACACCTGAGGCGCCATCTTGAAGCTCGGCTTCTCAAGCTGGTCCTTCTTCCACACACGGATGCCCCAGATGAACAGCCCGATCAGGAAGAACGCCGACGGTGGCAGCAGCAGCATGCCGTTGGGCTGGTACCAGCCGCCATCGTTGACCACCGGAATGATCTCGTAACCCATCAGTTTGCCGGCACCGAACAGCTCACGAATGATGCCCAGGGCGATCAGCATGGCGCTGTAGCCCAAACCGTTACCGATACCGTCGAAGAATGACAGCACGGGCGGGTTCTGCATGGCGAAGGCTTCGGCACGCCCCATCACAATGCAGTTGGTGATGATCAGGCCGACGAATACCGATAACTGTTTCGACAGGCTGAAGGCATAGGCCTTGAGTAACTGATCGACCACGATTACCAGGGACGCGATGATCACCATCTGCACGATCATGCGGATCGAACCGGGGATCTGGCTGCGGATCATCGAGATGAACAGGTTGGAGAACCCGGTCACCAGAGTCAGCGCGGCCGACATCACCAGCGCAGTCTTGAGGTTCGAGGTGACCGCCAGGGCGGAACAGATCCCGAGGATCTGCAGGCCGATGGGGTTGTTGTTGAAAATCGGGTTGAGCAGGACTTCTTTAATAGTCGGCTGCGACATGATCAAGCCTCCCCTGCGCGCAGGTTAGCGATAAACGGACCGAAGCCGTTCTGGCCCAGCCAGAACTTCAGCAGGTGATCGACACCGTTACTGGTCAGGGTCGCACCGGCCAGGCCATCGACCTGGTGTTCGGCGCGCGGGCTCTGTGGATCGACGCCACCCTTGACGACCTGCACGGCCAGCTTGCCGCTGTCATCGAACAGCGTCTTGCCTGGCCACTGACCCTTCCATTTCGGGTTGTCGACTTTGCCGCCCAGGCCCGGGGTTTCGCCGTGCTGGTAGAAGCCCATACCAACCACGGTATTGAGGTCACCCTTGACGGCAATAAAGCCATACAAGGTCGACCACAGGCCGTAACCACGCACCGGCAGGATCAGCGTATCCAGCTCGCCATCCTTCTCCACCACATACACGGTCGAGTAGTGCTCCAGACGCTTGATCGAGGCAATGTCCTGGCTACCCGGAAGCGCGCTGGACGTTTGCGGGTCCTTGGCGGCCTTCAGGGGGTCGAACGTGACCGGATCGCGCGCATCGGAAAACTTGCCAGTCTGCAGATCCACGAGTCGGGCACTGATGGTGCCGTTGAACATTTCCTTGACCTGCGCACTGGACATGCCCGGATCACCCAGGCCGGCAATGGCCAGGATGCTGCGCTGCTTGTCCAGCAAACGGTTGTCCACCTGGGTCGGCTTCAGCGCCACCGCGGCGCCGGCGACGAACACCGAGCAAACCAGACAGACCAGCAGGGCCACCACCAGCGTGCGGGTGGTGGATTCTTTTTGACTAGACATTGCGTGCCAGCCTCCGCTTGATATTGGCTTGAACGACGAAGTGGTCGATCAGCGGTGCGAACAGGTTGGCGAACAGAATCGCCAGCATCATGCCTTCCGGGAAAGCCGGGTTGACCACACGGATCAACACCACCATGACGCCAATCAGCGCACCGAAAATCCACTTGCCGGTATTGGTCATCGAGGACGAGACCGGGTCGGTGGCCATAAAGAACATGCCAAAGGCAAAACCGCCAACCACCAGATGCCAGTACCACGGCATGGCGAACATCGGGTTGGTGGTCGAACCGATGCTGTTGAGCAACAGGCTCAGACCGATCATGCCGAGCATAACGCCCGACACGATGCGCCAGGAGGCAATGCGGGTCAGCAGCAGGATGCCGCCACCGATGAGGATCGCCAGGGTGCTGGTCTCGCCCATCGAGCCGTGGATGGTGCCGAAGAACGCACTGCTCCAGGTGATGCCGTTGTTCACCACATTCTCGATGCCGCCGGCAGCCGCCAGGCTCAGCGAGGTCGCGCCGGCAAAACCGTCGACCGCGGTCCAGACTGCATCACCGGACATCTGCGCCGGGTAGGCGAAGAACAGAAACGCGCGACCGGTCAGGGCCGGGTTGAGGAAGTTCTTGCCAGTACCGCCGAACACTTCCTTACCGATTACCACGCCGAAGCTGATACCCAGCGCGACCTGCCACAGCGGAATGCTTGGCGGCAGAATCAGGGCAAACAGCACGGAGGTGACGAAGAAGCCTTCGTTGACTTCATGCTTGCGGATCGAAGCGAACAGCACTTCCCAGAACCCGCCGACGATGAAGGTCACCGCATACACCGGCAGGAAGTAAGCCGCACCCTGAATGAAGTTGTCCCACAGGCTGTTGGGGTCGAACCCGGCCAGCGAGCCAATCAGGGCGAAACGCCAGCCTTCCTGAGCCGCGAGCAACTCGGGGCTGCTGGCGAAGATCAAGTTGGCCTGGTAACCGGTGTTCCACATGCCGAAGAACATGGCCGGAAAGGTGCACAGCCAAACAGTGATCATCATGCGCTTGAGGTCGATGCCGTCGCGCACGTGAGCGGTGGTTTTGGTGACACTGCCGGGACGATAGAAGAAGGTGTCGATGGCTTCGTACAAGGCATACCACTTCTCGTACTTGCCGCCCTTCTCGAAATTGTGCTCGACCTTGTCGAGGAATCCACGAATACCCATGACTTAACCCTCCTTCTCGATGCGGGCGAGGTTATCCCGCAGGATCGGGCCATATTCATATTTGCCGGCACACACATAGGTGCACAGCGCCAGGTCTTCTTCGTCGAGTTCCAGGCAGCCCAGTTTCTGAGCCATCTCGGTGTCCCCAACGATCAGGTAGCGCAAGAGTTGGGTCGGCAGGATATCCAGTGGCATCACTGCTTCGTAGTTGCCCACCGGCACCATGGCACGCGGGCTGCCGTTGGTGGTGGTGGAAAAGGCAAACTTCTTCGCCGCGTTCAGCTTGGAGACGAAAATATTCAGCACCGAGTGCTTGTTAACCCCAGCACGCAGGTAATGCATCATTTCGCGGTGGTTACCTTCAGCCAGGCAAGAGACCTGCTGGTGATAACGCCCGAGGAACGCCAGCGCCCCCTGAGCGGTGCGGCCGCCGAGCACGGAGCCCGACACGATGCGGTTGTTGCCTGGCTGCAACTCACCCGCCGTCAACTCCTGCAGGTTGGCACCCAGGCGCGTACGCACCAGGCGTGGCTGCTCGACCACAGGGCCGGCCAGCGACACCACACGCTCGACCCACAGCTGGCCAGTGGTGAACAGTTTGCCGATGGCAATCACATCCTGATAACCAATGGTCCACACGCTCTTGGCCACGTTGACCGGATCGAGGAAGTGGATATGGGTACCGGCGAGGCCGGCCGGATGCGGCCCGGCGAACGACTCGGTGGTGACGTTGGCGCCCTGCTCGCCCGGCAGGCTGACGCCCTCGGCTTTGCACAGGAATACCTTGGCCAGGCGTGCAAGTACCTGCAGGCCATGGTCGAAATCAGCAGCGTGCTCAGCGATGACCACTGCCGGATCAGCGGCCAGCGGGTGGGTATCGATCGCGGTGACGAAAATCGAACTGGGCACGGCGTCGATGGCCGGCACCTTGCTCAGCGGACGAGTACGCAGAGCGGCCCACAAGCCGGACTGCTGGAGATTCTCGCGCACCAGGGCGTCGCTCAGACCCGCCAGGTCGGCAGCGCCGTACTGGGCAAAAGCAACCTGTTCGTCGCCCTCAAGGTCAATGACGACCGACTGCAGAACACGCTTCTCGCCGCGGTGAACCGCGCTAACTACACCGGCACCCGGTGCGGTAAACAGCACGCCCGGGGTTTTCTTGTCGGAAAACAGCACCTGACCCAGCTTGACGCGATCGCCAACCTGAACCTCCATCGTCGGCTTCATACCGTGATAATCGAAGCCTATGACGGCGACGCTGCGCACTGGCCTGGCGGCCTCGATACGCTGCACCGGCGCGCCGGTTATGGGCAAATCAAGCCCATGTTTTATTTTGATCATAGGTTTGCCTAACCACTGATTTAAAAGCTTTTTTTAGAATACGCCAAACATCATCGAGCGAATGAACGCAACCACCTCGACAGCCTTGCCGGAGTGGATGATGCTGTTGGACGCGGGTAAAAAATCCGCTTGATTATAAAGACGGGCCTACCCACTGGCCACCCAAGCACTTGCTTTTTTTGACCTTTCCGTAACAGGACGCAACAGACGCCAGCTTGACGCTCGCCCCCCACGCGACACCATGGCGCACTGAACCACAAGGAGCGCTGTCATGCATCGTCTAATCGTCGTAATCGCCTTACTGCTGACCTCCAGCCTGGCCATCGCCTCGGAAAAACGCCTGCAAGAGGCTGCATTCGCACCTCAGGTCACGGTCGCGCAAACCACCCTGGCATTAAGAAACCAGACGGTACTGACCTACCTCTGGGTCGATGTGTATGCGGCCGCACTCTACACCCAAGCCGGCCTCAGCCCGCGCGCCGCGCTCGCTGACGACCAGAGCAAGCGCCTGGAGCTCTACTATTTCCGCGACATAGACCGCAGCGATGTGATCAAGGCGGCCTGGGTGACCCTCGAACGCCAGCATGATCAACAGACCCTGGAGCGCCTGCGCCCCGAGATTGACGCACTGCACGAACAGTTCCAATCGATCCGCGCCGGGGATCGCTACGCCCTGGTCTTCACCCCATCCAGCGGGCTGAGCCTGGAGCGTAACGGCGAAATCCTTTTCACCCGCAATGATCCAGCACTGGCCAGCGCCTACCTGGGCATCTGGCTGGCGCCCAAGGGCTTGTCGGATAGCCTGCGCGCAACCCTGCTCGCCGACTCCTGAGCGCAGCACAACGAAAAACGGGAGCCCGAAGGCTCCCGTTTTTCAATGCACCACCGGCATCAGCCGCGCGGGAAAGCTGGCGGGTTGACCCCAGCCATGTCTTCCATCACGCGAACGACCTGGCAGCTGTAACCAAACTCGTTGTCGTACCACACATAGAGCACGACCCGATTGTCGTTGGCGATGGTGGCTTCGGCATCGACCACACCGGCGTGGCGCGAACCGACGAAGTCGGTGGACACCACTTCCTGGGAGCTGACGAAGTCGATCTGCTTCTGCAGATCCGAATGCATGGCCATCTGGCGCAGGTACTCGTTGACTTCTTCGCGGGTGGTGGCCTTCTCAAGGTTGAGGTTGAGAATGGCCATCGACACGTTCGGCGTCGGTACGCGAATGGCATTACCGGTCAGCTTGCCCTTGAGCACCGGCAGCGCCTTGGCAGCAGCCGTGGCAGCACCCGTCTCGGTGATCACCATGTTCAGCGGTGCGCTGCGACCACGGCGATCGCCCTTGTGGAAGTTGTCGATCAGGTTCTGGTCGTTGGTGTACGAGTGAACGGTTTCGACGTGACCGTTGACGATGCCGTACTGGTCATTGATCGCCTTGAGCACCGGCACGATGGCGTTGGTGGTGCAGGAAGCGGCCGAGATGATCTTGTCGTCCGGAGTGATTTCGCCATGGTTGATGCCGTGCACGATGTTCTTCAGCGCGCCCTTGCCAGGTGCGGTGAGCACTACGCGGTCGACACCCGGGCAGGCCAGGTGCTGGCCCAGGCCTTCGGCGTCACGCCATACACCGGTGTTGTCCACCAGCAGCGCGTTCTTGATGCCGTACTGGGTGTAGTCGACTTCTTTCGGGTCTTTGGCGTAGATCACCTGAATCAGGTTGCCGTTGGCCGTCAGGGTGTTGTTCTCTTCGTCGATGGTGATGGTGCCATCGAACTTGCCGTGTACCGAGTCGCGGCGCAGCAGGCTGGCACGTTTGACCAGGTCATTGCTCGCACCCTTGCGCACAACGATGGCGCGCAGACGCAGGCCATCGCCACCACCGGTTTTCTCGATCAGGATGCGCGCCAGCAGGCGGCCGATACGACCAAAGCCGTAAAGCACCACGTCGGTGCCTTCGCGGGCTTCGCCATTCTGCTTGCCCGCCACTTCGGCCAGCTCGTCCTTGACGAACTGCTCGATGCTGCGGCCATTGGCTTCGGCCTTGAACTTGCCAGCCATTTTGCCCAGATCGACCGAGGCCGCGCCCAGCTTCAGCTCGCTCATGGTCTTGAGGATCGGGAAGGTATCGTGCACCGACAGCTCGACATTGTCGGCCAGGCGGTGACGGGCAAAGCGGTGAGCCTTGAGAATGTCGATCACCGAACGGTTGATCAGACCACGGCCGTAGATCGAGGTGACCACGTTGTTGTTGCGGTAGAGTTGGCCAATCATCGGAATCATCGCTTCCGCAAGGGCTTCTCGATCGATCCACTCACCGAGACACTGGTCGGGCTTCTGAGTCACGGGCAGTACCTTCCATATGTAGGGGCTGAAAAAAGGGGCTACATTATGACGGCGCAGACAATCGCCGGCAATGTGCAGCGGTGAAACACTGACAGCAAAGCCCATGGATAGTTACAATCGAAGGCCATATCGCCACGTCCGCGAGCTGCCCGTGTCTGTACCGACTGCATCCGTATTGCGTCTACCGTCCCTGCCTGCCACCGCTGGAAAACAACACTGGGGCAACCTGCCCGGCGCAGCGCTGAGCCTGGCCATCGCCGAAGCCGCCAGCGCCGCGCAACGCTTCACCCTGCTGCTGACCGCAGACAGCCAGAGCGCCGAACGCCTGCAGGAAGAGCTGAGTTTCTTCGCCCCGACCCTCCCGGTGCTGCATTTCCCCGACTGGGAAACCCTGCCCTACGACCTGTTCTCCCCGCACCAGGACATCATTTCCCAGCGCATCGCCGCCCTCTATCGCCTGCCGGAGCTGAAGCACGGCATCCTCGTAGTGCCGATCACCACCGCCCTACACCGCCTGGCGCCACTGCGCTTTCTGCTGGGTAGCAGCCTGGTGCTGGACGTCGGTCAGACCCTCGACGTTAACGAGATGCGCACGCGCCTGGAAGCAGCCGGTTACCGCTGCGTGGACACGGTCTATGAGCACGGTGAATTTGCTGTGCGTGGCGCGCTGATCGACCTGTTCCCGATGGGCAGCTCGCAGCCGTATCGCATCGACCTGTTCGACGATGAAATCGAGTCGCTGCGCACCTTCGACCCGGAGACCCAGCGCTCCATAGACAAGGTCGAGTCGATCAAGCTGCTGCCAGCCCGTGAATTCCCACTGGAAAAGAAGGCCGTCACCGACTTCCGCGGCCGTTTCCGCGAGCGTTTCGATGTCGATTTTCGCCGTTGCCCGATCTATCAGGATCTGTCCACCGGCATCACCCCGGCCGGCATCGAGTACTACATCCCGCTGTTCTTCGAGGAAACCGCCACCCTCTTCGATTACCTGCCCCAGGACACTCAGGTGTTCTCCCTGCCCGGCGTGGAAAAAGCCGCCGAACAGTTCTGGAGTGACGCCCGCGCCCGCTACGAAGACCGCCGCGTTGACCCTGAGCGCCCGCTGCTGCCGCCGGCAGACATTTTCCTCACGGTCGAGGACTGCTTCGCCCGCTTGAAACACTGGCCCCGCGTAGTGGTCAGCCAGGATGACGTCGAGACCGGCGTTGGCCGCACGCGTTTCAACGCCTTCCCTCTCCCAGATCTGGCGATTCAAGCCAAGGCCAACGAACCTCTAGCCGCCCTGCGTCGCTTTATCGAAGAATATTCGGGCCGTGTGCTGTTCTGCGCCGAGTCGGCCGGGCGCCGCGAGGTCCTGCTGGAGCTGCTCGCACGCCTCAAGCTCAAGCCGAAGGAAGTCGACGGCTGGCCAGCATTCGTAGCCAGCGGCGAGCGCCTGGGCATCACCATCGCGCCGCTGGACGAAGGCCTGCGGCTCGACGACCTGGCTCTGGTGGCGGAAAGCCCGCTGTTCGGCCAACGGGTCATGCAGCGCCGCCGCCGGGAAAAAAGCCGCGATGGCGGCGACAACGTCATCAAGAACCTCACCGAGCTACGTGAAGGCTCACCGGTGGTGCACATCGACCACGGCGTCGGCCGCTACCTGGGCCTGGTCACCCTGGAAATCGACGGCCAGGCGGCGGAGTTCCTCGCCCTGATGTACGCCGAGGAAGCCAAGCTCTACGTGCCAGTGGCCAGCCTGCACCTGATCGCCCGCTACACCGGCAGTGACGATGCCCTGGCTCCACTGCACCGGCTCGGCTCGGAAACCTGGCAGAAAGCCAAACGCAAAGCCGCCGAACAAGTGCGCGACGTGGCTGCCGAACTGCTCGACATCTACGCCCGCGGCGCCGCCTGCGAAGGCTATGCGTTTGCCGACCCGAAGGCCGACTACGCCACCTTCAGCGCCGGTTTCCCCTTCGAGGAAACCCCGGATCAGCAAGCCGCCATCGAGGCCGTGCATGACGACATGCTCGCGCCCAAGCCGATGGACCGCCTGGTCTGCGGCGATGTCGGCTTCGGCAAGACCGAAGTGGCGATGCGCGCCGCCTTTATTGCCGTGCATGGCGGCAAGCAGGTGGCGGTGCTGGTCCCAACCACCCTGCTCGCCCAGCAGCACTACAACAGCTTCCGCGACCGCTTCGCCGACTGGCCGGTAAAAGTCGAGGTAATGAGCCGTTTCAAGAGTGCCAAGGAAGTCAGCGAAGCCGTGCAGCAACTGGCCGAAGGCAAGGTCGACATTGTCATCGGTACACACAAACTGCTGCAGGAAGACGTCAAATTCAGCAACCTGGGCCTGGTGATCATCGACGAGGAGCACCGTTTCGGCGTGCGCCAGAAGGAGCAGCTCAAGGCCCTGCGCAGCGAAGTCGACATCCTCACTCTCACCGCCACACCGATTCCACGCACCCTGAACATGGCCGTGGCCGGCATGCGCGACCTGTCGATCATCGCCACACCGCCAGCGCGCCGTCTGTCGGTGCGCACCTTTGTCATGGAGCAGAACAATCCGACGATCAAGGAAGCGCTGCTGCGCGAGCTGCTGCGCGGCGGCCAGGTGTATTACCTGCACAACGATGTGAAAACCATCGAGAAATGCGCCGCCGACCTCGCCGAACTGGTGCCCGAAGCACGCATAGGCATCGGCCACGGGCAGATGCGCGAGCGTGAGCTGGAACAGGTGATGGGCGACTTCTACCACAAGCGCTTCAACGTGCTGATCGCTTCGACCATCATCGAAACCGGTATCGACGTACCGAGCGCCAACACCATCATCATCGAGCGCGCCGACAAGTTTGGCCTGGCCCAACTGCATCAGCTGCGCGGCCGCGTCGGTCGTAGTCACCACCAGGCCTACGCCTACCTGCTGACGCCACCGCGCAAGCAGATGACCGATGATGCGCAGAAACGCCTGGAAGCCATTTCCGGTGCCCAGGACCTCGGCGCAGGCTTCCTGCTGGCCACCCATGACCTGGAAATCCGCGGTGCCGGCGAGCTGCTCGGCGACGGCCAGAGTGGGCAGATCCAGGCGGTCGGTTTCACCCTGTATATGGAAATGCTTGAACGTGCGGTGAAATCCATCCGCAAAGGCGAGCAGCCCAACCTCGACCAGCCCTTGGGCGGCGGCCCGGAAATCAACCTGCGCGTGCCAGCCCTTATCCCCGAAGACTACCTGCCAGATGTGCATGCGCGGCTGATCCTCTACAAGCGCATCGCCAACGCCGCCGACGAGGATGGCCTGAAAGAGCTGCAAGTGGAGATGATCGACCGTTTCGGCCTGCTGCCGGAGCCGACCAAGAACCTGGTGCGCATTACCCTGCTGAAATTGCAGGCAGAAACCCTGGGCATCAAGAAAGTCGACGCCGGCCCACAAGGTGGCCGTCTGGAGTTCGCCGCCGACACCTGCGTCGACCCGCTGACTTTAATCAAACTGATCCAGAGCGCACCGTCACGCTACAAGTTCGAAGGGGCGACACTGTTCAAGTTCCAGGTGCCCATGGAGCGACCGGAGGACCGCTTCAATACCCTCGAAGCGCTGTTCGAGCGCCTGACACCTGCGACCTGAGAGGGGTTGCGCCCTGCATACCCGCCTGAGTGGCGCCACTCAGGCGCCAGCCAGCACCCGTGCCAGGGTCGCCCTGACCTGATCCATGCCGGCAAGCAAGGCCTGCTCGATGTCCGCCATGCTGATCGGCGTGCTCGACAAGCCCGCCGCCGGGTTAACTACCAGCGCCAGGCACGCATAAGGCAGCCCCAGCTCACGCGCGAGCCCCGCTTCCGGCATCCCGGTCATGCCCACCAGGTCACAGCCATCGCGCTGCATCCGGGCAATTTCCGCAGCGGTTTCCAGGCGTGGGCCCTGGGTACAGCCGTAGACACCTTGACTGCTGTAGGCGCAACCCTCAGCTGCAAGGGCGGCACACAGGGCCGCGCGCAGGCCAGCATCGTAGGGCGAGCCGAACTCGATATGCTCGACGGCCTGGCTGTCATCCTCATAAAAAGTGTTGACCCGCCCACTGGTGTAATCGATCAACTGATGCGGCACGCAGAAATGCCCGGTGCCCATATCAGGGTGGATCCCGCCCACGGCGTTGACCGCAATCACCGCCTCAGCCCCCGCCTCCTTCAGCGCCCAGAGGTTGGCGCGGTAATTGATGCGATGGGGGGCCAAGCGATGCGGATGGCCATGGCGGGCGAGAAACAGCACCTCAGCCCCGGCATAACGGCCACGCAAGATGGGCGCTGACGGCGCGCCGAAGGGTGTGTCGAGATTCAACGCAGCACTCAGCGTCAGTCCTTCGAGCTGAGTCAGACCAGTACCGCCGATAATTGCGTGAACGGTCATGCAGCCTCCTTAGTCGATCAATTGTGCTGCGCGCAGAGCGCTAAGTGCCTGCTGCCAGCGTGGCGATTGACGATATTCACTGCCGGGGAAACCTTGCCGACGCATGCGCGACAAACCATCAGGAGCCACCACCTGCAGGCGCTGCAGCGCCGCCAGGGCCAGCTCGGCAGCCGCACGATCGTTGCACACCAGGCCCATGTCACAGCCTGCGGTCAGCGCCGCCTCGATACGCGCCGCGGCGTCACCGACCACATGGGCACCAGCCATGGACAGGTCGTCACTGAAGATCACCCCTTTGAAGCCCAGCTCACCGCGCAGGATGTCCTGCAACCAGCGCCGGGAAAAACCGGCCGGCTGAGCATCGACCTGCGGATAAATCACATGGGCCGGCATCACGGCGGCCAGTTCACCAGCCAGCCGGGCGAAGGGCTGAATGTCTTGTGCACGAATTTGCTCAAGGCTTCGTTCATCCACCGGAATGGCCACATGGGAATCGGCCTCGGCCCAGCCATGCCCAGGGAAATGCTTGCCAGTGGCCGCCATCCCGGCCTCGCGCATCCCTTTGATAAAGGCACCCGCCAGCGCCGTTGCGTGCTCGGGGTTGCCCTCGAAGGCGCGCGTCCCGACCACCGCACTGCGTCCGTGATCAAGATCGAGCACGGGCGCAAAGCTCAAATCCAAACCGACAGCCAGCACTTCCGTGGCCATGACCCAGCCGCACTGCTCAGCGAGCACCAGCGCATCACTGCGCTCGGCAAACGCGCGCATGGCCGGCAACCGCACAAAGCCTTCGCGCAAGCGCTGCACGCGCCCGCCCTCTTGGTCCACAGCCAGCAGCAGGTCCGGGCGCACGGCGCGAATAGCCTCACTCAGTTCACGGACCTGGCGCGGGTGCTCGATATTCCGGGCGAACAGAATCAAGCCGCCCACCTGGGGCTGACGCAGAATCTGCCGGTCTTCGGCCGTCAGCCAGGTGCCTTCGATATCCAGCATCAACGAGCCATACAGGGGTGCAGTCACAGGGTGTCCTTAATGCAGAGGCGCGGTAGCCCAGTCCGGGCAAGCCGCTTCATCAATCATCACCGGGCAATGCGCCGGTACGCGGGGAAACAGAGTCAGCAGATCGGCATTGCGCAAACGAATGCAGCCATGGGACAGCGCTACGCCCATGGGCTCGCTATCGGGCGTACCGTGCAGATAGATGTAGCGTCGAAAGGTATCAACCGCGCCAAGACGATTACGCCCAGGTTCACAGCCGCTGAGCCAGAGAATGCGGGTCAGAATCCAGTCACGACCGGGGAACCGTGCGTCCAGCTCGGCGGACCACACCTCCCCTGTCCAGCGCCGGCCGCGCAGGACCGCGCCAGAGGGCAGCCCCTCACCAATACGCGCGCGCACCTGATGCAGCCCGCGCGGTGTACAGCCGGAACCATTGCGCTCGCCTGCCCCGTTGAGCGCGGTGGACACAGCGAGGCGTAAGACAAGGTGCTCGCCGATGAAGCCGTAGAGGCGTTGGTCGGCAATGGAGATATGCAAGCGATCTAAAGTAGGCATGCAGGCTAGCTTAACGGATCACCCCGCCCACCAGCCACTCACACCTTGACCGAGCTGCTCTTGTTGCGCGGTTTGAGCTGCGCCCCCGCAAGCGCAGGATCACTGAGCCCGGTTTCCGAGCGCATCCCAGCGGCGAGAAACGGCACCATCAGACGCATGACCTGCTCGATCGAGGTATTGACCCCGAAATCGGTCTCAGCCATGGCCCGCAATGCCTTGATCCCCGACATGCTGAACGCCGCGGCGCCGAGCATGAAGTGCACACGCCAGAACAGCTCAAGCGGCGGGATACGCGGCGCAGCCTCATGCACCAGCAGCATGTAGCGCCGGAACACCTTGCCGTAGACTTCTTCGAGGTATTTACGCAGATGGCCTTGGCTCTGACTGAACGCCAAGCCAAGCAAACGCATGAAAATAGACAAATCGTTGCCGCTGCGCGGCTTGACCGCCAGCGCCTGCTCGACCAGCAGCTCCAGCAGCTCTTCCAGCGTCACCTTGCCTTCAGGTTTGCCCTGACGGCGGTCAAGCTCACGCTCCAGACTGGCACAAAAGGGCCCGAGAAACCGCGAGAAAACCGCCTGGATCAACGCCTTCTTGGAACCGAAGTGATAATTCACTGCGGCGAGATTGACCCCTGCCTTGCTGGTGATCAGCCGCAACGAGGTTTCTGCGAAGCCTTTTTCCGCGAACAACTGCTCAGCCGCATCAAGAATGCGCTCGACAGTTTCTGATTGAGCCATGACTGTTCACCTGACAAACATCTGTTTGAAACATACGTTTCAAACCATCTATTTGTCAAGTCGCATCAGCCGCAATTCGGCCGGCGAGTCACGCTTTTATAGCAAAGAAGCGTACTCGTCAGAGCAAGACGCTCGCCTGATGCGCCACGCCACAACCGGAACAAATACAACCCCGCGAGCACAGAAGGATTGCCAAGGGGCTTTCACTGTATATAATCCCAGTCACTGTATAAAAAGCCAGAGCCAGCCATGTTGAAACTGACGCCACGCCAAGCCGAAATTCTCGCCTTCATCAAACGCTGCCTGGAAGACAACGGCTTCCCGCCAACACGCGCGGAAATTGCCCAGGCCCTTGGGTTCAAGTCCCCCAATGCGGCAGAGGAACATTTGAAAGCCCTCGCCCGCAAGGGTGCGATAGAAATGACCCCGGGCGCCTCCCGCGGCATCCGTATTCCCGGATTCGAGCCTAACGCGCAAGAAGAAGACGGGCTTCCGGTGATTGGTCGTGTCGCTGCCGGCGCTCCCATTCTGGCCCAACAGCACATCGAGGAGTCCTGCCGGATTAATCCAGCGTTCTTTCATCCGCCGGCCGACTACTTGCTGAAAGTACGTGGCATGAGCATGAAGGATATCGGCATCTTCGACGGCGACTTGCTGGCGGTGCACACCACCCGCGAGGCGCGCAACGGTCAGGTGGTCGTGGCGCGTATTGATGACGAAGTCACGGTCAAACGCTTCAAGCGTGAGGGCAATACGGTCTGGCTACTCGCCGAAAATGAAGAATTTGCCCCGATCGTGGTTGATCTGGAGCAACAGGAACTGGTCATCGAAGGTTTGAGTGTCGGCGTGATACGCCGCTAAAGGAGTCGCCATGCAGATCCCGCAGTCGCTGGGCCGCACCCAACTGCCGTTGTTCGAAGGCTTCCTGGCAAGCTCGGTCACACCCTTGCTGGAGCAACCTGCCGAGCACTGGCAGGACGCCCCCGAAGCATTCAGCGAGCTGTCGCTACGCGGCGCTGCCGGACACTGCCTGAGCCTGCTGGCACCTATTCTGCGGGACCTCAGCCAGAACCAGGATGCACGCTGGCTCACCCTTATCGCACCACCGCCGAGCCTCACCCAGCACTGGCTACGCGATGCTGGACTGAACCGCGAACGTATTCTCCTGCTCCACCCCCGCGGCCAACAAAGCCCGCTGGCACTTGCCGAAGAAGCGCTGCGCTTGGGTCGTAGTCATACGGTCGTAAGCTGGCTGCATCCGCTGCAAAGCATCGCTCGAGCACAGCTGGAACAGGCCGCCCGGCAGGGCAAGGCCCAAAGCCTGAACATCAGTCTGGGTTGAGCAATACGGGGGACAGATAAAAAGCTATGTCCCAGCTGGCTGTTACACCGCTGTAGAAGCGAAGGGGGCGCCTAGCCTTTATTCGCGATAATCGCGAATAAAGGCTCAGTGCAGGACACGCGGACCGTCGTCCTCTGGCTGAAAATCACCTTCGGCAAGTCGACCCGCCATCTGCACACCCACATTCAGCATGGCCTTGGCAACTTCGACATGCTGACCCTGCAGAAACGCTTTGGCATCGGCAGAGAAATCCAGCACTACCAGCGCTTCCTCATCGTCCGCACGACGCAGAGCAATGCGCCCATCGGGCAGTTCGACGATTTCCAGGAAGGATGTAGGCATCAGGTAGGTTCTCCACTAAAGACCACTATTGTAACAGCGCAACGCCCAAGGGTCTGCGCCGCTTAGGTACATCTGTGGCACTTCAGTCGAGCGGTAACAGTACGCAAAGCGCTCGGCTCACCACTCGCTCAGTGTTTCGCGGAAACGCCGGGCCAGCCCTTTGAGCTCCGTGCGCCAACTTTCCAGCGTCTCACGTGCCAGCGGCGGTTCTTCTTGCTGATCCAGGCTGACTGCCTCAATCAACGGGGTACGCGGGTCGACCTTGACCTTCTTTTCCGCCCGCGGCGGCTGGAACAACTCGGCATAAGCTGCGAGCAAATGCGCCAGCCAGGTCTCCCGATTGCTCGCCAGCTCGACCAATTCGGCCAACTCCGGCGCAGGCGTAGCCCCTAACAGCGCCGGGTCGAGGAGGTCTTCGGCACGTGGCGCACTGTCATTGGGCAAGCGGTAGTAACCCGCAATCTCGTGGCAAAGCCCCAGAAGCGCACCATACAGGTGAAACAACGCCGCCTCGCGCTCGGCCTGAATCAGGGCCTGCGCATTCAGCGCCTGACCCGCCTCGGCCTTGCCCCAAGACTCCAGGGACAAGCCCGCGTAGAAAAGCTTCTGGTTGGTACGGGTATAACGCTCGTTGGCCATGCTGCACCCCTGAACGATCACGAGAAAAGAACGTGCACCCTTGTCAGTGCACGCTCGCAGGTATCAACGCTTGTCTTCGACCTTCCACTTGCCGCCGTCGAAGAACGCCTTCCAACCGGTGGGCTTACCGTCCACCTCTGTCTGCACGTATTGCTCCTTGGTCTTGCGGCTGTAGCGGATCACCGCCGGCAGGCCGTCCGGATCTTTCTGCGGCGCATCGATCAGAAAGTGATACTTCGGATCGATCTCTGCCTTGTGCGGCACCAGCTCAAGCACCAGCGGCGCACGGGTTTCGCGGTTCTTCGGAAACTGACTGGCCGCCAGAAACAGACCTGAGGCACCATCGCGCAGAATGTAGGTGTCATTGACCTTCTCGCACTTGAGCTCAGGCATCTTCACCGGGTCCATCTTCGGCGGCGCCGCTTCGCCGCTCTTGAGCAGCTTGCGGGTGTTTTTACATTCGCTGTTGGTGCAGCCAAAGAACTTGCCGAAGCGGCCTGTTTTGAGCTGCATCTGGCTGCCGCACTTGTCGCACTCAAGGCTTGGGCCTTCATAACCCTTGATGCGGTACTGGCCGTGCTCGACCTCGTAGCCGGTGCAGTCCGGGTTATTGCCACAGATGTGCAGCTTGCGGGTTTCGTCGAGCAGATAGGCGTCCATGGCGGTCGCGCAGATCGGGCAGCGGTGCTTGCCCAGCAGTACGCGCGACTCGGACTCACCCTCGTCATCGGCGGCGATTTCGTCGCCCGGTACCAGGTTGAGGGTCGACTTGCAGCGCTCCTTAGGCGGCAGCGCATACCCCGAGCAACCGAGGAACACCCCGGTCGAGGCGGTGCGGATCATCATGTGACGGCCACACTCTCGGCAGGCAATGTCCGTCGGGGTCGGCAGATTGGCGCGCATGCCGGAATCGGACGCTTCAGCGACTTCGAGCTTCTTCTTGAAGTCACCGTAGAAATCGTCGAGCACATGTTTCCACTGACGCTCGCCTTGGGCGACGTCATCGAGGTGCTCTTCCATGCCCGCGGTGAAGCCGTAGTCCATAAGATTGGAGAAGCTCTCGCCCAGACGCTCAGTGACGATGTCACCCATCTTCTCGGAGTAGAAACGGCGGTTATGCAGGGCCACGTACCCGCGGTCCTGAATGGTGCCGATGATCGCGGCATAGGTCGACGGGCGGCCGATGCCGCGTTTCTCCATCTCCTTGACCAGGCTGGCTTCGGAGTAGCGTGCCGGCGGCTTGGTGAAGTGCTGGCTCGGGTCGAGCTTAATCAGTTTGAGCACATCGCCCTGGCTCATGTCGGGCAGCACATCGTCTTCGCCACTCTTGCTCAGCTGCGGCAGTACCCGGGTATAACCGTCGAACTTGAGAATACGGCCCTTGGCACGCAGCTCGAACTGCGCCGCTGTCACCGTCACGGTGGTCGACAGGTACTCGGCTGGCGGCATCTGACAGGCCACGAACTGGCGCCAGATCAACTCATACAGGCGCTCGGCATCGCGCTCCATGCCGGACAGCTGAGTCGGCTTGAGGTTGACGTCGGAGGGGCGGATCGCTTCGTGTGCTTCCTGGGCGCCTTCCTTGCTGCTGTAAGCAATCGGGTTGGCCGGCAGGTACTTCTTGCCGAACTCGCCTTCAATAAAGTCACGCACCATGCTCACGGCATCAGCCGAAAGATTGGTCGAGTCGGTACGCATATAGGTGATATAGCCGGCTTCATACAGACGCTGGGCCATCATCATGGTCTTCTTCACACCAAAGCCCAGGCGGTTGCTTGCAGCCTGCTGCAGGGTGGATGTGATGAACGGCGCCGACGGCTTGCTGCTGGTCGGTTTGTCTTCCCGCTTGGCGATGCTGTACGCCGACGCTTTGAGCGTGTCGAGCGCGGCCATGGCCTGGGCTTCGTTCAGTGGCTTGAAGGCAGCGCCGTTCTCGCGAGCCACTTCAAAGCGCACGTTGGCACCTTTGGCGGTGCCCAGGTCGGCATGCACCTCCCAGTATTCTTCCGGGACGAACGCACGAATTTCCTTCTCGCGCTCGACTACCAATTTCACAGCGACCGACTGCACACGGCCGGCCGACAGACCACGGGCGATTTTCGCCCACAGCAGCGGCGAGACCATATAACCCACGACGCGGTCGAGGAAGCGCCGCGCCTGCTGGGCATTGACGCGGTTGATATCCAACTCACCCGGTTTGGAAAACGCTTCCTGAATCGCCTTCTTGGTGATTTCGTTGAACACCACGCGCTTGTAGCGACTGTCGTCACCACCGATGGACTCGCGCAGGTGCCAGGCAATGGCTTCCCCCTCGCGGTCCAAGTCGGTTGCGAGATAGATGGTGTCGGCTTCCTTGGCCAGGCGCCGTAGCTCCTCGACCACTTTCTCCTTGCCGGGGAGAATTTCGTACTGCGCTTTCCAGCCGTGCTCGGGGTCGACCCCCATGCGCGCGAACAGCTGGCGCTTGGCCTTTTCCTTGGGCGACAGGGCCGGCACCTCACCGGCAGCCGCCTTGCCGCGCTTGACCGGTTCCTTGTTGGCACTCGCCGAGCCGCTGGTGGGCAGGTCACGGATGTGGCCGATGCTCGACTTCACCACGTACTCGTTGCCCAAGTACTTGTTGATGGTCTTGGCCTTGGCCGGGGATTCCACGATGACCAGCGATTTGCCCATGGATTGGAA
>JAHJYA010000079.1 GCA_018826895.1 Gammaproteobacteria bacterium
GTAAACGGACTTGGCCAAATCAACGGCAATACGCTTCATCGCGGCTCTCCCAATGTCAGTCAACACCTATTTCGGTATAGAACGGTGGCGCGGGGAGAGTCCATTACAGCATTCAAATCATTCGCTTCGCTCACTGGGACGGGCTAAAGCCCGCCCCTTAACCAAACGTTAGAAGCCAAAGAAGGACAGGTGTCAGTCCATAAAACGCCAAAAATGCCAGTGATAGTAAAAATAGAGAACGACGAGTCAATTGATTTAGCGCTTAGGAAATTAAGCAGAAAAGTCAAAAGCGAAATGGGTCGGCGCTGGTATAAGCGGCGTTTTGGTTACTATGAGAAGCCGTCCACGCTGAAGCGAAAGAGCAAGAAAATGAAGAAACTTACAATCCAATCAGGCGGCACGTTATGGCTGAAAATTGGATTGAAAGAGCAATTTTCAAAAAATGGTGGTTCGGCCGCCGGTCGTTAGTCGTGCTATTAGCTTCTAACAATTGGTTCAAAGCCGCTCGCTTCGCTCACTTGGGACGGGCTAAAGCCCGCCCCTTAACCAAACGTTAGAAAGAGGGAGTTTTCAGCATGTCTATCAGTTATGAGGAAGCCCAACAGGAAGCCGCATATGATGAGTTTGTTGCTTCACTGGCAGAAGAGCTTTACGACGAGCATCGAGATCAGGCGATTGAAGAGTTCATAACTGAAAGACTTCAGTCATATTATGAACGTAACTCCTCAATCGCCGTCAACGCACTGAAATTCCTAGAGACTTCGAAAAGCCTACTAGGTGAAGATCCGACGGCTTCGCTCCTTTATTCCTCGATTTCTACGGAGGTGATTTTAAAGGCCGTTATTCTTAAGCCCATTGTTTCAGGGTTAGTGCACAGTGAATCAATTTCGGAGCTGATCGCAACTGTTCTGACTAAACAGACTGGAGTTGATCGGTTCAAAGATTTGATTTTTAAAATATTAGAAGAGTATGTTGAGATTGACGAGGGTGCAGCAAAGTATAGTCGGCCTGAGTCAGAAATATCTCTGTGGAAAGAGAGGGAGCTAGTTCAAAAGGTTCGGAACGCTGTCGCCCACCGTGCAGAGTTTTGTAGCGTGGCCGATGCCCAACGTTCACTGGCGGTAGCAAATGAATTTTATTCACTCACGGAGCGACTTATTGTTGCACTCGGTTTCCATTTCGATAACGGTGGTGAAATTAGGTTTGGGGGTCGTGGGCAGCAGACCATTTTCTAACAATCGGCTGCACGGCGACCGATTTTCCGCTGCTTCGCAGCTCCAAACCGGCGCGTGAGCCGGGCGTTATATACTGATCTAGACATGAAGTACAAAAACATAAAATCAGCAATCCACAATTTCGGGCACAGCTTTGTAAGCTCAATGAATTATGTCGACCATGATTTCGTTGCCGACGAAATTGGGAAGATTCACAAGAAAGGCTATGAAATTGAAATAAACTGGCTTACAAGGGAGTTCAAGCCCGCTCAGCTTGAGTCAGAGAGAATAAAAAAATCAATTGGTTATTGGGGTGGCAACCTAAAGAAACATTGTGCATCCCATAGCGTCAATCTGGAAAATCTATGTTCTTTATCGTTTGTCTGGCCGGCAGGTCAAAGTAAATATATGCTTGCCATTGACGACAAAGGCACAGAACACAAAATTTACATCAATGAAGCGCCGTGATACGCATATAACAACTGGTTCGAACCGTTCGCTTCGCTCACTGTGACGGACTAAAGCTCGCTCCTTACCCAAAAATTAGAGTGCTATGAAAGTACATCGAATCTCGTTCCATGGCGGCCTGCTTGAGCGCGGGTTCTGGCTTTACGCGTGGCTGCTCAAGAACGGCGGCGACAAAGCTGTGTACGTGGGCCGTACCGGAGACAGCTCTTCGCAGTTCGCCGCGTCGCCGTTTTCCCGACTCAGCCAGCACTTAGACGTCCGGCCAAGCGCAACGGCCAACATGCTCCTCCGGCAAGTCCGTAAGTTAGGCTGGGACCCGCTTATCTGCGAATATGAACTGGTTGCCTTCGGCCCGATGTTTCCGGAGCAAGCAGATTTAGAACAGCATCGGGTCAAGCGAGACGTCATCGCACCGCTGGAAACAGCCCTCGCGACTTTATTTCGTGAGCAAGGCTTCAAAGTAGTCGGCAGTCATGGCAAGCAAAGGGACACAGATCCGGCGCTGTTAAAGCAGGTAGAGCGGGCGTTCCACAAGGTTTTCGGCTAGCGCCCTAACAATTCAATACGGACTCTCCCCACAAACAGTGAGCAAAGCTTCTATTCTGCACCTGTCGTCAGCGCGGTTGCATTCGTCTATCCGACCTGTGATGGGCGCTTGGCTCTGGCTATTTTTGTAGTTCGTGCCGCTCGCCAAGTGTTCAGGCGATTACAACGGAAGTCGACCGAATAACGGCTTGGTGTTGAATGCGTATAGCGTCACCTGCTCTGAGGGCCGTTGCACGCGGTGTGGCGTGTGTGAGCACGACGGGTTGCTGAGCTACAGAGTGGGGTGGAGTCGTGAGTTATCGCGAATAAATTCGCTCCTACAGGGTCTTCAACTGTTAGCGCTTCTCGCTGTTCTCCCATTAGTGCTGCGAGGGCGCTCTGTGGTCATCTATGCCCTTCATAGCTCGCGGCCGCGCATTAACCTGAACTATCGGTCACCTGTGGCAATCCCCTTCTATGACCCGTCAGCGCGAGCCTGGCGAAGCGGTGCGCATGGTGCGCGCGCAGCAGCCAGGGGCGCCCAGCGATAAGGAATTGTCATGACTGCCACTACGCACTACCACTACCGCAGTACCCCCAATCCACTACACGCGGCGTTACTGGCCGGCACGGTGCCGCTGTTTCTTGGCGCGCTATTGAGCGACTTTGCCTACTTTCGCACCTACCAGATTCAGTGGAGCAACTTCGCTTCCTGGCTGATTGCCGGTGGGCTGGTGTTCTGTGGCTTGGCGCTGCTGTTTGCGCTGGTCAATCTGCTGCGTGCCGGGCAGAAACGCGGCCGGCCGCTGACCTACTTCCTGTTGCTGTTGGCGACTTGGGTGCTGGGGTTTCTTAATGCCCTCGAGCACGCCAAGGATGCTTGGGCGGTGATGCCAGTTGGGCTTGCGCTGTCGGTGGTGGTTGCCGTGCTGGCGGTGGTGGCGACTGGCCTTGGCCTGAGCAACCTGCGCAATGGAGGTGAAGTATGAAGTCTGTTAGCGCATTGACTGCCCTGAGCCTGGCATTGCTGTTGAGTGGTTGTGGCGGCGACGAGCCGGATCGCGCGCAACTGCTGGGTGCTGACCCCAAACTGCCCGAACCTGAGCGTGGCCTGTTGCCGAGCATGAAGATCGCCGAGCCGGAGCCTTGGGGCGATCAGCAGCCGACGGTGCCAGAGAATTTCACCATCACCGCGATTGCCACCGATTTGCAGATCCCGCGGCAGACCCTGGTGCTGCCCAATGGCGACATTCTGGTGGCAGAAGGGCGGGGCGGTAATGCGGCGAAGCTCAAGCCCAAGGATGTGATTGCCGGGTATATCAAGGCCCAGGGCAATACAGCGGTCAAAGGGGGCAATCGCCTGACCCTGTTGCGCGATGCCGACGGCGACGGCACCTACGAGCTGAAAACCGTGTTCGCCGACAACCTCAACGCGCCCTACGGCCTGGCCCTGGCCGATGGCAAGTTGTACGTGGCCAACCAGGATGCGCTGGTGCGCTTTGATTACACCGAGGGCCAGACCCAGGCCAGCGGCGCGCCGACCAAGGTCACCGACCTGCCGTCAGAGATCAACCACCACTGGACCAAGGCGCTGACCATCAGCCCGGATGGGCGCTACCTGTATGTCGGCATCGGCTCCAACAGCAACATCACCGAGCGCGGCATGGAGGCCGAGGTCGACCGTGCCCTGGTCTGGCAAATCGATGCTGAAACCGGCGCCCACAAGCCCTATGCCACGGGCTTGCGCAACCCGACAGCGCTGGCGATCCAGCCCGGCAGCGGGCAGTTGTGGACGGTGGTCAACGAGCGAGACGAGTTGGGCGAGGACCTGGTGCCCGATTACCTGACCTCGGTGCAGGAGGGCGGCTTCTACGGTTGGCCCTACAGCTACTGGGGGCAGAACGTCGATACCCGAGTGAAGCCGCAAAACCCGGATAAGGTCGCTGCGGCGATCAAGCCGGACTACAGCCTGGGTGCCCATGTGGCGGCGCTTGGCCTGGACTTCTCCACGGCGGCCATGGGCGAGCAGTTCGCCGAGGGCGTATTCGTCGGTGAGCACGGCAGCTGGAATCGCAAGAACCCGGTGGGCTACAAGGTTAGCTTTGTGCCGTTCAGCAATGGTCGTCCCTCTGGCCCGCCGGTGGACTTCGTCACTGGCTTTCGCTCTGCCGACGGCAAGACCCGTGGCCGCCCGGTGGGTGTGACGGTTGACCCGCGTGGTGCGCTGATCGTAGCGGACGACCTGTCTAACACGGTGTGGAGAGTGGTGCGCACGCAGTAAGCCTTCTTAGGTGGACGATTGCGCGAAGGTGTCGCTACGCATGCCTTCGCGGCTTTATTCGCGAAACGCGTAACGCCATCGCGAATAAAGGCTAGGCGCCCCTATCAGCGGCCACCCTCACAAGCCTGCGAGCAACTTGCCAGCCAGCGCATGCAACTGGTGTTGCTCGGCTGCGCTGAGGCCGCCGAGGACGCGCTGCAGGTTGGCGACGTGGGCGGCGAGCATGCCGTCGATCAGCTCGAAGCCGGCAGGCGTCAGGGCGACCAATACGCCGCGGCGGTCGCTGGGGTGTTTGCGACGTTCGATCAGGCCGACTTTTTCCAGGCGGTCGATGCGGCTGGTCATGCCGCCGGATGAAATCATCGCGCTCTCGTACAACGCCGTGGGCATCAGGGCGTAGGGTTCACCTGCGCGGCGCAGGGTGGCGAGCAGGTCGAATTCGCCTGCCTGCAAGCCATGCGCGGTGAAGAATGGCAACAGGTGATCACGGCTGAGGACCTGTGTCAGTTCACTCAGGCGGCCAATCACCGCCATGGCGAACCCGTCCAGGTCGGGACGTTGCTGTTGCCACTGTTGTGCGGCCAGTGTTGCGCGGTCTTGCATATCGCCCTCAATTTATCTTGCTATCAAGATACTTTTTCAAAAGAATGTCGCCATCGTAACGTATCCCCCGTATGGAGACAGCCCATGCCCTCGTTAAACCGCCGCCCGGTGTTGGCGTTAACGCTCTTGCTGATTATCGGCGCGCTGATGGGACTGACCAGCAACCTGGTGAAGCTGGCCGTCGGCGCCGGCTGGTCGCCGCTGGCCTTCCTGTTGTGGAGTCTGCTCGGCGCCAGCCTGCTACTTCTATTGCTGACCCGTCTGCGTGACGATATGCCGGGGCTGGCGCCGCGTTTGCAGCGTTACTACCTGGCCTCGGGTCTGCTGAGCATCGCGTTGCCCAATGCGCTGTTGTTCAGCGCCATTCCCCATGTCGGCGCCGGCTTCGCGTCGATGTGTTTGGCCTTCCCGCCGCTGATCACCTACCTGCTGGCGCTGGCCTTACGCATTGAGACGATGAGCCGCGTGCGCCTGCTGGGCATCTGCATCGGCCTGGGCGGCAGCCTGCTGCTGGCCCTAGATAAACTGCAAAGCGGCGACAGCCCGTTGGCCTGGGTGCTGATTACCCTGGGCGTGCCGCTGTTCCTCGCCGTGGGCAATATCTACCGTTCGCTTTGCTGGCCGCCGGGTGCCAGCCCGCTGTCCCTGGCGCCAGGCATGCTGCTCGGCGGCGCCTTGTTGATTGTGCCGTTGGGGTTGTTCGGCATGGAGCTGCGGCCGACCTTTGGCAGCGCGTGGGCCTTGAGCCTGCTACTGATGCAGACAGCGCTGTTCGCCATTCTCTACGCCCTGTATTTCGTCCTGCAGAAGCTGGCCGGTGCGGTATTTCTCAGCCAGATCGGCTCGGTGGCGGCGATTCTTGGCGCGGCCATGGCCATCACCTTGCTGGATGAGCGTGGCAGCCTGTGGATGCTGTTGGCTGCGCTGTGCATTGTTGGCGGGGTGCTGCTGGTGGCCTGGCGTGGCGCCCAGGAGGCGCGGCCATGAAGCGCGAGACGTTGTTGCTGCTGGCGATTGTGCTGCTGGGCCTGAACCTGCGTCCGGTCCTGGCAGCCATCGGCCCGCTGCTTGACCGTATCCAGGCCGACAGCGGCCTTGGCCATATCGGCGCCAGTTTACTGACCAGCCTGCCGGTGGTGGTCATGGGCCTGGGGGCACTGGCGGGCGGCCAGTTGAGCCGGCGTCTGGGCGAGCGGGCCGGGATCTTCTGCGGCCTGCTGCTGATCGCTCTGGCCTGTGGTTGGCGCGGGCTGATGCCCGATAGCCTGTCGCTGATCGCCAGCGCTTTGCTGGCTGGCGCCGGCATTGCCTTTGTCCAGGCCTTGTTGCCGGGGCTGATTAAGGCGCGCTATGCGGCTGACAGTGGCCGCCTGATCGGTTTTTACAGTTGCGCGATCATGGCCGGCGCGGCCCTGAGTGCGGCCCTCACGCCCTGGTTTGCGGCCTGGCTGAGCTGGCCGCTGGCGCTGTCTGTGTGGGCATGGCCGGCCCTCGCCGCCGCCGGTTTGTGGTGGCGTGCCGCGCCGAGCGACCTTGTACCGCCGCAAGCTGCAGGTAGCAGACTGAACCTGTGGCGCTCTCAGCGGGCCTGGCTGTTGATGAGCTTTTTCGGCCTGGGCACCGGGGGCTACACCCTGGTGCTGGCCTGGCTGCCGCCGTACTACACGGCCCTGGGCTGGAGCGCTCAGGCCAGCGGTTTGCTGCTGGCGGCCCTGACCCTGTGCGAGGTTGTCGCCGGGTTGCTGGTCTCCAGCCTGTTGCCGCGTTTTGCGGATCGGCGGGTATTGTTGGCGGTGGTGCTCAGTGCCTTGCTGGCGGGCTTGCTGTGTCTGCTATGGGCACCTCTGGCGTTAGCTGGGCTGAGCTGCTTGTTGCTGGGCGCGGGCATAGGGGCGTTGTTCCCGCTGTCGCTGGTGGTCGCCCAGGATCACCTCGACGACCCGCGGCAGACCGGTGATTTGCTGGCCTTCGTGCAGGGCGGCGGTTACCTGATTGCCGCCTGCGCCCCCTTGCTTGCCGGCCTGTTGCGGCTGTACGCCGATGACCTGCGTCTGAGTTGGTTGGCCATGGCCGTGGTGACGCTGGGGCTGATGGTGATGGCGGTGCGCTTCAAGCCGGGCAGTGGGCATTTTCACCTGCACCGGGCTGCGGTTAGCTAAGGGCGTGCCGCAGAAGTTGCCCCGCGCTGCTGATTGCTGGGCGGGGCAGGGTGGCTAGGTTACTTGGGCTTACGCGCTATACAGCGGGTAATCCACATAGCCTTCAGCATTGCCGCCATACATAGTGGCGGGGTTCAGTGGGTTCAGCGGCCAGTCATTGGCGATGCGCGCCGGTAGGTCCGGGTTGGCGATAAACGGGCGCCCAAAGGCCACCAGGTCGGCCAGCCCGGAGTCCAGCAGTTGCGCGCCGCTTTGCGCGGTGTAGCGCCCGGCATAGATGATCGCCCCACTAAAGGTGGCACGCACATCACGGCGAAAGGCTTCGGGCATGGGCGGTGCGTTGTCCCAGTCGGCTTCGGCGATGGACAGATAGGCGATGCCGGCATTCTCCAGCACCTTGATCGCTTCGATATAGGTGGCGTGCGGGTCTTCTTCGACCAGGCCCAGATAAGTGCGCGCTTCATCGGTGCTGGTGAACAGCGGGGCGAAACGCACACCGACTTTCTCTTTACCGATGCACTCGGCCACGCCGGCGACGATCTCGCGCAGAAAACGCAGGCGGTTGTGCAACGAGCCGCCGTACTGGTCGTCGCGGTGGTTGCTGTGCGCGGAGATAAACTGGTTGACCAGGTAGCCGTTGGCGCAATGCAGTTCGACCCCGTCGAAGCCGGCTTCCATGGCATTGCGCGCGGCCTGGATATACAGCTGCACCAGCTCCTCAACCTCAGCGGTGCTCAAGGCGCGCGGTGCGGAAGGAGTCACCAGCTCGCCGGTGCCTGGGCCGGTTTCGATAAATACGCTGACGCGGTCGGTGGCAATCGCGGAGGCCGAAACCGGCGCAGCGCCGTCGGGTTGCAGCGCCGTGTGGGAGACACGGCCCACGTGCCAGAGCTGGGCGAAGATCACCCCGTCCTTGGCGTGCACGGCCTCGGTCACCTTGCGCCAGCCGGCAATCTGCTCGGCGGTGTGGATGCCCGGCGTCCAGGCATAGCCCTGGCCGCGCGGCTCGATTTGCGTGCCCTCGGTTACCAGCAAGCCGGCGCCAGCGCGCTGCTGGTAGTACTCGGCCATCAGCTCGTTGGCGACGTTGCCGGGCTGGCTGCTGCGCTGGCGGGTGAGCGGGGGCAGCATGATTCGGTTCTTGAGCCTGTGCTTGCCGAGGGTGACGGGGGTGAAGAAGCTGCTGTTTTTCATGGGTACTGCCTTTCTAGGTGTCTGATGTCGAGATGGAAATTAGACCGGTCGACTAGTTTGTGGTTAAAAAAATAAGCTCACTCGTGAGCTAACTGAACACTCTGTAGGAGCGAATTTATTCGCGATGCTAGCGAAAGCATCGCGAATAAATTCGCTCCTACAAGGGGAGACAACTAAGTGGGAGCTCACCGCGTAGCCTGGGTCGAGCGAAGCGACACCCGGGGCATTCATTCCCGGGTATCGCGGAGCTCCACCCAGGCTACCAAGTGCGCGCGCCGCCGATTCTGGCTGAGTGGCGCTGCAATCACTCCGCTCTGCGGTTTACGCGGATCAGCTCAGCAGAGCCAGCAGCGCTTTCGCCGCCGCTGCCGAGCTGGCTGGGTTCTGCCCGGTGACGAGCTTGCCATCGTTGAGTACATGTACCTGCCAGTCTGCGGTCTTGCTGTAGCGTGCGCCCAGGCGCTGGAACTCATCCTCGATCAAGAACGGCACCACCTCGGTAAGGCCGACTGCTGCCTCTTCCGCGTTGCTGAAGCCGGTCACGTTGCGCGCTGCGATCAACGGTTTACCGTCGTTATCACGCACCTTAAGCAGTACGCCTGGCGCATGGCAGACAAAACCGTGGGGTTTGTCGCTGCGGGCGAAGGCTTCGATCAACGAAATCGAGTGAATATCTGTGGCCAGGTCCCAGAGTGGGCCGTGGCCACCGGGGTAGAACACCGCGTCGAAATCGTCAGCGCTTACCTCGGCCAGCAGGCCGGTGTTGGCCAGCGCCTGCTGCGCGGCGGGGTCGTTGCGAAAGCGCTCGGTTTCAGCGGTTTGTGCGTCGGGCTCATCGCTCTTCGGGTCGAGCGGCGGTTGTCCACCGGCCGGCGACACCAGCGTGACCTGGGCGCCGGCATCCTTGAAGGCGTAGTAGGGCGCGGCGAACTCTTCGAGCCAGAAGCCGGTTTTCTTGCCGGTGTCGCCGAGTTGGTCGTGGGAAGTCAGAACCATCAAAATTTTCATAGAACCCTCTTGGGTTGGCAGGCTTCAGCAGAGCGAGTTGTCTCGCTTGCGGATCGCCTGTGGAGAATGTGAGGGAAGAGTAGGCTGATAATAGACCAGTCGTCTAGTAAGTTTTTCCCTTTGCCAGCACGGCGCCAGTTATGACGCTTTTCAGATGCTGTAGAAATATACGACTGGTCTATTGTTTGCTATGTTCCGCCCATGAAAGCGACCTACGACAATACCCGCCAACACCTGCTCGATACCGGCCACCGCCTGATGGCTGATAAAGGCTTCACCGGTGTGGGTCTTAGCGAAATCCTCCAAGCCGCCGGTGTGCCCAAGGGTTCGTTCTATCACTACTTCAAATCCAAGGAGCAGTACGGCCAGGCCGTGCTGGAGCACTACTTCGTCGCCTACCTGGCTGATATGGACCGGCGCCTGGCGTTGCCAGGGCTGAGCGCCTACGAACGGCTGATGGATTACTGGCAAGGCTGGCAGGCGCGCTGCGTAGCGCCGGGTCAGGGCGATGAGTGTCTGGTGGTGAAGCTGAGCGCCGAGGTGGCCGACTTGTCGGAGTCGATGCGCCTGACCCTGCGCGATGGCGCCGAGCAGATCGTGTCGCGCATCACCGCCTGTATCGAGCAGGGGCAGCGTGAAAACAGCTTGGCCGCAGAGGGTGATGCCCGTCACCTGGCGGAAACCCTCTATCAGCTCTGGCTGGGTGCCAGCTTGCTGAACAAGCTGCAGCGCACCGGCCGCTCGCTGGAGACGGCCATGCACAGCACCGAGCAGCTGCTGCGCGCCTGACACAGGGCGCCCACACGCACGCTAAGCCTGCATCGCGCGCCCGAGAATGCCAGAATGGCCGATCACAACGGCCTGCGACCCGTGCATGAAAATCCTCAGCCTGCGCCTCAAGAACCTCAACTCCCTCAAGGGTGAATGGAAAGTCGACTTTGCCGCCGAGCCGTTCGCCAGCAGCGGCCTGTTCGCCATCACCGGGCCGACCGGCGCCGGCAAGACCACCCTGCTCGACGCTATCTGCCTAGCGCTGTACCACCGCACGCCGCGCATGAGCACGCTGTCGGCCGGCGGCAACGAGCTGATGACCCGGCACACTGCCGATTGCCTGGCTGAGGTCGAGTTCGAGGTGAAGGGGCAGGGCTACCGGGCGTTCTGGAGCCAGCGCCGGGCACGGGACAAGGTGGATGGCGCGTTGCAGGCGCCGAAGGTCGAGCTGGCGCGGCTCGATGGCGAGATCCTGACCGACAAGATCCGCGAGAAGGAAACCCTGACCGCCGAGCTGACCGGCCTCGACTTCGAGCGTTTCACCAAATCCATGCTGCTGGCCCAGGGCGGTTTTGCCGCCTTTCTCGAGGCCAGCGCCAACCAGCGCGCCGAGCTGCTGGAGGAGCTGACCGGCACCGAAATCTACGGGCGCATCTCCCAGCAAGTGTACGAGCGGGCCAAGGCCGCGGAGCAGGACCTGCGCCTGCTCAGAGGCCGCGCTGAAGCCATGGAGCTGCTCGATGAGCCGCAACGCGCCGCGTTACAGGCCGAGGCCGAGCAGTTGCAAGGCGAGGAGCAACCGCTGCTACAGCATCAGCAAGCCCTGCAAAGCCAGCGGCGCTGGCGTGAGGCGTTGCAGCAGGCCGAGCAACAGCAGCAACAGGCCAGCGCGCGTCTGGCTCAGGCGCAGCAGGCTCAAACCGGCGCTGCTGATGAGTTACAGCGCCTGGCCGCCAGCGAGCCGGCCGCCCGCTTGCAGCCGCTGCACCAGGCCTGGCAGCAGGCCCAGGCAGATCTGCAGCAGGGCGAGACGGCTCTGGCAGCGTTGCAGCAGCAGCTTACGCAGAGCACCGAACAGCAGGTCAGCAGCCTGTGGCAGGCCAGTCGCTACGCCGCGCAGCTGCAGCAGCAACGCCAGGTGGTCTGGACGCAGGTGGAGACGCAGCAGCGTGAACTGCAGGCTCAGTTAAGCGCCCAGCCCCAGCGGGCGCATCTTGGCGAACTGCTGGGCGGCTGGCGCGCGCAGTTCGCCCAGCGCACGCAAATGCAGGCCGAGCAACAGGCGCTGGACGCGCGTCTTGCCCAGGAGGCGCAGCAGATCGCCAGCTTGCAGCGTCAGGGCGATGAGCAGGCGGTGCAGTTGAGCACAGCGCACGCGCACCTGCAGGCCGCGCAGCAGGCCGAGACCCAGCAACAGGCTGTGCTGCATACACTGCTGGGTGAGGCGGGCGAAGCCGGACTGCGGGCCAACTGGCAGCAGTTGCAGCAGCGCAGCCGGGTACTGGATCGCCTGGAGCACCTGGCCCTGGCGCGCGACAAGCTGGCCACGCAGGTCGCCGAGCTGCAGCCGCAGCTCGCCCAGTTGCAGCAGTTGCACGGGCGCAAGAGTGACGAGATCAACCAGCTTCGCGAGCGTTACAAGGCGCTTAAACAGCAGGTCAGCGACAAGGAAAAACTCCTGGAGCAGGAGCAGCGCATCCAGGCCCTGGAGACTTACCGCGCGCAGTTGCAGGCTGATGAAGCCTGCCCGCTGTGCGGCTCCCATGAGCACCCGGCAATCAGCCAATACCAGGCGCTGAATGTCTCCGCCACGCAGCAGGCCCTGGCGCAGCTGCGCGGTGAACTGGAGGCCCTGGAAGCCCAGGGCGCCAGCCTGCGCGATGAGTTGACCCGCCTGGCCACGCAGATCAGCCAGGCGCAGCAGCAAGCCGAGCAGTACCGCGAACAGGGCCAGCAGCTCGACGCCGACTGGCAGCAGCAACAGACCGAACAGGGCCTGAGCTTGGCCGACGGCGCCGCGCTACAGGCCGTGCAGCAGAGCCATGAGCAGACCCTGGCCAGCTTGCAGAGCCGCCTGACTGCCGTTGAGGCCGGGCAGGGCGAGCTGCAGCGTTTGCGCCAGGCGCGGGAAAGCGCCGAACGTGCCCTGGCCGCCGCCGAACAGCAGCAGGCGTTGCTGGCCCGCGACCTGGACAATGCCCACAAGCAGCACGCCGAGCTGACCCAGCGCTTGCAACACACCCAGGCTGAACAAGACCGTCAGGCCCAAGCGTTGCTGGCCAGCCTGGCAGGTTTTGCCAGTGCATTGCCGGCCGATGGCGCCGCCTGGCTGGCCGAGCAGGAGGCCGCCTGGCGCGATTGGCAGCAGGCTCAGGCGCAACAGCAGGCGCTGCACGAGCAAGCGCGCGAGGCCCAGCGGCTACTGGCCGATGCCGAGGTGCAGGCGGCGCAGTGGCTGACGCGTTGGCAGGCCAGCGGTGAGCAGGCGCGCAACGAACCGGATAACCAGACGTTGCCTGAACAGGCGCTGGAGACGGCGGCGGCCAGCCTGGCTGCGGCGCAGCGCGAGGGCGATGCCCTGCGTGGCCGCGAGCAGAGCCAGGTCGCGCTGCTCGATCAGTTGCGCACACGTTTGGCCGAGTGCGCCGAGGCCTGGTCCCAGGCGTTGCAGGCCAGCCCGTTCAGCGATCTGTCGGCGTTTCAGGCGGCGCTGTTGGCTGAGGATGAGCGCCAACGTTTACTTACACTCAAAGCCGAGCTGGAGCGCGCACTGACCGAGGCAAGCGCCTTGCAGGTGGCGGCCCAGGCGCAGTTGGACGTGCTCAGTGGTGCGGCACAAACCGAGCTGGATGTGCCGGCGCTGGATGAGCAGTTGCAGGCCCTGACCGGCCAGCTGCGCAGCCTGGGCCAACGCCAGGGCGAACTGCGCGCGCAGTTACAGGCCGACGACGCGCGGCGCGGTAGCCAGCAGGCGCTGTTCGCTGAGATTGAAAGTAAGGCCCGCGAGTATGGACTGTGGCAGCAGCTCAACGGGTTGATCGGCTCGGCCGACGGCGCCAAGTTTCGCAAGTTCGCCCAGGGTCTGACCCTCGACCATCTGGTGTATCTGGCCAACCAGCAACTCGCCCGCCTGCATGGCCGCTACCAGTTGGCGCGCCGCCACAGCGGCGAGCTGGAGCTGGAGGTGATCGACACCTGGCAGGCCGATGTCGCCCGTGATTGCCGCACGCTCTCGGGCGGTGAGAGCTTTCTGGTCAGCCTGGCCCTGGCGTTGGCGTTGTCCGATCTGGTCAGCCACAAGACGCGCATCGACTCGCTATTTCTCGACGAAGGCTTCGGCACCCTGGACGGCGAAACCCTGGAAATCGCCCTCGACGCCCTGGATAACCTCAACGCCAGCGGCAAGATGATCGGCGTGATCAGCCACGTCGAAGCACTCAAGGAGCGCATTGCTGTGCAGCTCAAAGTGCACAAGCGTGTGGGTATGGGCTACAGCAGCCTGGATGCGCGCTACGCGGTGGCGCCGCGCTAGTGTCGCGACACGAATCAAATGTTGGTCAATGCCAGGTCACGTGGGAGGGGCCGGGCGGCGCTCCGCTTTAGCCGCGATTTTTGTAGCGCTTTCAAGATATATCGCGAATAAATTCGCTCCTACAGAGAGCGACAGATGGCCTGTATTGCGACACTAGCGCTTGGTGCCGACAGACGACGGGCGCATCATCGGGGTCGATCTTCACGAGTGCGTTCGTTATGGCCAAGCCTCCCGTTTCACCGCCTTCCGCCTCAGCCCTGGGGCGCTTTCTGACCCTCGCCGGCACCGCCACACGGATTGGCGGCAGCTTGCTGGGGCAGCGCTTGCGGCCTGGCCGCTCAGGGGGCGACTGGCAGCCGGTGGGTGACCTGCTCAGCGAGGTGCTCGGGCAGATGAAGGGGCCAGTGCTCAAGCTCGGACAGATGGCCTCGCAGTGGCAGGGCGTCTTGCCGGCGCCGGTGGCCGAGGCGCTCGGCGCGCTGCAGAACCGCGTTCCGGCCCTGCCTTTCAGTGCCCTGCGGGCGCATCTGCAGCAGGTGTATGGCGCCGATTTGGCGCAGTTCTTCCAGCAGATCGACGAGCAGCCCTTTGCGGCGGCCTCGCTCGGCCAGGTGCACCGCGCGGTGGCGCTGGACGGCCGGCCATTGGTGCTCAAGGTGCAGTACCCGGGGATTGCCGAGATCTGCGCGGCGGACCTGCGCCAGGTCCGCCGCCTGCTGCCGCTGGGTCGGCTGTTTCGTGCTCCGGCGGCGCAGCTTGAGGCGGTGTATCAGGAACTGCAGCGGGTGATCGAGGCCGAGCTGGATTACCCGGCCGAAATACGCCGCCTGCAACAGTACCGCGCGCACTTCGCCGGCTGGCCGGGGCTGCGCTTGCCGGCGCCGCTGGAAGACCTGTGCCGCCCTGGCGTGCTGGCCCTGAGCGAGGAGCCTGGCCTGCCGTTCGCCGAGGTCGGCCAGGCGCCTTTGGCGATCCGCGAGCGCCTGGCCAGCACCCTGGTGGCCTGGCTTAGCGCCCAGGCTTTCGAGCTGGGCCAATTGCACGCCGATCCGCACCCCGGCAACTTCGCTTACACCGCTACGGGCGAGTTGGTGGTCTATGACTTCGGCTGTGTCCAGGCGCTGTCGCCAGCATTGCGCACGGCCTATGCGCGCACTTACCTGGCGTTGCAGGCGCGTGATGGTGAACGCCTGGAGCAAGCCTTCCAGGCCCTTGGCACGCGCCAGCCGCGCTCGGCCATTCCCTACGGCTTGTACCGCCAATTGCATGGTTTGCTCGGCCCGCTGTTGCAGCGCGGCGTGCACTGGGATTTTGCCGCGACGCCGCTGCACCAGCAGATCCAGGCGTTGCTTCCAGAGGTGCTGGCCGCCCTCGGCAGTCTGCAACCAGCCCCCGCCACTTTGCTGGTCAATCGCACCCTGGAGGGCCACTACTGGAACCTCAGTCGCCTGGCTGTGGCGTTGCCTCTGGCCGATCTGCTGCACGCCCCGCTCAGCGCCAGCCTGGCCGAGGGTTGAGTTGCCGGCGGCCCTTTAGCTGTTTGCGATAAGTCGTTAGAGTGCGCCGCTGTTGCGGGCTCCATACAGCGAAGCGGAGGGTGGCATGACGAGCATGTCATGGGTGGTACTGGGCGTGTTCGTGTTGACCTACCTGGGCATGGCCGCTGGCGGTGTGCGTGGGCTGCGTATGGACCGCAGCTGGATCGCTGGGGCGGCCGCCGTGCTGTTGCTGTTTATTGGCGCGCAGACCCCGGCCGAGGCGGCCAGCCACCTGGATGCCGGCGCCTTGTTGCTGTTGCTGGCGCTGATGCTGGTCTCGGCGCAGTTCGAGTTCTCGGGCGTGTACGCCTGGCTCAATGGTCGGCTGGAGTCCTATGCGACGCAGCCGGCGCGCTTATTGGCCGCCGTGGTCGTGCTGGGCGGGGTGCTCTCGGCGGTGCTGGTCAATGACATCGTCGCCTTCGCCCTGACCCCGTTGCTGTGCCACAGCCTGCTGGCCCGCGGGCTCGATCCACGGCCGTTCCTCCTGGCGTTGGCGCTGGCCTGTAATGCCGGCTCGGCAGCGAGCCTGATCGGTAATCCGCAGAACATTCTTATCGGTCAGGCTGGCGGCCTGGATTTCTGGGGCTATACCGGCATCGCCGCGGTCCCGGCCATAGGTGCCTTGCTGATCACCTACCTGGTGATCACCTGGCAATGGCGCCATCGCTGGGGCACGGCGCACCCGGTGACCACGCAAGCGGCACAACCCGCCCAGGTCTATGGCGCGCGCAGCTACCTCAAACCGGCCGTGGCAACCTTGGTGCTACTGGGGCTGTTTGCCAGCGATCTGCCGCGGGAATGGTCAGCGCTGATGATCGCCGTGCTGCTGATGGTCTCGCGCCGGGTTGCCAGCCGCGACTACGTGCAGGCGGTGGACTGGAACCTGTTGCTGTTGTTCGCCGGGCTGTTCGTGGTCACCGGCGCGGCCATGGCCTTGCCGCCCGTGGCAGGTATTGCCGCGCAACTGGCAGATCGCGGGTTGCTGCCCCAGGGCGTGCTGTCGCTCGCAGCGGCCTCGCTGGTGGCCGGCAACCTGATCGGCAACGTGCCCTTTGTGATGCTCTTGCTCGGCGTGCTGCCGGAGATGTCGACGCCCCTGCTGGTGGGCCTGGCGGTGATGTCAACGCTGGCCGGCAACCTGCTGCTGATCGGCAGTGTGGTTAACCTGATCGTCGCCGAAAGCGCCCGGCGCCAAGGCGTGCGCCTGGGCTTTGTCGACTTCGCCCGCAGCGGCGTGCCGGTAACACTGCTGAGCATGAGTCTGGCTGGGGTGTGGTTAGTGCTGGGTGGCTGGCTGCCCTGGTAGGGATTACTGCCAGCGCGTTTGCCGCCAGTGGTGCTGCTGCTCGGGCGTCTGGAAGGTCCAGGCGACGAAGCGGCTCTGCTTCTGCCCTTGGGCCATTTCCACGGTTTGGACCTGTAGCGCGCCGGCTTTTTTTAGCGCGTTGTAGACCCCTGGCAGGTTGCCGACCTTGGAGATCAGGCTGCTGAACCACAGCACCTGCTGGCCGACGGTGGCGCTTTCTTTGATCAAACGGCTAACGAACGCTGCTTCGCCACCCTGGCACCACAACTCCGCCGCCTGGCCGCCAAAGTTCAGCACCGGCAATTTGCGCTTGGGGTCGAGTTTGCCGAGGTTGCGCCATTTGCGTGTGCTGCCGCTGCTGGCCTCTTGCGCGCTGGCGTGGAAGGGCGGGTTGCACAGGGTCAGGTCGAAGCGCTCGTCGCTGTGCAGCAGGCCCTGGAAGATGTGGGTGCTGTCCGCTTGCAGGCGCAACTCGATGGCATCACTGAGGCCTGGGTTGGCCTGGACAATGGTCTTTGCGGCGGCGATGGCGCTTTCGGCGATATCCGAACCGAGAAACTGCCAGGCGTATTCACGATTGCCCAGCAGCGGGTAGATGCAGTTGGCGCCGACGCCAATGTCCAGCGCCCGCACCTTGGCCCCACGGGGAATTTCCCCAGCATTGCTGGCAGCCAGCAGGTCGGCCAGGTAATGCAGATAGTCCGCGCGACCGGGGATCGGCGGGCACAGGTAGTCCGCCGGAATATCCCAATGCGCGATGCCGTAGAACTGCTTGAGCAGCGCGCGGTTGAACACCTTCACCGCCGCCGGGTTGGCGAAGTCGATGCTCTCATTGCCATAGGGGTTGATGATCACAAAGGCGCCCAGCTCCGGGCTGGCCTTGATTAGCGCGGGAAAGTCGTAGCGGCCCTGGTGGCGGTTGCGCGGGTGCAATTGGCCCTTGGCTGTATCGGGCTTGCCGACAGCAGGTTTGCCAGGAGCAGAGCGCGGTGCGGCAGGTTTACGGCTGTGACGTTTTGGCGGCAGGGACATGGCTGGCGGATCTAAGGCTTGGGGCGCGGGATTTTCCCACAGCTGGCGCTGCCCTGCTGCAAAAGTCTGGCTGGCAGTAGACAAGCGCAGTCACCTCCACTAGCGTGCGCGCTCAGTATTTTCAGGGGAGTGCTGCCTATTAATAGGTCGGCTTTCCTCATTGCTTTACGAGAAACCCATGGCCCTGAAGAAGTCCGAACTCTATTCCTCGCTCTGGCAGTCCTGCGATGCCCTGCGCGGCGGTATGGATGCCAGCCAGTACAAGGATTACGTCCTGGTACTGCTGTTTATCAAATACATCAGCGACAAGTACGCCGGTCAGGCTTACGCGCCCATCGCCATTCCGGCGGGGGCCAGTTTCAAGGACCTGGTGGCGCTCAAGGGCAAGCCGGATATCGGCGACCAGATCAACAAGAAGATCATTGGCCCATTGGGCGAGGCCAACAAACTCGCCGATCTGCCGGATTTCGACGACTCCAGCAAGCTCGGCAGCGGCAAGGAGAAGGTCGAACGCCTCACCGACCTGATCGCCATCTTTGAAAACAAGGCGCTGGACTTCTCCAAGAACCGCGCCGACGGCGATGATATCCTCGGCGATGCCTACGAATACCTGATGCGCCACTTCGCCACCGAGAGCGGCAAGAGCAAGGGCCAGTTCTACACCCCGGCCGAGGTAAGCCGGATCATGGCGCAGATCCTCGGCATTCACGCCGCCGACACCAGCCCGGCGACCACCGTGTATGACCCGACCTGCGGCTCGGGATCGCTGCTGCTCAAGGTCGCCGACGAGGCGCGCACGCCTGTCTCGCTCTACGGCCAGGAAAAAGACGCGGCCACCAGCGGCCTGGCGCGTATGAACATGATCCTGCACAACAACCCCACGGCGCTGATCATGCAGGGCAACACCCTGGCTGACCCCAAGTTCAAGGTTGGCGACCTGCCAAAAACCTTTGACTACGTGGTGGCCAACCCGCCGTTTTCCGACAAGCGTTGGAGCACCGGCCTCGACCCGGCCAACGACCCCTACGAACGCTTCAGCGCCTATGGCACGCCGCCGGCCAAGCAGGGCGATTACGCCTACCTGCTGCATATCATCCGTTCGCTGCGCAGCACCGGCCGCGCCGCCTGCATCCTGCCCCACGGCGTGTTGTTCCGCGGTAATGCCGAGGCCGATATCCGCCGCAATCTGCTGCGCAAGGGCCTGATCGCCGGGATCATCGGCCTGCCGGCCAACCTGTTCTACGGCACCGGCATACCCGCTTGCATCATCCTGATCGACAAGGCCGGTGCCGAGGCCCGTTCGCGCGCCGCCACCGCGGAAAGCGAAGACCCCGCCGAGGGCGTGTTTATGCTCGACGCCAGCAAAGGCTTTACCAAGGACGGCCCGAAGAACCGCCTGCGCAGCATGGACATCCACAAGATTGTCGATGCCTTTAGCAACAAGCTGGATATCCCCAAGTATTCGCGCAGCGTCAGCTTTGCCGAGATCGCCCGCAATGATTACAACCTCAACCTGCCGCGCTATATCGACAGCCAGCAACTGGAGGATCAGCAGGATATCGAGGGCCATCTGCGCGGCGGTATTCCCCTGGCCGATGTGCAGGCGCTGCAGGCCTACTGGACTATTTGCCCCAACCTGCAAAGCACCTTGTTCAAGGACAACCGCCCCGGTTACCTCGACCTGGCGGTGGACAAAGCCGCGATCAAGGCCAGCATTTACCAGCACCCGGAGTTCGCCCGTTTTATCGCCGGAATGAACCAGCACTTCGACAGCTGGAGGCAACGCCAGGCCCAGGTGCTGCGTGAGCTGGCTGCCGGTTGCCTGCCGAAAACTCTGATCGCCGAGCTGTCCGAAGACCTGCTTGGCCACTACTTGGGCAAGCCACTGATCAACGCCTATGACGTCTACCAGCACCTGATGGACTACTGGGCCGAAACCATGCAGGACGACGCCTACCTGATCGCCGCCGATGGCTGGCAGGCCAGCACCTACCGAGTGCTGGAGGAGAAAAAGAACAAGGACGGCAAGCTGCTCAAGACGGTCGACAAGGGCTGGGCCTGCGACCTGGTGCCCAAGCCATTGGTGGTGGCCCGCTACTTCGCCGCCGAACAGGCCGCTATCGACCAGCTCGCCATCGAGCTGGAAAGCCTGGCGGCGCGCCTGAGCGAGCTGGAAGAAGAGCAAGGCGGCGAGGAAGGCGCCTTCGCCGAACTGGACAAGGTCAACAAGGCCAATGTCAGCGCCCGCCTGAAAGAGATCAAAGGCGACCCCCAGGCCAAGGACGAAGTCGCCGTGCTCAGCGCCTGGCTGAAGCTGGCCGCTGAAGAAGCCGAACTGAAAAAGCAGCTGAAAACCGCCGAAGCCGCCTTGGATGCCCAGGCCTACACCCACTACCCGAAACTGACCGAAGCCGAGATCAAGACCCTGGTGGTCGACGATAAATGGCTTGCCAAACTGGACGCCGATATCCATGGCGAAATGGATCGGGTTAGTCAGGCCCTGACCCAGCGGGTCAAGCAACTGGCCGACCGCTACGAAACGCCGCTGCCGCGCATGGTCGAGCGGGTGACCGAGTTGGAGGACAAGGTAAAGGACCATCTGAAGAAGATGGGGTTTGCATGGACATAAGGCCTGGCTATAAGCAAAGCGAGGTTGGGGTGATTCCGGAGGATTGGGAAGCGGATGAGCTCGGTCGCTTTTGGGGTGTTAAGGATTGCAAGCATGTAACTGCGCTGTTCATAGCTAATGGCTATCCACTGGCGAGTATTAAAGAAGTTCAGAAAAGATTCGTTGATCTGGATGATTCGAAACAAACTACATTGCGCTTTTACAATTTGCTTATCGAAGGTGGGCGTAAGCCACGAGTTGGCGACCTCATATTGAGTCGAAACGCGACTGTCGGTGAGGTCGCTCAAGTTGCTGAGTGGCACCCTCCTTTCGCTATGGGGCAGGACGTTTGTCTTTTACGCAAGAAAACATCAAGACTATCGACTGACTATCTTCAGTCGATTTTTCGGTCATCTATAGTTGTTAACCAATTTCTCGATTTAATGGTTGGGTCGACCTTTAAGCGCGCTAATGTGGAGCAGATTCGCACTCTAGTTGTTCCTATGCCTCCATATGAGGAGCAGCGGGCCATCGCTGAGGCATTAAGCGATGCAGATGGGCTGATCGAATCTCTGGAACAGCTACTCAGCAAAAAGCGCCAGCTTAAACAAGGCGCTATGCAGGAATTGCTTACCGGCAAAAAGCGTTTGCCGGGTTTTAGCGGGGAGTGGCATACGAAGCGGTTGGGCGACATTGCCCATATCAAGACTGGAAGTCGTAATAACCAGGACAAAGTAGAAGAAGGCGAGTTTCCATTCTTTGTTCGATCCTTAACTGTTGAACGTATCAATAGCTACTCCCATGACTGTGAGGCCATACTCGTTCCGGGTGAAGGTAATATAGGCAGAATTTTTCACTATATTTCTGGGCGGTTTGATGTGCATCAGCGGGTGTATGCCATTACTCAATTCCTGCCTGGCATATCTGGGCAATATGTTTACTTCTCAATGGTTGACAGCTTCGGCAACTACGCTATGCAGAATTCCGTCAAGGCCACAGTTGATTCGCTCAGGCTGCCGACATTTCAAAGCTTCGAGATATTCATGCCGCCGACCGCTAGTGAACAAACCGCCATCGCCACCGTCCTCTCCGATATGGACGCCGATATCTCCGCCCTGGAAGCCAAACTGACCAAAGCCCGCGCCATCAAGCAGGGCATGATGCAGGAATTGCTGACCGGAAATATCAGGCTGATCAAACGCAAGCCGTTAAGCGCCGAGCGCGGCCTATAAGGCACGGACAACTCTCCACCCAAGACAGCGAGGCTCTGATGAAGGAACACCAGCATGCCGAATGGAAGGAATCCTGGCGCGACGATTATCTGAAGTGGATTTGTGGCTTCGCCAATGCCGAGGGCGGGGTGTTGGTGGTTGGCCGCGACGATCAGGGCAGGGCGGTGGGTGTGGCTAATGCCGCGCGCTTGCTCGAAGACCTGCCGAACAAGGTGCGCGATGTGCTGGGCATTATGGTGGCGGTGAATCTGCGGGTGGACGACGGCAAGGAGTTGATCGAGATCCGCGTCGAGCCCTATCCCAGCCCGATCAGCTACAAGGGCCAGTACTACTATCGCAGCGGCGCGACCCTGCAGGAGCTGAAAGGGCCAGCGCTGGAACAGTTTCTCCTGAGAAAGCGTGGGCGGCACTGGGACGGCGTCGCCGAGCCTGGCTTCTCCGCCGCCGACTGTAGCGCCGAGGCCTTGGCGCTGTTTGCCCGCAAGGCGGCGCGCAGCGGACGTATGGACGAGGCGGTGCTGCAGGACAGCCGGGCGGCGATTCTCGACAATCTGGAATTGAGCGAAGGCAGCTACCTGAAGCGGGCCGCCTGCCTGCTGTTTGCCGAGCGGCCGGAAGCCTATGTCAGCGGGGCCTGGATCAAGATCGGTTATTTCGTCACCGACGATGACCTGCGTTACCAGGATGAAGTCCATGGCAACCTGTTCGAGCAGGTGGATAAGGCCCTGGAGCTGCTGAGTTCGAAGTACCTCAAGGCCTATATCAGCTATGAGGGTGTGCAGCGCCTGGAGACCTTGCTGTTTCCTTACGGTGCCCTGCGCGAGGCCTTGCTCAATGCCGTGGTGCACAAGGACTACAGCAGTGGCATCCCCTTGCAGATCAGCGTGTACGAGCACCAGATCGTGCTGTGGAACCCCGGCCAACTGCCCGTGGGCTGGACCCTGGCGCGGCTGCTGGGCAAGCATCCGTCCAACCCGCCGAACCCGCTGCTGGCCAATGCGTTTTTTCGCGCCGGTTATATCGAGTCCTGGGGCCGTGGCATCGAGAAGATCCAGCGCGAATGCCGCGAGCATGGCATCGCGCCGCCGGTCTATGATTTCGGCATGTCTGGTTTGATGCTGAGCTTTCAGGCCAACCCGCAACATCTTCAGGCAGCGCTGGGTGAGGACAAGGCTCGGCGCATTCTTGGAGACAAGAGCGGGGAAAAGGTCGGAGAAAAGGTCGGAGAAAAGGTCGGAGAAACCTTGAGCGATAATCAGCGGCAGATCCTCGCCCTGCTCGCGGCCAACCCGCGTATGGCGGCGCGGCAAGTGGCTGAGCGGATCGGCATCTCCAGCCGCAAAGTCGAGCAGAATATTGCCAGGCTGAAAGAATGGGGCCTGCTCGAACGAGTCGGCCCCGCCAAGGGCGGCTATTGGCGCCTGGGCAAAGGTGGCGACGCATAACGGTCGATTGCAGGTTGCACAACGTTGCACTCCCGGCAGAGGGTAGTGCGGGCAGATCCATAAAGGGAGCAGTAATGAGCGCCATTGGCCAATCCGAACGCGCCACCCAGCAACGGGTGATCCACTTGTTTCGCGAGGAGCTGGGCTATCGCTACCTGGGCGACTGGAGCACGCGTGACGGCAACAGCAATATCGAGGTGGGGCTGCTGACTGACTGGCTGAGCGCGCGTGGCCATGGCTCGGCGCAGATCGGCCGGGTGCTCGATGCCCTGCAGCGCGAGGCGAACAACCATAACCGCAGCCTGTACGGCAATAACCAGGCGGTGTACCAGTTGCTGCGCTATGGCGTGTCGGTCAAGACCGAGGTGGGCAAGCCCAGCGAGACAGTGGCGCTGATCGACTGGCACAACCCGGAGCGCAACGACTTCGCCATCGCCGAGGAAGTGACGCTGCGCGGCAGGCTCGAGCGGCGGCCGGATCTGGTGCTTTATCTCAACGGTATCGCTATCGGCGTGCTGGAACTGAAGAACAGCCGGGTAAGCATCGGTCACGGCATTCGGCAAAACCTCTCGAACCAGACGGCCGAATTCAACGAGTGGTTTTTCAGCACCGTGCAGTTGATCTTCGCCGGTAATGACTCCGAAGGGCTGCGCTATGGCGCGATCAAGACCGAGGAGAAGTACTTCCTCACATGGAAGGAAGACGAGACCGACAACAGCCGCTTCAAGCTGGACAAGTACCTGCTGAAGATGTGCGACAAGGCGCGCCTGCTCGAGCTGATCTACGACTTCGTGGTGTTCGACGGCGGAGCCAAGAAGCTGCCGCGTGTGCACCAGTATTTCGGTATCAAGGCGGCCCAGGCCCATGTGCGCGAGCGCCGCGGCGGGATCATCTGGCACACCCAGGGCAGTGGCAAAAGTATCGTGATGGTGCTGCTGGCCAAGTGGATTCTGGAGAACAACCCGAACGCCCGGGTGGCCATCATCACCGACCGTGACGAGTTGGATAAGCAGATCGAACGGGTATTCACCGAGGCGGGCGAGCCGATCAAGCGGGTGCCCAGCGGCCGCGACCTGATGCGCCAGTTGAGCCAGCCGAGCCCGCGTTTACTCTGTTCGCTGGTGCACAAGTTCGGCCGCCGCGATGTCGAGGATTTCGAGGCCTATATCAAGGAGCTGCAGGCCCAGCCCAGCCAGACAGTGGGCGAGCTGTTCGTCTTTGTCGACGAGTGCCACCGCACCCAGAGCGGCAAGCTGCACCGGGTGATGAAGGCATTGATGCCCGAGGCGGTATTTATCGGCTTTACCGGCACGCCACTGCTGAAACAGGACAAGTCCACCAGCCTGGAAGTGTTTGGCGGCTATATCCACACCTACAAGTTCAGCGAGGCGGTGGAGGACCAGGTGGTGCTGGACCTTGCCTACGAGGCGCGCGACATCGACCAGCGGCTGACCTCGCAGCAAAGCGTCGATGAGTGGTTCGAGATCGTCTCCAAGGACCTCAACGACTGGCAGAAGGATGAGCTGAAGAAGCAGTGGGGCACCCTGCAAAGCGTGCTCAGCTCGGAATCGCGCATGCGCAAGGTGGTGCAGGACATCGTCAAGGATTTCCGCAAGTGCCCGCGCCTGAGCAATAACCGCGGCAACGCGATTTTGGTGGCGTCGAGCATCTACGAGGCCTGCAAATATTTCACCCTGCTGCGCAGCACGCCGCTCAAGGGCAAGTGTGCGGTGGTCACCTCGTACAACCCACTGGCCAGGGATGTGACCCTGGAGGAAACCGGGGCAAACAGCGAGACCGACAAGCAGTTTGTCTACAACACCTATATCGAGCTGCTGAAGGGCGTCGAAGCGCTGCCGGGCATGAGCCAGACGGAAACCTACGAGGAGCAGGTCAAGCGCCTGTTTATCAAGGAACCGGCGAGCATGAAGCTGCTGGTGGTGGTGAACAAGTTGCTCACCGGCTTCGATGCGCCGCCTTGCTCTTATCTGTATATCGACCAGAGCATGCAGGATCACGGGTTGTTCCAGGCCATCTGCCGCACCAACCGGCTGGACGGCGAGGACAAGGAGTTCGGCTATGTGGTCGATTACAAGGACTTGTTCAAGAAGGTCGAGCGGGCCATTGCGGTCTACACCTCGGAGCTCGATCACAGCGCGCTGGGTGTCGACCCCGAGGTGATGATGCAGGATCGCCTGAGCCTGGCCAAACAGCGCCTCGACGATGCCCTGGAGGCCCTGGCCCTGCTATGTGAGCCGGTCGAGCCGCCGAAGAGCGAACTGGAGTACATCCATTACTTCTGCGGCAACGTCGAGATCCCGACCGACCTGCAAGAGCGCGAACCGCAGCGGGTGGCGCTGTACAAGGCCACCGTGGTGTTACTGCGGGCCTTCGCCGCTATCGCCGATGAACTCGAGGCCGCCGGCTTTACCCCGGTACAGATTGCCCGAATCAAGGAGCAGCTCGATCACTACCTGAAGCTGCGCGAGACCATTCGCCGGGCCAGTGGAGAGAGCCTCGACCTCAAGCCGTTCGAGGCCGATATGCGGCATCTGATCGATACCTATATCGAGGCCAACGAACCGCGCACCATCTCGCCCTTCGCCGATATGGGCCTGTTGGAGCTGATTGTGAAAACAGGTATCGCCGAGGCCATTGCTGCGCAACTGGGTGGTTTGCAGGGCAACAAGAACGCCATTGCCGAAACCATCGAAAACAATGTGCGCAGCAAGATCATCAAGGAGCATCTGGCCGACCCGGCTTACTACGAGAAAATGTCGGCGCTGCTGGACGAGATCATCGCTGCACGCAAGGCCAAGGCCATCGAATACGAGGCGTATCTGAAAAAAGTGGCCGAACTGGCCCGGCGGGTCGAGGCCGGGCAGGCGGATGATGCGCCGGCCATCTTGAAGAGCAGTTCGGCGCTGCGCGCGCTGTACAACAATTTGCAGCCGACGCCAACTGAAAGCCCCAGGGGTAGGCTGGACGCTGCCGAGCCTCAGGGGGCTTATGGACCAGGCGGTGATCCGGTGCTTGAGCTGGCGCTGCGCATCAATGCCCGCATCAAACAGGTTAAACCTGACGATTGGCGGGGCTATCAGGCCAAGGAGAATGTGATCAAGCAGGCGCTGTTCGAGCTGTTGCAGGATGCCGGGGAAGTCGAGCGGATTTTCCTGATCGTCAAACAGCAGACCACGGAGTATTGAGTTGCTGACTCTGCAGCTGGGCGATATTTCGGTGGAGGTGGTCAGGAAGGACATTAAGCATGTCCATCTCAGCGTTTACCCGCCGAGCGGGCGGGTGAAGATCGCCGCGCCGGAGCGCATGAGCCTGGATACCCTGCGCGCTTTCACCATCTCCAGGCTCGGCTGGATCAAGCAGCAACAGCAGAAGATGCGTGAACAGCCGCGTGAGACGCCGCGCGAATACATCGACCGTGAGAGCCATCATGTATGGGGCCGTCGTTGCCTGCTCAACGTGGTGGAAGTCGAGGCGGCTGCCCGCTTAGTGGTACGCCATCGGCGCATGACCCTCAGTGTGCGCCCGGGCACTGCGGCTGCGGTGCGGGCGGAGATTCTGGCGCAGTGGTATCGGCAGCAGCTAAAGCAGGCAGCCCGTGAGTTGATCGACAAGTGGCAACCGTTGATGGGGGTCAGGGTCGAGCGCTTCTTCGTGCAACAGATGAAAACCAAGTGGGGTAGTTGCAACCCCGCGGCAGGCACCATCCGCCTGAACACCGAACTGGCCAAGAAACCCCCGGAGTGCCTGGAGTACATCGTGGTGCACGAAATGGTTCACCTGTTGGAACCGACCCACAATGCCCGCTTTGTGATGCTGCTGGAGCGCTTTATGCCCAACTGGCAGGCGTATCGCGATCAGCTGAACAGCTTGCCAGTTAGCCATGAGCATTGGCGCTACTGAGCCGTTATTGTTCAGACAGATTGCTGGCAGTCGAGGTCAGGCTTGCCTGAGCGTTCAGGGATAGCCAAGCGTCGCGCGGATCTGCGGCAGGTGCGCGGTGATCCAGTGGCGGTCGATGGCGCCCCAGCTGCGGATCAGGTAATAGCCGGCGTTGTTGCGCTCGCCAGGGTGTTGCACGAAGGCGCAGTCGATATCCAGGTCGGCGAGGGCAGCCAGGGTGTCCTGGGCGGTGCGCCGTGGCATGCCGGTGGCCTCCATCAGCGCGGCGACGCTGACGGCGCTGCCGCTGTCGATCAGCCAGGCCACGTAGAGGCGCCGGTAGAAGCTGGTTTTGGTCTTGCTGACGTCCATGCTCGCTCCTTGCGTAAATGGCCCGGCGTTGGCTGCCGGGCCCGTTGCATCAGCCAAGGGTGGCGATGCCGATATAGGTCGCTGCACCGGCAATATAGCCAATGAAGGCCAGCAGGCTGATCTTCTTCAGGTACCAGATAAAGTTGATCTTCTCCATGCCCATGGCCGCCACGCCTGCGGCCGAGCCGATGATCAGGCAGCTGCCGCCGGTGCCGGCGCAGTAGGCCAGCAGTTCCCAGAAGGTGCCGTCGACCTGGAAATTGCTCAGCCAGGCCGTGTCGGCCCCGGCCAGGTTCAGCGCCTCGGGGGTGACCAGCGGGTACATCTTCATGGCGCCAGCAACCAGCGGCACGTTATCGACCACCGATGACAACAGGCCGATGGCGATGTTGATCGCATAGACGTTGCCCAGGCTTTCGCGCAGCAGGGTGGCGACCTGGGTCAGGTGGCCAGCGGTGGCCAGGCTGGAGACCGCCAGCAGGATGCCGAGGAAGAACAGCACGCTGGTGGTGTCGATGCGGCGCAGGACGCCAACCACCGACAGCGGATGCTTGTCTTCGTCGTTCTTGCCGCGGTGGATCACCTCGGTGACTACCCAGAGCACGCCCAGACCCAGAAGGATGCCCATATACGGCGGCAAGTGGGTGACCGTCTTGAACACCGGTACGAATACCAACGCGCCGATGCCGAGGATAAACACCAGATTGCGCTCGAAGGGGGTAGTCGGGTCACGGCGCTCTTCTTCGGATTCACGCACCTGCGGCCGCTGGATTTCGCCCTTCATGCTGAAGCTCAGCCACAGCAGCGGTGCGAGCAGGCAGACCAGGCTCGGCAGGAACAGGTTGCCGACGATGCCGCTGACGGTGACCTGATTACCGATCCACAGCATGGTGGTGGTCACGTCACCAATCGGCGACCAGGCGCCGCCGGCATTGGCGGCGATCACCACGATACCGGCGTAGAACCAGCGCTCCTTCTGATCGGCCACCAGTTTTCGCAGCAGCGAAACCATGACGATGGTGGTGGTCAGGTTGTCCAGGGCGGCCGAGAGGAAGAAGGTGATCAGCGCCACCACCCACAACAGGGTGACCCGCTTGTTGGTGCGGATACGGTCGGTGATCACCTTGAAGCCTTCGTGAGCATCGATCAGCTCGACGATGGTCATGGCGCCCATCAGGAAGAACAGAATTTCGGAGATTTCCCCGAGGTGATGGCGCAGCTCCTCGGTGACGTGGTGGCCGTTATCGAAGGCGCCAGCCGTGCCGCTGCCGATCAGCGGCAGGATCACGTCGGCGCCGAGAATCAGCACCGTCCAGCAGAATACTGCCGTCAGCAGCGCCGAGGCGGCCTTGTCGATCTTGAGCGGGTGTTCGAGGGCAATACACAGGTAACCAAGGACGAAAATCAACGCCATCAACGCATACATGTTCGGGGTCCGTTTGCAGGGCTTTGTTTGAGTTGGAAGTGCCAGTGACGCATAACGCGCGCAGACGATGCCTGATTTGGCGAGGAAATGGCAGAGGGCCGCCATGCTGGTTGCATTCGGCGGGTTCGTCTCACACGCGCCAGGCCGCGGTGTGACTGGGTTTGCATGATGGTGGCGAGGACTGCGACCAGGTGCCGCGCCGTTGCGTCGGCTGGCGGTTTTGTCGCGGCTAAAGCCCCTCCCACAGGTGTGCGGGCGGCGCGATTCTTGTGGGAGGCGCTTTAGCGGCGAGCCTTTCAGGCGAGAAGGGCAGGGCCAAAAAAAACCGCGCCAGTTAGGGCGCGGTTTCGGGTGACGCACAGGCCGTCAGAGGGCGGCGATCTTGCCGCGCTGCTCGACCATCTTGCTCAGGGCTTGCTCAGCCTCGGCCAGTTTGGCGCGCTCTTTATCGAGCACTTCGGCCGGCGCCTTGGCGACGAAGCCTTCGTTGCTCAACTTGCCGCCAACGCGCTGTACTTCACCGCTCAGACGGGCGATTTCCTTGTCCAGACGCGCCAGTTCGGCGTCCTTGTCGATCAGCCCGGCCATCGGTACCAGTAC
>JAHJYA010000001.1 GCA_018826895.1 Gammaproteobacteria bacterium
GTCAGGCCTTCAATTTCCTGGGAGACCAATTGGCCACCCGAGAATACCTGCGGGGTCAGGCGGCTGTCGCTGGAAGCGACGGCCATGTTCTTGAACTGCATGCTGCCGACTTTCAGCACGCTCTTGGAGACTTTCGCCTTGGCAGCAACAGCTAGGTCGGACGAGTAGTCTTGCGAGCCACCCGATTGATCCGGTGTTAACAGACCACTGCCGGAGGTGCCACCGCCGGAGTCCAGTTTGAAACCGACCATGCCAATGGCATCCAGACCGAAGCCGACGGTGCCTTCGGTGTAACCCGACTCGGCGCGCAGGATAAAACCTTGCGCCCATTCTTCAACTTTGGACTGGCCAGAGCTTGAACCGCCTTCCTGACGGAAATCACGGTTGAAATAGAAGTTACGGGCTTCGAGGCTGGCCTTGCTGTCTTCCAGGAAGGCGGCGGAAGCGAGCGGGCTCAGGGACAGGCCCAGGGTGCTGGCAGCTACGGCTACGGCCAGGGAGGTCTTTCTCATTATGGTTTCTCCAGGTGTGTTAAGGGTGACGCATCGGCATGGGCCCGGGCTGAAAGCAGCCATCGGAAGACCCAGACCGAACTCGGGCGCTCACACAACAGCCCGGCACGCAACACAGTGCGGCCGGCAGACGGGCAAGCGAAATCAATTCAACACAGCAGAACGCGTGGGCAACCGGGCAAACAGATGGATAGCCAAGAGGAAAGGCAAACACGGCAGGTGAATGTCATGGCACAGGTCTCTTCGTTCTTATTCTTGGTCCGCAGGGCTGCGGCCAGCATTTAGTCCGAAATAGCAGGTACTGTGCCAATCAATCAGATACAAGATGAAAGCGCTCTGGAATGAGGCTTTGGTGAGTGAGCTGCCGCAGCGAAAGCAAATGAAAGGTGAAAAAATAAGCATAAATCCGCTTACTTATTTCGCAAAAAAGGCGAAAAACCGCCACTTACCAAAGATCTACTTACCCCAATACGATGCGATCTTTGCCTTGACGCTTGGCTTCGTACATGGCCGCATCGGCGCGCCCGAACAAGGTGTCCAGGCTTGTGTCATCCCCGCGCAAACAGGCCAACCCCTGGCTTACCGTGATGCCGAAGCGACGCGTCTCGTGACTGAAACTCAAGCGCTGAATCTCGCGCTGCAGGCGCTCGGCGATCTGCAGCGCCAGGCTCTGAGCACAGCCCGGCAGCAGCACTGCAAACTCCTCACCGCCAATGCGCCCGAACAGGTCGCCGCGCCGCAGCACTGAGGTGCCACAGTGGGCCAGCCGCTGCAGAACCTGGTCGCCCATCTGATGACCATAGCGGTCGTTGATCTGCTTGAAGTCATCCAGGTCGAGCAGCAGAAAAGCCAGTGAACTGCCGTACTGCCGTGCATGCTCGAACTCGCGCTGCGCACCTTCGAAAAAGTGCCGACGGTTGCTGCTCTGGGTCAGCACATCGGTGGTGGCCAGGCGATGCAGCTCGCCTTCGAGCTGCTTCTTCTCGGTGATGTCTTCGGCAATCCCGACGATGATCGGCGCCTGACCACTTTCGTTCTGCTGGCTGATAAAGCACTTGTCGCTCAACCACCGCAATTGGCCGTCATTGCGAATAATGCGGTACTCACGCGCTTCTACGGCACCGGTTTCAAGCACCTTGGCCATGCTGTCGGCGGCATACTCGAGATCGTCGGGGTAAATGCTGTTACGCCACTCATCGTAATCGGCCAGCAACAGGGCCGCAGATCGCCCGAAGACGCGCTCATACGCAGGGCTGACGTAAATGATGCGCTGCTGCGCCCAGTCGAATGCCCAGAGCACGGCATTGACGCTGCCCAGCAGGGTGCTGAAGAGCTGCTCGCGCTCGCCCAGCCGCGCGGTTTCGGCGCGGCTGTGCAGTAAAGCCAGGGTCAGGGCTTCGAGCTCGCTCGGAGCATTGCTCGTCTCATCCATTGCAAACGCCATCCTGAAAAAGCGCCACGGGCGCCATGCGCCGTGGGGTCATCTGAGTACGGTGCTGCCTTGACCACCTGGCCGAATGCCGAGACAAAAAGGCCGGGCGTCCGCTCGGGCATCACCCACACAAAAAGCCCGCCAAATGGCGGGCTCATGCATTGTTATTTGGAGCTCTCAGAAGACCATGCATTCACCGCCGGGTTCCCCGGCCGGCGAAGCACTGCCTCAGGTGGCGCTGACTGGACGCAACGAGTAGGTCTTGAGCTGGGCAGCAAAGTCGTGCAGCGACTGAATGCCACTGGCTTCTGCCTCGTGAACCCACTGTTTGATGGCTTCGAGCATCTCATGCCCATTGGAGCTGGTCCGGGCCCAGATCTGCTGCAGCGCCAGGCGCTTCTCGTAGATCACCTTGAGCGCCTGACTTTGCGCAAGCATATCGTCAATACGCTGCTGCTGTTGATCCTGCAGCAGGCTCGGCTCACGGGAAAGCAGGCGTTTGGCGCGACGAAACTGGTGACGCACCGAAGCATCAGCCTTGGCCAGTTCCTGTGCGACCAACGGCTTGATCACCAGCGCGCGGTACTGCGCCATGATCTGAAAGCGGTTGTTGAGAATCGCCATGGCGGTGTCCATATCCAGGCTGAGCTTGCCTTCAACACGATGAGCGATGGGCGCCACGCGCTGGACCTTGGCCAGGCCGAAGAAGCTGAACACTTTGATCCAGGCCCAGCCCATGTCGAACTCCCAGGGCTTGACCGACAGCTTGGCCGAATTCGGGTAGGTGTGGTGGTTGTTGTGCAGCTCCTCGCCACCAATCAGGATGCCCCAGGGCAGCAGATTGGTCGCCGCGTCTCGGCACTCAAAGTTGCGATAGCCCACCGCGTGGCCCAGGCCGTTGATCACGCCCGCTGCCCACACCGGGATCCACATCATCTGTACGGCCCAGATGGTGATACCGGCCGCACCGAACAGGGCGAGATCGATCACCGCCATCAGGGTTACACCGCCGATAGGGAAGCGCGAGTAAAGGTTGCGCTCGATCCAGTCTTCCGGACAATTCTTGCCGTAGATACGCAGCGTGTCGGGGTTCTTCGCTTCTTCAGCGTACAATTCCGCCCCTTTGCGCAGGACCGTGCTCAGGCCCTTGACCACCGGGCTGTGCGGATCATCGACGGTTTCACATTTGGCGTGGTGTTTGCGGTGGATGGCGGTCCACTCGCGGGTGTTCTGCGCCGTGGTCAACCACAGCCAGAAACGGAAAAAGTGCTTGAGCGCCGGATGCAGTTCCAGGGCGCGATGCGCTGAGTAGCGGTGCAGGTAGACCGTGACGCCGACAATGGTGATATGCGTCATCACCAAGGTGACCACGACCAGTTGCCAGACCGACAGGTCGAGAAGACCGTTGTACCACATGGATGTCTAGTGCCTCTTGTAGAGTAAGACGCGGCGTGTCCTACAAAAATGGCCGCCCCTGCATTATCACCAAGCCGGGACAGAAAACCAGTTGCTCTTTTGGCTAAGAATGTTTCACCCGTGCAGGTTCGTATACTGTTCGGCCCCCTAACCCGAGATGGAACCCCCTAATGGGCTTACGCTTGGGCGCCTTGCGCCTGTCCCTGCTCTACATGCTGGTGGCCGGACTCTGGATACTATTCAGCGACGGATGGTTGACCCACATCGGGCTACCCAATGCCCAGATTGAGCGCCTGCAACTGTTCAAGGGGCTCGGCTTCGTCGTGCTCACAGCGCTGCTGCTGTACCTGATTCTGCGCACCCATGCCCACCTGCAAGCGCGCAGCCAGCAGGCACTGAGCCGTAGCGAGGAGCGTTTAAGCCTGGCCCTGGAGTCTGCCGAGAGCGGTCTGTGGGACTGGGATTTACATCAGCATAGCCTGTACTTCTCGCCGCGCTACGCCAGCATGCTGGGCCTCGACCCTGCGGACCTGGGTACCCACCAGGAAACATGGCTGGAGCGCCTGCACCCCGATGACCGGCCAGGCTACGAAGCGGCGCTGCAGGCGGCCCTGGCCGCCCCGCAGACGACGATGTACGAAAATCTCTTTCGCCTGCGCCATCGCGATGGCAGTTACCGCTGGATCCAGGCCCGCGGCCGCCTGCAGCTCGACAGTGCAGGCCAGGCCCGGCGCTTTATCGGCACGGCGAGCGATGTCACCCAGCGGCGCGCCGACGAGGACAGCCTGCGCCAGGCAGCAGCCGTATTCGAGGCGACGCAAGAGGGCGTGCTGGTCACCGACGCCCAGCAGCGCATCGTGCATATCAATCCGGCGTTCAGCCGTATCACCGGTTACAGCGAAGCGCAGATTCTCGGCCAAGACCCCAGTCTGCTGAAATCTGGCCGCCATGACAGCGCCTTCTACGCCAATATGTGGCAGATGCTGCATAACCAGGGCGGCTGGAGCGGGGAAATCTGGAACCGCAGGCGCAACGGTGAGATTTACCCGCAGTGGCAGTGCATTCGCGCGATCCACGATGAAACCGGCGCGATTCGTCATTATGTCGCGGTGTTCTCCGACATCACCGCACTCAAACGCTCGCAGCGCGAACTCGACTACCTGGCCCACCACGACCCGCTGACCAACCTGCCCAATCGCCTGCTGTTCACAGAACGGGTCGAGCATGCGCTGGAGCGCGCGCGCCGCGAGAAGCTCAATGGCGCCGTATTACTGATCGACCTCGATCACTTCAAGCACATCAACGAAAGCCTGGGGCATAACATCGGCGACCTGCTGCTCAAGGCCGTCGGCGAACGCCTGGCGGGCCTGCTCGATGCGCGCATGACCTTGGCGCGACTGGGCGGCGACGAATTTGGCCTGCTCTGCGAATCCGGCCTGCAGGCCGAACAAACCGCCGACCTGGCGCAGCAGGTGCTCGACAGTTTCCACGCGCCCTTCGCGGTGGTCGACCAGGAACTGTTCATCACCGCCAGCCTCGGCATCGGCCTGTTCAGCGACGGCGCCGAAACCGTCGACCAGATCCTGCGCAACGTCGACTCGGCACTGTTCAAGGCCAAGAGCAGTGGTCGCGAGACATTCGCCTTCTATGCCCAGGAACTGACCGAGCACGCACGCCAGCGTGTGCAACTGGTCAGTGCCCTGCGCCATGCCCTCGACCTACAGGAGCTGCGCGTGCACTACCAGCCGCTGATCGACCTGGCGGACGGCAGCATGGTCGGGGTGGAAGCCCTGGTGCGCTGGCAACACCCGCAACGCGGCCTGGTGCCCCCCGGTGAGTTCATCCCGATTGCCGAGGAAAGCGGCCTGATCAGCGCCATCGACACCTGGGTGTTGCAGCAGGCATGCGAACAGATGGTGGCCTGGCAGCGCGCCGGCAGCCGCTTGAAGTTCGTCGCGGTGAACGTCTCCAGCCGGCTGTTCTGCCGCGACCTGCTCGACCATCAGGTGGCTCAGGTGCTGGCGCAAACCGGTCTGGCCCCTGCCTGCCTGGAACTGGAAGTGACCGAAAGCGCAGTGATGGTCAACCCGGACGCCGCCCAAGGCCTGCTCGAGCGCCTGCGCAACCTCGGCGTGCGCCTGGCGATCGATGACTTCGGCACCGGCTACAGCTCGCTGGCGCGGCTCAAGCGCTTACCCGTGCACAAGCTCAAGCTGGACCAGAGCTTCGTGCGCGGCCTGCCCCACGACGAGGACGACATCGCCATCAGCCGCGCGGTAATCGCGCTGGGGCATAGCCTGAAGATGAAGGTGCTCGCCGAAGGGATCGAACACCCCGACCAAGCGGCGTTTCTCAAGGCGCTGGGCTGCGACTTCGGCCAGGGCTACCACTTTGGTCGCCCTGCCGCACAACTGCCGGGCTAGGCCTGATCAGGCCTCGGCGTGCTGCATCAGGCTACGCTGACGCCATTCCATAAAGGTCTTGAGCAGCAAGGTAAACAACGCCATGCAGGCCAGCAGCCCGGCGGCGGTGAAGGCGGCCGCCGGCTTGTAGTCGTTGTTCAGTTGATCGACCAGCAGCGGCAGAGTCAGGGTCTGGTTGATGATGGTGCCGGAGACCACCGACACCGCGCCGAACTCACCCACCGCACGGGCGTTGGTCACCACTACGCCGTACAGCAGCGCCCATTTGATCTTCGGCAGGGTGATGCGGCGGAAAATCTGCCAGCCGCTGGCGCCCAAACACATGGCAGCGGTCTCTTCGTCCTGACCCTGGGTCTGCATCACCGGAATCAGGATGCGCGCCACATAGGGCGCCGTGACGAACACCGTGACCATAACGATGCCCGGCCAGGCGAACATCAACTGCACACCGTTATCGTAGAACCAGCGCCCCAGCGCATTTTCCAGGCCATAGACGACCAGGTAGCAGAGACCAGCAACCACCGGCGAGACCGCATAGGGGATGTCGATCAGGGTGGTCAGCAGTTTGCGCCCGCGAAAGTCGTAGTGGGTCACGCACCAGGCCAGGCAGATGCCGAAGCACAGGTTCAGCGGCACGGTAATCAGCGCCACCAGCAGGGTCAGGCCGATGGCGTGCAGCATGAAGTCTTCATTCAGGTTGGCCCACAGCAGCTCCAGACCACCGGCCAATGCCTTGCTGAAAATCAGGCCCAGGGGCAGTAGCAGCAGCACGGCCACCAGCAGCAGACCCAGCCCCACCAGTGACCACTGGCGCCAATCATTCGGTTTTTTCATCGACCTTGCCGTTGCCAAGCGAACAGACGGCCCTGCAGCACCTGCAGGGCGAACAGAAGCAGCAGCGATGCCAGCAGAATCACCGAAGCGATGGCCGCTGCTGCCGGGTAGTTGAATTCCTGCAAGCGCACGAAAATCATCAGCGAACTGACCTCCGTCTTATAAGGAATATTGCCGGCGATCATGATCACCGCGCCGAACTCGCCCAGGCTACGGATAAACGCCTGGGAGCCACCGGTGACCAGCGCCGGGGTCAGAGTCGGCAAAACGACGTGTCGGAAACTCTGCAGACGGCTGGCGCCAAGGGTGCGAGCAGCCTCCTCGTACTCCGAACCGAGGTCCTGCAACACCGGCTGCACGGTACGTACGACGAAGGGAATACTGGTGAAGATCATCGCCACAACGATGCCCGGGTAGGCATAGGCAATCTTGATCCCCGCAGCATCCAACCACTGGCCGACCCAGCCGTTGGGCACCAGCAGCGCTGCCAGGGTCAGGCCGGCCACCGAGGTGGGCAGAGCGAACGGCAGGTCGATCAGCGCATCGACCAGGCGCCGACCGGGGAAGTCGTAGCGGGTGATGATCCACGCCAGCAACAGACCGATCAGCAGCACCGCCAGGGTCGAATAGAAGGCAGCGGAGATCGTCACCTTATAGGTCTGCACCACGCGCGGGTCGCTGATCGCCTGCCAGTACTGCGCCCAGCTCATGTCGCTGACATACAGCAACAGCGCCGATAGCGGCAGCAGGATCACCAGCGACAGGTAAAAGACACTGAAGCCAAAGCTCAGGCCGAAACCGGGCAGCAAGGGGTTTTGCAGAAAGAACAGTTGCGATTTGCTCACGAAGAAGCTCGACTCTCAAACGCAATTGGCCGCCACAAGGGCGGCCAACGGACCGGAAGAATCAGCAGCCGACGCGTGGTTCAGCGACCGGCGGCCAAAAGCTGGTCAAGAATACCACCGTTGTCGAAATGCTTGGCGGTGATCTCGTCCCAGGTGCCCAGCACCTCGGTCGGGTTGATCAGGCGCACCGGGGCGAACTGTGCCTTGGTCGCCTCGACCACCTCGGGGTTGTGCACGCGGTAGTTGTAACGGGTCAGCAGTTGCTGGATGTCCTTGCTGTACTGGAAGTCGAGAAAGGCCTTGGCCTGCTCGCGGGTGCCACGCTCGTCGGCAACCTTGTCGACGATGGCCACCGGGAACTCAGCCAGCACGCTGACGGGCGGCACCACGGTCTGCAGCTTGGCGGACTTGAACTCCTCGCCGTTGGCGATGTTGATCACTTCTGACTCGAAGGTCAGCAGCACATCGCCCTGGCCATTCTGGGCGAAAGCCACGGTGGCACCACGGCCGCCGGTGGGGAAGTTCTCGACGTTCTTCAGCAGCTTGCCAACGAAGGCCTGGACCTTCTCCTGATCACCGTTGAATTTCTCATTGGCGAACAGCCAGGCGCCCAGGTAGCTGTAACGCGCGTTACCGGAGGTCTTCGGGTTAGGGAAGACCAGTTTGACGTCGTCGCGGATCAGATCGTCCCAGCTCTGGATATTCTTCGGATTGCCCTCACGCACCAGGAAGGCGGTAGTGCTGTAATACGGCGAGCTGTTGTTGGGAAACTGCTTGGCCCAGTCTTCACGCAGCAGGCCACGCTTGGCCAGAATATCCACGTCGGTTACCTGGTTGAAGGTGACCACGTCGACCTTCTTGCCCTGGATGATGTCCTGGGCCTGGCGCGATGTGCCAGCGAAGGACTGAATGATCTTCACCTCTTTACCGGAGGTGGCCTGCCAGTGCTCGACAAACTTCGGGTTGATCTCACCGAACAGCTCACGGGCAATGTCGTAGGAGGCGTTGTGGAACGGCGTATCGGCAGCGGCGTGACTCAGCGAGCCGGCCAGCAGGGTCGCACTGGCGACGCCAGCCAGGAGAATATTCTTCAGCATGAAGGCTTCCTTGATCGAGAACGACACCCGTGACCGAGTATCAGGATGGCGCCGATTGTGGCTGAAACTTATATAGCCGAAAAAGACTTTTTAATTATCTGTTTATATCGATTCCGACTTTATCGCGAATCAGCGTCATCCATTGATCAAGCATCGCCGATGCGGCAGGCTCAATACCGCGCGCTATCCCGGACTGGAGACAAGCCGTGCCGGGTTACCCACCACCGTACAGCCCGCCGGGACATCGCGAGTCACCACACTGCCGGCGCCAACCACGGCATCATCGCCGATGGTCACACCGGGCAGCACCAACGCCCCAGCACCGATCCACACATTGCGCCCGACGCTAATCGGCAGGCCGCGCTCCAGGCCATCGGCGCGCTGACGGGCATCACGCGGGTGATCGGCCGTGAGCAACTGCGCTCCCGGGCCAATCTGGGTCAGATCGCCAATGGACACCGGCGCGACGTCGAGAATCACCACATTGAAGTTGATGAACACCCCCGCACCCAGGCGAATGTTGTGGCCATAGTCGCAGTGGAAAGGCGCACGTACAAAGCTACCGGCCCCCACCTTGGCCAAGCCCTCGCGCAACAACGCCAGGCGCTCCTCATCCGCGACCACGGGGCAGGCATTGTAACGTTGAAGCCAGCGCTGATTGGCGGCCTGAGCGGCCTGCAGTTGGGCATCGCGGGGGTCATAGAGCTGGCCGGTGCGCTGCTGTTGCCGTGCGAGTGAGTCCATGTGCATCTCCCTGGGGCTTTCAGGTGAGAGCCCAGCAGTGGCCGCGCAGTTCCCGCTGCCAGCACCCGGGCACACTGGCCAATCGCCTGACCTGCGACTATGGTCGAAGTAGAACCACGCGGCAGCGCTCTGCGCCTTGGCGTTATCATCACGCCATCGCGTCCAGTGGTTACCGGACATCTGACGCACGGACATGGAGCGCCCATGCACACCTGGCTACCCCTGCTGAACCGACGCCCCAAGCTCTTGGTCGTCGACGACCAACCCACCAATATTCGAGTCTTGCATCAGCTGTTTCGCGAAGAGTGCGACCTGTTCATGGCCACCAACGGAGAACAGGCGCTCGGCCAATGTCGCAGCCAGCAACCGGATCTGGTCCTGCTTGATGTGATCATGGATGGGCTCGATGGCCATGAAGTTTGCCGTCGACTCAAGGCAGACCCGCTTACCGCCGACATTCCGGTCATCTTCATCACCGCCCAGCAGCAGGAAACCGACGAAGAAACCGGACTGACCCTGGGCGCGGTGGACTTCATCAGCAAGCCGATCAACCCGGCCATCGTCCGGGCGCGGGTGCGCACCCACCTGACCCTTAAACTGCAAAGCGATCTGTTGCGTGCCATGGCGCTCAATGACGGCCTGACCGGCGTAGCCAACCGGCGCAAATTCGACGAGGAGCTAACGCGAACCTGGCGCCATTGCCTACGCGAACGGATGCCCTTGTCGCTGATCATGATCGATGTCGATTTTTTCAAACGCTATAACGACTACTACGGCCACCCCGCTGGTGACGCGTGCCTGCGCGCAGTGGCACAGGCCCTTGCCCAACAGATTGGTCGACCAAACGACCTCCTCGCCCGCTATGGCGGTGAAGAGTTCGCCTGCCTGTTGCCCGCGACCGACCACGCCGGCGCCTGCCTGACCGCACAAAACCTGCTTGCAGCCGTTGAAGCACTCAGCATTGAACATCAGGCTTCAGAAATACGCCCCCATGTCAGTTTGTCACTGGGCGTCGTTACCGCCATACCAACGCCCACTGGCAGTGAGGCCGAGCTCATCGCAGCGGCCGACGCGCAGCTGTACGAAGCCAAAAAGGCCGGCCGAGCGCGCTATTGCGCCGCGCAGTTGCCCGAACTAGGTGATTAGAGCTGTGCCTGAATACCGTGGGCCGACGCTGTTGCGTCGGCCCACGGCGGGTCAGCGGCTGGGCGCCGGGTTTTCGGCAGACCAGCCGCCACCCAGGGCTTTGTACAGGTTCACTTCGCTGGTCAGCTGGGACAAGCGGTCAGTGATCAGCGACTGCTGGGCACTGAACAGCGAGCGTTGGGCGTCGAGGAAGGTCAGGTTGCTGTCGATGCCAATGCGATAACGGCGCTCGGCCAGGCGGTAGTAATCCTGGTTGGCCTGCACCAAATCACGCTGAGCCTGGAGCTGCTCGTTGTAGGTCTGACGCGCGGCCAAGCCATCGGACACTTCCTGGAAGGCGGTCTGGATACTGCGCTCGTATTGCGCGACCGAGATGTCCTTCTGGATTTCCGCATACTCCAGGCTGGCGCGCAGGCGCCCGGCGTTGAAGATCGGCAAGCTGATCTGCGGCTGAAACAACCAGGTCCCCGAGCCGGCATCAAACAGGCCGGACAGGTCCGGGCTGAGCGTGCCCGCATTGGCGGTCAGGCTGATGCTCGGGAAGAACGCCGCACGGGCTGCGCCGATATTCGCGTTAGCTGCCTTGAGCAGGTGCTCGGCCTCAAGAATATCCGGTCGACGCTGCAGCAGGTCGGACGGCAAGCCGACCGGCAGCTCGGCGAACGGCTCGGCATCCAGCCCCAGCCCTTGCGGCAGGTCAGCCGGGACGCCGGAGCCGAGCAGCAGGGTCAGATTGTTGAGGTCCTGTGCGACCAAGCGCTGGTAGCGCGCCAGGTTTACCCGCGCGCCCTCCACCGAGGTGCGCGCCTGGCTCAGATCGAGTGCCGAAGCAACACCCACTTCATTGCTGCGCGCGGTCAGCGCATAGCTGTCCTCGAATGCCTGAAGGGTGTCGCGGGTCAGCTGCAACAGCGCCTGATCGGCCTGCCAGGTCAGGTAGGCATTGGCCACACTGGCCACCAGACTGATCTGCGTCGAACGGCGTGCCTGTTCGCTGGAGAAATACACTTGCAGGGCCTGCTCACTGAGGCTACGCAGGCGACCGAACAGGTCCAGCTCATAGGCATTGATGCCCAGGGTGGCGGAGTACTGGCTGCTGATACCGGCCTGACCGGTCTGCGAAACATTAGCCGGCAGGCGCTGGCGGCTGCCGGCGCCATCGGCCGAAACCGACGGCAGCAGGTCGGACCGCTGAATACGGTACTGCGCGCGGTACGCCTCGATGTTCAGCGCCGCGACGCGCAGGTCGCGGTTGTTCTGCAGTGCGGTCTCGACCAGCCGCTGCAGCGCCGGGTCGCGGAAAAAGGTCCGCCAGCCCTGCTCCGTTGCTGCCATGTCAGCCGCCTGAGCCGGCGTATAGGCCGGCCCCTCAGGCCACTGCGCCGCAATGGGCGCCTCCGGCTGGCGATAGTCGGGGATCATCGAGCAGCCGCTGAGGATAAACGCGGTAACGGCGATGGACAGTAATGACTTGCTCATTGGCCCGCCTCCTCGGTGGACGCCTTAGACTTCTTGTCGCCGAACAGCGACGACACCAGGACGAAGAACAACGGCACGCCGAAGATCGCCAGCACCGTGGCCGTGGTCATGCCGCCCAGTACACCGGTACCGATGGCGTGCTGGCTACCCGAGCCCGCGCCGCTGGCGATCACCAGTGGCACCACGCCGAGACCGAATGCCAGAGAAGTCATGATGATCGGCCGCAAGCGCATACGACACGCCTCCACGGCCGCTTCGGCGATGCCCATGCCCTGCTCGTGCAGGCTCTTGGCAAACTCCACAATCAGGATCGCGTTACGCGAGGCCAAGCCGATGGTGGTTAACAAACCCACCTGGAAGTACACGTCGTTGGACAACCCACGCATGCTGGTAGCCAGCAGCGCACCGAAGATCCCCAGGGGCACCACCAGCATCACTGCAATCGGCACCGACCAGCTTTCGTACAATGCCGCCAGGCAGAGGAACACCATCAGCAACGAGATGGCATACAGCGCCGGCGCCTGGGAGCCAGACAAACGCTCCTCATACGACAGGCCTGTCCAGGAATAACCGATACCTTCCGGCAGCTTCTGCACCAGGGATTCGACTTCAGCCATGGCATCACCGGTGCTGTAGCCAGGCGCGGCCTCACCGAGAATTTCCATCGCTGCAACACCGTTGTAGCGCGTCAGCTTCGGCGCACCGTAGCTCCACTCACCACTGGCGAACGCCGAGAACGGCACCATATCGCCACTGTCGCTGCGCACGAACCACTTATCCAGATCCTCAGGGTTCATCCGCGCGCTGGCCTCGCCCTGCACGTACACGCGCTTGACCCGACCGCGGTCGATAAAGTCGTTGACGTAGCTGCCACCCAGAGCAATCGACAGCGTCTGATTGATGGCCGACAGGCTTATGCCCAAGGCACTGGCGCGCTCGTCATCAATGGTCAACTGGTATTGCGGCTCGTCATTCAGCCCGTTGGGGCGCACACCCGCCAAGACCTTGCTCTGTGCAGCCATACCGAGGAACTGGTTACGCGCGGCCATCAAGGCCTCGTGACCGACGCCGGCACGGTCCTGCAGGAAGAAGTTGAACCCCGTGGCGTTACCCAGCTCCATCACGGCCGGCGGGGCGAAGGCGAAGGCCATCGCATCGCGGAAGCCGAAGAAGTGCTGCTGGGCACGTTGCGCCAGGTTGAATACACCGTTCTCTTCCGAGCGCTCACCCCAGGGCTTGAGCATGATGAAGGCCAGGCCCGAGCTCTGCCCACGGCCAGCGAAGTTGAAGCCGTTTACCGTAAAGACCGAAGACACGGCACCGGATTCGTCCTCCAGTAGGTAGCGGCGCATGTCGTCAAGTACGACCTGGGTACGCTCGGCGGTCGAGCCAGCCGGGGTCTGCACCTGGGCGAACAGCACACCCTGGTCTTCATCGGGCAGGAAGGTGGTCGGGATACGGGTGAACAGCCAGATCATGCCGACCACGATCACCAGGTACGCCAGCAGGTAGGGCACCTTGTGCTTGAGCATGCTGGTCACGCCACGCTCGTAGCTCTGCACACCGCGGTCGAAATTGCGGTTGAACCAGCCGAAGAAACCGCCCTTGGCGACGTGATGCTCGCCTTTCTTGACCGGTTTGAGCAGGGTTGCACAGAGCGCCGGGGTGAAGATCAACGCCACCAGCACCGACAGCGCCATGGCCGAGACGATGGTAATCGAGAACTGTTGGTAAATGATCCCGGTGGAGCCGTCGAAGAATGCCATCGGCAACAGCACCGCCGAGAGCACCATGCCGATACCGACCAGCGCGCCCTGGATCTGCCCCATGGACTTGGTCGTTGCCTCCTTGGGCGACAAGCCCTCCTCGCTCATCACCCGCTCGACGTTCTCCACCACCACGATGGCATCGTCCACCAGCAAGCCGATAGCCAGAACCACACCAAACATGGTCAGTGTGTTGATGCTGAAACCGAAGGCAGCAAGGATGCCGAACGTGCCCAGCAACACCACCGGTACCGTCATGGTGGTGATCAGGGTCGCGCGGATGTTCTGCAGGAACAGGTACATCACCAGGAATACCAGCACCACGGCTTCGATCAGGGTACTGACTACCCCGCTAATCGAGGCACTGATCACCGGCGTGGTGTCATACGGGTAAACCACTTCCATGCCCGCCGGGAAGAACGGCTCCAACTCGGAAATAGTCGCGCGAATCGCTTTAGCGGTATCCAGCGCGTTGGCGCCGGTGGCCAGACGAATCGCCATGCCCGAAGCCGGGCGGCCGTTGAACTGGGCGCTGATGCCATAGCTTTCGCCGCCCAGTTCGACTCGTGCGACGTCTTTGAGACGCACCTGGGAGCCATCGGCATTGACCCGCAGCAGAATCTGTTCGAACTGTTCAGGCGTCTGCAGGCGTGTCTTGCCAATAATGGTGGCGTTGAGCTGCTGACCCTCGACTGCTGGCAGGCCACCCAACTGACCGGAAGACACCTGGACGTTCTGCGCCGAAATCGCGCTGCTGACATCCACTGGGGTCATCTGGAAGTTATTGAGCTTGGCCGGATCGAGCCAGATACGCATGGCGTACTGAGCACCGAATACCTGGAAGTCACCGACCCCCGCCGTACGGGAAATCGGGTCCTGCATGTTCGAGACGATGTAGTTGGACAAGTCGTCGCGGGTCACCGACTCATTGGTCGAAACCATGCCGATGACCATCAGGAAGTTACGCACCGACTTGGTCACCCGGATGCCCTGCTGCTGCACTTCCTGCGGCAATAGCGGCGTGGCCAGGTTGAGCTTGTTCTGCACCTGCACCTGTGCGGTATCGGAGTTGGTGCCCTGGTTGAAGGTGGCGGTGATGGTCATGCTGCCGTCGGAGTTGCTCTCCGAGGTCACATAACGCAGGTTGTCGATACCATTGAGCTGCTGCTCGATCACCTGAACCACCGTGTCCTGCACGGTCTGCGCGGACGCACCCGGGTAGTTGACGGAAATGGCAATGGCGGGCGGCGCGATACTCGGGTACTGGTTGATCGGCAACTTGAGCAGAGACAAGCCGCCGACCAGCATGATCACCAAGGCGATTACCCAGGCGAAAATGGGGCGGTCGATAAAAAACTTCGACATGGATTATTCCTCTTCGCTGTCGGCACTGCCGGCAGCGGGGGCGTCGGTAGGCTTGTCTGTGGCGACATTGCTCGCCTCGCTCACAGTGACCTCGTCACCCGGCTTGACGTACTGCAAGCCTTCGGTGATCAGGCGGTCGCCGCTCTTCAGACCATCGTTGATCAGCCACTGGTTACCGACGGTGCGCTCGGTTTGCAGGACCCGTTGCTCAACCTTGTCTTCGGCATTGACCACCAGGGCCGTCGGGCGGCCGCGCTGGTCGCGGGTAACACCTTGCTGAGGTGCGAGAATAGCCTCGGCATTGACCCCAGCCTGCAACTGGGCATGTACGAACATGCCCGGCAGCAAGACCTTGTCTGGGTTGGGGAAGACCGCACGCAGCGTCACCGACCCAGTGGTCTGGTCAACTGACACTTCGGAAAACTCCAGCTTACCGGTGTGGCGGTACTCGCTGCCGTCTTCGAGCGTCAGCGTCACCTCAGCAGCATTTTCACCCGCCTTCTGCAGACGACCGCTGGCCAAATCACGGCGCAGTTTGAGCATCTCTGCCGAAGACTGGGTGACATCGACATAGATCGGGTCAAGCTGCTGGATCACCGCCATGGCGTTGCTCTGGCCATTGCTCACCAGGGCACCCTCGGTGACCAGCGAACGACCGATACGCCCAGCGATGGGCGCCAGCACCTTGGTATAGCGCAGGTCGATCTGCGCGCTCTGCACAGTGGCTTCGGCCTGCAGACGCTGCGCCTGAGCCTCGTCAAACTCCTGGCGACTGACCGCCTGCTCATCCACCAACTGCTTGTAGCGCTCGGCCAGCGAACGCGTCGACTGCAGCGTGGCCTGAGCGCTCTTCAGCGTGGCCTCGTAGACCGCAGGATCAATCTGGTACAGCTGCTGGCCCGCTTTGACCTCTGCCCCCTCCTCAAACAGCCGCTTGAGAATGATGCCATTGACCTGCGGACGCACTTCGGCAATCCGGTAGGCGCTGGTGCGCCCCGGCAACTCGGTGGTCAGGGCAAAGGGCTGGGCCTGCAGCGTGACCACCCCGACTTGGGGTTTCTGTGCAGGAGGTGGTGCCTGCTCCTGTTCACAACCGCTGAGCAGCGATGCCAACAGAACGACGGTAACCAGGGCGGGAAAAGCTGGCTTGAATGGCATGGGATCCTCGGACAGGAGCGCGACAGCGCTTCACCGGAGTGAGTGGGCACAGACGCAATGAGTAGTGGGCTAAGCAAATGTACTTACATTCATGATTGTTTGTAAACACCTTATCGCGATAAGGTTGCAATAAGACGTAACAGCGGGCCGGGCACCCAGAAGGCCTTCCCGCCATACCTGCCGGCCAGTTTACCGGCCCCTGTGAGAGCACCTGCCATGGCCCGAAAGACCAAAGACGACGCCCTGCAAACCCGCCACCAGATCCTCGAGGCGGCCGAACAGGCTTTCTATACGCGCGGTATGGCCCGTACAACGCTAGCTGATATTGCAGCATTGGCAGGCGTCAGCCGCGGCGCCATCTACTGGCATTTCGACAACAAGGCCGCCTTGGTCCAGGCCCTGCTCGACAGCCTCCACGAACCCTTCGACGCACTCGCCAAAGCCAGCGAGGACGCCAACGAGGCAGATCCGCTGGGCTGCATGCGCACGCTGCTCATTCAAGTACTGCAACAAGTGGCCCTGGATCCAAAGACCCGCCGGATCAATGAGATTCTTTTTCACAAGTGTGAGTTCATCGACGAGATGTGTGATTTGCGCCAGCAACGCCAAGCGAACAGCCTGGACTGCCACGTACGCATCGAGCTGGCACTGCGCAACGCCGTCAACCGCGGGCAACTGCCAGCAGCGCTGAACACCACCCGCGCCTCGCGCTGCCTGCACGCATATATAGACGGCACCCTGGCCCAGTGGCTACTTACCCCCGACGCCTACGCCCTGCACGAAGATGCCGAATATCTGGTCGACACCGCCCTCGACATGCTGCGCCATAGCCCTAGCCTGCAGGTATGAGCCGGCGGGCCGGTATGACGGGCATGTTCGCGCGATGGCGCCTTAGCCACTAAGATGGCGCCATGACCGAACCTGACACGCCCCTCACTGCTATCAGCGAGTTGACCCTGCGTCACTATCAGACGTGCGCGGAAGCCTTTCGCGAGGGCACTCGCGACCACGATGTCAGCCAGAACATCGCCGCCCTGCTGCGCCATCTCCACGCGCCGGCGCCGGCATCTATCCTTGACCTGGGCTGCGGTCCAGGCCGTGACTTGCGCACATTCAGCCAACTGGGCCACCGCGCCATCGGCCTGGATGGCTGCTCGCAATTCGTCGAAATGGCGCGCCAGGACAGCGGCTGCGAAGTCTGGCAGCAGAACCTGCTTGCCCTTGATCTACCGAACGCGTACTTCGACGGAATCTTTGCCAACGCCGTCCTGTTTCATGTGCCCAGCCGCGCCTTGCCCGGCGTCCTGGCCCAACTCTGGCAAAGCCTGAAAGCCGGCGGCGTGCTGTTCTGCTCGAACCCCAGAGGGGAGAACCAGGAAGGCTGGCAAGGTGAGCGCTATGCGGTCTACCACGACCTGGCCCGCTGGCGTGAATACCTGCAGGCGGCCGGCTTCAGCGAGCTGGAGCACTACTACCGCCCTGCCGGCTTGCCGCGGGCGCAGCAGCCCTGGTTGGCTAGCGTTTGGCGCAAGACGCCATTGGTGACAAGCACCTAGTCACAACATTGCTGACCCGAGCACACCAATCTGATCGCGGAAAAATCAGAAGAGCGGCCATCCAAGGAAAGTTAAGTAAGTAACATTCAAATCTATGCCCTTTTCACTACATCCATGCCTTTCTACTGAGCAGCTGCCACGACCTGTTTCGCATAAATCCACTCTATGTTGCCGTAGGGAGCCAAAGCATTCAGGCGCTCGAACAGAAGTGCTGCGGTGGCAGGATCACCCTCCACGTACCTGGCATACGCCATTCTATGGAACAGAGCCTCGCCGAAAGCATCCTGCAGCTCAGTTCCCTTCAGAGTTTTCAAGCTGCTGGCCAGCTCGCCGCTATCGAAATCCCCCAGCCACATACGAATCAAAGAACCGTAGTGCCCAGTGTTTTTCAATGCCGAGAACTCAAGCTGAGCCTCAAGCCATTCGTCTGTCGCCAGTTCGGAAGATCGGGCTTTGACATAGGCATAGGTCAGTGCTGCGTAAGCAGCGAGATCGTCCTCAGGGCCCGAAGGCTGGACATGAGAAAGAGCCCGCACCACGTCCGACCAGCGCTCCAACCTCATGTAACAGAACGCAGCCACGATGTACTCGTGAGAGAGATCTCCTTTGACGGCTGACATCTGCTGAGACGGAGTCGCCCGGTCCAACTCAAGCATCGGCACCAGAATCGCCAGCGCATCAGGTGATCTATCCAAGCTGAACAGAATCGACGCCTTGGTCGAAAGCAGTTCCTGCTGCTCCGCTTCCGGCGTCAGTGCCAGAGCTCGGTCGATGGCCTCTAGCGCGGCCTGCGATTGGCCAAGCGTATCCAGTGAAGCGGCCTTACTCTTGAGCGCGCGAGCCAACTCGGCATCGTTGGTCGCAAGCCCCTCCATCCGCTCAGCCAGAGAAAGGAAAAGCCTGTTCGTACCCTGCAACGGGTTTATCGCTTGCTTCGGTACTTCGGCGTCTTTACCGGCACATCCCGTAACCAGCAATGCGAACAACAGGGAGGCAAGACCACGCCTCCAGGAAACATCACTCTGGGTATGTTCAGCACCAACAACGCTACCTTGCATCGCAAAACTCCATCCCATCAGCACAGCCCCTATATCGAAGAAAAACCCTTCACTTTTTCCGCCCTATTCCAGCAAGCTTCTCCGGCCAGTAGCGTCACTCGATCAAGTCGATTCGCCATTGCCAGCGGCCCAAAGGACTGTTCTCGGCGGCCCTGACGAACAACTGATAGTCACTCAGATACCAATAGTCCACGGTCCAAGTCATGCTCCTGGTCTTGATCCTGATGCAGTTGAAAGGTTTGGCCGCACCCAGGAGCGCTGGATGAATGCTGCTGGCGGGGCGTTCGAGACCGATACGACAGGTAACCGTGTTGGAGTCGCTCGTTGCCCCGTCATGTGCCGGCGGCACTTTGCTGAACGTACGGGTATAGCTGACCTCGGTCCCGGACGGCATGGCATACCAGTCCCCGGCGAAGCTCAGGCCGATCAACGGGCGGCCACCAGCCACTTCCTCGCCACTTTTCGTGTTGATAGAGCGGGCAGCCAAATCGAACAGGCCACGGAAAGTAAGGTGAAGCGAAGCCGGATCTACAGTGGGATCTTGGACATGCTGCAATACCTGTCCGGACGCCTCGTCGTTAGAGATGAAGACCTCTTGTGGAAAGTCTTTCGCCTGCACCCGATTCATGACGTGCGCATCGTAGCTGTAACGCAGTTTGCGAATCACCTGACCAGGGGCGGGCAGTTTCAGATCATCGATAGCCGCGATTACCTGTGGGGCTACCTCGGGCGTCTGGAGCACGACTGGCAATGGCGTACGCGGTAAAGCTACCGGTAACCGGAGCTGTTCTGCTTCCGGCAGGCAAGCAGCCTTGAACACTTTTTGCTGATAGTCGGGCGCCGCGGAGAGCGGTTGCATCTTCGCCTGACGCGGGATCTGGCCACCTGCAACACCGCCCTGAATACCAAAGTCGAATTGGCTGACCTGCATCAGGGTGCTCTGCTGACAGTCCATTGCCAGGCGCTCCTGGCTGCGCCCCTTCAACCCCATCCCCTTTGAACCAACCCTGTAATGCAGCGGACTCTGCTCGACCCAGACATACAGCAGACCGTTATCACCCTGCAGGCTGTTGCGATCCAGCGACAGCCAGTCGCTATCTTTAGCCTGCTCTAAGGCACGCCAGTCAGGTGAAGGCCTTTGCGCGCAGACATCTCGTAGCTGAGCACTGCCCAAGAATTGCTGAAGCTGAGGCACCGGTAAGGAATCGCTTGGCGCAGAACGCTCCGAGAAAGGAACCATGCCCATAGTGGTCGGGAAGCGCATGCTGGCTAGCCCTTGACTGCACGAGGCATCGAAGCGGGCATAAAGCAATTGCTCATCTGGGCTGGTGACCATGTAAGTCACCTGATCGCCTTCACGCACAATGGAATGAGGGTTCGCAGGTAAATCAATAACCTTGTCAAACACCGAAAGCCCCAGGTGAACTGCTGGCGCCTTGGGTGTGGAACTGCAACCGGCCAAAGCCAGAGAAAACAACGAGACGCTCAGTACGAGCGTGAAAGAGGTGTGGCTATTGCGGGCGTCCATGCGCTAATACCTTGGAAATCAAGAAAACGTAAATTATAAAGACTAAGTGAACAGGAGGACAGCCTGCCCCTATTGCTTTTGCCCTCTATTATTTTCTCTGCCGCTAAAGCAGAGTAAAAGCAGATTACTAGGGGACAGACCACGATTTAAGCAGAGAGAAAACGTGGTCTGCCCCCTATTATTCTTTGTCTTGTCATAGGTTTTTATCGAAGAGACCAATCATATATAGAAATGTACTGAATAGTTTGATCGGGAGCATCCTCTAAAGAAGCCCGGTAATCCGTCAAGAAGCTAACCCCCTCCAATACGCTCTCATCTTTCACAAGAAGAAAATCATCATCCATGTCGTTAAACAAAATACCAAACCCCGCTCTCTCTAGATTTCGCAGTTCATCTCCAGGTCTTACTCCAAATAAACTACCACCATATCCCTTTCCAATATCTATCCTATACAGCCTCAAGCTCTCCTCGAACTCTAGGCAAATCACATAATTCATATAGATAAGTGACTGGACCAGCTTGTAAGGGCCACCAGGCAAGCCACATCTCGATTTCACTCCAATCCAACCAGCGTTCGAGGAAAGCTTTTCATCTAGTTTAGAATCTTTGTTATACCACTCAACGAAGCCTACTCGTTTTAGAATTGAGTCAAAGTCTTCGCCAATCTCAAATCCAGCAGCACTTTTCGCAGGAATCAGCTCTGCAATTAAGTCAGGTTTATAAATAGACATTGCTTTACTCCCAGAGCTTCCACTGGCCAGCTTCATATCTCAATCTATTACCGGCAGTGTCAAAATATTGCTGGACGCTAGTGATGGTACCCGGCTTAAATCCGGAAGCTGGATCAATAACCCGGACCTCAGCTCCATCCTTATAGGTAAACTTATAGTACGGCGCACCATGCGTACCACCACCAGGATGAACTTGGACTTCTTTCATAGTCGGATGTCCTTCAACCGTAAAAGCTTGAGCCTTGCCGGAGGTTCCGGAGAGTGCAGGTTTGGGTACTAGGGTAGCACCATCCATCTTATATGCTTGCGCTAGGTCATCGACTGAAGCACCCCAAACCTTATCTAAACTTCGCGGTATTCCTGCTTGTGCAGCTAAGTCGTTTCTCAAACCATCACGAGTGATTGCAGAAGTAGCCGGCACTTCAGCCGCCCCTGGTCCTTTTGCACCACCCACCACCGGTCTATCAGGCAACGGATATCCCGTCTCATTATCCGCCTGACCAGCATGCGAATTCTGGTTTGTCGCTGGTGAACCGCTCTCCTTAACCTTGATAACCTTGCTACTCGACCCGCTAACCGCCGCACCTACCAATAGCGTAGCGATCAGGCCACCACCACCGAGTAGATACGCGTCGTTGTAATCCTCGGCTTCCAACCCCCTATCTTCAATACCTTCCGCAATGGCTTTGCCCAGCAAATCTTTAAGATGGGCTTCATACTGCGCTACCTTCTCGCCAAATGGCGTTTCTGAAAGCGCTTTTTCTGCGGCCCACATAATCAAGCCTTTAGGCCCTTGGGCGGCAGCCAACACATATCCCACAGCCTCTTCCTTTCCGGGATTGGCCTTAATGTAAGAGTTGACTGCCGAAACCCGATCCAAGATCACTTGATTCAGACGGGGCTCTTCTTTTGTACCTTTGACCACCGAGTCAGCTAGTTCCAATGCGTCGGGAGAGACATTCACATTGGCCGCGGCTAATCCCTGCTCCGTCTGCCGTAATACCTCGGGCTCCGCCGAGAAAACCAGGGAAATACCCCGAAGCTCGGCCAGTACCTGGTCTTGAAATGCCTGATCGGCCAGCAATGCCTTCGCCTGATCCAGGCTCATGCCCGACATGATCAGACCGTGTAGTGCCTGCTCGGCAATCTCTGCCCCACCGGCATTGATTGCACCCTCCGCCAGCGGCCTGCCCGTCAGTTTCTCCAGCTCGTTCAGGCTGGCATTGGCAAGTACGCCAAGTTCCTTGAAGGTCTCCTTGGTTTTTTCGTCGTAATTGGCAAGCGCCTTACCCCAAGATTTAAGCGTTTCATCGGCGTTCCCCACCGCCTCCACCGACGACTTGCTCACATACAGATCAGTGCGCTCTTCCTTGTCTTTGGTGATCTCATAGGCCTTGCTCACATCGCGGTTAAGCCCGGCGGTGGAGTCTTCCCCGGTTTCAGCATCGCTGCGTACGACGATGTCCCCTGCCCCCACCGTCGCACGGACGATTTGTTCGCGGTCCCGTTCGTAGTTGTAGCCTTCGACGCTCCAGCCATTGACGCCCTGCTCACCCTTGCCCACTTGGCTGGCGTCCTGCGGGGTACCGCCGCCCAGGCCGAAGCTGCCGCCCACATTGAGGTAGTAAGCACGCTCCTTGTCCTGACCAGCGATATCGCTGTAGCCCAGGGTGTCGGTATCGAGTTTCAGGTTGCCGGTGTCGGAGGCGATGATGGCGCCGTCGATCTGGGTGTGGTTTTCCGTGCGGATATCCAGCCGGTCACGGGCCGTAATACTGGTCTGCTCTTGCACCCAGTTAGTCTTGCCTGTGGTCTTACCGGCGCCGATAGAGCCGCTAATCCCGGTCATCGAGACGGTGCCGCTCAGGTCGAATTCCTTGCCTTTTACGCTGCCGGTATCCGGCAGGGAGGACAGGCTCAGATCGCCGCCTACCCGACCGATCACTTCGTCACCACGCAGGATGGCACCGGCGATACGGGTGTCCTCGCCGCTGCTGAAGCTCAGTCGATCACCGGCATACAGGTACGCCTCTTGCTGACGCTGGCCCACACGCTCCAACTGCCCTTTACCCAGGTTGGCGCTAACGTAGGGACCTACGCCTTGCGGACTGATGCTCAGACCCACTTCGCCACCCGCGCTACGTCGCTCGCTTTCGCTGCGGCTGGCGTTCTGCACTGCCCGGATGTCGAGGTCATTGCCTGCTTTGAGGTCAATATCCCGACCGGCCTGAGCTTGGCTGCCGATCAGGGTCAGGTCGTTGCTGGCCTGCATATTGATGTCGCGACCCGCCGCGAGCTGCGTGGCGGTGGAGGTGCCCTGTGTGCCGTCTTCACTCGCCACACCACGGCTGCCGCCGATACCGAGTTTGAGGCCACCGCTGGTGCCGCCCTGAACACCTGCCCAGCTCTGGCTCTGTTCAGATTCCTGAGCCACATTGCCCCGAGCCACATCAAGGGTTACATCACGACCTTTGATGTTGATATCCCGACCGGCATCGAGCTGGCCGCCTTTCACGGTCACATCGTTGTTGGCCTGCAGATTGAGGTCATTGCCCGCACTGAGGGTTGATGAGCGGTTGCTCTGCTCGCTGTACTGCTGGCTGCTGCTCTGCTTGGAGTTGCCCAGGCGCACATCTGCGGTAGGGCCGCTGAGGAATTGACTGATGGAATCCACAGCTCTGAGCGTGCTGGACGCCTGACTGACGCCGTTTTCGCCCTTGCCGGCGTTGCTTGCAGCCTCTTTGGTGTTGCCGAAGTTGTGGTTGACGGTAACGCCAAGGCCCTGGCGCTCTTCCGAGCGCTGTTGTTCGAGCAACAGCGCTTCACGTGCGGCATCAATCTTGATATCGCGCCCGGCCTGCAGGTTGATGTCATTCAAGGCCAGCAGATCGGAGCCGGTCTGGTTGATATCGCGCCCGGCGGCGATATCCAGGTCGCGGCCGGCGCTAAGCTGGCTGGCAGCGGCGGTTTCGCGTAGCTGGCGGTTTTTTTCCTGAATACGCTCGGCACCGACGAAAACGCTGACGCCGTTATCGTCGCTGGATACACCGATACCGACCTGCTTGTTTTTTTCCCAGTCGCGCTGCGCGCTGCTGTTCTCGGCCGACACGACATTCACATCGCGCCCGGCATCCAAGCTGAGGTTACGCCCGGCACTGATGCCACTGCCGATCACATTGATATCGCGCTCGGCTTGCAGGGCCGCATCGCGATCCGCCGTCACTTGGCTGCCAACGCTGGTGCTGCTCTGGGCCTCTTTACCCGCTTCCTTCGCCGAGGCGATGGAAACGAACCCGCCCGACGCGGACAGACCGACTTTTTTCTTGTATTGCTCGGTCAGGCTGTAGGCCGTGTCGTTGGCCGACACTAGGTTGATATCGCCGGTGTCGTTGACCAGCCCGGCGCGCAGTTCAAGATCGTTGCCGGCGCTGGTTTCGCTGGCACGCAGGCGGATATCGTTGCCAGCAGCGATCACCACATCATTATCCGCATCGAGTTCGCTCGCGACCTGACTGGCCTTGGTCTTGAGCTGACTCTTGCCGCTTTTGGACAGACCAAGGAAACCGGACTTGGTTTTCTTGCTGTAGGAGCCGTGCTCCTCGACACCCGAGAGCACGGCAACATCGCCGGTCGCACCGACCAGCAGATCACCGCCGGCCTGGAGTTGGCTGCCGATGATGGTCACGTCGCGGCCGCCGTCGATGCTCATACCGCCGTCTGCAGTTTTGCTGGCGTTGAGGGTCAGGTCATTGCCGGCTTCGACCACCGAGGCAATGTTGGTGCTGTCATATTTCTCCTGTTGCTTGCTGCTGCTACGGCCAAACGAGCCTTTCTTTTTCTTGAAGTAGAAAGAAGCGCTCTCATCTTTGGCCGAGAGGATGTTGATGTCCTGCTCGGCATCCAGCGAGACGTTGTTACCGGCTTTGACCTGGCTGGCCACCAGAGTCAGGTCTTCATTAGCAGCGATGGAAATATCTCGCCCTGCCTGAACGGTGGTGGACTGCTGAACGACTTTATCGGTGCTGCGGGTGACTTTTTTACTTCTTGAGTAGAAGTGATCTTCGTTCGCCGCCGAGGCCAGCAGCACGTCGCCGCCGGCTTCCAGGGCGAGGTCGCGGCGGGCGTCGAGTTGGCTGGCGATGGCGCTGAGGTCACGCCCGGCGCTGATCTCCAGGTCACGGCCAGCGCTGGCTTGGGCGCCGATTTGGGTGACCCGTTCATTGAGGTAGCTGCCGCCGCGTGCCTGGCTGACCCGCTCCTCCACCGAGGCGAAGGTAACGTCACGGCCTGCGTTGATGCTCAGGTCGCCGCCGCTCTCCAGCACCGCGCCGAGGTTGGCCACGTCACGCCCGGCAACGATGCTCAGGCTGTTGGCGGCTTCGATACGCGCGGCGCTGTCGACGTAGTCCTTCACATCATGGCGGTTGCCAAAGTTGACCTCGTGACGGGTCACGCTGCGCTCGTTGATCACATCGCCGGTCAGGGCGGTGAGGCTGACATCGCGCCCGGCGATGATGCCGCCCTGGGCGTTGCGGATGCTGTCGGTCGCTAGCAGTTGCAGGCGCTCGCCGGCCTCGATCAGGCCGCTGTTATTGATGTTGCCGGCGGTGGCGGTGAGGTTTTCGCTGGCACGCAGGGTGCCTTGGTTAAGCAGCTCACCGCCGCTGATCAGGGTCACGTCGCGGCCCTGGATCAAGGCGCCATTGGCAGCCAGGCGGCCTTCGGCCTGGGCCAGGTAGAGCACCGGCACCAGGACCTTCTCGCCGTTCACCTCATGCTCTTCCAGCCAGACAATGTCGTGGGTCAGCGCGGCGACTTGCTCGCCGCTCAGGGTCACGCCCAAGCTCAGGCCGAGGGCATCCTTGCTGGCGAGGGCGTTGTCCATCAGGTAGCGGTACATCGCCTCGTCGGAGGTCAACCCAGCGAGGAAGCGCTGACCGGTACGCGCCACCACTGCTTCGCGCACCAAGCGCTGTTCGTAGAGGCCGTCGCCCAGGCGTTTTTGCGCCGCGTCCGGGTCGTAGCCGAGGTTGCCGAGCAGGTAGTCCGAGCCCATAAACTGTTTGAGGTTGGTCAGCTCGGGATTGGTTTCGATCAGGTATTTATGACTGCTCGGCGGCGCGACGCTAAAGCCTTGTGCTTGAGGCAGTTGTGGTACGGCGGGAGCCTCGGGGAGCGCGGTTTGCGCACTTGGGACGCCGGTGAAGACACCCTGCTCGCTAAGTGCCGACTGCACAGGGTCAGCGCTACCGCTGACATGCACACCCGGTTCACTGCCGCTCAGTTGCGGGTCGCTGGCAGCAACCTGGGTGGCAGCCTGACTATTGCGCGTGGTAACGGCAATACTGCGTCCCTGGATATCGACTGCCGAAAGGCTTTGTTCCTGCTGCCCCAGCGCGACACTGCGCCCTGCCAGAGTACGGTCTACTACAGCGCCGCTGGCCTGTTGGACGGTTGTGCTTTGAGCTTGCTGACCACTTAAGCGGAACAGGCCGTTTTCGCCTTGCGGCAGCGTGAAACCAGGTAGGGTCAGTGGGTTGACTTGCTGTTGTTGCAGGTTGGGAGAGAGTTGGGGGTTGATGTCGTCCAATGCTTTTGTGGTTGAATTCACATCTGTTCGGACAAGTGCAGGAAGCCCCAAACCAGGCGGGTCGGACAAAAACTCGCGAGTAACTCCATTCTGCAGCACATTGTTTGCAGTGATCGTTACGGCACCGCCGGCCTGAATAATTGCCTGCTGCTCTGGAGCAGGAGCATTTGACAAACCGTCTATTGAGTCAGCAGAAACCCCGAAATCTCCTGGCCGCACAGTAAAATTCTTTACTCCTTCCGGCTTGAAAAGATAGTAAACATCACTACTATTATTTAAAACACCTGAATTGCTGAGCCCACTAAAGTCTCCGAGATGACCAGCTCTATCCGCAGACTGAATAGCTCGAATTGCGCTGGTCTCAATAGCACCAGAAATAAGCCCAGAATCAATATTCGACGTAAACCCCTGATTAACAAATAAATCCGCTGAAATACTTATATCTTCTCCAGCGAGTACAGTCCCGGAAGTGTTATTAAAATTACCAACATTAAAAATCAGGCTTCCTCCCGACTCAAACGAAGATCTAGGAGATCCGTATCCGTATGAGAAAGCCGAGTGCTCAAATATCCAGCTGTAGCTATTCCCACCAAAAATTGCCGGATGATGTTGCCCTCGACTTATAGAAATACGTTGAGCGATAAGCGGTTCATCTCTGTCGTTATAAAAAGTATTTGCAAAAACCCTAGCATCTTCTGCACTTACAATTGACCCAGAAAAATTCACAACAGAATTCGACTTATTAAACGCAGCGTTTCTTGCTATATCCAACATACCAAGGGAATAAATATCACCATAGCGATTATTTAGCTCACTCGTCCACAGGCTCATGCTTCCGCCACTAAACAACAAGCCGTGGTCATTAAGTAATTCCGGTACATAAAACGTTACACGTTGTGCACTTCCCAACGTACCGTAATTACTCAATATGCCAGCGCGCAGGGTTAGATCGCCAACCGAGGTAAGCCGCCCGCGGTTGGTCAACAGGCCCGTGCTAGTGACCGTGGTCAGCTCGCCACCGCTGAGCCGGGCAGTTGGCGACAGATCGACGCTGCCGGCACTGAGGCTCAAGCTGCCAAGACTGGTTACCTGACCGCTGCCGCTGTAGGCACCACTCAGGTTGAGGCTGAAACTGCCATCGCTGGCCAGCAGGCCATTGTTGGTCCAGGTACTGCCACTACCGGTAAAGGACTGGTTGGCCAGCAGTTGGCCGCTGGCAGTCTGGGTGAAGGTGCCGACGTTCAGTACCAGTCGTCCGGCTTGCAGCACACCGCTGTTGGTCCAGTTATCCGCCGTCAGACTGAGCAGGCCATTGCTGCGCAGGTCGCCACCCGCGCCCGAAACCTGGGCTGCGTTCAGGCCAAAGTTACCGGTGCCGACATGCAGGATGCTGCCACCCGCGCTCTGCAGGCTGGCGACGTTAAGGTCGAGGTTGCTGTTGGCGGTTTCGATACCACCATTGCGGTTGTCCAGGCTGGTCGCGGTGATACGGGTATCGCCGCTGGTGCCCAATGCACGCAGGCTGCCGTTGCGGTTGTCGAGGCTGGCGGCGGTCAGCCCCAAGGTGCCGCTGCTCTCCAGAATGCCGTAGCCGTTGTTCAACGCGCCGGAGAGGCCGAAATCGATCTGCCCGGCGGCCACTTTGCCACCCTGCCCCTGACCCGCGCCCTGGTTGTTGAAGGTGCCGGCGCTTACATCAAGCAACTGGTGGGCATACAGACCGCCGCCTTGGTTGTTGAAGGTGGCGCTGCCGATATTGATTGCAGTGTCGCCGGACAGGGCGGAGATATGCCCGTCACGGTTATCCACGCCTTGGGCGCTTATCGTCAGCGCCTGGGCCTGGGTGGTCCCGGCGTCATTGTTAAACAACCCAGCGGTGGCCAATTTCAGCCAGCCGGTAAGGCTGCTGAGTACACCGCCGCTATTGTCCACAGCGCTGGCCTGTTGCAGGTCGAGGTTACCGGCGCGGCTCTGGATATGGCCGCCTTGGTTGTCCAGCTTGGCGTCCAACACGAGACGCAGGTCGCTCTGGCTGCCCAACGTGCCGCCGTTATTGTTCAGGCTCTGCGCGCGGATATCGACAGTACTCTGCAGGCTGTGGATCAGGCCGTCGGCAGAGTTGTTCAGCGCACCGGTGAGCAGCAAGTTGAGGCCCTTACGCGCGGCCAGGGTACCGCCGTTGGCGTTGTTCAAGCTGCTCGCGGCGAGGTCGAGCAGGCTCTGGCTGAGCAGGCTGCCGCCTTGGTTGTCGATGGCCTGGGCCTTGAGCACCAGCGGGCCGGTGCTGGCCAGTTTGCCCAGGGTGTTGATCAGATTGCCGCTCAGGGTCAGGTTGAGTGCCGCGTTGCTGCTGAGTTGGCCGGCCTGGTTATCCAGGCTGGCGGCATTCACGTTGGCTGCTTTTACACTGCTGATTTGCCCGCTGTGGTTGTTGACCGCGCCTGCGTTGGCGGTGAGCGAGCCCTGGCTGTCGATCAGGCCGCGGTCGCTATTGTTCAGCGCACCAGTGAGGCGCAGCTCAAGGTCACCCTCACTGGAGAGAATGCCCTGGCCGCTGTTGTTCAGGCTGCCGGCCTCGATACTCAGCGCGCCCTTACTGACCAAGGCGCCTGCGCCGCTGTTGTTGAGTACGCGCTCGCTGCCCTTGAGGTTGACCGTGAGCGCGCCATCGCGACTGGACAGGGTGCCCAGTGCACTGTTGTCCAGGTTGCCGGCGTTGAGCGTCAGGCCTTGCCAGCCAGAAATCAGCCCGCCGTTGGCATTGCGCAAGGTACCCGTGTCGACATCCAGGCCAAGGTTGCCGGCGCTGATCAAGCGACCCTGCTCACCATTGTCGATGGCCTTGGCGGTCAGGCTATAACTCTGACGACTGGATACTTCGCCGGCGTTGCGGTTATCCAGCGTGCCCAGGTTGAGCAGGCTCAGGGGACCTTGGGCGCTGAGCAAGCCGCCGCGGTTGTCCAGGTCGCCACCCTTGAGGTCGACGCGCAGGCCGGCTTCACCAATCAAGCGGCCCTGCTGCTGGATCAGTTGGCTGACAGTCAGTTGCAGGTCTTGCTTGGCCGAAACCTCGCCGCCGGCACTGGAATCCAGGCGGGTAGCGCTCAGGGTCAAACCAGCGGCGCTGGTAATCAGGCCGTTGTCGCTGTTGTCGACGGCCGCAGCGCTGAGCGTGAGCCCTTGCTGGCTGCTGAGCGCACCACCGCGGTTGTCGAGCGCCGCGCTGCTGACATCCAGCGCCGCCTGGCTGAGCAGGCTGCCGCCCTGGTTGTTCAGTGCGCCGGTACTCAGTTGCAGGTCGCCGCCACTGGCAAGCAGGCCATCCCCCGAGTTATCCAGCGCCGCGCTGCTGATGCTCAGCGCTTGGGCGGCGGAGACAATGCCCTGGTCGTGATTGTCCAGCGTGCCGGTGAGGGTCACCTGGATATCGCCCTTGCTGGCCAGTACGCCGGCCGCGGAGTTGTCCAGGCTGGCAGCTGCAACGTTAAGCTTGGCTGCGGAGAGCACGCCTTTGAGGTTATTCAGCAGTGCCTGGGTAATCTGCAGGTGCAGATCCTGGCCACTGATCACCCGCCCAGCGCTGTTGTTCAGTTGGCTGGCTTTGAGCAGGAAGCTCTGGTTGCTGGAAATTTCGCCCCCCGCGCTGTTGTCGACCGCGCCGAGGTTGTTCAGCAGCAACACGCCAGGGGTGGCGATCAGGCCTTGGCCGCTGTTGTTCAGGGCGCCGCCTTGCAGGTCGAGGGTCAGGGCGCTTTCGCTGAACAGCTCCCCGCCCTGGTGCTGGTCCAGGCCACTGGCACGGACCTGCGCAATACCTTTGGCGGTAATCAGCCCGCGGTTGTGGTTGTTGAGCTGGTCAGTCGTCAGGCTCAACGCGGCCGCGCCGCTGATCTGGCCCTGCTGCTGGTTGTCGAGCTGGCCGGTGACGATCGACAGCGCCTGCTTGGCGCTGATGCGCCCACCCTGACTGTTGTCCAGGGCGCTGCTGGTGATGTTCAGTTGGTCATCGGTGACCAACTTGCCACCCTGGTTGTTCAGGGTGCCAGTGGTTATGGCCAGTGCACCCGCACTGGAGAGCACCCCACGGGTGTTGTTCAGCGCACCGGCCTGCAGTTGCAAAGCACCTTCGCTAAGCAACGCGCCTTGGTCGTGGTTATCCAGTGCACCGCTCAGTTGCACATTGAGCATCTGCTGGCTAGTGAGGATACCGCCCTGGCTGTTGTCCAAACTGTCACCGCGAACCACCAGGCCAGTGCGACCGGACAACACACCCAGGCTGTGGTTGAGCAGACGTTGCACCGTCAGGTGCAGGCCAGCGTCGCCCAGTACCAGGCCTGCCGCGCTGTTGTTCAGATCGGCGGCGTCGATGGCAACAGCACCTTTACTGGAAATCTCCCCGCCGCTGCTGTTGTTGAGGTTTCCAGCCGTGATCTCGATGCCCTGGGTGGCAGCGATCAGGCCGGCCTGGCTATTGTCGATATCGTCGGCAGCCAGGCGCAGTGAGCCCTGGCTAAGCAACTCACCGCCCTGCTGAACCAGGTGGTCCAGCTCGACGTCAAGATCACCCTTGCTCGCCACCTGGCCCTGGCTGTTATTGAGGCCTTCGGCCTTAAGGTCGAGGCTGGCATCGCTGACGATGCTGCCGCTGCGGTTATCGACCTGGTTGGCGCCCAGGCGCAGGTTGCCCTTGCTGCTGAGCACACCTTGCTCACGGTTATCCAACTGCTGTGCGTCGAGCTGCAGTGCGCCATCGGCAATCAGCGCACCTGCCTGGTTGTTCAACTCGCCAGTCAGCGCAACCGTCATCCCGGCTTTGCTCGACAGCAGACCATCCTGGCTGTTGTCCAGGCTGGCGGCTTGCAAATGCAGTGGCCCCTGAGCGAGCAGCGAACCGCCCTCACGGTTGTTCAACGCCCCCGACAGCTCCAGGTCGATCGCACCCTGGCTAACCAGCAGGCCTGCGCCGCTGTTATCCAGCGAAGCGCCGCTCAGGGTCAGGCTGTGAGCACCGGAGAGCACGCCCTTGGCCTGGTTGAGCAGCTGCGCCACCGTCAAGCTGAGGGCATTACCGGCGATCACTTTGCCGGCAGCGCTGTTGTCCAGCCGCGCTGCCTGAATATTCAGGTTGGCGGCGCTGGATAACTCGCCGCCCTGGTTGCTCAGGGTCTCGGCACTGATGCTCAGCCCCTGCGAGGCAGAGATCAGTCCGCCGGCGCTGGAGTCCAGGCTGTCGGCGACAATCTGGCCCTGGCCATCGACCACGACAGTGCCGCCACGGTTGTTCAACGCTGAGCCATGCAGCAGCAGATCGCCACGGCTGCTGAGCAAGCCGGTGTCGCTGTTGTTTAGCGCGTTGAGGGTTACTTGCAAAACGCCACCGCTGAGTACACGGCCAGCGCTCTGGTTATTCAGAGTCTCGGCACTCAGGGTCAGCAGTTGCACACCGCTGAGGGTGCCACCGGCGCTGTTATCGATCTGCTTGGCCTGTAACACCAGGTCGGCATTGCTGGCCAACAGGCCGTTGCGGCGGTTATCCAGGTTTTCGAGACGGGCGTTCAGACCGCCCTCGCCGATGATCCGCCCGCCATCACTGTTATTCAGGCTGTCGGCTACAAGCGTCAGCTCGTTTTGGCTGGAAATCTCGCCGTCTTCGCTATTGTCGATACGTGCGGCGGCCAGGTGCAGACCGCCATCGGCGACGATTAGGCCCTGCTGGCTATTGCTCACCTCGCCGGCGAGGTCCAGTCGCATATCGCCACGACTGCTGACTTGACCGGCACCGCTGTTGTTCAGGCTGGCCGCACGCACATTCAGCTGTTTGCCGGCCGACAGCAGGCCGCCGAGGTTATTCAGCAGCGCCTGAGTGAAACGCAGCTCCAGTGCCTCACCGCTGAGGATTTTACCGGCACTGTTGTTCAGCGCTGTGGTGACCAGGGTAAACGCCTGATCACTGGCTATTTCACCGCCTTGGCTGTTGTCGATGCTGGCCACATTAGTCAGCAGCAAACTGCCCGGTGTAGCGAGCAACCCCTGGCGACTGTTGTTCAAACGACCACCGGCCAGGTCGAGGGTCAAGCCACCCCGGCTGACGAATTGGCCGCCGCCCTGCTGGTCGAGCCCACTGAGGTTGGCGGTCACTGCCCCCTGGCTGCTGATCCGTCCCTTGTCGCGGTTGTTGACGTGCCCGGCCTGCAAGGTCAGCGCGCCGACGCTGCTGATCGCACCGTTATCCGAGTTATCCAATTGCGTGACATCGAGCCCCAGCTTCGCTCCTGCGGAGACTTCGCCACCTTGGACATTGCTCAGGCTCTGCGCGGCGATCTGCGCATCAGCCTGCGCCGAGATGACCCCAGCAGCACTGTTGTCGATCGCCTGGGCTTGCAGTTGCAGCGCCTGGCCGGCAATCAACTGCCCTGCCTGGTTATTCACCTGCTGCGCCTGCACGGCCAGCGTGGCCTCACTGACAAGCTGACCCTGCTGGTTGTGCAGCGCACCGGCCACCTGCACATCAGCCGCGCCTTGGCTGCGGATCAGGCCCGCCTGGCGGTTATCGACGTCCGCCGCGCTCAGGTTCAGGGTGCTGCCGGCGAGGACGCGGCCGGCGCGGTTATCCAGTTGCCCGGCGTCGATCTGCGCCGCGCCTTTCGCGCTTAGGGTGCCTGCACGGTTATCCAGCAGTTGCGTGGCCTCAACCTGCAATTGACGGTTACCGATCATGCTACCGGCGTTGCGCAGTTGCTCGGCACTGACCTGTAAATCGGCGGCAGCTCGGCTGTTATCGGCGTTAACCCCAGCCTCGACCACGCCACTGTTGATCACCTGCTTGCCCTGCAGGCTGACATTGCCTGCCGCCGCCAGGCTCTGCTGTACCCTGAGGGTGCTCTGGGCACTGATATCGGCTTTTCCGCCGGCATAGGCCTTGCCGGCCAGCGCCACATCGCCCGCGTTGATCGCCAGATTGCCACTGGCCGAGGTGTTTGCCAGGGTCAGCTTGCCGGCAGCGTCGATCTGAATATCGCCCGCACTGGCCGCCATGTCACCGGCCAGCTTCACCCCGACCCCGCCTTCGGTACCCACCAGGCGAATGGCGCCGGCGTACATGCCCCCGAGCGCCGAGCTATCAAGCGCCAGCATCGGCTTATCACTGCCATCATCGGCCTTGGCCGTAGCCGCCAGGCTGTCGGCATCTACCGCGTTGCGACCGGTGACGATGTTCAGTGTATTCGCATGCAGTTCAGCGTTGATCTTCGCGCTGCGGGTGATCAGGTCGAACTGTTCGACATTGCTGGCATTGAGGCCAGCACCTTCGATGGCGATCTGCCCGCCGTCGACGTCAAAGCGCGACAGTTGGCCGTCTTCAACCACAGGGCGTCCTGTGCTGAGGGTGGCGCGCGGGGTGTTGATAAAGCCGCAGCCGTCGCAGGTGATGCCGTGGGGGTTGGCGACGATCACCCGCGCCGCCTGGCCAGCCACCTCGGTATAACCGCGCAGCTGGCTCGGGTTGGCGCCGGTGACCTCGTTGAGGATCATGCCGGCGGCCTTGCCCTGCAAATTGGGGTTGCCGACGATGATGCCGCCCAGCTGGGTGGCCTGGGTGCGACCGGTGACGTTGTTGAGGATCAGCCCCTGCTGGCCAACGTTGTAGTCGCTGAATTTGTTGTGCGACAGGCCCTTGCCGTTGGGCGTGGCGATATTCACCACGGGGACGCCATTACCCGCTTGGCTCAAGCTGGTATTGCCTGCGGCCTTGCCGTCCACCGCCAGTTGCGCCGCGGTGGCGACGATAGGGTTGAGGAACATGACACAGGCAATAATCAGCGCCAGGTTGCTGTAGAACGGGCTGCGAACGTCCATGTAGTAATCCCCCAGGTGTTGCTCAAAGTCGTGTTGGCGTACCTGCGTCTTGGCGCAGGTGATCGTTAGAAATACAGATCGACGCGAAAATACAGCGGATGCTCGGCCTCAGCGATGGCATCCGGGCGTTCCAGCGACTGCGCCCAGGTCACGCTGGTCGACAGGTGCTGGCCACGCAGGTAGAGCTCAATGGCCTGACCGCTCAGGCGTCCGCTCATGCCGGAGTTGTAGCGATCACCCTTGATCACGCCGACGTCGTAGGCCAGGGTCACCCCGTACTCACCCAGCCAGGGGCGCAGAGCATCGACCGTGACCGGACGGCGCCAGCGCAGTTGGTTGCGCCAATAGCCGCCGCTGTCGCCGGTGAGCGATTGCTCCTTGAAGCCGCGTACCGAGTTGAGCCCGCCCACACTGATACGCTGGGGGCTGAACAGCAGGTCTTCACTCTTTTGCCCGGTTGCCAGGCTGTCGACACTGAAGCTTTCGCCGCCGAGCTGGAAAGGCTGCAAATAGCTCAGGGTCAGGCTGTACTTGTTGTAGCGGGCGACCGGCTCGCCGGACTGCGGGTAGTTATTGTCCTGCGCATCGAATGCGCCCGTACCGCGCTGCCAGCCAAGATCCAGGTTGACGAAAGCGGTGCCAATACGACGGCCATGGTTGAAGCCGAGCTGGAATTCGCTGAGACGGTTACTGGAAGCGTCCAGCAGACTGTTTTCGATGTAGTTGCGCGTACGCAGGTGCGAAAGGCCGACGTTGAATGCCGTCTTACCGACGCTGTCGCGATGCACCACACGCTCGGCGCGCAATGTGTGGCTGCGGCTCTCGCCGTCGGTATGAAAGTCAAAGCCGTTAGCTTCGGCGAGGCTGCGGTAATAACTCTGGCTATAGCTGTAGTTAAAGGTCCACCAGCCATAGGGCAGGTTGTAATACAGGCTCTGACTGGCCGAGTGGCGCCAGTGATCGCTCAGCGTATCGCCAGCGCCACGCAGGCTGACTTGATCGGCCAGACCAAGAGGGCTGTCCCAATCCAGCCCCGCACCCCACTGCTGCTCGCCACTGCTGGCCTGACCATCGTTATGCCGATTGAGCGACACGCGCCAAGGCTTATCGCGCGCGCCTGCCAGCCGCACCCGGCTACCACCGACGGCTTCACCCGGCACCAGCTCAAGCTGGGCCTGACGCGACGGCAGGCGGTTGAGCTGGTCCACCAGTTGCTCCAGCTCACGCAGGTCCAGCACCTCATCGACCTGGCCAGGAAAGCCCATGGCCAATTCGCGCTCGCTGGCCAGTTCGGAGCTGTCCAGTCCCTCCAGGCGGCCTTCGACGACAATGACGCGCAGCACGCCCGAAGCCAGCTCCTGCTGGGGCAGGTAGGCCCGTGAGGTCACGTAGCCACGGTCGATATAGAACTGGGTGATGGCCTTGAGCAGCTCGTTGAGCTGACTTACGCCAAGGCACTGGCCGGCGAAGGCTTGCAGAATGCGCGCCTGGTCGGCCTCACTCAGCAGCGTAGCGCCCTCCAGACGGATCTGCTCGATCTCGAAGCAGCGCTCGTCCTGGGCAGGGGCGCTTTCCAGTTGCGGCATCTCGCCAGGCAGTTGGCGAAGCTCGTCCAGCCGCCTCTGCTGCTCCTGCAACAGGCGCTCCTGGCGGTCGCGGATCAACTCACGGTCACCCGGCGTCTGCGCTAGAGCAATCGCGGGAGTGAGCAAAAGCCAGATGGCCAAAGGGCAAAAACGAATGTGCATGCATTCAGTCCTTTGAATAGCAGAAAAACGGCGTCATAAAAACGGCGCCGATTAAAGCACATGGCAACTCGCCATCAAAAGCAGTTTATGAGCACCCGAACACCCTCGCCGACAAACGGCAGATAGCCATCACGAAGCATGAACTTGACGACTTTCAGGCCCGCGTGGATAGGTGCCGTAGGCCGGCATCATTAAACGGCAGGCCCGATCATCCCCGCCGGTTGGCTGCGGAGGCAGCGGCCAGGGGCGTGAGCCTCAGGTCACGCAGAGGTTGTATAGTGCGCTCGCTGTATACACCGCTATATAGCGAAGTCCCTGCGCCAACTCCCACGGAATCCGCCATGCCCAGACAGCTCGTCCTGCTGCTCACTATTCTGCTGACCGGCAGCGCCCTGGCCGACGAGGTTCATGTGGCCGTGGCCGCCAATTTCACCGCGCCGTTCAAGGCCATTGCCCCGACGTTCGAGCAGGCAACCGGACACAAGCTGGTCGCCTCCTTTGGTGCTACCGGGCAGTTTTACGCGCAGATCAACAACGGGGCGCCTTTCGATGTGTTGCTCGCCGCGGACAGCAGCACCCCGGCCAGGCTGGAGCGCGAAGGGCAGACGGTGGCTGGCTCGCGCTTCACCTATGCGATCGGCAGCCTGGTGCTGTGGTCGGCCGCTGCCGGTTACCTTGACGGCAGCGACGCCGCACTCAAGGCCGGGCAGTTCAAGCACCTGGCCATCGCCAACCCCAAGGCGGCCCCCTACGGCCTTGCAGCCACGCAAGTGCTGGCCAAACTGGGGCTGAGCGAGGCGACTCAAGGCAAGCGGGTCGAAGGCCAGAGCATCACCCAGACCTATCAGTTCATCGCCACGGGCAACGCCGAGTTGGGTTTTGTCGCCTTGTCCCAGGTGTACAAGGACGGTCAGCTCAACAGTGGCTCGGCGTGGATCGTACCGAGCGAGTTGTATGAGCCGATCAAGCAGGACGCGGTGATGCTCAAGCGCGGCGCGCACAATCCAGCGGCCGCTGCACTGATGGACTACCTCAAGGGAGCGCAAGCGACCCGCATCATCCACTCGTTCGGCTATACGCAGTAAGCGCTTGGACGAAGGCGGTGCGCGCGGTGCACCCTACGTGTGGGCACTCTCTTTTTCGCTGAGACCGTGGAGCTTCGATGCCGCTGACCCAGAATGACCTCGACGCCATCCTGCTGACCCTCAAGCTGGCATCGCTGACCACGCTGCTGCTGTTGCTGATCGGCACTCCGATCGCCTGGTGGCTGGCGCGCACCGCGTCCTGGCTGAAACGCCCCATCGGCGCCATCGTCGCCCTGCCGCTGGTGCTGCCGCCGACCGTGCTGGGCTTTTACCTGCTGGTGAGCATGGGGCCCAACGGCTTCTTCGGCCAACTGACGCAGAGCCTCGGCCTGGGCACCTTTACCTTCACCTTTACCGGCCTGGTGATCGGCTCGCTGTTCTACTCCCTGCCCTTCACCGTGCAGCCGCTGCAGAACGCCTTCGAGGCCATTGGCCGCGCGCCGCTCGAAGCGGCAGCCACCTTGCGCGCCGGTCCCTGGGACCGTTTTTTCACGGTGGTGGTGCCCTTGGCGCGGCCCGGTTTCATTACCGCTGCCGTGCTCAGCTTCGCTCACACCGTGGGCGAATTCGGCGTGGTGCTGATGATCGGCGGCAATATTCCCGGCAAAACCCAAGTGGTTTCGGTGCAGATCTACAACCACGTAGAAACCATGGAATACGCCCAGGCCCACTGGCTGGCGGGTGGCATGCTGGCGTTCGCTTTTATCGTGCTGCTGGCGCTGTACAGCGGGCGCGCTGGAAAGCTGAGGGCCTGGTGATGCTGAGTCATTGGTTTCGCAAAGCACCCGTCAAAAAAGCCGATGACGGGCGCATCCAGGCGCGCTTTAAGCTGCAGCATCCGGGCTTTGCACTGGATGTCGCGCTCGACCTGCCAGGCCGGGGCGTCAGTGCCCTGTTCGGCCCCTCCGGTTCGGGCAAGACCAGTTGCCTGCGCTGCTTCGCCGGCCTGGATCGGCCTGCCGAAGGTTATCTGCAGATCGCTGGCGAAGTATGGCAGGACAGTGCCACTGGCTACTTTTTGCCGGCACATAAACGCGCCATCGGCTATGTGTTTCAGGACGCCAATCTGTTTCCCCACCTCAGCGTGCGCCGCAACCTGGAATACGGCCAGCGGCGCATCCCCGCGGCCCAACGCAAGGTCGCCCTGGATCAGGCGCTGGAGCTGCTGGGCATTGGCCACTTGCTTGCGCGCATGCCGGCCGCGCTGTCTGGCGGCGAGCGCCAACGTGTCGGCATCGCCCGCGCCCTGGTCACCAGCCCGCGCCTGCTGCTGATGGACGAGCCGCTGGCCTCGCTGGACCTCAAGCGCAAACAGGAGGTGCTGCCCTATCTGGAGCGCCTGCATGAGGAGCTGGATATCCCGGTGATTTACGTCAGCCACGCCGCCGATGAGGTCGCCCGCCTGGCTGATCATCTCGTGCTACTCGACGAAGGCCAGGTGCGCGCCAGCGGCCCCCTCAAGGATTTGCTGCTGCGCAGCGACCTGCCTTTTGCCAGCGAGGACGATGCCGAGGCGGTGATCGACGGCCTGGTCAGCGACTACGACACGCACTACGGCCTGGTGACGCTCAGTGTGCCAGGCAGTGCGGCCCGCCTGCGTCTGCCCCACGCAGCACTGCCGGCAGGGCATCGCCTGCGGGTGAAGATCAAGGCGCGTGACGTTAGCCTCAGCCTGCAACGTGCCGAGGGCAGCAGCCTGCTCAACCTGCTGCCGGTGACCGTGGAACACTGGCACGACCTGGATGCTCAGGTGCTGCTGACCTTGCGCCTGGGCGAGCAACGTCTGCTGGCGCGGATTACCCGCTACGCCTTCGACCAGTTGGCGATCCATGCCGGGCAGGCAATCTGGGCGCAGATCAAGTCGGTGTCGTTGCTCGCGCCTTAGCGGTTACAGCGCCGGCGCATTTCCCCGGTGTCGCTTCGCTCGACCCAGGCTACCGATCTACCGGCCCCAAGGAGCGTGCCTCAGGCGTGCCGGCGCTGCTGCAGCTCGATACGGTTCTGCAGGCGATACAGGTAGGCGAAGCCCTGCTCCCACTGGTGATGACCGGATTGCACGTTGATATGCCCCGCCCCCCTCAGAATCACCACTTCGCTGCCCCACTGGCGCCCCAGCTCGATGGCGCGCACGGCACTGGCGGCGGCATCGTTATCGGAGCCGATCAATAGACTCGGGAACGGCAGCCATACGCGCGCAATCGGCGCGAAGTTCTGCAGCGGCTCGGGGCACCCTGGGCGCTCGACATCTGCCGGGGCCACCAGCAAGGCACCGCGTACTCGACGCAGCAATTCAGCCGACGCGTGTTGCGCCCAGTGGGCCACGGTGACACAGCCCAGGCTATGGGCGATCAGAATGACCGGGCGCGGATCGGCTGCCAGCGCATCGTTCAGCGCCGCCACCCAGTCTGCACGGCTGGGGTTGAGCCAATCGGCCTGCTCGACCCGCACGCTGTTGGGCAGGCTGCGCTGCCAATGGCTTTGCCAATGCTCGGCGGGCGAGCCCTGCCATCCGGGCAGAATCAGATAACGAATTGCTTCACTGCCCATGTCGGCGCCTCCTGAACCTTCTATGCCGACAGTCTAGGCAGACCTTAACCAATCTAAAAAAGAATAAAAATTTATTTACTTATTACAAAAATCAGGAATTCATAACTCCATTTTTTATTCCATAAAGACATATAAATGTTCTTAAACAATATTTTTAAGAATATTTCAGCCTCTCTACTATTCGCTCCACGCCCCTGCCGGTGCTCACCTTCAACCAGCTCGGCAGGCGTCATCAAGGAGCCAACCCATGACCGCAACCCTGCGTAACCTCGAAGGCCAGGACGAAGCCAGCATCCTGCGCGAGATCCAAAGTGCCCTGCATGGCCTGAAGTTCGGCTCGGTCGAAATCACCGTGCACAACGGCCAGGTGGTGCAGATCGAGCGTAAGGAAAAATTCCGCCTGCAGCCGCCCACCACCAAGAACACCTGATCAAGTGCTAGCCCGACTGGACAACCGGAGGGCGTGACCATGAGCAAAGGCCAAACCATGAACACGCACACCCGGTACTGCAGCTGTCGCCCGCGAATGCGCCGCTGAACGCACCCAAACCGCCAACATAAAAATCCAGTTTAGGAGCTGCACCATGTCCATTCGTCGTTTTGCTCTGGCCGCCCTCGCCAGCGCCCTGATCGCCGGCCCGGCCGCCGCTCAAACCCTGCTCAACGTGTCCTACGACCCGACCCGTGAGCTGTATAGCGAATTCAACGCTGCCTTCAACAAGCACTGGCAAGCCCAGGGCAATGAAGCAGTGACCATCCAGCAGTCCCACGGCGGTTCGGGCAAGCAAGCCCGTGCAGTAATCGACGGCCTGCGTGCCGATGTGGTGACCCTGGCCCTGGCCGGCGATATCGACGAGCTGTACAAGCTCGGCAAGCTGATCCCGGAAAACTGGCAGGAGCGTCTGCCGGATGCCAGCACCCCTTACACCTCGACCATCGTGTTTCTGGTGCGCAAGGGCAACCCGAAAGGCATCAAGGATTGGGATGACCTGGTCAAGGCGGGTGTTGAAGTAATCACCCCGAACCCGAAAACCTCCGGCGGTGCGCGCTGGAACCTGCTGGCGGCCTGGGCTTATGCCGAGCAGAAGTACGGCAGCGAAGAGAAGGCTAAAGAGTTTGTTGCCCAGCTCTATAAAAACGTCCCGGTACTCGACACCGGCGCGCGCGGCTCGACCATTACCTTCGTTAACAACGGTATTGGCGATGTGCTGTTGGCGTGGGAAAACGAAGCCTTCCTGGCCCTGAAAGAAGAGGGCGGCGACAACTTTGAAATCGTCGCACCGTCACTGTCGATCTTGGCCGAACCACCGGTGGCTGTAGTCGATGAAAACGTCGACAAGAAGGGCACCCGCAAAGTGGCTGATGCCTACCTCAACTACCTGTACAGCGACGAAGGTCAGCGTCTGGCCGCCAAACACTTCTACCGTCCGCGCAACCAGGCCATTGCCAGTGAATTCGCCAAGCAGTTCCCGGAACTGAAACTGGTGACCATCGACAAGGACTTCAACGGTTGGAAAACCGCACAACCGAAGTTCTTTAACGACGGTGGGGTGTTCGATCAGATCTATCAGGCTCAGTAAGTCTGATGTAGCTGGGGTGGGTTAGCCGTGTGCTACCCACCCCTTGTTGTGTAAGCGTCGGTCCAGTTGCAGGTCAGTCGGAAAGGGGGATGCCGGCAACAGGGCTGATTTGAGCGTTCCAACGCAGAAGCAGATAAGGACAGACAATGTCTCGTCGTACTTCCCCGGTCATACCCGGCTTCGGGCTGACGCTGGGCTACACCCTGGTGTACCTCAGCCTGTTGGTGCTGATTCCTCTGGGTGCCATGTTCGTTCACGCCGCTCAACTCACCTGGGGTGAGTTCTGGGCAATTATTTCCTCACCGCGGGTACTGGCTGCGCTTAAGCTGAGCTTTGCCACTGCCTTCGCGGCCGCCGTAATCAACGGCATTATCGGCACATTGCTGGCTTGGGCGTTGGTGCGTTACACCTTCCCAGGCCGCAAGGTTATCGAAGCGATGATCGACTTGCCCTTCGCCTTGCCCACCGCCGTTGCCGGTATCGCCTTGACCGCGCTGTATGCCCCTAATGGGCTGGTCGGGCAGTTCGCCACGGACCTAGGTTTCAAGATTGCATACACCCCTATCGGCATTACCCTGGCGCTGACCTTTGTCACCCTGCCATTTGTGGTGCGCACCATTCAGCCGGTGCTGGCCGATATTCCCCGTGAGGTCGAAGAGGCTGCGGCCTGCCTGGGTGCCAAGCCGCTGCAGGTATTCCGCTACGTGCTGCTGCCAGCGTTACTGCCGGCCTGGCTGACCGGCTTCTCGCTGGCGTTTGCCCGCGGTGTTGGTGAGTACGGTTCGGTGATTTTTATCGCCGGCAATATGCCGATGAAGACCGAGATCCTGCCGCTGCTGATCATGGTCAAACTCGACCAATACGACTATCACGGCGCGACGGCTATCGGCGTGCTGATGCTGGTGGTCTCCTTTATTCTGCTGCTGCTGATCAACCTGCTGCAGCGCCAGATCGCCAAGTCCTGAGGAGGTCGCCATGTCTTCTGTAACCCTAAGCGCGTCAGCCTCGGCCAACGCAGCACGGCGCGGCAATGTGCTCGGTCGCAGACTGCTGATCATCAGCGCCTGGCTGGTGTTCGCGCTGTTTCTGCTGTTGCCGCTGTTTATCGTGCTGAGCGAGGCATTGAAGCACGGCTTCGGCACCTTCTTTGGCGCGATCTTCGAGCCCGACGCCATCAGCGCGTTGAAACTGACCCTTCTCGCTGTGGGCATTTCAGTGCCGCTGAACCTAGTGTTCGGCGTGGCGGCTGCCTGGTGCGTGAGCAAGTACGAGTTTCGCGGCAAGAGTCTGCTGGTCACCCTGATAGACCTACCGTTCTCGGTGTCGCCAGTGATCGCCGGTCTGATCTACGTGCTGCTGTTCGGTGCCCAGGGCTTCTTCGGCCCCTGGCTGCGCGAGCACGATATCCAGATCATCTTCGCCTTGCCGGGCATCGTCCTGGCCACGGTGTTCGTAACCGTGCCATTTGTAGCTCGCGAGCTGATCCCGCTGATGCAGGAGCAGGGCACCCAGGAAGAGGAGGCCGCGCGCCTGCTCGGCGCCAACGGTTGGCAGATGTTCTGGCACGTGACCCTACCGAATATCAAATGGGGCCTGATCTACGGTGTGGTGCTCTGTACCGCACGGGCCATGGGCGAGTTCGGTGCGGTCTCGGTGGTCTCCGGGCATATTCGCGGTTACACCAATACGCTGCCGTTGCATGTCGAGATTCTCTACAACGAATACAATCACGTAGCCGCATTCAGCGTCGCCAGCCTGCTGTTGCTGATGGCGGTGTTTATCCTGCTGCTCAAGCAGTGGAGCGAGTCCCGTATCAACCGCCTGAAAGCCAGTGCTGGCGAGGAATAAGTAATGTCGATCGTAATTTCCAATGTCAGCAAAAACTTCAATGCGTTCAAAGCACTGAACGACATCAACCTGAATATCAACAGCGGTGAGCTGGTGGCCCTGCTCGGCCCGTCCGGCTGCGGCAAGACCACCCTGCTGCGCATCATCGCCGGCTTGGAAACCCCGGACTCGGGCAACATCGTGTTCCACGGCGAAGACGTGTCCGAGCATGACGTGCGTGATCGCAAGGTCGGCTTCGTGTTCCAGCACTACGCCCTGTTCCGCCACATGACGGTATTTGAGAACGTCGCCTTCGGCCTGCGCATGAAGCCCAAGGGCGAGCGGCCGAACGAGAACACCATCAAGAAGAAGGTCCACGACCTGCTCGACCTGGTGCAACTCGACTGGCTGGCCGACCGCTACCCGGAACAGCTATCCGGTGGCCAGCGCCAGCGTATCGCCCTGGCCCGCGCCCTGGCGGTCGAGCCCAAGGTGCTGCTGCTCGACGAACCCTTCGGCGCCCTCGACGCCAAGGTACGCAAGGAGCTGCGCCGCTGGCTGGCGCGCCTGCACGAAGAAGTGCACCTGACCAGCGTGTTCGTCACCCACGACCAGGAAGAAGCCATGGAAGTGGCCGACCGCATCGTGGTGATGAACAAGGGCGTGGTCGAACAGATCGGCTCGCCGGCCGAGGTTTATGAGAAGCCGTCCAGCGACTTCGTCTACCACTTCCTTGGTGACGCCAACCGCCTGTATATCGGCGGCGACCACCATGTGCTGTTCCGCCCCCACGAAATTCACCTGTCGCTGCAACCCGACACCGATCACCGCGCAGGCGAAGTGCGCGACATTCGCCCGCTCGGCGCAATCACCCGGGTCACCCTCAAGGTGGAAGGTCAGGACGAGCTGATCGAAGCCGAAGTGGCCAAGGATCATGTCAGCCTGGACCAACTGGCGCGCGGCACCACGCTGTACTTCAAACCCAAGGCCGGCCACCCCGCGCCCTGAGCCTTTACGGGCTGTTGTAGGAGCGAAGGAGGCGCCTAGCCTTTATTCGCGATTGGTTTTGATCGCGCTGAAAGCATCGCGAATAAATTCGCTCCTACAGACCTAAATAGATCGTTCCCACGTCGATACGTCGAACCGTCCGCGTGGGCATACCTCGCGCATCGCTAAAACGGACGCAGAGCGTCCCGAGCAGGGTTACCACGCAGAGCGTGGGAACCATCGAAACCTGAACCTATACGCGCAGTTGTAGGAGCGAATTTATTCGCGATTGATCGAGCAGGCGCTACAAGCGTCGCGGCTAAAACGCAACGCCGTCCGTTCGCTCCGCCATGTTGCCGCGGAAACCTCAGCAGGTTCTGGCAATCAAGCCGCTATCGTCTGCGAAATCACTCTTTCGGGTAATTACCCGGGTGTTCGTCTGCAGTACCCTAAGCACCGCCCTTGAACTACGCTGGGGCAGTCACCCTGCTCACAACAATAATAAGGAGCGCATTGGGAATGCACATCTACGTACGTTTACGCCCGTTACTCGGCCACCTGCTCGGCCTGCTGATCCTGCTATCGCCCGTGGCCTTCGCCGAAGCGGTCAGCCCGCAGGAGCAGGTCCAGGTTTTCGCCAGCCGCGCCACCAGCAGCCTGCTGCTGTTACGCGGCGAAGGTTTTCAGCAACGCCACCAGGCACGCCTGGAGGGCGACATTGAGGCCCTCGCCAGCGCCGTGCAGGGCTTGCCACAAGCCAGCGATACCTTGCGCAACAGCCATCAGCTATTGGTTACCGAACTGCGCCGCGGTGTTTCCTTTGGCCCCAGTGAAGATGACGTGCCCTGGGGTTATCCCCAGGCCCTGAGCAAGGCGCTGCGCGATTTTCTTCACGAAGCCCGTCAGCAACCCAGCACGAGTGGCAGCGAACTGTCGGCCAAGATCGAGTACCTGGCCGTGCAGTACCTGAGCCGCGCCTATATCGGCAGCTTCGAGATCGCACGCGAGCAGCCGGACACCTACCTGGGCCAGGACGAACGCCTGCTGGTGCCGGCCATCGACGCCGAACTGGCCAGCCTGGGAGATGCCGCCAACCCGGAGCTCGCCAAGTTGAAGGTGCGCTGGGACTACCTCAAGGCTGCGCTCAACGACATGAACAGCAAGAGCAACACCCTGCAAAGTGTCTCAGGCCGGCCATTCGCGCCCATCACCGTGGACCGTCACACCCGCTCGCTGACCTCGCAGTGGATGGCCATGTACTGACCCGCTCAGGCCCTCGCGCGTTGCTCACGCAGCGCCGTGGGGCCAGCGCGTTCGACCACCACCTGCTCTACCTCGCGGCGCAGGCCGAGGAGGAAGGCCGCCTCAGCGACCACAAACAACGGGCCGATTATCAGCCCCATGATGTCGTCGACGAACGCCGGCTTGCGACCCTCGTAGTAGTGGCCGACAAACTGGATCACCCAGCCGATCACGAACAACCCCAACCCAGCGCCCAGCCAGACACCGGTTGGCTGCTGCGCCAACGCAGCCGCAGCCCACAGGCACAGCCCGAGCAAGGCACCCATAAACAGACCAAAGCGCAGATCCAGGCGCAGATAGAACAACCCGGCCGCCAGCGCAGCGAAGCTCGCCGGTGATAGCCACAGCCCCGCGAGCGACAGACCTGGGCGGGCGAGCAGAATGGTCACGGCCAGCAGGATCATCGGGATGCCGATGAAATGCGTGGCGATATTGCGTGGGTCACGGTGGTAGGCCGCGTATTGGGCCAGGTGATCGGTCAGTGTCTTCATTGTTATTGTCCTCAACCGGGATAGGTCGGACGATAATGAGCGCACGCGCCCGTGCGGCACTGTCAGCTAGGCGACAAACCGAGGTTTCTCATGCCCGAACACGCGCTCTACCGCGCCCAGTTGCGCGAAGGCCACTGGTTCAGCGCCCTGCCCGAGATATTGCAAACCACCCTGTTGGCGCGTGCCAGCGTGGTGCGCCTGGCGCCCGGCCAGCGCTTGTTCCGCCGTGGTGATCCGCCCAGTGGTCTGTATGCCGTGGTCGAGGGCGCGATGCGCGTCGGGGCGGTGGCCGCCAACGGCAAGGAGGCGCTGCTGACCCTGGTCGAGCCGCCCTACTGGTTCGGCGAGATTTCCCTGTTCGATGGCCAGCCGCGCACCCACGATGCCTTCGCCGACGGCGCCAGCACCTTGCTCTGGGTGCGCCAGGCCGAGCTGCTCAACCTGCTCCAGCAGCATCCCGCCTACTGGCGCGATTTCGCGTTGCTGATGAGCCAGAAACTGCGCCTGGCCTTCAATGCCCTGGAGGAAATCAGCCTGCTGCCCGCCGCGCCACGGCTCGCCCGGCGCCTGCTGCTGATGGCGCAGAATTACGGCGAAGGTGAGCCGCGCCAGGTGCTGCATCTGGCCCAGGAGCAACTGGCGCTGATGCTCGCCCTGTCCCGCCAGACCACTAACCAGATCCTCAAGGAGCTGGAAGCTCAGGGCATCCTGCGCCTGACCTACGGCGAGATCGAGCTGCTCGATCTGCCGCGCTTGCAGGCTGCGGCACTCCAGGCGGGCGCCGCACGTTAAGATGCTGACACAGTACCCAAGCGAACACTGGCAGCTGGCCAGTGTCTGAGCGCTGTCAGCCACCCTTCATCGCCTTGCCGAGAACCCGCCGTATGCCGATGCCCCATGCCCACCCCGACTCGTCCCTGCCCGAGGTGCTTGCCGGCCCGCTGCTGCGCCGCCTCGAACAGCAGCGGCTGGTGCTCTGGCTGGTCGCATCAACGCCCTTGCAGTTGTGCCTGCAGTTGCACCCAGCCGATGCCGAGCCCCGCGACTACGCGCTGGATCAACACAGCTGCCGGGTGCTGCCGATTGGCGAGCACGCCTTTATCCACTTGATCGACCTGCAACTCGACCAGGCGCTGCCCCAGGATGCGCAGATCGACTACGACCTGCTGATCGACAGCGCTGAGGGCGCGCGCGGCATCGCCGACTGGGCGCCGTACCTGCTGTATGGCGAGGCGCAACGGCCAAATTTTGTCCTGCGCGGGCAGCTCGACAACCTGCTCCACGGCTCCTGCCGCAAACCTCACCATGCCGCCGCCGATGGCCTGCTCTGCGTCGACCGCTTGCTCGGCGAAGCCCACGCGCCCGAAGAGCGCCCGGCACTGCTGTTGATGACCGGCGATCAGGTGTATGCCGACGATGTCAGCGGCCCGCTGCTGCGCGCCATTCACCAGGTCATCGCATGCCTCGGGCTGTTTGGCGAGCGCCTGGAAGGTGCCATTGTCGAAGACAGCGATGCGCTCTATGCGCACCCGGCCGGCTACTACCAGCGTGCCGATCTGCTACCGGAACTCGACAGCAACGAAACCCTGCGCGAGAAGTTCTTTGGCGGGGTGAAAAAACCTATCTTCACCACCAGCAGCGCCGACAATCACCTGGTGACCCTGGCCGAAATGCTGGCCATGTACCTGCTGGTCTGGTCACCGACACCCTGGACCCTGCTTGACGCGGAAATGCCGCCGTTGAGCGAGGAGCAGACCGCGCGCTACCAGGCCGAGCGCGAACATATCGAAGCCTTCCGCGGCGGTCTCGGCCAGGTCGCACGTGCCTTGGCGCACCTGCCGACGCTGATGATCTTCGACGACCACGATGTCACCGATGACTGGAACCTCTCGGCCAAGTGGGAAGAAACCGCCTACGGTCATCCGTTTTCCAAACGCATCATCGGCAACGCCCTGAGCGCCTACCTGCTGTGCCAGGGCTGGGGCAACAACCCCGATGTATTCGCCGACTGCCTAGAGGCGCTGGACGCCATGCAGGCCGGCCGCGATGGGCGCGGGCACCTCGACAGCGACACCCAGGACAAACTGATCGACCAGTTGCTGAGCTTTCACCACTGGCATTACGTGTTGCCGAGCAGCCCGGCCCTGGTGGTGCTCGACACCCGCACCCGGCGCTGGCGCAGCGAGCGCAACCTCAAGCGACCGTCAGGCTTGATGGATTGGGAAGCGCTGTGCGAATTCCAACAGGCATTGCTCGACCACCGCTCGGCGATCATCGTCTCGCCGGCGCCGATGTTTGGCGTCAAGCTGATTGAGGGCATTCAGAAGCTGTTCAGCTGGGCTGGCCACCCGCTGATGGTCGATGCAGAAAACTGGATGGCGCACCGCGGCGCAGCCAAGGTCATGCTGAATATTTTCCGCCATTCGCGCACACCGGGTAATTACGTGGTGCTGTCCGGCGATGTGCATTACTCGTTCGTCTACGAGGTGCACATCCGCCAGCGCAACGAGGGCCCCGCGCTGTGGCAGATCACCAGCAGCGGCCTGAAAAATGAATTCCCGCCGCGTCTGCTGGACTGGTTCGACCGCCTCAACCGCTGGCTGTACGCGCCCTGGTCGCCGCTCAACTGGCTGACCAAACGCCGGCGCATGCAGGTCAAACCGCGCTTCCCATCACGCAGCAAAGCCGGCGAGCGCCTGTGGAACGGCGCCGGGGTTGGCCAGGTACGCTTCGACGAGCAAGGCCGCCCGCGGGAAATCCTCCAGCACAACGCCGATGGCTCGCCCAGCACCGCGTTCGTCAAAGACCGCGACCAGATACGCCGCTCACGATAAGCGCATGGAGTAGCCTGGGTGGAGCGCAGCGATACCCGGGAAACGATGCCCCAGGTGTCGCTTCCCGGCGCGCCTCAGCGCAGCTTCTCCAGCATCTGGTAGTACCACATGCCGGCTGCCAGCATCGGGTTGCCGAACACGTCGCCCAGCGGCACCTTGATGTGTTTGCAGGCGGCGAAGGTGTCGTAGTGACCCAGCGTGCCTGTCAGGGCGTTGGCCATGATCTCGCCCATGATATGGGTGGTGGCGATGCCGTGGCCGGAGTAGCCCTGGCAGTACCAGACGTTGTCCGAGAGCTTGCCCAACTGCGGGATGCGGTTGATCACGATGCCCATGGCGCAGCTCCACTGGAAGTCGATAGCGACGCCCTTGAGCTGCGGGAAGGTCTGTTCGATGCCAGGGCGCAGTTCGGCGGCGATATCCCGCGAATCACGCCCGGAGTAGTTGCAGCCACCGCCGAACAGCAGGCGACCGTCAGCCGTCATGCGGTAGTAGTCGAGAACGAAGCGGCAGTCGTACACGGCCAGGTCCTGCGGGTTTATTTCCTTCGCCAGTGCACCCAGCGGCGCGGTGGTGACGATGCCGCCCATGGCCGGGAAGATCATGCCCTTGAGCTTTTTCGGCTCCAGCTTGTGGTACACGTCGCCGGCCAGCAGCACCTGTTTGGCGTTGATCCGGCCTTTAGCAGTGACCACCGCCGGGTTGGCGCCATGCACAATCTCCAGCACTTCGGAGTGCTCGAAAATCAGCGCGCCCAGGCTCGCCGCCGCCTTGGCCTCGCCGATGCACAGGTTCAGCGGGTGCAGGTGCATATTGCGGGTGTTCTTCAGCGCGCCGCTGTACAGGTCGCTCGCCAGGTGGCTGCGTACGCCGGCGCGGTCGAGCAGGGTTACGTTGTCGCCCATGCCACGGCGCTGCGCTTCGGCGTAGGTGGCTTCCAGTTCCGCCATATGCGCCGGTTTCATCGCCGCGTGCAGGTGGCCGTGCTTGAGGTCGCACTGGATGGCGTATTTCTCTACGCGGTTCTTGATGATTTCGTGGCCGCGCCAGCGCAGGTGCCAGATAAAGTCCTCGACCTCATCGCCCAGGCGCTTGCGCATCTGCTTGGTCATCGCCGCATCGCCGGCCAGGCTGCCGGTGACCTGGCCGCCATTGCGCCCGGTGGCGCCCCAGCCGATCTTGTTGGCTTCGACTATGGCCACTTTGAGCCCGCGCTCGGCCAGCTCCACGGCAGACGCCACGCCGGTAAAACCGCCACCGATGATCACCACATCGACGCTGACCTCGCCTTGCAGGGTCGGGTAGTCGGTTTCTTCATTGAGCGTGGCCGAGTAGTAGGACGGCGCGCGCTCGGCGGCAGGTTGGTTGCTTGCGTTCATTGCATGTCCTTGGGGTGCGCTCGCACCCATGAATCAGTCGTCGCGGCTAAAACCCCTCCCACGGAGCGGACATCCCTGTGGGAGGGGCTTTAGCCGCGACCTTTTCGAATAGGCGCCTTCAGGCGTTACTCAGGTACCAGCGCCAATCCTGCTCGCCCACCTCGGCCATAAACTGGCGGTACTCGGCGCGTTTGATCGCCAGAAACACCTTGAGAAACGCCGATCCCAAGGCCTCGTGTGCCCAGCTCGAACGCTCCAGAGCCTGCAGCGAGGTCAGCCAGTCGGTCGGCAGCAGGCTGGTGGCCTGGGCATAGCCGTTGCCTTCGATGGGCGCGCCGGGGTCGAGGTGCTCGACGATGCCACGGTGGATCGCGGCAAGAATCGCCGCTGCTGCTAAATAGGGATTGGCATCGGCGCCGCAGATGCGGTGCTCGATATGCCGGGTGACCGCCGGGCCACCTGGTACACGCAGCGACACAGTGCGGTTATCCACACCCCAGGTCGGCGCCAGCGGTGCATAGCTGTTGGCCTGGAAGCGTCGGTAAGAGTTGGCGTTGGGGCAGAACAGCAGTAGCGAATCGAGCAGGCTGGCGAGCATGCCGCCAACCGCCTGGCGTAGCAGCGGCGTACCGGCCGGGTCCTCGTCGGCGAACAGGTTGCTACCCGCCGCATCAGCCAGGCTGACGTGCATGTGCATGCCGGTGCCGGCCAGGTGGTCGAACGGCTTGGCCATAAAGCAGGCCTGCATGCCGTGCTGGTGTGCCACGCCCTTGACCAGGCGCTTGTAACGCACTGCCTGGTCCATAGCTTCAAGGGCCGGGCCATGCTCCAGGGTGATCTCCACCTGCCCCGGTGCGTACTCGGAAATCGCCGTGCGCGCGGGGATGCCCTGGGCCTTGCAAGCGGCATAGAGGTCGGCGAGAAACGGCTCGATCTGCTCCAGCTCGCGCAACCCGTACACCTGGGTGCTGCGTGGCCGCTGGCCGTCGGCATCCAGCGCGGGCTGCGGGTGCCCGGCCGCATCACGCTTCTGGTCGAGCAGGTAGAACTCCAGCTCGCAGGCCATCACCGGATGATACCCCTGCGCCTCGAGTCGCTCGATTACCTGCACCAGCACCTGACGCGGGTCGGCGACCGCCGCCGGCATACCGGACTGCGGGTGCATGCTCACCTGCACGGCAGCCATGGGCATCTGCCGCCAGGGCATGCGCACCAGGCTGCCGGCCAACGGGTAGGCACGGCAATCAATATCACCGACGTCCCAGACCAGGCCGGAATCTTCGACGTCATCACCATTGATGCTCAGGCCAAGGATGGTGCTCGGCAGCGGCCGGCCGCTCTGGTACACGGCGAGCAGTTCATCGCGGTGCAACAGCTTGCCGCGTGGCACGCCATTGGCGTCGATGATAAACAGCTCGAACAGCTCGATATCCGGGTTTTGCGCAAGGAATAGCTCAGCGTGCTGTACAGGTGCGAATGACATGCGGCTCTCGTTAGCGCCACTAAGGCGCATAGCGGCTCGCGACAGGCGAGCGGGCAATGATCGACGGGCGATTGAGGTCGCCGGTTTACGGATCAAGCCGTGAGCATATCCGGCGGGCGGGCGTGGCGGCAGTGCCACAGCGCCCAGAAGGCGAGCGTCTGGGGCAGCTGGGTGGCCGCCGCAAAGTCGCAACGCTTGCGCAAGGGCGCCGCATAGAGGGGGGCGAGGGACAGCAACAGGGAAGGACACATGACCTGCAGGTTCACACAGGGCAACAGGTCAATTAAATTCTGTTTTTTGCACGCTTGGTTATTGTCCGACTAAACATTGCGCGGCGAAGATCGGCCTCCCCAGCTCAGGGCTCCGGCTTGTAACCCAGGCGCAAACCGCCCCAATGCCGGCCCTGGACCATGATCGGCACCGACAGATCGTGCATCAGCTCGCCGGTGTCGCGCATATAGGTCTGTAGCAGCAGCGGCTGCTGATGACTGCCGCAGCGAATCCCGGTGCGGTCATTGAACAGGCGCTTGCTGCGGCTCTTCACGGCATCCACCGCACGGTCGCCGGTGGGCGGGTGGTTGAACGCCGCGTTGTGGGTCGGCACGTAGCCTTCCGGCGTGGTGCTGATGGCAAACACCATGCCTTCATGGCCCTTGAGCAGCGGCTCCTGCAGTTGCGGCAAAACCTGGTCGGCATAGCTGTCGAAGCGCGTGCGGTACTTGGTCGGGAAGGTGTCGGGGATCGCCTGGTAGCGGCGGTCGAACAGGTCATCCAGGCTCAACCGCCCGGCCTGCACATCGGCCTCGAAGCGCGCGGCAATAGCCGCAGCGCCCTCGCGGGCCAGGTCGTAGACGCGCTGGTGGTAATCGTCCAGACCGACCACCGCCAGTTGCTCGCTGACGGTTTCCGCCTGGCCGACCAGCTGCTCGGCAGCGCTGGCCAACTGACGCGTCTGGCCTTCGCTGGCCTGGGCATCACCACGCAGTTGCTCGACCGCGACGAACAGGCTCGCCAGGCGCTCATGGTTGCTCGCCGTGCCCTCGTTGATCTGCGCCACCTGGCCTTCCACTTCCAGGGCCAGGTCGGCAATGCCGCGCAGTTGCTCGCCGGTGTGCTCGATCTGCGCCGCGGCCTGGTCCAGCTCGCTGGCCTGCTGCTGGATATGGCTGACCACCGCAGCGCTCTGCTGGCGAATGTCGCTGACCATCTGCCCGACTTCCTCGGTGGCCGTGGCGGTGCGCGCGGCGAGGTTGCGCACCTCATCGGCGACCACGGCAAACCCGCGGCCCTGCTCACCGGCGCGAGCCGCCTCGATGGCCGCATTGAGCGCCAGCAGGTTGGTCTGGCTGGCGATGGACTGGATCACCAGGGTGACCTTTTCGATCTGCTCGGTACGCGCGCTGAGCCCGTCGATCAGCTCACGGCTGGCGGCTGTTTGCGCACTCAGGCTCTGCATGCGGGCGATGGCTTGTTGCAGTTGTTCCTGCCCGCTGGCGCTGTTGTGGCGCACGGTCTGCGCAGCGGCCAGGGTCTGCTCGGCGCGCTGGGCGTTGTCCTGCTCGGTGTGGGTGATGGCATCGGCGCCCTGGCTGATCTGCTCGACCGCGGTCAGTTGCGATTGCAGCTTACCCGCCAATTGCTGCACGGCATGAGCAACCTGAGCGGCCGACAACGCGTTGTGGCAGGTGTGCCGGGAGAGAGTCTGGCTCAAGCTGTCCAACGCATTGCCGGCCTTGGGCGGCGCGGCGTCGCTCTCATCCACACGGCGCTGCCACGGCCCCAGCCAGGGCCACAAGGCCAGCAGCAAAAAAGACGGGATGCTCACATACCAGGGCAGCACAACCTGTTGATACACCCCCATCAAGGCCGCGAGGCCGATGGCGTGCAAGGCGCACGCCTTGGGGTGGCTGACGAATGCAGTACGACTCATGGCGAACCTCGTTATTATTCTTGGCCGCTGCCGACCACCTCCCTGTGCACGCGGCTCGAGGTGTCGAGAACGGTGCTCTAGGGTCTGACCCTAGAGTCGGGCCATCGCAGCGATAAACACTGCGTCGGCACGACAAGCGGAATCTGAAGCAGGCACGAAAACCTGACGCCAAAACGCCACCCCCGATTCGATCACTCTAGACGAGTTTGGGCCATGGCACTTTGGTAGCAGTCGCCCCCAGCAGGCGCACTACTCCGGCAGACGGTGGCGCTGGATAAAACCGCGGTCCAGCCAGTCCTTCCAGCGTCCGCACAGGGGCCCACCGGCACTCCAGGTACGCCAGCCGAGCAAGGCGCCGCCATCGCCCGTGGCCAGCAAGGCCAGGCTGTGGCGCTGCGGGCGGTAGCGGCGCAGCGGCAGGCCACGCAGGACCGCCGAGAGGTTGGCGGCCAACACCGGGCCCTGGCGCACCGCATACACCCCGCTCTTGGCCGCACCCGGCAAGCTGGCACAGTCACCCACAGCGAACAGCGCCGGGTGCGAATGGCTTTGCAGGGTACGGCCGATTTCAACGAAGCCGCGCTCATCACAGCGCAGGCCACTGCTCGCCAGCCAGGGCCAGGCCTGGGCACCGCTGGCCAGCAGCAACCGCGGCCCACGCCAGACGCAAAGCGGCCCGCTGAACAGGGCATCGTCTTCGCAGCGATCGATCGGGCAGTGCTCGCGTACCCTCACCCCGCGCTGGCGCAGATGGCCCAGCGCGCGCAGGCGCAACCCGGGGTTGAGCCCAGCGAGCAAGGGCCCGGCGCAAAACAGCGAGAGAACCGGAACGCGGTCGACCACGGCCAAGGCAAGCTCCACCCCGGCCGCTCCGCCGCCAAGAATCGCCAGCGGCTGCGGCGCCTGCTGCCAGGCCGTCCAGCCCTGCACAAAGGCGTCGAAGGGTTTCACCGCAAGCACCTCCAGGCCCTCGCCACTGTGCGCTGGTGCGATGACCTGGCCACCGACATTCAAGGACAACCAGCGCGCCTCCAGAGTGCGGCCGTCGGCCAGCTGCACCCGGCGGCTGTCGGCCTCTAGCGCTGTGACCTGCGCGTCGATCAGCTCGACCTTGGCTGCGCGGCACAGCGGCTGCAGCTCTACCCGGCAATCCTCGGCCTGGAAGCGCCCGGCCAACAGCCCCGGCAGCATGCCCGAGTACCAGGCAGCGGGGCCGGCACTGACCAAAGCGATACGCCCCGGCGGCCGCTCGACCAGCGCCCAGCGCCGCAGCACGCCCAGGTGCGCATGGCCGGCGCCGAGTAGCAACAGGTCGTAGCTGCTCATCGGCGGGCCTGACAGGCGTTGGTAGCGATGGGGGCGTTACGAGCAGGCATGGCACAGGTGTCCGATCAAGGGTGGGGCGCGACCACCACCCTACCGGCTGCGACCCTGGCGGTTCAAGCCGCCCCTGTATCAAGGCGTGATGCGCTGCAGGCGTGGTGCGGCGAAATAGCTGTCGGCCGACTCGCCGGTGTTGTCGCTGTCGGCGGCGAAGACCACACCGAGGATCTTACGTGGCGCGCTGCCAAAGGCGGCGATGGCATCGGCGCGCAAGTCGCGGGACTCATTTAGCCATTGCCCCAGCGGCGCTTCCGGGCCACGCAGCACCATCATCTCCACCGTCTCGGTATAGGCGCTGCGGGCATGGGTACCGGGGGCTGCGCGGTTGTCCCAGACGTAGCTGAGGGTCGCCGCCGGCAGGTCGGGGTCGAAGAAGGTGCGCGCCAGGCGCAGCTTCTGCCGGGTGACAAAGCTCAGCGAATCCAGCGGGTAATCCAGCAGCACATAGACCCGTGCGGCGTAGTCGTCGCCTTCGCGGGTGGCGAAACGTGCCCGCTCCAGTTTGCGCTCGGTGCGCCATTGCCAGCTCAGTTGCCAGGGCTGATCGCCGGACAGATCCAGCGGATGCAGCAGGCCACCCGCCGCTGCATTGGCCTGAATATGCAGCACCTGCTGACCGTCCTGCTCGGCCAGGGTGCGTTCGGACGGTTTTAATTTAGGAATATCCGCCAGCCGCCAAGGCGCCGACCATTCGCCCTTGGGCGGGCCAGCCGTCCAGGGCGTTAGCTGGTTTTCTGCCTGGGCCAGCGGAGCCAAGGCCAGCAGCGCGAGCAGTAACCCGCGCATCAGCTTCTGCGCCAGTTATGAAAACGCTCGACCAGGCGCAGCAGTCCTTGCGGCGCATGGGCGCGTTTCCATTCGCCAGCCGCATACTTGTTGGCTTCGGCCATGGTCGGGTAGGTGTGAATGGTGCCAAGCATCTTGTTCAGACCCAAGCCATGCTTCATCGCCAGCACATATTCGGCGAGCAGCTCGCCAGCATGCTCGCCGACGATGGTCACGCCAAGAATCCTGTCCTTGCCCGGTACGGTGAGCACTTTGACAAAGCCGTGGGCGGCTTCATCGGCAATCGCCCGGTCGAGATCGTCGATGCCATAACGGATCACCTCATAGGCGATGTGCTGCGCCTTGGCTTCGCCTTCACTCAGCCCGACGCGGGCGACCTCAGGGTCGGTAAAGGTGCAGGCGGGGATCACCCGGTAATCCACCTTGTAGCGTTTGAAGCCCGAGAACAGTGCATTGACGGCGGCATACCAGGCCTGGTGCGCGGCGACATGGGTGAGCTGATAGGGCCCGGTGACATCGCCCACTGCATAAATACTAGGGAAGCGCGTGGCCAGGTACTCGTCGGTCTCCAGGGTGCCGTTGGGCCGCAGCGTCAGGCCCAGCTCCTCGACACCGTAGCCCGTGACATTGGCCACCCGGCCGAGAGCCAGCAGCACACAGTCGAAGGCGATGGTCACCTCCTCATCGGTGTCCAAGCGGCGGGCGACCATACGCTGTTCACCATTGATCACCTCAAAGCGTTCGGCGCGGTGCTGCAGGCGTACATCCACGCCGTCATTGCGCAGGCTTTGCAGCACCAACTCGCTGGCATCAGCGTCTTCGCGCGGCAGCAGACGCTCGGCCAGCTCCACCTGAATCACCTGGCTGCCGAGGCGCTGGAAGGCTTGGGCCAATTCGCAGCCAATCGGCCCGCCACCGAGCACCAACAGCCAGCGCGGCTGCTCGCGTAAGCTCCAGATGCTGTCCGAGGTGTAGCCCTGTACCTGCTCGATACCGGAGATCTTCGGCACCAGCGGCCGCGCGCCGGCAGCGATAATCAGGTTGCGGCTGGTCAGGGTCTGGCCGTTGACCTCCACCGCCCAAGGCGAAAGAATTTTCGCTTCGCCCTGGAGCACTTCGACGCCCAGGCCGGTGTAGCGCTCCACCGAATCATGGGGTTCGATATCCGCGATCACCCGCTGGATGCGCTGCATCACCGCCGGGAAATCCACCGTGCCCTGCACACCGGTAAAGCCCAGCGCTGCGCCCTTTTTCAGCTCGTTGGCCAGCTTGGCCGAACGCAGCAGCGCCTTGGACGGCACGCAACCGGTGTTCAGGCAGTCGCCGCCCATCTTGTGCTTCTCGATCAGGCTGACCTTGGCCTTTACCGCCGCCGCGATATAGGCGCTGACCAGGCCGCCGGACCCGGCACCAATGACTAACAGATTGCGGTCGAAGGTTTTCGGTTTGTGCCAGCCGGCATACACCCGCCGTGCCTGCACCAGGCCCAGCAGCTTGCGTGCGATCAGCGGGAATACCCCAAGCAAAACAAAGGCCCCAAGCAAGCCTGGCGATAGGATGCCGGCCAGGGAGTCGAGCTGGCCCAGCTCACGCCCGGCGTTCACATAGACCAGGGTGCCGGGCAGCATGCCGAGCTGGCTGACCCACCAGTAGGTACGCGCCGGCAAGCGGGTTAGGCCCATGGCCAGGTTAATCAGAAAAAACGGAAACACCGGCACCAGGCGCAGGGCGAACAGGTAGAACGCACCCTCGCGTTCAATCCCCGCATCAATGCCGGCCAGGCGCTGGCCAAAGCGGCTCTGCACCCAGTCACGCAGCAAGAAACGGCTGCTAAGCATGGCCAGGGTTGCGCCCAGGGTGGAAGCGAAGGACACCAGCACAAAGCCTTCGAGCAGGCCAAACAGCGCGCCGGCCAGCAAGGTCATCAGCGCCGCGCCAGGCAGCGATAATGCGGTAACCGCGACATAGGCGAGGAAGAACAGCCCGGCGGCCAGCCAGGGCTGCGCCGTGACCTGGGCATTCAGCGCGGCCTGCTGCGCCTTGAGCGCTTCCAGGTTGAGGTACTGGCCAATATCGAAGACAAAGAAGCTGCCCAGCAGCGCGAGGATCAGGCCCATCAGGGCCAGTTTGCGGCTATTCATCAGTCAGCGCCTCCAGGGCGCACAGGCTTTGGCATAAGCTGAAACCAGCCAGCAGGGCGTGTTCGGGGCGGTCGCTCAGTTGCCCGAGCGCCCGTGCACGGTAGGACAACGCCGCCGGGCTATCGTCAGGCCACTGGCGCTGGAAATCGGCAAGAAAGGCGTCGTGGTCGTAGTTAAGCGGCAGGGCTTCGATAAACAAGCCATCGCGCTGGCAGCGATACAGCGCCGCCGGATGGGGCATGGTGGCGATGCGGCTAAGCAGACCATAGCGGCCACCGGCAAAGTTCGGCAGCCCGGCCGCGCCGTTATTGATCAGCGCGCCATGCTCAAGACCCAAGGCTACTGCCGAGCAGGTATGGCTGGTGGCCAGAACCTGCACGTTGTGCGCGGCGAACCAGTTATCCAGCTGCTGCTGACGTGCCGGCTCGCTGAGCGATTCGCGCGAGCAACTCCAGCCAGCCAGAGACTGCTCATCACCATGGCTGATCGCTACGTGCTGGCCGCCGACCTTGACCAGCGCGGTGCTCGGTCTTGTGGCCAGCCGTTCGGCCATCCCAGGCAAACCCTGCACGGTTCTATTCAATTCCAGCTGGATGGCATTGGAACGCTCGACCACCGCTTCATCCACCGTCATCGGGTAGGCACAACCACAGCCGGCACCGCTGTCATCGGCGCGTCCCAGCTCGGTTTCGACATTACCGCGCAGGGCCAGATAGGCGCTGAGGCCCTGTTCGATCTGCTGGAAAATCTCGGGGTCGCGATCGAACCAGTGGGCGTCGCCGTTAAACACCACCCGCGCAGTTGGCTCGGCGGCCAAGCGCCGTTGCAGCGCGGCCAGGGCCTGGCGATTGCCATACAGGCCGCCAACCACATAGAGGGTGTCGCACGCGAAGACGGGCTCACCGCTAAAGGCATCCCGCGGCAGACGATAGTCCAGCGGGCAATCACGGCCGGCGCGCATCAGGCGTTACCTGCTTTGCGATGCAGCAACCAACCGGGCAGTAGATAGCCGAGCACACAGAGCCCCAGGCCATACAGGTTGGTGCCGAGCAGCAGCGCGTATTTGCCGTCGCCGATGGCCCAGCTTTGCGGAATCCAGTTCAGGGTCAGGGCGATGCCAAGGCCCAGGCCGGTCCAGAAACTCAGGTGAAAGCCCAACCGCGTCGGAGTGGTCAGGCCATGCAGGACAAACACCGGTGCCAGGCCGATGACCATGGTGCCGCTGATGGTGGTGGCCTTGAGGATGTCGGTGCCGGCGATCATCGGCAGGTTGCCGAGCAGGGCGAAGACCACCATCACTGCCATGCCGACGCCGATGGCTTTCTGCCCGAGGTCGCGCCCGGCCAGTTTCGGCAACTCGCGTCCGGCCAGTTTGGCCAGGCTGGAGAAGGTCGAGTCCAGGGTCGAACCGGCAGCGGAAACCATCACCACGGTCATGATCAGCAGTGCACCGATGCCCAGGCTCTTGGCCAGGGCTGCAGGCACGTTATCGGAGGCGGCAATGCCGCTGAGCTGGGCGTGTACGCCGATCAGGCTAAAGGCCAGGATGGCGATAAAGCCGAGCACCCCGGCAATCAGAAAGGAGCGGCGCATGGCCTTCTCCTCGCTGATAAAGCCACGGTCGGTCAGCACCGGATCATGGAAGCCGTAGCTGAAGGCTTGCAGACCGGCGACCAGCAGCAGGTCGACGCCGGCATTCAGTGCCCAGTTGCTGGTGCTGGTCAGCTCGCTAGGCGAATGCTGTGGCAGCACCAGGCCGAGCACCCAGACCAAGGCGATGACGAAGATCGCTGCCTGCGCCGCATCGGTGAGGATCGAGCTGCGCAAGCCGCCGCGCAGGCTGTAGGCCAGGGTCACGGCGGTAAACAGCAAGGCTGAGGCGATAAACTCGAAACTACCGGAATCACCGTAATAACCGCCGACCACCGCAGTGTTGCTCCACACCTCGTTAAACAGACGAATCAGAATCGCCGCCGAGAACGCCAGCGCCGCGCCACGGCCGTAATGGCTGCTCAAGAAGCTGACCAGGCCGGTCGCCGCATAGCGCCGACGCAGGCGGTAGATGACAAAGCCGGTGAGCGGAATCGACAGCCAGTACATGGCATAGGCCAGGCCGCCGACCAGGCCATAGGTGGCCCCGAGGTTGGCGGCGTTGGTCACCGATTTGGCGAAGATCCAGCTGATAAAGATGCTCGAGGTGATCAACCAGGGGCTGGCGCTGCGGCCCTGGTTGTCCTCGCCGTTGAAGAACCCGCCGAGGGTTACCGCGCGTGGCGACAGGGCCAGCATCAGCGCGCCGTAGACCACGAGAAAACCCCAGAAGAACAGCCCGGTAAGACTGGTTGGTTGCATGAAGCGATCCTTAATTGATGGCTATATCGCCGGGTAGCGGGTACGCCGTGCGCGCCCGCGTAGCCGGTTAATCATTCAGTGCGCCGCCGCAACTTGAGCCTTGCCCGGCGGTACAGGCGAAGCAGTGATCGCGGGTGACGATGGGTTTGCCGTCCAGGCGCGCGCCCAATAGATCGCGCAGGTGCGGCCGGTCGCGGCCGATCACCTCGGGCAACTGCAGCGGCAGATCGAGCATCTGGTTGAAGTCGCAGTCGTACAGGTAGCCCTGCCAATCAACGCTGACCAGGCTGCGGCACATCAGCGGTTCGAGGTTTTCCGGGCGGTAGCTGTCGCGCAACAGTTGCATATAGCCGTTGAACTGCCCCTTGCTGACCAGGGTGCTGCCAAAGCGCGCAATCGGCTGGTTGGTGATGGTCAGCAGGTGGTTGAAGACGATGCCGAAATCCTCGGCCAGGTGGCATTTGTAATCGGCCTCCAGCGCCGCCTGCGGCGGCGGCAGGCTCGGCCCTTGCGGGTTGTACACCAGATTGAGGATCAGGCCGCTGCCTGGTTGGCCGTAGCCCAGGGCATTAAGCTGTTGCAGACCGCGAATGCTGGCATCAAACACACCATCGCCGCGCTGCTTGTCGACGTTATCGCGCGAGTAGCAGGGCAGCGAGGCGCTGACTTCCACGCCTTGGTCGGCGAGAAATTGCGCCAGGTCTTCATAACCCGGCTCGCTCAAAATGGTCAGGTTACAGCGGTCGATCACCCGCAGGCCTTCGCGGCGCGCATGACTGACGATTTCGCGAAAGCGTGGGTGCATCTCCGGCGCACCGCCGGTGAGGTCGAGGGTCTGCACCGGATGGGCGTCGATCACCTGGTAGAGCAGAGCCAGGCCTTCGTCGCTAAGGCGCTCGGTACGGGTCGGCCCGGCATTCACATGGCAATGCAGACAGCGCTGGTTGCAGGTGTAGGTCAGGTTGACCTGCAGCGCTTGCAACGCACCCCGGCGGATGGCGGGGAAAGCCAGGCGATCGAGCAGGGGAAGCATGGCGTGCACGGTGATACTCCTCGTTAGGGTCAGCCATTAGAGCGCGAACAGCAGGCTGTGTTACAGGGCCATGGGCGGCATTTAGTTATACAAAGCTTATACATTGAGGCAGTATCAGCGAACTTCCATGCAGGAGTACCTCAAATGCGACGTCTGAGCCTGTTCTTCATTGCCGGATTTCTTGCCGTGCCGTTTTTCCACCAGCCGATACTCGGGTTGCTGCACGCCTATGGCGTGGTGCCATTCGCCCCCTTCAATACCGCGGCGACCGTACCGCTCGGTGTACCGGCCTGGCTTTCGGCGTCTTTCTGGGGCGGCGTGTGGGGCATGCTGATGCTCAGCGTGCTGCGCTGGGATGCCACACGCCCACAACCCTGGCTCAAAGGGCTGCTGTTCGGCGGTATCGCCCTGACCAGCGTAGCCCTGCTGATCGTCTTTCCGCTCAAGGGTCTGGGCTTCTCCATCAGCCAGTTGCCGGGGCGCTTTCTGATCGGTTTTCTGGTCAATGCCGCCTGGGGTGTTGGCACCTTGCTGTTCGCCCGCACCCTGTTCACGCGTTAAAACGGAGGTTTTATGCTCGTTCGCCTGACTTACGCCAGTCGCGCCAGCCACCTGGTGACTGGCGAGCTGATCCGGGAAATTCTCGACAGCTCGCAACGCAACAACCCGCCCCAAGGGCTGACGGGTATTCTCTGCTGCAATGCCGATATTTTTCTGCAGGCGCTGGAAGGTCCACGCGACGCAGTCAATGCCCTCTACAACCGCCTGGCCGACGATACGCGGCATAAGGATCTGACCATCCTCGACTACGCGGAAATCGATACCCGCCACTACAGCGAGTGGAGCATGGGCTGGGCCGGTGCGCGCCAGGCCAACCGTGCACTGTTTCTCAAGTATTCGCGCAGCGACCGCTTCGACCCCTTCAGCATGACCGCCACCCAGGTAAACAAACTGCTCAGTGAGCTGAGTGAGAGCGCCAGCGCAATTAGCAGTCCGGTTCTCAGCTAGACTCGCAGCGCGCACGCGAGGCGCTTGTTGATGTCGGCGCTGAGGCCATCGGATGAAACCTGTATTACGCTGGCTGCTTCTGATGATCGCCTGCTGGGGCATGCAGGCGGCGGCCACTACCCTGCCAATCCTGACCCTGAGTGCCGAACAGCTGCAACAGCCAAGGGCGATCGAGCACAGCCTGCTGCTCGAAGACCCGAGCGGCACATTGACCGCCGCCGAGGTGTTGCAGGCCCTGCCCGTGCGCGGCGTACTGCACAGTGGCATCCCACGCCTTGGCTACTCCACCAGCGCCTGGTGGGCCGCGGTGCAACTGGAGTTGCCTGCCCTGCAGCGGCTCAGCCTGTTGATTGACCACCCCTTTCTCGATGATCTGGAAGTCTGGGTGTTCGACGGCCGCAACCTGGCCCACCCCCTGTACAGCGGCGACCGCTTGCCCTTTCTGCAGCGGGGCGAACCCTATCCGCACTTCATGCTCAACCTGCCGCCGCTCGGTCAGGGCCCACATACCCTGCTGGTCCGGGTGCAGAGCGGCTCCTCGATCAGCCTGCCCATGCAACTGGTCAACGCCGACCAAGCCCCTCTGCTGAGTGCCCAGGCCTGGCTGCAGAGCGGCCTGCTGCTGGGAGCAATGCTCAGCTTCGCGCTGTTCTACCTGATCCGTTTCGCCACCCTGCGTGAACCGCAGATGGGCTATTTCTGCATCACCGTGGTCGGCGTGGCCGTGTACAACGCGACGGTGCACGGTCTGACCGGGCTGCTCTTTCCTGACTGGCCCTGGTTGCCACCGCTGATGGCGAACCTGGCCAACCCCGTGATGCTGATTTTCAGCACGCTGTTTTTGGCCAGTGCCTTGAAGCTACGCCTTGGCCGCCTGCGCTGGGCACGCGATCTGCTCTTTGCCGCCACCCTGGTGGTATGCAGCTGGAGCCTGGTAAGTGACCAGGCCTATGCCACGCTCAATGTTGTGATCCTGATCACTGGGCTTTTCCAGATGCTTTTGGTGTTGCTCGGGCTATGGCAGCGACGCCCTTACGCCCTGGGCTATCTCCTGTGCTGGAGCACAGCCCTGGTGCTGATGCTCATCGTGCCACTCAGCCGCTCTGGGTTGATGCCGCTACCTCCCGGTTTTATCTACCTGCACGCCTACTTGCCAGCCATCAGCATGCTGCTGTTCGCCGCCCTGCTGGATCGCCAGCTGGAGCGCGTGCGGCGCGCCTTGCTGGTCAGCCAGGCCCAGGCGATCAGTAATCTGGAGCAGTACCAGGCGCTGTTTCGCAGCGCCAGCGAGGGTATTTTCCGTTGCACCTCTGCCGGCATATTGCTGGAGGCCAATCCCAGCCTGGCGCGTTTTCTCCAGCCGGATATGGCTCCCGACGCGCTGGTCGGCACCGCGATCCAGCGCTTGCTGGGTGCCAGCACTTGGCAGCAACTGACCGCGTCCCTGAACCTTGCGCAACCGGCCATCAGCCAGGAATGCCAACTCCACGACCTGCAGGGCACGCCGCGCTGGGTCTACCTGTCGTTGCACTTGCGCCCAGCCCAGGATTGCATCGAAGGCATCGTTGTCGACCTCAGCGAACGCCGTGCGCTGGAGGAGCGTCTGCAACACCTGGCCGCACGCGACTCGCTGACCGGCCTGCTCAACCGCCGCGAACTGGAACGCCTGCTGCAGGAAAGCCTGAACGGTGGAGCGCGGCGCTTCAGCCACCTGCTGTATCTGGACCTGGACCAGTTCAAACAGGTCAATGACCTCTGCGGGCACTCTGCCGGCGACCAACTGCTGCGTCAGTTGGCCAGCCATCTGCAACAGCAATTGCCCCCGTCAGCCGAACTGGCCAGGGTCGGCGGCGACGAGTTTGCCGTGCTGCTGCGCGAAACCGACGACCAGGCGGCCAACTGCCAGGCGGAGTACCTGCGGCGCAGCGTCGAACAGTTTCTATTCACCTGGGAAGGCCGGCCATTTCGCCTGTATGCCAGTATCGGCCTGCTGGCGCTCGGGCCTGCGGTGAGCGATTGGCAGAGCGCACTGAACTGGGCCGACAGTGCAAGCCAGCAGGCCAAGCACCAGGGCCGCAACCGGGTGCTGGCGTTCAACCCGGCCGACGGCGCACTGCTCGAGCACCAGCGCCAACTGCAGTGGATTACCCGCCTGCGTGAAGCCCTTGATCAAGGCCATTTCGAGCTGTTCTTTCAACCGGTGATGGCGCTGCAGCACAGCGATACACGCCTGCATTACGAGGTGCTACTGCGCTACCGCGACCCGGCCAGCGCTGAGTGGATCGGCCCCGCTCAGTTTCTCGGCGCCGCCGAGCGCTACGGCCTGCTGGGGGCCATCGACCGCTGGGTCATTCAGCACCTGCTGCAATGGCTGGCGGCCAACCCCCGGCACCTTGAGCGCCTGGCCCAGGTCAATGTGAATCTCAGCGCCGCCTCGCTGCTCGACAGCGAGTTCCACCAGCAACTCAGCACGCAGTTGCAAGAGTACGGCCTACCACCGGCCAAGCTGTGCATCGAAGTCACGGAGATGGTCGCCCTGGGCGAGCTCGGGGTGTCGTCACGCTGGATCAAGCAACTGCGCAGCCAGGGGTTGAAAGTCGCCCTGGATGACTTCGGCAGCGGCTTCGCCTCCTACGCCTACCTGCGCCACTTGCCTCTGGACATTCTGAAGATCGACGGCAGCTTCATTCGCGACCTCGAAGCCGACCCCATCAACCAGGCGATGGTCCGCTCCATGCAACAGATCGCCGCACAACTGGGCCTGCAGACCGTGGCCGAGTTCGTCGAGAGCCAGGCGACGCTGGACTGCTTGCGTGAACTCGGGATCGATTACGCGCAGGGCTACTTCATCGACCATCCGCGACCGTTGGCGCTTTTGCGCGACGAGGTAGAAGACACCCCGCTCAGGAGCCCTCTCGGCCATCGATAAACGCGCTCAATACCCGGCGACATAACGCAAAAGACCCGCCGAGGCGGGTCTTTTTACTGCAGAGCTAATCGCCCCAGGCTTACGCCAGTTCGTCGAAGCATTCGGCGATGATCGCCAGGCCGCGGTCGAGCAGAGCGTCTTCGGCGGTCAGCGGTACCAGCACACGCAGGACATTGCCGTAGGTGCCACAGGACAGCAGGATCAGCCCCTTCTCACGCGCCTTAGCAACAATCTGCCCGGTCAGGGCGGCGTTAGGCTTGTGCACATCACCACCCTCGCACAGCTCCATGGCAATCATGGCACCAAGGGCGCGCACTTCGCCGATGCTCTTGTGCTTGGTCTGGATGGCCTTGAGGCCGCTGACCAGACGCTCGCCGACAACCTTGCAGCGCTCCAGCAGGTTCTCTTGCTCGAATACGTCGATCACCGCCAGGGCAGCCGCGCAGGCAATAGGACTGCCGGCGTAGGTGCCGCCCAGGCCGCCTGGTGCGATGGCGTCCATGTACTCCGCCTTGCCGCACACACCCGCCACCGGGAAACCGCCGGCGATGGATTTGGCAAAGGTAGTCAGATCAGCGGCGACGCCCATCTGCTCCATGGCGAAGAAGGTGCCGGTACGGCCGGCACCGGTCTGCACCTCGTCGGCGATCAGCAGGATGCCGTGCTGATCACAGAGAGCGCGCAGGCGCAGCATGAAGTCTTTCGGCGCGACGTAGAAACCACCCTCGCCTTGCACCGGCTCGATGATGATCGCGGCGATATCGCGCGGCTCGGCGTCGTTCTTGAAGATGCGCTCGATGCTGGCGATCGCGTCATCCGTGCTGACGCCATGCAGCGCGCACGGGTACTGAGCACGGAAGATGCCGCCGGGCATCAGGCCCATGCCGGCCGAGTACGGCACGACTTTACCGGTCAGGCCCAGGGTCATCATGGTGCGGCCGTGGTAGCCGCCGGTGAAGGCGATTACGCCAGCGCGGCCAGTGGCGGCACGGGCGATCTTCACGGCGTTTTCCACCGCTTCGGAGCCGGTGGTGACCAGCAGGGTCTTTTTGGCAAAGTCGCCCGGAACCTTGGCGGCGACCTTCTCGCACAGCTCGACATAGGGTTCATAGGCCAGCACCTGGAAGCAGGTGTGGGTCAGCTTGGTCAGCTGCTCCTGCACTGCAGCCACAATTTTGGGGTGCAGGTGGCCGGTGTTAAGCACTGCGATGCCGCCGGCGAAATCGATAAACTCGCGGCCTTCGACATCGGTCACGGTGGCGTTCTTCGCCGACTCGGCGAAGATCGGGTGGATCTGGCCGACGCCGCGCGGAACAGCGGCTTCACGGCGCTTCATCAGGGATGCATTGGTCTTGCTCATAAAATCCTCATTCGCCGCTCATCGGGCGGCGTGGTCCAAGGAATCGGGCGGGAGGCAACTGCGGCAGCATGCGATGATCGACTGCCTCCAGCTATCCCGGCCCTCTCAGGAAGTGCGGTTGAAGCAACGCCAGGGGTCAGCGCTCTCGTGCCCCTGGCGCGTGAAACGAACCTTGCCGACTCAAATACCGAGACAGAGGTATTTGATTTCCAAGTAATCCTCAATGCCGTACTTGGAGCCTTCACGACCCAGGCCCGACGCCTTGATCCCGCCGAAGGGCGCGACCTCGTTGGAGATCAGCCCGGTATTGACGCCGACCATGCCGTATTCGAGGGCTTCGGCTACGCGGAACACCCGACCCAGATCACGGGCATAGAAGTACGAAGCCAGGCCAAACTCGGTGTCGTTGGACATGGCGATGACTTCGGCCTCGTCCTTGAAGCGGAACAGCGGCGCCAGCGGGCCGAAGGTTTCTTCCTTGGCCACCGCGGCCGTCTTGGGCACGTTGACCAGAATGGTCGGCTCGAAGAAATTGCCCTGCATCGCGTTGCCGCCCGTCAGCACGGTCGCGCCCTTGCTGACCGCGTCGGCGATGTGTTCCTTGACCTTGGCCACGGCTTTCTCGTCGATCAGCGGACCCGTGGTGGTGCCCTCGTCCAGGCCGTTGCCGATCTTCAGCTTGGCCACGGCGGCTTTCAGCTTCTCGGCAAAGGCATCGTAGACGCCATCCTGAATGTACAGACGGTTGGCGCAGACGCAGGTCTGGCCGTTGTTGCGGTACTTGGAAATGATCGCGCCTTCGACCGCCTTGTCCAGGTCGGCATCGTCGAACACGATAAAGGGTGCATTGCCGCCCAGCTCCAGCGAGACCTTCTTGATGTCCTTGGCGCACTCAGCCATCAGTTGGCGACCGATTTCGGTCGAGCCGGTGAAGCTCAGCTTGCGCACGATCGGGTTGCCGGTCAGCTCGCTGCCGATATCACCCGCGCTGCCGGTGACCACGCTAAGCACGCCTTTCGGAATACCGGCGCGCTCGGCCAACTCAACCAGGGCCAAGGCGGAGAACGGCGTCTGCGAGGCGGGCTTGATCACCATGGTGCAACCGGCGGCCAGGGCCGGGCCGGCTTTACGGGTGATCATCGCTGCCGGGAAGTTCCACGGGGTAATCGCCGCGGTCACACCGATTGGCTGCTTGATCACGATCAGGCGCTTGTCCGGCTGATGGCCTGGGATCACATCGCCATAAATGCGTTTGGCTTCTTCAGCAAACCACTCGATAAAGGAGGCAGCGTAAGCGATTTCGCCCTTGGCCTCGGCCAGCGGCTTGCCCTGCTCCAGGGTCATCAGGCGGCCGAGGTCGTCCTGGTTCTCGATCAGCAACTCGAACCAGCGGCGCAGCTTGTTCGAGCGCTCCTTGGCAGTCAGCGCGCGCCAGGCCGGCAGCGCACGGTCAGCGGCTTCGATGGCGCGACGGGTTTCTGCGGCCCCCATCTTCGGTACCGTGCCGATGATTTCACCAGTGGCCGGGTTGTTGACCTTGATGGTCTGACCGCTGTCGGCGTCCAGCCACTGGCCGTCGATATAGGCCTGCTGGCGGAACAGCTGAGTGTCTTTCAATTGCATAGCAGTCTCCTAAATCCCGACACCCTGGCATCGGCATATCTCATCGAATGTGCGGCAAGGCAGCACATTCAGGCTTGATCGGAAGGCCCGAGCTGTCGATTGACGGGTGCTGGATAAGCGCAGGCAATTGCAGCAAGAGCGTTTGAAATCTCAAACGAATGCTAGGGAAAAGAGCAATTAAGGGCAATAGGATGTTCGAAAAAATTAACGGCTGCATGTCCATTGCTCTTACCCAGAAACCCTGGTCGTCTCCGCGACCGATAGACGCACACAATCACCGCCACAGCGTCAGCATGGACGCCCGCCAGCGACATGCGTATGATTGCGCCCGCGCTGCACCAGTAGCTCAGCTGGATAGAGTACTGCCCTCCGAAGGCAGGGGTCGTGGGTTCGAATCCCGCCTGGTGCGCCACCTTCAATACAAAAGCCCCGGATGAGAATCTGGGGCTTTTTGCGTTTCAGCGCCTGCTCACTGTAGACCAAGGCGCTTGGCCAGGCGGATCAGGTTGGCGCGATCGATGCCCAGTTCGCGGGCGGCGGCGGCCCATTTGTGTTGATGGCGGTTGAGAGCCTGGCTGATCAGCTGCTTCTGGTAGGCGTCGATGGCTTCGCGCAGTGGCAGTTCGTTGTGTGGCTCTGCTGCGCTTTGAGGTGCAGGTGCTGGTTGGCTGGCCGGCAAGTCCAGGTGCAAGCTATCAATGCTGAGGATGCGTGGGCGTTCGCTGCAACCGGCAAGAGCCTTGAGTGCAGCGCGGCCGATCAGGTGTTCGAGTTCGCGCACGTTGCCCGGCCAGTTGTAGGACTGCAGGCTGGCCTGAGCTTCTGCAGTCAGGCGTAGGCTGCGCACCCCCAGGCGGGCGCGGTTTTCTTCGAGGAAGTAACCGGCCAGCAGCAGTACATCGCGACCGCGTTCGCGCAGCGCCGGGACTTTCAGGGGGTAGACGCTGAGGCGGTGGTAAAGGTCGGCGCGAAAACGCCCGGCACGCACTTCCTCGGCCAGGTCGCGGTTGCTGGCGGCTAGCACGCGCACGTTGACCCGCTGTTCCTGGTCGGCCCCGACCCGTTGCAGCTGGCCGCTCTGCAGCACGCGCAGCAGCTTGGCTTGCGCGGCCAGCGGCAGTTCACCGATTTCATCGAGAAACAGGCTGCCGCCATCGGCCAGTTCGAACTTGCCGCGGCGTTCGTTGTGCGCGCCGGTAAAGGCCCCGCGCACGTGGCCGAACAGTTCGCTTTCCACCAGGTTGTCGGGCAGGGCCGCGCAGTTAAGGCTGATCAGCGGCTTGGCCGCGCGGGGCGATGCGGCGTGCAGGGCTTCGGCGACCAACTCCTTGCCGACCCCGGTTTCACCGCTGATCAGCACGCTTAGCTCGCTGTTGCCGACCAGCGCGATCTCTTCTTGCAGGCGTTTGTGCACGGCGCTCTGGCCAATCAGTTCACGCGGGCGTTGCTGGCCGGCGGCCTGTTTGTAGGCTTCGGCCAATTGGTGCTGATCCTCGGCGCGTTGCAGCAGCGCATTGATCCGCTCGCTGGCCATCACCGTGGCGGCAGCCAGGCTGGCGAAGGCTTGCAGGTTGTCCAGATCGACCCGGCCGAAGCTCGCCGGATCCAGCGAGTCGAGAGTCAGCAACCCCCAGGGCTGGTCCTGCACATACAGCGGGCAGCCGAGGCAGTCATGCACGGGCAGGTGGCCGCGATGGCCATCAACCAGGCCGTCATAGGGGTCGGGCATCTCGCAGTCAGTGGCAAAGCGGGTCGGCCCGCGCTGCGCCAATAGCGCCTGCAGGCGCGGGTGTTCGCTGAGCTTGAAACGCCGGCCGAGCGTGTCGGCGCTCAGGCCAAGGGCGGCCAGCGGAATCAGCACATCGCCATCGAGCCTGAGCAGCGCCACGGCGTCGCACGGCAGCAACTGTTTGAGCGCTTGCAGCAGACGGCGGTATCGCTCGACTTCTGGCAGCTCACGGGAGAGATCAGCAACCAGGGGAATCAGTGCGGTAAGCAGCGGACTAGCTGTCATAAGGACACATTTGATGTCTTTAAGACTCTAAATGCACGTTGTCATAAAGACACATGAAATTATAAGTCTATGATTAATATAAATAAAATAATTGGCACGCTTCCTGTAGTAGTCAGGGTGATATGAACCGCATCGCTGCGCAAGTGCAGCGTGTCGCCCTGACGAGGAAGCACTATGTTGACCCCTGCCCAAAACGTCCTGATCAAAGCCACCGTACCCCTGCTGGAAAGCGGCGGTGAGGCCCTGACCCGGCACTTCTACCAGATGATGCTGAGCGAGTACCCCGAGGTGCGCGCGCTGTTCAACCAGGCACACCAGGCCAGCGGCGGCCAACAGCGCGCCCTGGCCAATGCGGTACTGATGTACGCCCGGCATATCGACCGGCTGGAGGCGTTGGGGCCGCTGGTCGGGCAGATCGTCAACAAGCATGTGTCGTTGCAGATCCTGCCGGAGCATTACCCGATTGTCGGCAGCTGCCTGCTGCGGGCGATTCGTGAAGTGCTCGGTGAGGAGATCGCCACCGATGCGGTGATCGAGGCCTGGTCCGTGGCTTATGGGCAACTGGCGGGCATCCTCATCGGTGCCGAAGAGGCCGCGTATAGCGCCAACGCCAATGCCGAGGGTGGCTGGCGCGGGGCGCGCAGTTTCCGCCTGAGCCGCAAGGTGCAGGAAAGCGAGGAGATCATCTCGCTGTACCTGGTGCCGGCCGACGGCGGTGCTTTGGCGGCATTTCAACCTGGCCAGTACATCGGCCTGCGCCTGCTGCTGGACGGCGGCGAGCAGCGCCGCAACTACTCGCTGTCGGCCCTGAGCAATGGTCGCGAGTACCGCATCAGCGTCAAACGCGAGGTAGGCGGCAAGGTATCCAATTACCTGCATGACCAGCTGCAGGTCGGTGACAGCCTGGAGCTGTTCGCGCCGGCTGGGAGTTTCGTTTTGCGCGAGTCGGCCAAACCGCTGGTGCTGATTACCGCCGGCGTTGGCATCACACCGGCACTGAGCATGCTGGAGGCGGCACGCGACACGGGCCGCGATATCCACTTTATCCACTGCGCGCGCCACGCAGGTGTGCATGCCTTTCGCGACTGGGTTGAGGCGCAGCGCGCAGAGCGTCCGCAGCTGCGCCATTACGTGTGCTACAGCGAACCGCGTGCGGGCGATCAGGGTGATGCCGAAGGCTTGCTCAGCCTCGAGCAGTTGGAGCAATGGCTGCCTGAGCAGCGCGATCTGGATGCCTACTTCCTCGGCCCCAAGCCGTTTATGGCGAAGGTCAAACGGCATCTGCACAGCCTCGGCGTACCGGCGGCGCAGAGCCATTACGAGTTCTTTGGTCCGGCCAGCGCGCTGGACAGTTAATAACACGGCCTAGGAGATGATTATGTTGGCGTATCTATCCTGCCCATCGCGGGTACTGCAACTGGCGAACCGCATGCTGCTGGCCGGTGTGCTGCTGTTGCTCAGCGGCTTGCTGGGCGCTTATGGCCTGGAGGCGCAGCTGAGCATGGGCAGCCTGGTTACGGCGCACTCGCTGACGATCATTGGCCCAGGCCTGCTTAAGCTCGGTTATGTGCTGCGCCTCGCCGCGCAGCAGCATCTGCGCAAGCAACAGGAGCCTTGCTGTGCAATTGCGTGATCGCCAGCAGGAGCTAGCCATTGCACCACTTTGGCGGCTGGGCTTTCGCCCATTCTTTCTCGGTGGCGCATTGTTTGCCGTGCTGGCGATTGGTCTGTGGGTGGCAGTGCTACTGGGGTATCTGCCGGGTTGGCAGCCGGTGGGCGGCAGCCTGGCCTGGCATCGGCATGAGCTGCCGTTCGGCTTTGCCGTGGCGATCATTGCCGGCTTTCTACTGACCGCCGTGCAGAACTGGACGGGGCGGCCGGGCCTGAGCGGTTGGCCACTGGCGGCGCTGTTCGGTCTCTGGTTGCTGGCGCGACTGGCCTGGCTGTTCGGCGCGTCGTTGCCACTATTGCTGGCGCTGCAACTGCTCTTTCTACCACTGCTGGCTTTGTTGCTTGGGCGGCAGCTATGGGCGGTGCGCCAGTGGCGCAACTACCCGCTGGTGGTCGTGGTGTTGCTGATGGCCGGCTGCGAGTGGTTGCTGCTGTATGGCCTTGCGCTGGGGGATGAAGCCCTGCAACGGCGCGGTGCATTGGCCGGGTTGTGGCTGATTGCGGCGTTGGTGAGCATCATCGGCGGGCGGGTGATTCCGTTCTTTACCCAGCGTGGCCTTAACCGGCCCGAGGCTGCTAGTCCAAGGCCGCGCCTGGACCTGCTGGTGTTTGTACTGTCGCTCAGTCTGGCGTTGTTGTTTGCCAGTGGCCAGGCTTTGCAGCCGTCTACCTGGATGCTGCCGCTATTGCTGGTTTTGGCCACGCTGCATGGCCTGCGTCTGTGGCACTGGTATGACGCCGGGATCTGGCGTGTGCCGCTGCTGTGGTCGTTGCACCTGGCCTATGCCTGGTTGCCGTTGGCGTTACTGGCCCTGGCGGCCTGGCATGCCGGCTGGCTGAGCAACGCCAGTCTGTCTTACCACTCCCTAGCCCTGGGTACGGTCGGCGGGGCGATTCTGGCGATGCTCGCGCGGGTCAGCCTTGGCCATACCGGTCGACCATTACAGCCATCGGCAGCCATGGGATGGGCGTTTGCCAGTTTGCAGTTGGCCGTGCTGGCGCGAGTGCTGCTGGTGCCGTTTGCGCCGGCTGCGGGAGTGGGGCTTTCCAGCCTGTTGTGGAGCGCGGCCTTTGCCTTGTTCGTACGCTACTACGCGGTTATGTTCTGGACGGCGCGGGTGGATGGGCAGCCGGGCTAAAGTGAAGGTCTGCGATATAGCGACAGGGCACACAGCCCTCTTCAAACCGGACCCAATACTAATCAGGACATCCTAGCCGTGCTTTTTTAGGCGCTGGCCCGCTGTGCAATCCCGTCGAACAGCCCCAGAACCGGTCCTTACTGAACTTTCCTGCGCGCAAAGAAGAAACCCCAGCACTGTTAAGTGCTGGGGTTTCGGTATAGGCGCTTGACGATGACCTACTCTCACATGGGGAAACCCCACACTACCATCGGCGATGCATCGTTTCACTACTGA
>JAHJYA010000080.1 GCA_018826895.1 Gammaproteobacteria bacterium
GTTTGGGACTGTACGGAGGTCGACTTGGACAAGAACATGAAAATCCTCATCGTTGATGACTTTTCAACGATGCGACGGATCATCAAGAACCTCCTGCGTGACTTGGGGTTCACCAACACGGCGGAAGCCGATGACGGCACCACGGCACTGCCAATGCTGCAAAGCGGCAGTTTCGATTTTCTGGTGACTGACTGGAATATGCCTGGCATGACAGGCATCGACCTGCTGCGCGCAGTGCGCGCCGACGAGCGTCTGAAGCACCTGCCGGTGCTGATGGTGACCGCCGAAGCCAAGCGTGATCAGATCATCGAGGCGGCTCAAGCCGGGGTGAATGGTTACGTGGTCAAGCCCTTCACCGCTCAGGTGTTGAAGGAAAAGATCGAGAAAATCTTCGAGCGGGTCAACGGCTGATGTTCGCCGCGAGGTTGCTATGGAACACGATGCTTTCCCCCAGGACGACCTTGAGTCGACCCTGAAAAACAATGCACGCCAGCTAGTCGATAGCCTCGAGAGGGGCAACTTTGGCGAAGCGGTGCAGATGATCAATGAGCTCAACAAAGCACGCGACCATGGCCTGTACCTTGAAGTCGGTAAGCTGACGCGCGAGCTGCACAGCGCCATCGTCAATTTCCAACTTGATCCCCGGGTGCCGCACGCCAAGGAAGTGTCGCAGATTGCCGATGCGACCGAGCGCCTGAACTACGTGGTGACGATGACCGAAAGAGCGGCCAATCGCACCATGGATCTGGTCGAACAGAGTGCTCCGCTGGTTAATGACCTGAGCAGTGAGGCCAGCAGTCTGAGTGCTGACTGGGGGCGCTTTATGCGCCGCGAGCTGAGTGCCGAGGCCTTCCGCGAGTTGGCCAAGCGCATGGAACTGTTCCTGGCGCGCAGTGAGCGTGATGGCGCCAAGCTGTCTGGGCACCTGAACGATATCTTGCTGGCTCAGGACTATCAGGACCTTACCGGCCAGGTGATCAAGCGTGTCACTCAGTTGGTGACCGATGTGGAAAGCAACCTGCTGAAGCTGGTGCTGATGGCCAGTCAGGTCGATCGTTTTGCCGGGATCGAGCATGACCATTCCACCTTGCGTGCCGAACAAGTAAAAGAAAAACAGCCGTCCCATGGTGAAGGTCCGCAGATTCATGCCGATAAGCGTGATGACGTCGCATCCAATCAAGACGACGTCGATGATCTGCTGTCCAGCCTAGGATTTTAGGAGCACGTCTATGAGCTTCGGCGCCGATGAAGAGATTCTCCAGGACTTCCTGGTGGAGGCCGGCGAGATTCTCGAACTGTTATCCGAGCAGTTGGTGGAGTTGGAAAGCCGCCCGGATGACATGAACCTGTTGAACGCCATCTTTCGTGGTTTTCATACCGTCAAGGGCGGTGCCGGGTTCTTGCAGCTCAACGAGCTGGTCGAGTGCTGCCATATTGCGGAAAACGTGTTTGACATCCTGCGCAAGGGGGAGCGCCGCGTTGACTCCGAGTTGATGGACGTTGTCCTGGAAGCACTGGATGCGGTCAACGGCATGTTTACCGAAGTTCGTGAGCGTGTGGAACCGACGCCGGCCAGCCGGGAGTTGTTGGCGGCCTTGGCGCGACTTGCGGAGCCGGCCAGTGCCGATGCACCGGCACCTGCGCCTGTTGCAGCAACGCCGGCGCCTGTTGTTGCTGCGCCTGTTGTCGAGGCAGCTGAAAGCAGTGCGGATATCACCGACAACGAGTTTGAGCAGTTGCTTGATGCCTTGGGCGACACGCCTGCGGCGTCACCTGTCGATGCTCCCGCCGCGTCTGGTGATGAGATCACCGACGATGAATTCGAGTCGCTGCTCGATCAGTTGCATGGCAAGGGTCAGTTTGCAGCGGCTCCTGTTGCCTCGCCAGTAGTGGCGGAGCCTGTCGCTGCAGCTCCTGCTACGGGGGCTGGCGGTGATGAGATCACCGATGACGAGTTCGAGGCTTTGCTCGATCAGTTGCATGGCAAGGGGCAGTTCGTACCGCCGGAGGTCACCTCGCCACCTGAGCCTGCTGCCAGTGCAGTAGCAACTGCTGGCGCGACCGACGAAATCACCGACGACGAGTTCGAGTCACTCCTCGACCAGTTGCATGGCAAGGGCAAGTTTGTCGAGCCCGAAGCCATCAAGCCGATCGAAGTCGCGCCTGCGCCTGTTGCGGCCAAACCGGTCGCACGTCCTGCAGCCAAGGCAGAGCCCCGTCCGGAGCCTGCTCGAACTCCCGCTGCCGCTGCGCCTATCGAGAAACCTGCAGCCAGCGAAGCGGAAACCACAGTACGGGTCGATACGGCGCGCCTCGATGAAATCATGAACATGGTGGGCGAGCTGGTTCTGGTGCGTAACCGGCTGGTGCGTCTTGGCGCCAATAATGGCGACGAGGCCATGTCCAAGGCTGTCTCCAACCTTGATGTGGTGACTGCTGATCTGCAAACGGCGGTGATGAAGACCCGCATGCAGCCGATCAAGAAGGTTTTCGGTCGATTCCCGCGCTTGGTTCGCGATCTGGCGCGCCAGCTCAAGAAAGAGATCAATCTGGAGCTGGTCGGCGAAGAAACCGACCTCGACAAGAACCTGGTCGAAGCGCTGGCCGACCCCTTGGTCCACTTGGTGCGCAACGCCGTCGACCATGGCATCGAAACACCTGAAGAGCGCGAAGCTTCCGGCAAGTCCCGGGGCGGGCGCGTAGTGCTCTCGGCCGAGCAGGAAGGCGACCATATCCTGTTGTCGATTTCCGATGACGGCAAGGGGATGGACGCTGATGTGTTGCGCGCCAAGGCGGTGGAGAAGGGCCTGCTCGACAAGGATGCGGCCGATCGCCTGAATGAGTTCGAGTGCTACAACCTGATTTTCGCGCCGGGCTTCTCGACCAAGACCGAGATTTCCGACGTGTCGGGGCGTGGCGTCGGCATGGATGTGGTCAAGACCAAGATTTCCCAGCTCAACGGCACGGTCAATGTGTTCTCGGTCAAGGGCCAAGGCTCGAAGATCATCATCAAGGTGCCGCTGACCCTGGCGATCATGCCGACCCTGATGGTCATGCTGGCTAACCAGGCGTTCGCCTTCCCGCTGGTCAACGTCAACGAGATTTTCCACCTGGATCTGTCGCGTACCAACGTGGTCGATGGTCAGGAAGTGGTGATCGTGCGCGACAAGGCTCTGCCACTGTTCTATCTCAAGCGCTGGCTGGTTCGTGGCGCTGCCCACGAGGAGCAGCACGAAGGTCATGTGGTGATTCTGACTGTCGGCAGCCAGCGCATCGGTTTCGTGGTCGACCAGTTGGTTGGCCAGGAAGAGGTGGTGATCAAGCCGCTTGGCAAGATGCTGCAGGGCACGCCAGGGATGTCGGGCGCTACTATTACCGGTGATGGTCGCATTGCTTTGATTCTCGACGTACCGAGCATGCTCAAGCGCTACGCGCGACGTATCTGATTGTGATTGTTCGCGTACCTGGTATCAGCCAGGTGCGCTTTAGGAGTGTTTATGGCTGTCAAGGTTCTGGTGGTGGACGATTCGGGCTTCTTTCGCCGGCGCGTCTCGGAAATTCTCTCCGCCGATCCGAATATCCAGGTCGTGGGCACTGCTACAAACGGGCGCGAGGCCATTGACCAGGCCCTCGCACTCAAGCCCGATGTGATCACCATGGACTACGAGATGCCCATGATGGATGGCATCACGGCCGTGCGGACGATCATGCAGCGCTGTCCGACCCCGGTGTTGATGTTTTCCTCGCTGACCCATGAAGGCGCTCGAGTGACCCTGGATGCGCTGGATGCCGGCGCCGTGGATTTCCTGCCGAAGAATTTCGAGGACATCTCGCGCAACCCGGAGAAGGTCAAGCAACTGTTGTGCGAGAAGGTCCACAGCATTGCCCGTAGCAACAGGCGCAGTATCAGCAGTGCGCCGGTGCCGTCGAGCGCGCCTGCCGTGGGAAAGCCGTCAGCGCCTGCAGCGCTGACGCGCCCTGTCAGCAGCGCGACTAATCCCACTGCCTCTGCGCCTTCGAGTCCGGCTTCTGCCAGCACCAGTCCAGCCCCCAAACGCAAGGCCTATAAGCTGGTCGCTATCGGCACCTCGACCGGTGGGCCAGTTGCCTTGCAGCGGGTACTGACCCAATTGCCGGCGAATTTTCCTGCGCCCATTGTGCTGATCCAGCACATGCCCGCCGCCTTTACCAAAGCCTTTGCTGAACGCCTGGACAAACTCTGCCGTATCAGTGTCAAGGAGGCCGAAGACGGTGATGTACTGCGGCCTGGCCTGGCGTTGCTGGCACCTGGCGGTAAGCAGATGATGATTGATGGTCGCGGTGTGATCAAAATTCTTCCCGGTGACGAGCGGCTGAATTACAAGCCCTGCGTCGATATCACCTTCGGTTCGGCTGCCAAGTCGTATAACGACAAGGTGCTCGCCGTGGTGCTGACCGGCATGGGGGCTGACGGGCGTGAAGGTGCGCGCTTGCTCAAACAGGGCGGCAGCCAGGTATGGGCGCAGGACGAAGCCAGCTGTGTGATCTACGGCATGCCGATGGCCGTGGTGAAGGCCAATCTGGCTGATGCGGTCTATCCTCTCGAACACATCGGCCGGCACCTGGCTGAGACCTGTATCTGATGGATGTACTGAGTCTCATCGGGGTCATACTCGCGTTCGTGGCGATCCTGGGAGGCAATTACCTTGAGGGCGGCCATGTCGGGGCGCTGCTCAATGGCCCAGCGGCGCTCATCGTGATTGGCGGCACCTTGGGTGCTGCTTTCCTGCAAACGCCTATCAGTGTGTTCAAGCGTGCGCTGACGATTTTGCGCTGGATTTTCTTTCCCCCGCGGGTCGACCTGCAGGGCGGGATCAATCGAGTGGTTGCCTGGAGCATGACGGCGCGCAAGGAGGGCTTGCTTGGCCTTGAGGCCGTCGCCGATGTCGAGGCCGATCCCTATGCGCGCAAAGGGCTTCAGTTGCTGGTCGATGGCGCCGAGCCTGAAGCCATTCGCAGCATCCTTGAGGTTGATATGTACACTCAGGAAAGCCGTGATATCCAGGCCGCCAAGGTCTTTGAATGCATGGGCGGCTATGCGCCGACCATTGGCATCATCGGTGCCGTGATGGGTTTGATTCACGTGATGGGTAACCTGGCTGATCCGAGCATGCTTGGCAGTGGTATCGCTGTGGCCTTCGTCGCGACCATTTACGGTGTCGGTTTTGCGAACTTGCTGCTGCTACCGATTGGCAGCAAGCTCAAGGCGCTGGCCCTGCGTCAGTCCTGCTACCGGGAAATGCTCCTCGAAGGCATCCTGTCGATTGCCGAAGGCGAGAACCCGCGCTCCATTGAATTGAAACTGCAAGGTTTCATGGATTGAATGGAGTGAAACATGGCCCGTCGCCGTCATCAGGAAGAGCATGAAAACCACGAGCGTTGGCTGGTGTCCTACGCGGACTTCATCACGCTGCTGTTCGCTTTTTTTGTGGTCATGTACTCGATCTCCTCGATCAATGACGGCAAATATAAAATTCTCTCGGAAAGCCTGACGGGCGTTTTCAACCAGCCGGACCGTGCGATCAAGCCTATCCCTGTCGGTGAAGAGCGCCCGCGCACTACCGAGCCTGATCGTTCGCTAATCGATGAACAGAGTCAGGGTGCCGCTTCCGAGACGCTGCAGAACATTGCTGACAGTGTTCGAGAGGCCTTCGGCGATCTGATTGCTAGCGATCAGTTGACTGTGCGCGGCAATGAGCTGTGGATCGAGATCGAGCTCAGTTCCAGTTTGCTGTTTTCCAGCGGTGATGCCTTGCCGAACAACGCGGCATTCGACATTATCGAGAAGATAGCCAAAATTCTGGCACCGTATGAGAATCCGGTGCATGTGGAGGGCTTCACCGATAACCTGCCGATTCAGACCGCGCAGTTTCCAACCAACTGGGAGCTGTCGACGGCGCGGGCGGCGAGTATCGTGCGTATGCTCACCCTGGACGGGGTTAAACCCAGTCGTCTGGCGGCAGTGGGGTATGGTGAGTTTCAGCCGGTTGCTGACAACGCCACCGCTGAAGGCCGGGCACGCAACCGTCGAGTGGTTTTAGTGGTGTCGCGTAACCTGGATATACGACGCAGTGTGAGTGGTGTCGGCAGTGGTAACGCGCAGCCGGATGCGGCACTACGGCGCGCTGGCACACAACCTGCAGCGACGCCTGACGCACAGGTCCCGCAAGCGGGTACCGTCAATCCCCCGTCACCAGTCCCATGAAGGGCTGGCGCCATGTCTCGGTCGGGGTTGTTCCGTCCGGGAGGATGAAATCATGAGAGTCTGGGCTGTAGCCAATCAAAAGGGTGGAGTCGGCAAAACCACCAGTACCATTGCCCTTGCCGGATTGCTGGCCGATGCTGGCAAGCGGGTGGTCGTGGTCGATCTGGACCCCCATGGGTCGATGACCAGCTACTTTGGGCATGACCCGGATGCTCTGGAAAATAGCTGTTTTGACCTTTTTCAGCACCAGGGTGCGGTACCGCAGGGGTTACCTGGGCAATTGTTGTTGCCGACCAGTCACGAGCGGATCTCGCTGCTGCCATCGAGTACCGCGCTGGCCACACTTGAGCGCCAGTCACCTGGCCAGAGTGGTCTGGGGCTGGTGATCGCGAAAAGCCTGGCGCAGCTGTGGCAAGACTTTGATCACGCGGTCATCGACAGTCCTCCGCTGCTCGGGGTGTTGATGGTCAATGCCCTGGCGGCCAGCCAGCAGTTGGTGATCCCGGTGCAGACCGAGTTTCTGGCGGTCAAGGGGCTGGAGCGAATGGTCAGCACGCTGGCGATGATCAACCGTTCGCGCAAGCAGGCACTGCCCTATACCATTGTGCCGACACTCTTCGATCGCCGTACCCAGGCATCCATGAGCACGTTGCGAGCGTTGCGTGCGGCCTATCCCGAGCACCTTTGGCCGGCCTACATCCCTGTGGATACGCGGTTGCGCGATGCCAGCCGGGCCGGTGTTGCGCCTTCACGCTTCGATAGCAACAGCCGTGGCGTTATCGCCTACCGGGCATTGCTCAAGCACCTAGTGGCACAACAGCCATCGGCGCAGGTAGCCTGAGCATGAGCGTCTATGCTCATATTGGGTCCTCAAGTCCCGAGGGACTCTGGCCGATAGCCTGTACAGAATCTTCGCGCGGAATGCCCCAATGAGTCGTCCCCTTGCCACCGCTACACGCCCGCAACTGGCACTGCAGTCCTACCTTGACGGTTTGCTGCAGGAGGCCTCTATCGAGCTGGCTGAAAGTGTCGGCCTGGATGAGTTCGAGGCGGCGGTGCTTGAAGAGCAAGTGCGTGATGCGCATATGGAGGCTCACCCACAAATAGTTGTGACCGCCCCAGCACCGTCCGCTCAGGTTGTTACGCTGCAGCCGCCAAGCCCGGTCGCACGTATCGCGGTAGAGGTGCAGACCTCGGCCGCGGCTACGCCTCTGATTGAGCCCTTGGTACAGTTGAGCCCGCTGCCTGCCGAGGGGACGGTTGCGGCTCCGTTGCGTCTCGATGGTCGGCCCGAGTGGGCGCAAGAGCCTTTCGAGTGCCTGCTATTCGATGTCGCCGGCCTGACCCTGGCGGTGCCGCTGGTATGCCTCGGCTCGATCTATCCGTTGGCTGGCCAGGACCTGACCCCACTGTTTGGTCAGCCGGACTGGTTTCTCGGCATACTGCCGTCGCAGAGCGGTAATCTGAAAGTACTGGACACGGCCCGTTGGGTCATGCCGGATCGTTATCGTGATGATTTCCGCGAAGGTTTGCAGTACGTAATCTCCGTACAAGGCTACGAGTGGGGGTTGGCCGTGCATCAGGTCAGTCGTTCGATTCGCCTGGACCCTGCCGAGATCAAGTGGCGCAGCCAGCGTACCCAGCGGCCCTGGTTGGCCGGCACGGTCATCGAGCACATGTGTGCATTGCTTGATGTCGCTGCTCTGGCCGAGCTGATCGCCAGCGGCGCGGCCAAACGTATGGTCAATGGTCAACTGCATTGAATGATGCGCGAGCGCCGTAGCGGCGTCGCGTGGTATAGAACAGGTAAAGACAGCGGGCCAACCCGCTCACGCCGCACCATGCGGTTAATGACGAGGCTAGGGACATGAAGAAAAGTTCTGCTCAAGGCGCTGAAGATCCGATTCTGCAATGGGTCACCTTCCGCCTGGACAATGAAACCTATGGCATCAACGTGATGCAGGTGCAGGAAGTACTGCGCTACACCGAGATCGCACCGGTGCCTGGGGCGCCGAGTTATGTGCTGGGTATCATCAACCTGCGCGGCAACGTGGTCACGGTGATCGACACCCGTCAGCGCTTTGGTCTGGACTCGGCGGACGTGACCGACAACACCCGTATCGTGATCATCGAGGCGGACAAGCAGGTGGTCGGCATTCTGGTCGACAGCGTCGCCGAAGTGGTCTATCTGCGGCAGTCCGAAGTCGAAACCGCGCCTAACGTCGGTAATGATGAGTCGGCCAAGTTCATTCAGGGCGTGTGCAACAAGAACGGCGAGCTGCTGATTCTGGTCGAGCTGGACAAGATGATGAGCGAGGAAGAGTGGTCCGAGCTGGAGAGCATCTGATGCCGGCGCGAGTGCTGGCTGTGGGGACGTGCGCGTGATCCCGCTGGTTATTGCACTCGTGGCGCTGGGCCTGATCTGCATGGGCCTGGCGATGGCCTGTGTCTGGTTGCTGCAACAGCAACGCCTCGCCGCGCGTTTGCAGGCTGAGCGCGATGCTCAGCGCGACCTGCGCATCAAGGATCTGGCCAAGCGGCTGGATACCTACCTGACGGGCAGTGTGCGTATGGGTGAGGAGCTGCATGAGTTGCGCCGCACTGTCGCGCCGCTACCGGACAAGCTTAACCAGATCGAGCAGCGTGATCCCAGCAGCCTGTCCTTTACCCAGGCTGCACGGTTGGTTGGTCTTGGGGCCAGTGTTGACGACCTGACCCAGTCCTGTGGCCTGAGCAAGGCTGAGGCCGAACTCATTAGCCGGTTACACCAGTCCCGCCTGCAAAAATCCTGAGCCCTACTCTTTACTGCGGTTCCTTCAAGCGTCGCAGGGGCGGGGCGACGTCGCGCTCCCCGGTAAAACCCTTGGGCGACTTGCCCTTCAAATACCAGGCAAAGGCAATGATTTCAGCGATGCAGCGGTAGAGCTGTTCGGGAATCGCTTCGCCCAATTCCAGCCGCGCCAGCAGGCGCACCAGGTCGGCATTCTCATAGATGGGCACTTCGTACTCACGGGCGATCGCGAGGATCGCTTCAGCCAGTTCGTCATCGCCCTTGGCGCTGAGCACCGGAGCGTTCTGCCCGTCGTAATTGAGGGCGATGGCCTGGCGTGGTGTCGGCTGCTTCATGCGGTTTCATCCACCCAGCGTTGTTCCAGGGTCGTGCGGGGACCTTGGGGAGGCACGCCCTGGCGGCAGGCCAGTTCACTGACCGTGAGCCCGGCGCTGGTGAAACGCTCACGCAGGTTATCCAGTTCAGCATCGATCAGCCGCGCTGTGCTTGCCCGCTCGGCCCACAGCTGGCTGGACAGGTTGCCACGCATCAACTGCACCTGGACCTGCAGGGGGCCGAGCGGGTCGAGGTCGAAGGCCAGCTCGACACGCCAGAACGCTTCACGAGGTTCATCCTTGGTGCTCTCCTGGGGCTCGTCGCGCTGGATTTTCAACTGGATCGGCACCAGTTCCTGCTGGTTGCGCATGGGCAACTCCAGTTGCCAGGTGGTCAACAGGTTGCCATCGGGGCCGACCTGGGTCTGCGCCAGGCTGGACAACTGGTGGGTCTGCAGGCGTGAGACGGCGGCGGCGGCCAGTTTGAGCAGGGTTTCCAGATCGGCCTCGCCTTCCAGGTCGGCTAGCAGCCGAGAGGGCAGGGGGAAACTCAGCGCTTGCTGGCGTGGCGTCCCCTGGCCGAGAGCTCCCAGGGCATTGCGGGCAAATACCGGCAGCGCCTGAGCCAGGGTGCCGCCCAGGTTGCCCGGCGCCAACGGCGAGGCGCTGCCCAGGTTGGGCATCAGTTGGCCGATCAGGCGCAGCAGATTGGCCTTGAGATCGGTTGGCAGGCTGGCGCTCTGCCCGCCGAGAAGTTTTTGCTCGAGCAGCAGGCCGCTGTCTTCCAGTGCCTTGCCCAGGCCCTTGGCCGTGCTCAATTGGCCCGCGTCGGGCAGGGCGCCGAGAAGCTTGTCGATACTGCCGCGCAAGCCATCGGGCAGACCGTTCTGGTTACCTATGCCCTGCAATGCTTTGAACAGGCCGTCGAGCGAGCCCTGGCGCGCCAGTTGGCCGCCGAGCTGCTGGCTGAGTTCGAGCTGGCCCAGACGGCTGCTCAGGGGCAGAAAGGTGAGTGCCTGGCTGTCATCTACCCGTGCGCTGAGCAGGCTGCCAGGGACCAGTGCCAGTGGAGTTTCCAGGGCAAGCTTGCTGCCGGCCAGTGGGGTGTTAAGCAGGTTGGCCAGCACCTTGTAGATCGCTTGACCGGCAGTCCCTGGGTTGGCCAGCTCGCTGCTCAGTACCTTGGCCTGCAGCAGCGTGCCACTGGGTAGCTGACTCAGGTCGAGGCGGGTCAGCGCCGGGTCGCCGCCGGCCAGCAGGCTGACCGCCAGGCGCGTGTCGGAGAGGGCGGTAACCGCCAGGGTGGTGCCTTCGAAGAGTGGTCGAGTGCTGGTGGCGGTGAGGGTCGCCTGGCGGCCACTGTCCAGGGTCAGGCGCAGCAGCAACTGGAAGTTCTGCGCCACTTCCTTGAGGCCGACGACTTCTGCCTTGGCGCTCTCACCGCTGGCCATAAGGCCATCAAGGGGCTGCAGCAACTTCACCGCAAGCTCGTTGGCAACCGGGTTCGGACGACTGCTCGGGGAGACCGGCGGTAGGGCGCGCGGTGTGCTGATTTCACTCATCGGCGGGTTACAACCTGTCGAAAAAGGCCACTGCGGGGCACAGGGTACGGCATGTATAATGCCGCCCCGTCCGGGTCAGCATGCGTCAGTATAGCGGCCAAGACTCTGCCGACTTGAACAGCATAAGGTACCCATGCCTTGACCATCCCCCTTCTTGAAGCGGTCGCCCTTGCCTGCGAGCGGGATTGGCGAATGCTGTTCGAGAACCTCGACCTGCACCTCGGTGCCGGTGAAATGCTTCAGGTCAGTGGGCCCAATGGCAGCGGCAAGACCAGCCTGCTGCGCCTTCTGGCGGGTCTGATGCAACCTACCAGCGGGGACATTCTTCTAAATGGGCAGCCACTGGCTGGTCAGCGTAGCGAACTGGCGCGCAATCTTCTATGGATCGGACACGCGCCAGGCATCAAAGGTTTGTTGAGCGCGGAAGAAAATCTCGCCTGGTTGTGTGCCCTGCATCACCCTGCCACGCGTAGTGCTATCTGGCAGGCGTTGGCTGCAATCGGCCTGAAAGGTTTCGAGGATGTTCCCTGTCATACCCTGTCGGCCGGCCAGCAACGCCGTGTGGCCCTGGCTCGACTGTACCTGGATGGGCCGCGTTTGTGGGTGCTCGATGAGCCGTTCACGGCATTGGATAAGGCGGCTGTGGCTCAGCTCGAACAGCACCTGGCCGCGCATTGCGAGGCAGGCGGCAGCGTGGTGTTGACGACTCACCATAGCCTGACCCTGAAGCCTGCTGGCTACCGCGAACTGGATCTGGGGCGGGTGGCCTGAATGAGTGGTGTATTTTTTCTGTTGATGCGCCGTGAGGCACGCCTGTTGTTCCGCCGTCCGGCAGAGCTGGCCAACCCCCTGGTGTTCTTCGCCATTGTCATCGCGCTATTCCCTCTGGCGGTCGGTCCGGAAAAACAATTGTTGCAAACCCTGTCGCCAGGGCTGATCTGGGTGGCGGCGCTATTGGCCGTGCTGCTCTCGCTGGATGGGCTTTTCCGCAGTGATTTCGAGGACGGCTCGCTCGAGCAGTGGGTCCTTTCGTCGCACCCCTTGCCTCTTCTGGTGTTGGCTAAAGTGCTGGCACACTGGCTTTTCTCGGGGTTGGCGCTGGTGCTGCTGGCACCTTTGCTGGCGTTGATGCTCGGTCTGCCGGTGCGCTGCCTGCCGGTATTGCTGCTCTCGCTGCTGCTGGGCACCCCCGTGCTGAGCTTGCTGGGAGCCGTCGGTGCGGCGCTTACGGTCGGCCTCAAACGCGGCGGTTTGCTCCTCGCGCTGTTGATCCTACCGCTGTACATCCCGGTGCTGATTCTCGGCAGTGGGGCGCTGCAAGCCAGTCTGCAGGGATTGCCGACCAGCGGTTACCTGCTGTGGCTGGCCAGTCTGGCCGCGCTGGCGGTAACCCTGACACCTTTTGCAATCGGCGCCGGTCTGACGATCAGCGTCGCCGAGTAGACAATAGGCCGGCAAGGCCAGTGGACGCATCGCGCAATGCGCAGTGACGTTCGACCATGCACTGATGAGTGACCTGATGAACTGGACGTGGTTTCACAAACTGGGCTCGCCCAAATGGTTTTACCAGATCAGCGGCCGTTGGCTGCCCTGGCTGGCCGTTGCTGCGGTATTGCTGATCGCTATTGGCCTGGTCTGGGGGCTGGCATTCGCGCCGCCGGATTATCAGCAGGGCAATAGCTTTCGCATTATCTATATCCACGTGCCGGCAGCCTTTCTCGCCCAGTCGATCTACGTGATGCTGGCCGTTGCCGGGCTGGTCGGCCTGGTCTGGAAGATGAAGCTGGCCGATGTCGCCTTGCAGCAGGCGGCGCCGTTCGGTGCCTGGATGACCTTTATCGCACTGCTAACCGGCGCCATCTGGGGCAAACCGACCTGGGGCACCTACTGGGTCTGGGACGCTCGCCTGACCTCGATGCTGATCCTGCTGTTTCTCTACTTCGGCGTGATTGCCCTGGGTAACGCCATCACCAACCGCGACAGCGCGGCCAAGGCCTGCGCGGTCCTGGCCATTGTTGGGGTGGTGAATATTCCGATCATCAAGTACTCGGTGGAGTGGTGGAACACCCTGCACCAGCCGGCCACGTTCAGCGTGGTGGCCAAGCCGGCGATGCCGTTCGAGATGTGGATGCCGCTGCTGATCATGGTTCTGGGCTTCTACTGCCTGTTCGGCGCGGTGCTGTTGCTGCGTATGCGACTCGAGGTGCTCAAGCGCGAGGCACGCAGCAGTTGGGCGCAGGTCGAGATCCGCGCACAGTTGGAGAAAACCCCATGAGTTTCGCATCGTTCGGCGAGTTTCTCGCCATGGGCAATCACGGCCCTTACGTGTGGAGTGCTTATGCCATCAGCCTCGCGGTAATAGGGTTGAATGTGGCGCTGCCAATTCTGGCGCGGCGTCGTTACCTGCAAGACGAGGCGCGTCGTTTGCGCCGGGAGGAGTCGAAGTGAACCCTGTCCGCAAGAAACGCCTGTATATCGTGCTGGCGATTCTCGCCGGTGTCGGCATTGCCGTCGCCCTTGCGCTGAGTGCCCTGCAGCAGAACATCAACCTGTTCTACACACCGACCCAGATCGCCACGGGCGAAGCGCCGCAGGACACGCGCATCCGTGCCGGTGGCCTGGTGGAGGAGGGCTCGGTGAAGCGCTCCGGTAATTCGCTGGATACCGATTTCGTCGTCACCGACGGTGCGCAACGCGTGACCATCCGTTACAGCGGCATCCTCCCGGACCTGTTCCGTGAAGGGCAGGGCATTGTCGCCATGGGCAAGCTGGACAGCCAGAACGTGCTGATCGCCGATGAGGTGCTGGCCAAGCACGACGAAAACTACATGCCACCGGAAGTCATGCAAGCGCTGGAAAAAAGCGGCATGAAGCAACAGCACGATGCAGCCAAGGCCGCGCAAGACTCGGCCAAGCAGGGGTACGCACAATGATTCCCGAACTCGGCCATCTGGCGATGATCCTGGCGCTGTGCATGGCGCTGGTGCAGGCGACCCTGCCGATGATCGGCGCCTGGCGTGGCGACCGGCAGTGGATGGGGCTGGCGCAGCCGGCGGCCTGGGGGCAGTTCAGCTTCCTGCTGTTCTCCTTTGCCTGCCTGACCTATGCCTTTATGGTTGACGATTTCTCCGTGGCCTATGTGGCCAACAACTCCAACAGTGCCTTGCCCTGGTACTACAAGTTCAGCGCCGTATGGGGTGCCCATGAAGGCTCGCTGCTGCTCTGGGGCTTGATCCTGGCCGGCTGGACTTTTGCAGTGGCGATCTTCTCGCGGCAGTTGCCCGAGGAAATGCTGGCGCGGGTACTGGGTGTGATGGGCATGATCAGCATCGGCTTCCTGCTGTTTTTGATCGTCACCTCCAACCCCTTCGAGCGTCTGCTGTTCAACACCCCGGTGGATGGCCGCGACCTCAATCCGCTGTTGCAGGACTTTGGCCTGATCGTCCACCCGCCGATGCTCTATATGGGCTACGTGGGCTTCTCGGTCGCCTTCGCCTTTGCCATTGCCGCACTGCTCGGCGGCAAGCTGGATGCGGCCTGGGCGCGCTGGTCGCGGCCCTGGACCACGGTGGCCTGGGCCTTCCTCGGCATCGGTATCGCCCTGGGCTCCTGGTGGGCCTATTACGAGCTCGGTTGGGGCGGCTGGTGGTTCTGGGACCCGGTGGAGAACGCTTCCTTTATGCCCTGGCTGGTCGGCACCGCGCTGATCCACTCCCTGGCCGTGACCGAGAAGCGTGGGGTGTTCAAGAGCTGGACCGTGCTGCTGGCGATTGCTGCCTTCAGCCTGAGCCTGCTCGGAACCTTCCTGGTGCGCTCCGGCGTACTGACCTCGGTGCATGCGTTCGCCAGCGATCCCGAGCGTGGCGTCTTTATTCTCGCCTTCCTGCTAATCGTGGTCGGCAGCTCGCTGGCGCTGTTCGCCTTGCGTGCGCCTATCGTGAAAAGCCAGGTGGGCTTTGCCCTGTGGTCGCGCGAGACGCTGTTGCTGGTCAATAACCTGATTCTCGTGGTGGCGGCGGCGATGATTCTGCTCGGCACGCTCTACCCGCTGGTGCTCGATGCCTTGAGTGGCACCAAGCTGTCCGTCGGTCCGCCTTACTTCAACGCGCTGTTCGTGCCGCTGATGGGCCTGCTGATGGCCATGATTGGCGTGGGCGTGCTGGTGCGCTGGAAGGACACGCCAGTGCGTTGGCTGTTCGGCATGCTCAGCCCGGTGTTGATCGCCAGTGTGGTGCTGGCCGTGGTCGCGACCCTGTTGGCGGGTGACTTCCACTGGGCTGCCTTGGCCGTCTGGTTGCTGGCGGGTTGGGTGGTGCTGGCGGGCGTGCGCGATATTCACGACAAGACGCGTCATAAAGGTTTGCTCAAAGGCTTGCCGAGCCTGACGCGCAGCTACTGGGGCATGCAGATGGCGCATTTGGGCATGGCCATTTGCGCGCTGGGTGTGGTGCTGACCAGCCACGGCAGCTTCGAGCGCGACATGCGCATGGCGCCGGGTGACTCGGTGGACATTGGTGGCTACAGCTTCGTATTTGAAGGCGCCGAGCACCATGAAGGGCCCAACTTCACCTCGGACAAGGGCACCGTGCGGATCCTTGAGGACGGTCGGCAGATTGCCGTGCTGCACCCCGAGAAGCGCCTGTACACCGTGCAGCAGTCGATGATGACCGAGGCTGGCATTGATGCCGGCATCACCCGTGACCTGTTCGTCGCCCTTGGCGAACCGCTGGATAACGGTGCCTGGGCGGTGCGCGTGCATATCAAGCCGTTTGTCCGTTGGATCTGGCTCGGTGCCTTGCTGATGGGCTTCGGCGGGCTGCTGGCCGCGGCAGACAAACGCTACCGCATGAAGGTGCGCACACGGGTGCGGGATGCGCTTAACCTCGAAGGGGCACGCGCATGAGACGCCTGATTCTGCTGCTGCCTCTGGTGCTGTTTCTCGGTGTGGCGGTGTTTCTCTACCGTGGCCTGTTTATGGACCCTTCCGAGCTGCCGTCGGCGCTGATCGACAAGCCATTTCCGGCATTTTCCCTGCCGGCGGTGGAGGGTGACCGCACCCTGACCCAGCGCGACATCATCGGCCAGCCCGCATTGGTCAATGTCTGGGCAACCTGGTGTGTCGCCTGCCGGGTGGAGCACCCTGTATTGAACAAGCTGGCCGAGGCCGGGGTGCGCATCTACGGGGTGAATTACAAGGACGACAACGCCAGCGCCCGTAAGTGGCTGGTCGAGTTCCACGACCCCTATCAGTTAAATATTGAGGATGCCCGCGGCTCTCTGGGGCTGGATCTGGGGGTGTACGGCGCGCCGGAAACCTTCCTGATCGACAAGGACGGCATCATTCGCCACAAGTTTGTCGGCGTGATCGACGAGCGGGTCTGGCGCGAGAAACTGGCGCCTCTGTATCAGGCGCTAGTCGATGAGGTCACCCCATGAAGCGTTTTGCAGCAGCCCTGCTGCTTGGCTTGGCCGCGCTCGGTGTGGCGCATGCGGCAATCGATACGTTCGAGTTTGCCAGCGAGGCTGATCGCCAGCGTTATCGCACCCTGGTCGAAGAGCTGCGCTGCCCCAAGTGTCAGAACCAGAACATCGCCGACTCCGACGCGCCCATTGCCATGGACCTGCGTGCTCAGGTCTACGCCAAGCTCGAAGAGGGACAGAGTGATGCGCAGATCATCGATTACCTGGTCTCGCGCTATGGCGATTTTGTGCTCTACAAGCCGCCAGTCACCGCGCGCACTCTGCTGCTCTGGTACGGCCCGGGTGCCTTGTTGCTCGGCGGTTTTGTGCTGCTCGGGGTCATCGTGCTGCGTCGCCGTCGTACCCGCGGTGAAGTAGACGTTGGCCTGTCGCAGGATGAACAGGATCGCCTGGCCTCGCTGCTCAATCCCACGCCTTCGGATAAGAAAGACTGATGATCGAATTCTGGTTGTGCGCCGGTCTGCTGTTGCTGACAGCCCTGGCGTTTCTCTTGCTTCCTGTGGTGCGTGGGCGCGGTGTCCAGGCTGAGGAAGACCGTACCGCCCTCAACGTGACCCTTTACCAGGAGCGCCTGCGCGAGCTGCAAAGCCAGCGCGATGCCGGTGTGCTCAGTGAAGCGCAATACTCCAGCGGGCGTGATGAAGCGGCCCGTGAACTGTTGGCCGACACCGAGGGCGCCGAGAGCAAATCGCGTGTGGGCGTGCTGGGCGCCACCGTTCCGCTGATCATGGCGCTGGCCATGCCGCTGCTCGGCTATGGCCTGTATATGCATTGGGGGGCGATTGATCAGGTCGAGCGGGCGCAAACCCTGGCTGCCCAACCGAAGTCGATCGAAGAAATGACGGCGCGCCTGGAAGAGTCGGTGAAGAGCAACCCGGAGTCCGCCGAAGGCTGGTATTTCCTCGGCCGCACCTACATGGCCCAGGAGCGTTCCGCCGAAGCGGCCAGCGCCTTTGAAAAGGCCGTCGCCTTGGCTGGGCGAGAGCCCGAACTGCTGGGGCAGTGGGCGCAGGCGCTGTATTTTGCCGGCGACAAGCAATGGACGCCGCAGCTGAAGGCCCTGACCGATGAAGCGCTAAAAGCCGACCCGGCAGAAGTGACCAGCCTCGGCCTGCTGGGGATCGTGGCTTACGAAAGCGAGCAGTTTGCCGCAGCCATCGACTACTGGGAGCAACTGGTCGCTGCGCTGCCGGAGCAGGACCCCTCGCGCATGGCGATTCAGGGCGGCATTGCCCGTGCCCGTGAGCGCTTGGCTCCAGCGTCGGCCGAGCAAGCTCCGCAGGCCGAAGCGGCCGCGCTGCGGGTGCGGGTCGAGCTGGGGGATGCCGTGCGTGCGCAGGTGCAGCCGGGTGACAGTGTGTTTGTATTCGCCCGCGCATTGTCCGGACCGCCGATGCCGCTGGCGGTCAAGCGCCTGAGTGTCGCCGAACTGCCGGCCGAGGTCAGTCTGTCGGATGCCGATGCGATGATGCCGCAGTTGAAACTGTCCGGCTTCCCCCAGGTCGAACTGGTGGCGCGTATTTCGCGCAGTGGCGATGCGACCCGCGGCGAGTGGGTCGGCCGCAGTGAGCCCCTGACCAGCGATGCGGGCCAGGCACCGACCTTGATCATTGATACAGCAGACACACCATGACCTCTGCCAAGGCGCTTGTACTGATTGCTACCCTGCTCGGGGTTGCTGGCTGCGCAGTGCAGGCTCCGACGCCTGAGGTACCTGTGCCGCCCGCAAGCAAGTCGCATCCGCGCTTTGCCCCGCCGCCCGGCGTGCAGAGCCATTGGGATGGGGCACTGACGGTGTATGTGATCGACGGCTACCCGGATCTGTTCTACCGCGAGCGCACCTATTACCGCTGGGACAGTGGCTGGTACTGGTCCACCCAGGCCACCGGGCCCTGGCAGGCGACTGACAGTACCGCCATTCCGCCAGGGCTCTATCGCCGCTACGCGCGCTAGTCGTTAGGGTCTGTTAGGCCAGTGTGCCATCGCGGAAATCCCGCAGCGCCTGTTCCACCTCTTCGCGCGTGTTCATCACAAAGGGGCCGTACTGCACGATGGGCTCGTGCAGCGGGCGTCCGGCAATCAGCAGCACGCGCGCACCTTCGCTACTGGCCAGGTGCAACTCGCCGCTGTCGGACAGCCGTACCAGACGCCCTGCGGGAATCGCTTGGGCGTGGTGACCGGGTAATTGCAACTGACCTTCGTAGACGTAGAGCATGACCCGCAGACCCTGCGCCAGACGTGGGGCCAACTGGCTGCCGGCACTCATCTGCAGATCGAACAGTTGCGGCTCGGTGTATAGGCGCTGCACGGCGCCGGCGACGGACTGCTGACCCTCGTCGAATTGCCCGGCGATGACCCGCGCCGTGACGCCCTGCTCAGTGTGCACCTCGGGAATCTGCGCCGCGGGAATGTCGCGATAACCCGGTTCGCCGAGTTTGTCCTGGGCTGGCAGATTCAGCCACAGCTGAAAACCGCGCATCACGCCCTGTTCCTGCATGGGCATTTCGCTGTGGATGATGCCGCGTGCGGCGGTCATCCATTGCACGCCACCGGGCTCCAATTCACCGACATTGCCCAGGTGATCCTGATGGCGCATGCGCCCTTCGAGCATGTAGGTCACCGTCTCGAAGCCGCGATGCGGGTGCGACGGGAACCCGGCAATGTAGTCGTCCGGGTCGTCACTGGAGAACTCGTCGAGCATCAGAAAGGGATCGAAGCGCTCCAGGCCGGCACCGCCGATCACCCGGTTCAGGCGCACGCCTGCTCCGTCGGATGCGGGTTGGCCCGCTTGTATGGCCAGAACATGGCGCAAGGTGGTCATAAGAAGCCTCCAGAATCAGTCAGAGGCCATCCTAAACCAGGTAGTTGGATCAATTGATGCTGAATGCTGGGCAATACTATCGAATGGATCGAAGTTGACGGCAGACCGATCAGCTCGACCTGCCGTCAAGGTTTCAATCAGCGATACGCAGCTTGCGCGATTCGGTATAGAAGAAGCGGATCTTCTCGTACTCGAACGGCGAGTTGAGCTGGCCATAGCGGAAGTTGACCGTCGAGCGCTGATCGACCACTTCCAGCAGGGTAATTTCCGGATGGTTGCGACTGGCCTCGGCCACATTAAGCAGGTTGACCTGGTTTTCGGCAGAGAAATCCACCACCAATCCGCCGGTGTCGCGCAGGTTGGAAGGGCCGAGCAGCGGCAGCATCAGGTAAGGGCCGTCACCGACGCCGTAGTGGCCGAGGGTCTGGCCGAAGTCCTCATCCTGCTTCATCAGCCCCATGCGTGTGGCCGGGTCCCACAGGCCTGCCACGCCGAGAGTGGTGTTGATCAGCAGGCGTCCGGTGGTATCGAGGGCACGCTTGCCTTTGAGTTGCAGCAGGCTGTTGAGCAGGTTCGGCACATCGCCCAGGTTGCTGAAGAAATTACTGACGCCTTTCTGCACCAGGGTTGGCGTGACGTAGCGATAGCCGTCGACCACAGGCAAGAAAACCCACTCGTCAAAGCGATAGTTGAAGTGATAGACGCGGCGGTTCCAGGACTCCAGCGGGTCGTAGACATTCAGGGCGCCAAAGGTCGAGCGCTCGAACTCGCGCTGGTCGAGGCCGGGGTTGAATGTCAGGTTCTTCAGCGGCTGCTTGAAGCCGTCCGGGTCTACCTCTTGCTCGGCCTGGGCAAAACCGCTGACCAGTAGCAGGGTCAGCCAGAGTGCTTTCTTGTCGATCTTAGCCACGGAAGAACTCCAGCATGGCGTCGCTGTTGACGCGATAGTTGAGGTTGCCGCAATGGCCGCCCAAAGGGTAAAGCGTCAGGCGGTCACCAAAGGTATTGCGCAAAAAGCCGATATCGCCTGGGCCAAGAATGACGTCGTCGGCGTTGTGCATCACGGCGATTTTGCTGCTGCTTTTCAGGTAGTCCTCAAGGCCATACAGGCTCACCTGATTGATCAACTGGTTGAGCGTGCCGCCGTCATAGCGTGCGCGCCACATGGGGATCAGTTGTTCGGTCATGTAGCAGTCGAAGTCGCACTGCAGCGCCCGCTCGAAGAAGGGCGTCAAGCTGGTGCCTTCCTTGATCGGGTAATTGACCGGGGTGATCAGGCCACGGCGATTAATCAGGTCCGAGGTGAAGGCGATATCGGCGGATGAAAAGCGGAATGAGGTGCCAATCAGCATGGCCATCTGCTCGTCGGAGAGCTGCTGTGGCGATTGCTGGAAGTCATAAAGCAGGGCGTCGTTGATGTCGACGTAACCCTTTTCGCGGAAGTAACGGGTCAGTTTGCCCAGTACCAGCTCATAGAAGGTGGTGCTGTTGCTGATGCCTTCGACCTGGGTCTGTACCAGGCGGTCGAGGTTGCTGATCGAGGTATACAGGTTGACTGGCGGGTTGAGCAGCAGCACGCGCTTGAAGTTGAAGCTACGCCGGGTTTCATCAAGCTTGCTGACAAAGGCAGCATGCAGGGCGCCCAGGCTGTAACCCGCGAGGTAGTAGTCGCTGACCGGCAGGCTCGGATGGTTGGCTCGCACGGCTTGCATGGCGCGATAAAGATCATCGGCATCGTCGCTACTCAGGCCCGGCGTGGCGAAGCGCGAAACCGAAGTCATGAAGTCATAGCTGGTCGGTGAGGACAGTTGCACGACATGGTAGCCCGCGCCGTAGAACAGCTTCTTCAGGTATTCGTTGGTGCTGCTGGCGTAGTGCGCACCGGTACCGGCGATAAGGAAAATAAGCGGTGCTTCTCCCTTCTGCTCGGCGAGGCGGTAGCGCATGCGCGTAACCGGCCAGAAGTTTTCCGGCAGCTCGAACTCGCGTTCCGGACGCAGGCGTAGCTGATAGTCGTCCTGACGAATATCGGCATCGGCCGGCAGCGTGGGGCGTAGCTCAGGAGGTGTCGTGGCGATGGTCGCTTCAAACGGATTGGTTATCGGATAACCGTAGGTTTCGGCATCGATATCCGCCGCCAATAATGGCGTACCGAGTAGCAAACCGCCGAGCAACAGGGCGAGACGGGAGAAGTACTGCATGGGGAAGTCCCTTCGAGACAGGAGCGTACGGGTAGGTCAGCGCAAATCAGACAGCGTCCGACGAGCGGAGTGCCATTTGGCCAGCATTTTCTAAAGCCTCACCGGTCAGTCGATAGACCGTCCACCCATCCTGGGCACATGCCCCCAGGCGTTCATAGAAGCCGATGGCGGGTTCGTTCCAGTCCAGTACCGACCATTCCAGGCGGCCACAGCCCCGTGCCAACGCCAGTTCGGCCAAGTGGCTCAGCAGCGCCTTACCAAGGCCTGACCCACGCGTCGACTCGCGCACGAACAGATCCTCAAGGTAAATACCCGGTTTGCTGAGAAAGGTCGAGTAGTTGTGGAAGAACAGGGCGAAACCGCTCGGATTGCCATCTACTTCGCCGATCAGCACTTCGGCGAAGGGACGGGCGCCGAACAGATGGTTATGCAACTGCTCGGGTGTGGCCACGACCTGATCGCTGAGTCTCTCGTAGTCGGCCAGCTCCTGAATAAATGTCAGGATCAGGGTGACATCGTCGGGCGTAGCGGGGCGGATGCTGAGGCGAGGCATGGTAAGTCCTTGGTTCGTGGGCGCTGTGAGCATGCCCCGCACAGGTAAGCGGGGCAAGTCGTGCAAGAGGGTTTGCTTCGTGAGGGCAGGCGTTTACTCTGGGCAACTTTTTCCGCGCCTGGAGTGCCGCATGTCTCGCCGTCTGTCCCTGATTCTGTTGTCCGTGGCTGTCGCCCTGTGTCTGGCTGCCAGCTATGGCTTGCGTTACGGCTTGATGGAAGAGGACCGCTGGGTCGGTCTATGTGTGACTGACCCCTCTACGCTGGCATGTCAGGTGCGCGCGACCTTCGGCTGGCTGATCCATCTGCGCGTCCTGGCCTGGACAGCGCTGGTCCTCGCCGTGTTGGCGTTCGTCCTGCCAGGCCGGTTTGGCCGTGCACTGGCAGTGCCGGCCTTGCTGGTTAGCCTGCCCGCTATGGTGCTGTACACCGCCAGCATGGCGGTGTTCGCCGTAGTGCTAGCGCTGTTGCGCCTGGTCAGAGCGCCTCGCGTACAGGCGTGAAAGACGCTTTACGCAAGCTGCGCCACAAAGCGCTTACCAGAATGGCACTGACCAGCGCCCAGCCAAGGGCCTGCAGGTTTTCCAGGGTCTCGACATACAGCTGCAACGGGATTCCTGCACCGATCAGCAAAGCCAGCAACGCAGTCTCCCGCCGCGCCGCGCTGACCGGGCGCAAGGCGTAGACCAGCGCCGGCAGCAGCAGGGCAGCGCTAGGGAAGCTGCGGTAGCGTGCATCGACTACCAGTGCGAGCATCATCACCGCACCGGCAAACCCGGCGGCCAGCAGCCACCAGCCGGCGCGCGCTTGCAGCCAGTCGAACAGGCGCTGACGCCAGCCCTGCTGGGTCTGCAGGGAAAGGCTGCTGTGGGCCAGTACGATCAGGTTCAGACTCAGCAGCGCTGCCGCCCAGGCCCATTCACCGACAAAGCGGCTGGTGACCCAGGCCAGTTCACTCCACACGCCAATGCTGGCAGCGCCCAGTACTGCGAGAACGGGTATTTGCCAGGCACTGCGTACTGTGGTGGGACGCCCGGCAAGCGCCAGGGTCAAGGCGAAGAGTGCGCCACTGAGCAGCAGCCAGCGCGGCCAGTGAGGGAGGTTGGACACCGGGCCGGCAAGGATCGATTTATCCTCGCGATCGGCATCGTAAAGTCCCCAGAAACCGCCCACTGCACCCTCGCTGACGCGCTTCCAGGGCTGGTCGTAGGCTTCGATCAGGTTATACCGCCAGCCATTCGCCTCGGCCATGGCCACGAAGCCGCGGATGAAAGTAGCTTGATTGACGCGGCTCGGCACAGCGGTTTCACGCTGACGCCCTTCGCTGGGCCAGCCGGTTTCGCCAATCAGGATGTCCTTGGGTGCGAAGCGCGTACCGAATACCTGGCGCACCTGCTGCACCTCATGCAGGGCACTGTCGATCCCCGCCGGATTGTCCTCCCAGTAAGGCAGCAGGTGAATGGTCAGAAAGTCTACTGCAGGGGCGACTTCGGGATGCTTGAGCCAGAACTCCCAGACATCGGCATAAGTCACTGGTTGGGCGACAGCTGCTTTGACCTGCTCGATCAAGGCCACCAGTTGCTGAGCGGTTACTTCCTTGCGCAGCAGCGCCTCGTTACCGACGATCACCTGGGTGACGATATCCGGGTAAGTGTTGGCAGCCTTGATCGCTCCGGCGATTTCGATCGCCGTATCCTGCGGGTTACGGCTTACCCAAGCGCCGATCATCAGGGTCAGGCCATGCTTGCGTGCCAGCTCCGGCAGCGGTTCCAGCCCGGTAACCGAGTAAGTCCGCAGGCAGGTAAAGCGTTCTGCCAATTGCGCCAGGTCCGCATCCATTCGCTCTGGGCGGATCTGCAGGGGTTGGTCGAAGGGCGACTGGTCTTTGTCGAACGGCGTGTAGGAGGCGCACTGCAGTTTGTGCGTCGGTGTCGCGGCATCCGCCAACTGAACCGGTTTACCAATGCCGTACCAAAGCGCACCGAGCAGCGCGAGAGCTGTCAGGCAGGCACAGAAATAAGTGAGCAAGGCTGCACGGGAGAGGCTGGGCATAGGTCATCGGGCGTGGTGGGCGGGGGCTGCATCTTAGCGGATTCGCAAGCGTCTGTGAGCGCTCTGCTGTTCTGTTTGGCCGGCTGATTTGACAAGCTCGGCAGGTCGGCTAATTTTACAAACGCGGTGCAAGGACGCCACCGCGAGCGACGTGGTGGCGCGTTTTCGACTCGATAAAAGGACTTAACCCATGCGTACTTCCGTTTTTCCCTCCGTGCTTTTTGCTCTGCTGGCTGGCGCTTCTCTGGCCGTTTCTGCAGAAACAGCGACCCCGCCTTCGACGTCTGCTGAGCAGACGCAAGCTGTAACGACCAAGGTCAACCTCAATACGGCCGATGTACCTACTCTGCAGCGCGAGCTCAGCGGTGTGGGTGAGAAGAAGGCACAAGCCATCGTGGACTACCGCGAAGCCAATGGCACCTTCGTGTCGGTGGATGAGTTGCTGGAAGTAAAAGGGATCGGTGAGTCGATCCTGGAGCGCAACCGCGACAAGCTTAGCGTCAACTGACAATTAACAGATGGCATCACCGTCAAGGCGATGCCTTTACACCGAAACCTGCAAGCCCAGCCGTAAGGCTGGGTTTTTTGTTAAGTCTTACATGGGGCGGGTAGGGTGCGCTGTGCGCACCACTGGCGCCTGGTCGATGCTTGGTGCGCACAGCGCACCCTACGGAGCAGTGGCCCCGAAGGGGTGAGCGTAGCGAATAATCTGGGACGTAGTCCCAGGTGAGAGTCCAGCAGGCAATAAAAAACCCAGCGGTTAGGCTGGGTTCTTGAATTTGGCTCCGCGACCAGGACTCGACAGCGCAGCTGAACGCGCTTTAGCGCGGCCCCGAAGGGGTGAGCGCAGCGAATAACCTGGGACGTAGTCCCAGGTGAGAGTCCGGCGGATACAAAAAAGCCCCGGTATGTACCGAGGCTTTGAATTTGGCTCCGCGACCAGGACTCGAACCTGGGACCCAATGATTAACAGTCATTTGCTCTACCGACTGAGCTATCGCGGAACAACGACGCGTATCCTACTGATTAAGAAGGGGAAGTCAAGCTGTGCAAGACTTCCCCTGAGCCGTCTCAGATCACCTCGGCAATCGCCTGGGTGACGAAGGGCAGGTTGCGCTGGTTGAGCGCGGCGACGCAGATGCGACCTGTGCCTACGGCGTAGATGCCGAATTCGCTTTTCAGGCGTTCGACCTGTTCAGTCGTCAGGCCCGAGTAGGAAAACATACCGCGTTGCTGCGCCACGAAACCGAAGTCGCGGCGCGCGCCGAGCTCGCCGAGTTGCGCGACCATGGCCAGACGCATGGTGCGGATGCGCTCGCGCATTTCACCCAGCTCGGCCTCCCACATTGCCCGCAGTTCCGGGCTGTTGAGGATGGTTGCGACAACGCTGGCACCGTGGGTCGGCGGGTTGGAGTAGTTGGTGCGAATGACCCGCTTGACCTGCGACAGCACGCGGCCGGTTTCTTCGCGCGAGCCCGTGACGATGGACAGGGCGCCGACCCGCTCGCCATACAGCGAAAAGGATTTGGAGAAGGAGCTGGAGACAAAGAAGGTCAGGTCCGACTCGGCGAACAGGCGCACAGCGGCGGCGTCCTCTTCGATGCCATCGCCAAAGCCCTGGTAGGCGATATCCAGGAAAGGCACATGCTCGCGTTCACGCAGCACGTCCAGCACCGCAGCCCAGTCTTCCGGCTGCAGGTCGACACCGGTCGGGTTGTGGCAGCAGGCGTGCAGCACGACGATCGAACGGGCGGGCAGGTTGCGCAGGTCTTCGAGCAGACCGCCGCGGTTCACGCCGTTGCTGAAGGCGTCGTAGTAACGGTAGTTGTGCACCGGGAAGCCGGCGGACTCGAACAGCGCGCGGTGGTTTTCCCAGCTAGGGTCACTGATCGCCACCACGGCATCGGGCAGCAGGCGCTTGAGGAAGTCAGCGCCGATTTTCAGCGCGCCAGTGCCGCCCAGGGCCTGGGTGGTGATCACTCGGCCATCGGCAATCAGGGTGGACTGACGGCCAAACAGCAGAGTCTGCACGGCCTGGTCATAGGCTGCGATGCCTTCGATCGGCAGATAACCGCGCGGGGCATGGGCCGCCGTCAGGGTCGTCTCTGCTGCAGCCACCGCGCGCATCAGCGGGATGCGGCCTTCTTCATTGGTGTAGACGCCCACGCCAAGGTTGACCTTGGTCGTGCGGGTGTCGGCGTTGAATGCTTCGTTGAGGCCCAGGATGGGGTCGCGCGGAGCCATTTCGACGGCAGAGAACAGACTCATGGATGCGGCAGCTCGAGGAGAGGAGGTGAGTGGCAAACAATCCCTGCAACTATGACGCGGCATGCTCATCGAATCAGGACAGGCACAGTGATACGCCGGAAAACGGGATTTGTCCGCCTATGGCGGCAAGCCCCGCTGCGACGCTACACCACCGCCCGCGCTCAATGCGTGCTAGGGGTTGCGTAAATGGCCCGGTAGTATAACGGCCCGGATCGTGCGCCGCGACAGCGGGCGCATGCTTTTCGCCAGGTTTGACGCCGACTTGCTCAAGGCGTCACAGCCGTTTGTCGAGGTACTTATGTCGCAGTTTCAACTGGTCACGCGTTTTCAGCCGGCTGGCGATCAGCCAGAGGCGATCCGGCAACTGGTCGAGGGCCTGGAGGCGGGGCTGTCGCACCAGACCCTGCTGGGTGTGACGGGCTCCGGCAAGACGTTCAGCATCGCCAACGTGATCGCCCAGGTTCAGCGCCCGACCCTGGTGCTGGCGCCGAACAAGACCCTGGCCGCTCAGTTGTACGGCGAGTTCAAGGCGTTCTTCCCGAACAACGCGGTCGAGTACTTCGTCTCCTATTACGACTATTACCAGCCAGAAGCCTATGTGCCGTCGTCCGACACCTTTATCGAGAAAGATGCCTCGATCAACGACCATATCGAACAGATGCGCCTGTCGGCGACCAAGGCGCTGCTGGAGCGGCCCGATGCGATCATCGTCACCACGGTCTCGTGCATCTACGGCCTGGGTAGCCCCGAGTCGTACCTGAAGATGGTCCTGCACGTCGATCGCGGCGACAAGATGGACCAGCGCGCGCTGCTGCGGCGCCTGGCCGACCTGCAATACACCCGTAACGACATGGATTTTGCCCGCGCCACCTTCCGTGTGCGTGGCGATGTGATCGACATCTTCCCGGCCGAATCGGACCTGGAAGCGGTTCGCATCGAGCTATTCGATGATGAGGTGGAAAGCCTCTCGGCCTTCGATCCGCTGACCGGCGAGGTGATTCGCAAGCTGCCGCGTTTCACCTTCTACCCCAAGAGTCACTACGTGACCCCGCGCGAGACCCTGCTCGATGCCATTGAAGGCATCAAGGCCGAGCTAGCCCAGCGCCTGGAGTATCTGCGTGGTGTCAACAAGCTGGTGGAGGCGCAGCGCCTGGAGCAGCGCACCCGCTTCGATCTGGAGATGATTCTCGAACTGGGCTACTGCAATGGCATCGAAAACTACTCGCGCTACCTCTCCGGGCGCGGCCCGGGCGAGCCGCCCCCTACGCTGTATGACTACCTGCCGGACCAGGCGCTGCTGGTGATCGACGAGTCCCACGTGTCGGTGCCGCAGGTCGGCGCCATGTACAAGGGCGACCGTTCACGCAAGGAAACCCTGGTCGAGTATGGTTTCCGCCTGCCCTCGGCACTGGATAACCGACCGATGCGCTTCGAGGAGTGGGAGTCGGCGAGCCCTCAGACCATTTTCGTCTCCGCTACGCCGGGGCCTTACGAGGCTGATCACGCCGGGCGGGTGGTCGAGCAGGTTGTGCGGCCCACCGGGCTGGTCGACCCGCAGATCGAAGTGCGTCCCGCGCGGACCCAGGTCGACGACCTGCTGTCCGAGATCGCCAAGCGCGTGGCGCTGGAGGAGCGGGTGCTGGTCACCACCCTGACCAAGCGCATGGCCGAAGACCTGACCGATTACCTGAGCGACCACGGGGTTAAGGTGCGTTACCTGCACTCGGACATCGACACCGTGGAGCGGGTGGAGATCATCCGCGATTTGCGCATCGGCGCCTTCGATGTGCTGGTGGGCATCAACCTGCTGCGTGAAGGCCTGGATATGCCGGAGGTGTCGCTGGTGGCGATTCTCGATGCGGACAAGGAAGGCTTTCTGCGTAGCGAGCGTTCGCTGATCCAGACCATCGGCCGCGCCGCGCGTAACCTTAACGGCCGAGCGATTCTCTATGCCGACCGTATGACTGGCTCGATGGAGCGCGCCATCGGCGAAACCGAGCGCCGGCGTAACAAGCAGATCGCCTTCAACGAGGCCAATGGCATCACCCCAAAAGGCGTGTTCAAGGACGTTCAGGACATCCTCGAGGGCGCCACCGTGCCCGGCTCGCGCAGCAAGAAGCGCAAAGGCATGGCCCAGGCGGCCGAAGAAAGCGCGCGCTACGAAAACGAGCTGCGCTCGCCGAGTGAGATCTCCAAGCGTATTCGCCAGCTCGAAGAGAAGATGTACCAGCTGGCGCGGGATCTGGAATTCGAGGCCGCGGCGCAGTTGCGAGACGAGATCCAGAAGCTGCGCGACCGTCTGCTGCAGGTCTAATGCGCGGCGGTGCCCGAGGCGTTGCTGGGCAGGCTTCGGGTCAGCAGCACCGCGAGCATGCTCACCCCAAGGACGATACCGATGCAGTGGAAGGCATCGTTATAGGCCATGATCGAGGCCTGCTGGTGGGTGATCTCGCTCAGCCGGGCCAGGGCGGCCTGTTCGCTGCCCAAGCTGTTGGTCAGGCTGGCGAGGCGCTCGGCCACCTGTGGGTTGGTCGGTACCAGGGCTTCGCGCAGGTAGTCGAAATACACCTTGGCCCGTGCGTCGAGCAGGGTTGAGAGCAGTGCGATACCAATAGCTCCGCCGAGGTTGCGCAGGATGTTGAACAGGCTCGAGGCTGAGCCAGCATCCTGGGGCAGGATATACGCCGTGGCGATCAGCGAGATGGTCACCATCACCAGCGGCTGACCTAGGGCACGGATGATCTGGATATGCTTGAACTGCTCGCCGGCAAAGTCCGGGTTGAGCACGCCGGACAGGTAGCTGGCCAGGCCGAACAGGCCAAAGCCCAGGGCGCACAGCCATTTAGGTGAGACCTTTTTCATCATCAGGGGCACCAGCGGGATCAGGAACAGCTGGGGTACCCCCATCCACATGATCACCTCGCCGATCTGCAGGGCGTTGTAACCCTGGATCTGCGCCAGGTACAGCGGCAATACATAGATTGAGCCGTACAGGCCCATGCCCAGCCCCAGGCTGGAGATACTCGACAGACCGAAGTTGCGCTCGCGCAGCACGCCGAGGTTGATCAAAGGGTTGGGACGCGACAGCTGAAGGATAACGAACAGCCCCAGGCTGATGCTGGCGATACTGCCCAGGCCGGCGATCAGGCTGGACTCCAGCCAGTCCTTGCGGTGACCTTCCTCAAGAAATACCTGCAGGCACCCCAGCCCCACAGCCATGGTCAGGATGCCGGCATAATCCGTACGCTTGAGCATGTCCCAATGTGGCGGTTTCTTCTCCAGGCCATAGAGCATGCCGGCGATCATCAGCAGCCCGGGCGGTACGTTGATGTAGAAGATATATTCCCAGCCGAAATTCTCTGTCAGCCAGCCGCCCAGGGTTGGGCCGATCGAGGGAGCGAAGGTCGCGGTCAGGGCGAACAGCGCCATGCCCTTGGCACGATGATGCTCCGGCAGCTTGATCAGGGTCAGGGTGAAGGCCAGCGGGATCAGGGCGCCGCCGGTAAAACCCTGCATCGCGCGAAACACGATCATGCTCTCCAGGCTCCAGGCCATCGAGCACAGCAGTGACGAAAGAAGAAAGCCGATGGATACCCAGGTCGCCAATCGGCGCGCCGAGAGCAACTGCACCAGCCAGGCGGTAAGCGGGATCATGATGATCTCCGCCACCAGGTAGGAGGTGGAAATCCACGAGCCTTCCTCCAGCGTGGCCGCCAGTGCTCCCTGGATATCCTTGAGCGAGGAGTTGGTGATCTGAATATCCAGCACCGCCATGAACGCACCGAGCATGGCGCTCATTACCGCGATCCAGTCGCGCAGGCTGGGCTCGCCGGTAGGGCGCCGCAACGCGTCAGCCGCCATTGGCATCAGCGCCGATTGTGACCGCTACCTCGACCGACATGCCTGGACGAATCAGGCCCTTGAGCGGGTTGTCGGCAGCAAAGGTCAACTTGACCGGAATGCGTTGCACCACCTTGGTGAAATTGCCGGTGGCATTGTCCGGCGGCAGCAGGCTGAACTGTGCGCCTGAAGCCGCGAACAGGCTGTCTACTCGGCCTTCGATGGGGGTATCGGGGAAGCTGTCGAAGGTCAGTTCGGCACGCTGCCCAGCGTGCATGTGGCCGATCTGGGTTTCCTTGAAGTTGGCCTGGACCCAGATGTTCTGGTCCGGCACCACTGACAGCAGGTAAGCCCCAGCCTGTACGTACTGGCCCGGTCGCGCAGCGCGCTGGCCAATAAAGCCACTGATCGGTGCACGGATTTCGCTGCGTTCAAGGTTCAGGCGGGCCTGGGCCAGGTCGACACGGGCGCTGCGCACTTGGGCATCGAGGCGCTTGAGTTCGGCTTGCAAGCTGCCGATCTGTTGGCGTTGAGCCTGCAGATCAGCTTCGGCCTTGGCCACTTGGGAGCGCGCCACCCGGCTGTCGGCAGTTAGGGTGGTGACACGCTCCTCGGAGACGTAGCCGGGTTTGCGCAGGGTCTGCGCGCGGGACAGGTCCACCTGGGAACGGCCCAGGGTGGCCTGGCTGGCGGCGACATCGGCCTGACTCGCGGCAATCAGGCTGGCCTGCTGGTCTAGTTTGCTCTGCGCCTGCAGATGCTCGGCCTCTCGGGTTTCCAGGGTGGCCTGAGCCCGCTCTACGGCAAGCTGGAAGTCCCCGGCTTCGAGCACCACAAGCAACTCACCTTGCTCGACATGCTGGTTGTCGCCGACCAGGACCTTGTCGATACGCGCGCCCAGCTGGCTGGAGACACGGGTAATCTCGCCCTGCACATAAGCGTTGTCGGTGTCCTCGATCAGGCGATCGATCAGATACCAGTGGATAAAGAGCGCGGCGGCCAGCAAGCCGATGACGGCGAAGAACAGGAATAAGCGGCGGCGGAGTTGGGCGGGCATGAATGGGTGGCTCGTCGCAGATGGCTAAAATGTAAGTAAATTTATCAGTGTTCCTTGCGCGCCTGCAGCCTTTAGAATTCGGAAACTTTGTTGCTTGAAGGGAACAATCATGGGGCTGGACGATGCGCTGATCTTTACCCGTGTGGTGGAGTGTCACAGTTTCACGCTAGCGGCTCAGGGCCTGGGGATGCAGAAGTCCACGGTCAGTCGGCGTATCGCCCTGCTCGAGGAGCGCCTCGGGGTACGTTTGCTTAATCGCACGACTCGCAAACTACGTTTAACGGAAGTCGGGCAGGCCTATTACGAACGCTGCCGGCAGATCATGTTGGACTTTGCCGAGGCCGAGCAGGCCGTCATGCAATTGCAGCAGGCGCCCTCCGGTTTACTGCGCATCACCGCACCAATCGAATTCGGCCAGTTGTTTCTTGGTCGGGTGTTGGGGGCGTTTATGCGCCAGTACCCGCAGATCGATGCCGAGGTCGAATTGACATCTCGGCATGTCGATCCGGTAGAGGAGGGCGTAGACATCGCCATTCTGGTGGGTGCGCCCCAGGATTCCACGCTGATTGCCCGTCGTCTGTTCCAGACCGCTCGGCGCTTGTGTGCCAGCCCTGATTACTTGAAACGCCACGGCACACCACGACAGGTAAGTGAACTGGCCGGGCACCGGGCGATCCTGCTGCCGAACGATTCGCCGCGCCATTGGCCGTTGCTCGATGCCCAGATTGCCTGCCGGCGCGTATTGACCAGCAACAACATCACCTTTGCGCGGGAAGCGGCGCTGGCCGGCGCCGGAATTGCCAGCCTGCCGGTGATGATCAGCGAGGAAGCGATTCGTGACGGCAGGCTGATTGAGTTATTGCCTGGGGCGCGCATGCCCATTGGTGAGGTGTATGCGGTTTATCCCTCACGGCGTTTTCAAGCCATGAAAGTGAAGACCTTCCTCGACTTTCTGATGCAGGCCATGCCTGTGGAGGAGGGTCGGTTGCTGGAGCCGAGTGCCGCCGGCCTGTTAATATCTGCGCCCTAACGTCTGTGTCGCCCACCGACGCCCGGTACTGCGCGCTTGCCGCGCGATGCTGTGGTAACCGCGGGCGCCAGGCCGGCAGTCTGCCCGTCAGCCGATGGCAGGTCCGGTTTTGCTCTGCCTCCTTTTGCCGAGAGTCTTGATGACCACCGTCCGTACCCGTATCGCTCCTTCGCCGACTGGCGACCCCCATGTAGGTACCGCCTATATCGCCCTGTTCAACCTGTGTTTTGCCCGTCAGCACGGGGGTGAATTTATCCTGCGCATCGAGGACACCGACCAGGTCCGTTCTACCCGTGAGTCTGAGCAGCAGATTTTCGATGCCCTGCGCTGGCTGGGTATCGAGTGGAGTGAAGGCCCCGATGTGGGCGGCCCGCACGGCCCGTATCGGCAGAGCGAGCGTGGGCATATCTACAAGCAGTACACGGCTGAGTTGGTCGACAAGGGCCATGCCTTTCACTGCTTCTGCAGTGCCGAGCGCCTGGACAAGCTGCGCGCCGAGCAGACCGAAGCCAAGCAGACGCCGCGTTATGACGGCCATTGCATGCACCTGTCCGCTGAAGAAGTGCAGCAGCGCCTGGGGGCTGGCGAACCGAATGTAGTGCGCATGAAGGTGCCGACCGAAGGCGTCTGTGTGGTGCCGGACATGCTGCGTGGCGAAGTGGAGATCCCCTGGGATCGCATGGACATGCAGGTGTTGATGAAGACCGATGGCCTGCCGACCTACTTCCTGGCCAACGTGGTCGATGATCATCTGATGGGCATCACCCATGTCCTGCGTGGTGAAGAGTGGCTGCCGTCGGCGCCCAAGCTGATCCTGCTGTACGAGTACTTCGGCTGGGACAAGCCGCAGCTGTGCTATATGCCGCTGCTGCGTAACCCGGACAAGAGCAAGCTGTCCAAGCGCAAGAACCCCACCAGCATCACGTTCTATGAGCGCATGGGCTTCCTGCCGCAGGCCATGCTCAACTACCTCGGCCGCATGGGCTGGTCGATGCCGGATGAGCGCGAGAAATTCAGCCTGGATGAGATGGTCGAGCATTTCGACATCAACCGCGTGTCCCTTGGCGGGCCGATTTTCGACCTGGAGAAGCTGTCCTGGCTCAACGGCCAGTGGATGCGTGAACTGAGCGTCGAGGAGTTTGCCGCCGGGGCGCAGAAGTGGGCGTTCAACAGCAACTACCTGATGCAGATCGCTCCGCACGTGCAGGGGCGGGTGGAAACCTTCAGTCAGATAGCCCCGTTGGCCAGCTTCTTCTTTGCCGGCGGCCTGGTCCTGGATGCCAAGCTGTTCGAGCACAAGAAACTATCGGCCGATCAGGTGCGCCAGGTGATGCAGTTGATCCTGTGGAAGCTCGAAGCCCTGCGGCAGTGGGAGAAGGAGCGGATTACCGCCTGCATTCAGTCTGTGGTCGAGCACCTGGAGCTGAAGCTGCGTGATGCCATGCCGCTGATGTTTGCGGCCATTACTGGGCAGGCCAGTTCGGTCTCGGTACTCGATGCCATGGAAATCCTCGGTCCGGACCTGACCCGTTTCCGCCTGCGTCAGGCTATCGAGCTGCTCGGTGGCGTGTCGAAGAAGGAAAACAAGGAGTGGGAAAAGCTGCTGCCGGCCATTGCCTAAGCGGTCGAACGCCCGTCCGGCCGTCGTTTTAGTGCGCCGCAATGGGGTAAGTGGTTGTTCTGTCAGCATAAAAAATGAGGGTGTAAGTAAAAATAATGTTGACAGCAGTGGGGCGCGCTCTTAACATGCGCCCCGTCCTTGAGATGGGGCTATAGCTCAGCTGGGAGAGCGCTTGCATGGCATGCAAGAGGTCAACGGTTCGATCCCGTTTAGCTCCACCATCTTCAAAGCCGCA
>JAHJYA010000011.1 GCA_018826895.1 Gammaproteobacteria bacterium
ATTGGATACCGAGGGCTTTACTGCATGTCGAAAGAAGACAGCTTCGAAATGGAAGGCACTGTCGTCGACACCCTGCCCAACACCATGTTCCGTGTGGAGTTGGAAAATGGGCACGTCGTAACCGCGCACATCTCCGGAAAGATGCGCAAGAACTACATCCGCATTCTCACTGGCGACAAAGTGCGCGTCGAACTGACGCCTTATGACCTGAGCAAGGGCCGCATTACCTACCGCGCCCGCTAACCGGTCGCCTATCGCGCCCCGCTGCGACAGGCAGTCATGAAAACGCCCGGCAATTGCCGGGCGTTTTTGTTGAGCGACAACAATGGATGTCAGGCCATTTCAGCAGTCGTTTCAAAGTCGAAGGTCAGCTCACCCGCGACAAAATCGACATGCACTACCCCGCCATGCTCGGCCAGTTCGCCAAACAGAATCTCTTCCGCCAGCGGCCGCTTGATCTTGTCCTGGATCAAACGCGCCATGGGACGAGCACCCATCTGTACATCATAGCCCTGCTCAGCCAGCCAGTTGCGCGCCGCGTCACTGACTTCCAGCATGACCCGCTTGTCCTCAAGCTGCGCCTGCAGTTCGGTGAGGAACTTGTCGACGATGCTCTTGATGACTTCGTGGCTCAGGCGGCCAAACTGAATGATGGTATCCAGACGGTTGCGGAACTCCGGCGTGAAGCTCTTCTTGATCACTTCCATCGCATCGGACGAGTGGTCCTGATGGGTAAAGCCAATCGATGCCCGCGAGGCCGTCTCGGCACCAGCATTGGTGGTCATGATCAGGATCACATTGCGGAAATCCGCCTTGCGCCCGTTATTGTCGGTCAGGGTGCCGTGGTCCATGACCTGCAGCAGCAGGTTAAAGACTTCCGGGTGAGCCTTTTCGATTTCATCGAGCAGCAGCACGCAATGCGGTTGCTTGGTGATCGCCTCGGTCAACAGCCCGCCCTGGTCGAAACCGACATAGCCAGGTGGTGCACCGATCAAGCGCGATACGGTGTGCCGCTCCATGTACTCGGACATGTCGAAGCGCACCAGCTCGATTCCCAGCGCCTTGGACAACTGACGCGCCGCCTCTGTCTTGCCCACACCGGTCGGACCGGCGAACAGGAAGGAACCTACCGGCTTGTCTGGTGCCTTGAGCCCGGCCCGCGATAGCTTGATAGCCGTGGACAGCGAGTCGATGGCCGCATCCTGGCCGAAGACCGTGAGCTTGAGGTCGCGCTCCAGGTTGCGTAGCAGCTCCTTGTCGGAGCTGGACACATGCTTCGGGGGGATACGCGCGATCTTGGCGACAATATCTTCCACCTGCGCCACTTCAATACGCTGCACGCGACGTTCCTGGGGCTGTAGGCGCTGATAGGCGCCCGCCTCATCGATCACATCGATGGCCTTGTCTGGCATGTGCCGGTCGTTGATGTAGCGAGCAGCCAGCTCGGCCGCTGCACGCAGGGCTTCGTCACTGTACTCGATACCGTGGTGCTGCTCGAAACGCCCTTTGAGGCCCTTGAGAATGCCGTAGGTGTCATCCACGGAGGGCTCACTGACATCGACCTTCTGGAAGCGCCGCGCCAGGGCACGGTCCTTTTCAAAGATGCCACGAAACTCCTGGAACGTGGTGGAGCCAATGCAGCGAATCTCACCGGAAGAGAGCATCGGTTTGAGCAGGTTGGACGCATCCATCACCCCGCCCGATGCTGCGCCGGCACCGATAATGGTGTGGATCTCGTCGATAAACAGAATCGCGTGCGGACGCTTGCGCAGCTCGTTGAGCAGCGCTTTGAGGCGCTTCTCGAAGTCACCGCGGTACTTGGTCCCGGCCAGAAGAGCGCCTAGATCCAGGGAGTAAACCACGCTCTCGGAAAGCAAGTCGGGCACTTGGCCATCGACGATGCGCTTGGCAAGCCCTTCAGCGATGGCCGTCTTACCGACGCCGGCTTCGCCCACCAGCAACGGGTTGTTCTTGCGCCGGCGAGCAAGAATCTGCGCGACACGCTCGACTTCACTCTCACGCCCGACCAGTGGGTCAATGCGCCCCTGGCGAGCCTGTTCGTTAAGGTTGCTGGCATAAGCATCCAATGGATTGCTTGAGCCGGCAGCCTCTCCGCCCTCTTCATCCTGCATTTCCTGCTCGGCTTCCGGATGACCACTGTGGCCGGGCACCTTGGAAATGCCGTGGGCGATGAAATTGACCACATCAATGCGCGCGACGCTTTGCTGCTTAAGCAGGAATACTGCCTGGCTTTCCTGCTCGCTGAAAATCGCCACCAGCACGTTGGCGCCTGTTACTTCACGCTTGCCGGAACTCTGCACGTGAAATACGGCGCGCTGCAGAACACGCTGAAAGCCCAGGGTTGGCTGAGTCTCACGCTCTTCATCGTGCTGTGGAATCAGTGGCGTGGTGGAATCAATGAACTCCTGCAGATCATGCCGCAGCTTGTCCAGGTTGGCACCGCACGCACGCAGGACGCTGGCGGCGGCCTCGTTATCCAGCAGCGCAAGCAGCAGGTGCTCAACCGTCATGAACTCATGACGCTTGGTACGTGCCTCCTTGAAGGCTAGATTGAGGGTGACTTCGAGCTCTCGATTTAACATAGCTTCACCTCATGCCCCAATGGCCGGCGTTAACCGTCCTTCTCGATCTCACAGAGTAGCGGATGCTGGCTCTCCCTAGCGTATTGATTAACCTGCATCGCCTTAGTTTCGGCTATATCTCGCGTATACATGCCGCACACGGCCCGACCTTCGGTATGGACGGTGAGCATCAGTCGCGTGGCCACCTCGCGGTTCATGCTGAAGAACACCTCAAGCACTTCGACCACAAAATCCATTGGCGTGTAATCGTCATTAAATATGACCACCTTATACAGAGGAGGTGCCTGCAACGCTGGCTTTGCCTCCTGCACGGCAACACCGGAGCCATCGTCCTCATGCGTGGTGGGGCGGTCCTGATTGAATGTTAGTCGAATCTGGCTACTTGCATGCATGCTGGGATACGGATTCTTGATTGGGCGAATGGGCACTGGATGGAGTTTGACCAGCTTCTCGGTCTGTTGCAGCTGCGCCTTGACTATAGGCAAAACGGTGTTACAAACAATGAATGCCCCTTCTGGGCATCAGGGTTTCCCGGCGGCAACTGTCGGGGTGACGAAGTGGATGATACTCCAGTGATGGAGTGCTTTGCAGAGGGATATCAGCATGGTCAGCGGTAAGGTCAAGTGGTTCAACAACGCCAAGGGCTATGGATTCATCCTTGCTGACGGCGGCGATGAGGACCTGTTCGCCCATTACTCGGCGATTCAGATGGATGGCTACAAAACGCTCAAGGCGGGCCAGCCGGTCAGCTTCGATATCATCCAGGGCCCTAAAGGCCTGCATGCCGTGAATATCAGCACCGTCATGGCAAATGGCGACACCTCGTCGACGCCAATGGCTACAACTCGCGCTACCGCCCAAGCCTGACCCTCAGCACCACTTGGGCAGAAGACCGGCCGCAAGGCCGGTCTTCGCGCGCCCGCATCACATGTGCGAGATCATCGCATCGCCAAATTCCGAGCATGACAGCAAGGTCGCGCCCTCCATTAGCCGCTCGAAGTCATAGGTCACTGTCTTGGCGGAAATCGCCCCGTTGGTGCCTTTGGTGATCAGGTCGGCCGCCTCGCTCCAGCCCATATGCCGCAACATCATTTCCGCCGAGAGAATGAGCGAGCCCGGGTTGACCTTGTCCAGCCCGGCGTACTTGGGTGCCGTACCGTGAGTCGCTTCGAACATTGCCACGTTATCGGACAGGTTGGCGCCCGGCGCAATACCGATCCCGCCGACTTCAGCAGCCAGCGCGTCGGAGAGGTAATCGCCATTGAGGTTAAGCGTGGCGATCACATCGTACTCGGCCGGGCGTAACAGAATCTGCTGCAGCATGGCGTCGGCAATGGCGTCTTTGACGACGACATTCTTGCCGGTACGTGGATTCTTGAACTGCATCCAGGGGCCACCATCGAGCAAGGTAGCACCAAACTCATCGGCCGCAATCTCGTAAGCCCACTCTTTGAACGCCCCTTCGGTGAACTTCATGATGTTGCCTTTGTGCACGATGGTCAGCGAGTCGCGGTCGTTATCGACCACATACTGCAGTGCTTTACGTGCCAGGCGCTTGGTGCCCTCCTTGGAAACCGGCTTGATGCCGATACCGCAATCCTGATCGAAACGGATCTTGGTGACGCCCATCTCCTCCTTGAGGAACTTGATCACCTTATTCGCCTCAGGCGAGCCAGCTTTCCACTCGATACCGGCATAGATGTCTTCGGAGTTCTCGCGAAAGATGGTCATGTCCACGTCGCCAGGCTTTTTCACCGGGCTGGGCACGCCTTCGAACCAGCGTACCGGGCGCAGACAGACATACAGATCGAGCTGCTGACGCAAGGCAACGTTCAGAGAGCGGATACCACCGCCGACTGGCGTGGTCAGCGGCCCCTTGATTGAGACGACGTAGTCTTTGACTGCCGCTAGGGTCTCCTCGGGCAGCCAGGTATCCTGGTCATAAACCTGAGTCGCCTTTTCACCGGCATAGACTTCCATCCAGGCGATCTTGCGCTGGCCGCCATAGGCTTTCTCGACAGCGGCATCGACCACCTTGATCATCACCGGGCTGATGTCCACACCGATGCCATCGCCTTCGATGAACGGGATGATCGGGTTGTTCGGTACATTGAGCGACATGTCGGCGTTTACGGTGATTTTGTCACCCTGGGCTGGCACTTGGATCTTTTGGTATCCCATGCTGAACTCCGTCTGATGTATGAACTGTGCGCGTCTCCCGAGGGTACTCCACATGAAACGGGCGAAACCACATGTTCATTGGTCTTATGCGCAAGGGCATTCTGCGACGCCCTGACGCAGTGGTATACTCCGCACATGACTAACGAGTCATAAGGAGTGGATAGCCTTGGACAAGGCGCCCTGCTTCTTGATCCCGTCGATACGCTACCGTGGCTCGACGGCTCGAAATGTTCGACACTCTACTGGTGCATCCCACATCACTGCGGCGAGTCCTCGACTTACGGCTCGATACTTCAGGAGCCAAGGCGCCTACCTGCGCATGTCGAGTTTCTGTGCACGCTCAGCAAAGAAGAGAGTTAACTCTAAATGCCCACCCGTTCGAAGATCATCTATACCTTCACCGACGAAGCCCCGGCCCTGGCCACCTATTCGCTTCTTCCCATTGTAGAAGCCTTCGCTGCCTCCGCAGATATCGCCGTCGAAACGCGCGACATCTCCCTGGCAGGTCGAATCCTGGCGAGCTTTGCCGATCAACTGGGTGCAGACAAGCAGATCGAGGATGACCTCGCCGAGCTTGCCGTACTGGCCACCTCGCCAGACGCCAATATCATCAAACTGCCGAACATCAGCGCGTCGGTACCGCAGCTCAAAGGCGCCATCGCCGAGCTGCAAGCCCAGGGCTACGCCATTCCGGACTTCCCGGAAGACCCGCAGACCGATGCCGAGAAAGAAGCCCGTGCACGTTACAGCAAGGTCCTCGGCAGCGCCGTGAACCCAGTGCTGCGCGAAGGCAACTCGGACCGTCGCGCGCCTGCAGCGGTCAAGGCTTTCGCCCGCAAGCACCCGCACTCCATGGGCAAGTGGAGCATGGCCTCGCAATCCCACGCCGACTACATGCGCGGCGGCGATTTCTTCTCCAGCGAGCAATCGATCACCATGGCCAAGGCCGGTGATGTACGCATCGAGTTCGTCGGCAAAGACGGTAAGGTCGAGGTCAAGAAACAACTCGCCCTGCAAGAAGGCGAAGTCTTCGACAGCATGTTCATGAGCTGCCGCAAGCTGCGCGAGTTCTTCGAGAAGACCCTGCAAGACTGCAAAGAGACTGGCGTGATGTGGTCCCTGCATGTCAAGGCGACCATGATGAAGGTCTCCCACCCGATCGTCTTCGGCCACGCCGTCAGCGTCTACTACAAGGACGTGTTCGACAAATACGGCAAGCTGTTCGACGAGCTGGGTGTGAACCCGAACAACGGCATCAGCAGCGTCTACGACAAGATCAAATCCCTGCCGGCTTCGCAGCAGGAAGAAATCCTCGATGACATCCATGCCTGCTACAGCCACCGCCCGGAAATGGCGATGGTCGACTCGGTCAAGGGCATCACCAACCTGCACATCCCAAGTGACGTGATCGTCGACGCCTCGATGCCGGCGATGATCCGCAGCTCCGGGCAGATGTGGGGCAAGGACGGCAAGCTCAAGGACACCAAAGCGGTGATGCCGGAAAGCACCTACGCTCGCATCTACCAGGAAATGATCAATTTCTGCAAAACCAATGGCGCGTTCGACCCCACCACCATGGGCACAGTACCGAACGTTGGTCTGATGGCGCAGAAAGCCGAAGAATACGGCTCCCACGACAAGACCTTCGAAATGAGTGCCGACGGCACCATGCGCGTCGTTCTGGCCGATGGCACAGTGCTGATGCAGCACGAAGTCGAAGCCGGCGATATCTGGCGCGCCTGCCAGACCAAAGATGCGCCGATCCGTGACTGGGTCAAGCTGGCCGTTACCCGCGCCCGCCAGTCCAACACCCCGGCAATCTTCTGGCTCGATCCAGAACGCGCTCACGACCGTGAACTGCAGAAAAAGGTTGAAACCTACCTGCAGGACTACGACCTGAACGGCCTGGATATCCGCATGATGGGCTACAACGAAGCCATACGCGTGAGCATGGAGCGCCTGATCCGTGGCCAGGACACCATTTCGGTGACCGGCAACGTGCTGCGCGATTACCTGACCGACTTGTTCCCGATCATGGAACTGGGCACCTCGGCGAAGATGCTCTCCATCGTGCCGCTGATGGCTGGTGGCGGCATGTATGAAACCGGTGCAGGCGGCTCGGCACCCAAGCACGTGCAGCAGCTGATCGAAGAGAACCACCTGCGCTGGGACTCGCTCGGCGAATTCCTCGCCCTGGCGGTCTCCCTGGAAGAAACCGGGATCAAGACCAGCAACCCGAAAGCCAAGATCCTGGGTACTACCCTGGACGCGGCAACCGGCAAGCTGCTGGACAACAACAAGTCGCCATCGCGTAAGACCGGTGAGCTGGACAACCGTGGTAGCCACTTCTACCTGGCGCTCTACTGGGCTCAGGCCCTGGCTGAGCAGACTGAAGACCGCGAGTTGCAAGCCCGCTTCGCACCGCTGGCCAAGACCCTAAGCGAGCAGGAAGCGATCATCGTCGCCGAGCTGAACGCCGCTCAAGGCAAGCCGGTCGAAATCGGTGGTTACTACCGCTCCAGCCCGGAGCTGACCAGCAAGGTCATGCGCCCGAGCGCGACGTTCAACGCCGCACTGGCTGAACTTGCCTAAACGACGCTAGTCGCCGCAAGGCATCACGCCACACAGAACCCCGGCCCTCGTGCCGGGGTTCTGTGTTTTTGGCTGCCGTAAAGCGGCAACTGCACTGATATGATTTGCGCATCCAAACCTCGAAGGCAGCGCCCTATCTATGCAATGGCAACCCCACATTACCGTCGCCACGATCGTCGAAGACCGGGGCCGCTTTCTCTTCGTGGAAGAGCTCAAGGCCGGTCGCATGGTGCTTAATCAGCCAGCCGGGCATCTGGAAGCCAACGAGTCATTGCGCGAAGCCGCACTGCGCGAAACCCTCGAAGAAACCGGCTGGGACGTGGATCTCACCAGTCTGCTCGGCATCTATCTCTACACTGCGCCGAGCAACGGTGTGACTTACCAACGAGTCTGCTTCAGCGCCCGCCCCGTTCGCCATGATCCCAAGCGCGAACTGGACAACGATATCAGCGGGATCACCTGGTTGACGCGCGACGAGCTGGCCGCACAGCCCGAGCGCTGGCGCAGCGAGCTGGTGCTGCAGTGCGTGGATGACTACCTGACCGGCATCAGCGGACCGCTGGAGCTGGTGCGGTAGCGCCAGGCACACCGTTGAGCGTTCAAAGTGCGCCCGCTCACCCAAATAAAGCCAACATTGCCGGAACACTCAATACCGCCGTGTAGTAGCCCATAAACTGCACGCCGATATTGAAACCCAAGAAACGCCCCAAGAAGCCACCAAGCAAGCCAACGGTGACAACCACCAGCACCCCCAGCAAACCGCCCTCCCAGATACCCACAACCAGTGCCAGGCCGATAAAAGTGGAAATCACCGCTTCGTGACTAATCTTGCGGAACACGAAGGACGCAGCCCGGTGGGCGAAACTCATGGAAAATGGATAGGCGATAAGGATGGCGATAATCACCGCCAACATGCCATAGCCGAAGAATTCCCAGTAATTCAAAAGGTTGTGCAGGTTATTGATTTCGCCAGTAGCGCTATCGACGGTAAACCGCGGCGGCGCATTGAACAGCGGTGCAGCTGGCCCTGCAGCTACCGGGCTGAGCGGTAGACCGAAGGCAATCAGGGGAATTAGCGCTTCCGCGATGTAGGTCGACTCAGTTACGCCATTACGTGCGGTGATTACGGTGGTCAGTCGCTCGTATGCCTGCTTGATGCGCGCCCCGATCACCTCCCCCATGATCACAGTCATAGCCACGGGGCTGAAGACGAAGGTGGCACTGGTGACACTGGCAGCCATCGCGGTCATACGTATCTGGCGCTTGTTGATCACCCGAAACGGATTAGGAAAGTAGCCTTTCCAGCCTTTCATGTCCGGAGCCAGGGAAAATACGCGAAACCCATCGCGGCGCATCTTCTCGCGCTCGACCGGCGCCAGCAGCGAGAACAGTGAGGCGATCAGCGGTGCGACTGCTATACCGAGAAAATAGCTAACGGCCAGCTTGATGTCGTATTGAGCCGTCAGTGACTGCAAGGCAACGATGACCAGCACGAACGGTAGCAGCGCCAGCACCGAAGCCCAGCGCCCGGACGAAAAATAAGCGATAGCGAATGCCGCGCAGAGGAAAACCCAAGGAGCGAACTGCTTGATCACATCGCCGAATGGCGCCAGTAACACCGCGAACAGCACCGACAACGGCACTGCGATCAGAGCGGCCATCGCACCGCCGGTGATCATCTTGCGCAATGCCACATGGGGCACCCCGAGTCGCCGCAAGTAATTGGCGTCACCGATGAGCGCAGTCGCCATCGTGTCACCGGGAATCCCCAGCAGAGCGGTGGGTACGGCGTGAGTCATATGTTTGGCGACCGCACCGGCCAGAAAGAAAGTGAGAATGCCGGCCGGCGGCGCGCCCAACATCACGACCAGCATGGTCAGGGGAGCCAGGGTCGTGGTTTCATCGGTTCCCGAGACCAGACCGATCGCTGAGAACAGCACCGCGCCGAACACGCCAAGCGCCATCGCCATGAGGATTTCGTAGAGCAACCCTTCCATCACGAACGCCCTCCACTTGGCTGCAGGGATGCATGCGCATCCACCCCGGCATCAGCAGCAGGCTCACGCGCGCCCTCCTCACGCCGCTGGGCGTCGCGAAATAGCTCGTAGAGCCCCAGATCGCGCAGCTCGGCGATTACCTCGGGCGACGTCTCCTCAAGGCGACCAAGGCTGCCGTACTCTTTGAGCAGGTCGTTGACCACTTGCTCACGAAACGCGGGGTCCGCGACATGCTCGATCACATCGCGCTTGGGCTTGAACAGGAGGGCACTGATCGTACCGCCACCCAGGCAGCCCAGAATCCCGAACAGCATGGCGTAGGCCTTGGCCATCTGCGCCGAATCCAGGATGCCGGCAAGAATCCATAACGCCAGTGTATAAGTGCCGAGGCTGACGACAGCACTGATCAGGATGGCCAGCACGAGATGCTTGGCATCCACGGTGTCGCCCCACACCTCGTAGAGGTTGCTGGTGTCGCGCGTAACGTCGGGCGGCGTTGCAGCCGACCTGGCAAGTTCTTGAATCATGATGTCCCTCGCCCTCGCGGGCTCTTGTTGTTATTGAGGAAGCGTTTGGATGGACGACCATCAGGTCGTCGCTCATGGGTTGTCGGAATGCTGGCTGTGACACGACCTGTCCGTCATCACTGACGAGATGCCTTGCTGCGCAGAGCCGTGGCCACTCTCGAGGCCGAGGCCTTGCCCAACGCGGCATCGATAAAGGCTCCCGCCTCGAGCAGCGCCGGAAGATCAACACCGGTCGCCAGCCCCTGCTCATGAAACAGGTAGACCAGCTCCTCGGTTGCCACGTTACCGGTGGCACCTGGCGAATATGGACACCCGCCAAGCCCGGAGATCGAGCTGTCGAACACCCGCACGCCAGCGTCCAGAGCCGCCTGAACGTTGGCCACTGCCATGCCATAGGTGTCGTGGAAGTGCCCGGCCAGGGCCGTGATCGGCACCTCGCTGACGCAAGCCTCGATAAGTTGCCTGACCCGCCCCGGCGTACCTCTGCCAATGGTGTCGCCCAGGCTGATCTCATAGCAGCCCATGGCATACAGCTCACGGGCGACTCGAACCACATCAGCCACCGGCACTTCATCGCTGAACGGACAACCAAGCACACAGGACACGTAACCGCGTACCGCCACGCCCTGCTCTGTTGCCTTGGCAAGCACAGGCTGGAAGCGCTGCAGGCTTTCATCGATGGAGCAGTTGATGTTCCGCTGCGAGAACAACTCGGATGCAGACGCAAAAATCGCGACCTCCCTGCAGTCGGCTGCCAGCGCGGCATCCAGCCCCTGGAGATTGGGCACCAGCGCCGTATAGGTCACCCCCGGCTGCTGCCGAAGTCGTCGCAGCACCTCGTCGGAGTCGACCATCTGCGGAACCCAGCGCGGGGAGACGAAAGCTCCAGCCTCCAGGGTTAGCAATCCGGACGCGACCAGGCGCTCGATCAGTTCCACGCGTATCGCTACCGGCAGCGTCAGGGCCTCGTTCTGCAAGCCGTCGCGTGCGCCGACCTCTACCAGCCTTACCGCATCCATGGTCATTGCCCACGCTTTTCGCGCAGCAGAACCTCCGCGCGGTCAGCGCGCACATCTCGCGCCTCGACCATTCGCTTGACCAGCCAGTCCACCTCATCGCCACGGGCACCGGCCGACAACGCGACATTGCGCGCATGCAGGGCCATGTGACCGCGTTGAATGCCTTCGGTGGCCAGGGCGCGCAAAGCCCCAAGGTTCTGCGCCAGCCCCACGGCGACCGCAATTTCGCCCAGTTCCTGGGCGCTTTTGACGCCTAGAATGCGCAGCGACAACTGCGCCAGGGGATGGGTCTTGGTAGCGCCGCCCACCAACCCCAGCGGCATGGGCATTTCAATGGTTCCGACCAGGCAACCTTCGCTGTCCTTCTCCCATGTGGTCAGGGAACCATAGTGACCATTGCGGCAGGCATAGGCGTGAGCGCCCGCCTCCACCGCTCGCCAGTCGTTACCGGTGGCCACTACCAGGGGATCGATGCCATTCATGATGCCTTTGTTGTGGGTCGCCGCTCGGTAGGGATCAATAGCCGCAAAGGTATAGGCATCGATCACCCCTTCGATGACCTCGGCCCCCTTATACTCTGGCGTGTCTAGCTGTTCCGGTGCGATACGTACCTGGGCGCGGGCCAAACGCAGATCGGCGAGGTTGGAGAGAATGCGCAAGCGCACCTTGCCTCCCGTGAGCTGCTCCATCAGCGGCGCCACCGCCTCTGCCATGGTATTGACCGTATTCGCGCCCATGGCGTCGCGCACGTCAACGATCAGGTGAGCCACCAGCATCGGCCCGCGCGGGCTGTCGATGAAGGTGTGCACCTCGATATCGCGACAGCCCCCACCCAGGCTGTTCAGCAACTGATCCTTACTGTTAGCCAGAGCGATGATCTCGTCCTTGCTGCGCAGCAGGCTGAGCCGTGCATTGTAGGGGTCGCTGACGCCAATGATCTGCACCTGAGCACGCATCAGTGGCGCACTGCTGGAGGTCTGAAAACCACCTGCCGGACGAGCCAACTTGGCCATGAACGAAGCCGCGGCAACCACCGAGGGCTCCTCTACCACCAGGGGAATCACTACATCCCTACCGTTGATGCGAAAGTTGCTCGCCAATGCGTAGGGCAACTCGAACGTGCCAATCACGTTCTCGATCATGCCGTCGGCGATTTCAATCGGCAGCGCACCGGCATCGCGGAGAAGGGCCGAGTCCTCGGCAGACAGACCGACCAGTTGCTGAACGTAGTCGAGTCGTTTCGAGGGCGACAGATTGCGGAAATTGGGCAGGCGTGAATCGATGGACATCGGGAGCTCTCTTGGAGTCGTTTGTTCTTGGTTGCGGAACACTATCCTCACTGTATCCATGAAAGAAGGTACAGTTTGCCCAGACACTTCTCCCCTTGTACCCACGACCTTTTCGCCATGCCCAAACAAACCCTTGCGCAAAAAGTTGCCGACGCCATTGCCAGACAAATAGCCGAAGGCGCCCTGCAAGAGGGCAACAAACTGCCCTCGTTGCGCGAGTACATGCGCTTGCATGGGTACTCCAAGAACACCGTAATCACCGCTTACGAACACCTGGCATCGCAGGGACTGGTAGAGGCTCGGCATGGCAAGGGGTTCTTCGTCTGCAAGAACCTCAGAGCCCGCAAGGACGATGACGAATCACAGCCTTACACCCGGGCACTGGACACCATCTGGATGATGCGTCAGCAGTTCGTGCGCGACCCTGGCCATTCACACCTCGGCGAGGGGTTCCCGCCGATTGAATGGCTAATGGACATGCGCCTGGACAAATTCCATCGGCAAGTGGTGCGCGGCGGCGTGTCGACGCTGTTTCGCTACGGAACACGGCTGGGCAATCCCGACCTGCGCCAGCGCCTGGTGCAGAAACTCGCGGACTACCAGATTGCCGTGTCACCACGACAACTGGTGACCACCCTGGGCGCCAACCATGCCATGGACCTGATCATCCGTCGCTACGTGGCCCCTGACGACACGGTACTGGTCGAGGACCCTGGCTACTATCCCTTGTTCGGCAAGCTGCAACTGCAAGGGGCACGCATGCTCGGCATTCCGCGAGAGGCCGATGGCCCGGACCTGGAGGCGCTGCAACGCCTGCTGAAGAAGCACAGGCCCAAGCTGTTCTTCCTTCAGTCCGTGGGCCATAACCCGACCGGCTCCGACCTGTCTCCAGCCAAGGCACACCACCTGCTGCAGATTGCAGAAGCGCATGACCTCCTGCTAGTGGAAAACGATGCCATGGCCGACTTCAAGCCCAGCTCGGCGATAAAATTAACAGCCCTGGACCAGTCCGAGCGCACCCTTTACCTGGGCAGCTTCTCCAAATCGATTTCCGCCGCCTTACGCGTCGGCTTCATCGCTGGTAGCAAGAAACGCATCGAGGAACTGGCCGACCTGAAGATGCTGCTACACAACAGCGGTGCCGAGTACAGTGAGCGCACCATCGACGTGATCCTTTCCGAAGGGCACTTCCTGCGCCACCTATCACGCCTTCAGGAGCGCTTGCGCACCGCCACGAAACGCGGCCTGGCGGTACTCGACGACCTGGGCGCAGAGGTGTTCTGCCGGCCCGAACAAAGCCTCTATCTATGGGCCCGCTTTCCTGGAGCCGATGACGCCAACACCCTCACCCGCCAATGCCTGAGCCAGGGCGTGATGCTTGCCCCGGGCTCGATCTTCGCGGTCGATCGCAAGATGCCCGTTGCCTGGACGCGACTCAATGTCGCCTACCTGGATGACCCGGCATTTCGCCGCAGCCTCACGCACCTGGGGCTTGCTCGATAACCACGACCGCAACCTCGCCTGCGCACTGAACGGGCGGAGGCTTTCTGGTAGACTCTGCGACTTTTCAGGCTTCACTCGCAGACTCCCATGCAAGCACCTAGCACCAAACGCGTGATCGTCGGCATGTCCGGCGGCGTCGACTCCTCCGTTTCTGCCCTGCTGCTTCTTGAACAGGGTTATCAGGTCGAAGGCCTGTTTATGAAGAACTGGGACGAGGACGACGGTACCGACTACTGCACAGCCATGGATGACCTGGCCGATGCCCAAGCGGTGTGCGACCGCATCGGTATCAAACTGCACACTGCCAACTTTGCCGCCGAGTACTGGGACAACGTGTTCGAGCATTTCCTGGCCGAATACAAGGCCGGACGGACGCCGAACCCGGATATCCTGTGTAACCGCGAGATCAAGTTCAA
>JAHJYA010000081.1 GCA_018826895.1 Gammaproteobacteria bacterium
CGATGCTGCGTTTCTCGATGGCTCATTTAGCCCACTAAACTTCGCATCTCGTGCCTTGCCTCGCGCTAAAACTGGCTCCGGCGCGGCCGCGAACGAAACGGGAACAGACCCTAGCCTTTATTCGCGATAAGTCGCCAAAGCGCTGCAGAAATCGCGGCCACAGCACAGCGCAGCTCCCACCGGGAAATGCGCCATGCCTGCGACCGCGTAGGAGCCCCGCCTCGGGGCGAAGCGATTGCAGCCATTCAGGGAAATAGATGGGGCGCAGCTCCATCGACTTTTCCTATCTCCTGCGCGCATTTTAATTAGTTGGACGCACTGCCGGTCGCGTTGAAGAATGACGCCATAGGTCAGCGCACGGTCTGTCCGTGCCAACCACTTCGTCATGCCGCCGGTCTGCCGGCGCGTCAGCCAGAGGACCTGCCTGTGAACGGCCTGCTACTGAATTGCGACATCGGCGAAAGCTTTGGCGCCTGGACCATGGGTCTGGACGCCGAGGTGATGCCCTTTATCGACTGCGCCAACATTGCCTGCGGCTTTCATGCCTCCGACCCCAGCGTGATGCGCAGGACCGTGGCCCTGGCGGTCGAGCATGGCGTGCGCATTGGCGCCCACACCGCCTACCAGGATCTCGTCGGATTCGGCCGCCGTTCCATGGATTGCACACCGCAGGAAGTCGAAGACCTGATGCTTTACCAGATCGGCGCACTGGAGGCGATCTGCCGCAGCCAAGGCACTCGCGTCAGCTATGTAAAGCCCCACGGCGCGCTCTACCAGGACATGATGCGCAAACCGGCGACCCTGCGCGCAGTGATGAGCGCAGTGGCCAAATACGACCGCCAGCTGCCGCTGATGCTGATGAGCACCCGCGACAATCGCCAGGCCCAGGCCATCGGTGACGAATTCGGCATCAGCCTGTGGTTCGAGGCCTTCGCCGACCGCGCCTACGATGCCGCCGGCTTCCTGGTCAGCCGTAGCCTGCCCGGCGCGGTGCACCATGACAGCGAGATCATCGTCAACCAGGCCATCACCCTGGCCCGCGGCGAGCCGCTGCTGGCCAGCGATGGCAGCGCCCTGCCCCTGCAGGCGCAGACCCTCTGCGTGCATGGCGACAACGCCAGCTCAGTGGCCGCGGTCAAGCGCATCCGCGACGCCTTCGACGCCCTGGGCAAGGCATGAGCGCACCGCGTCCCACCCTCGAAGTGGCGGGCATCGACAGCCTGATCCTGCGCCTGTTCGAGCAGATCGATGAAGCCAATATGCCCTGGATGCTCGCGGCCAGCACGCGCCTGCGCGAAGTCTTCGGCGCCGCGCTGATCGATCTGGTGCCCTCCTACACCACCCTGTTGCTGCACTACGACCTCAGTTGCATGAGCGCGGCCCAGGTGCACCAGTCCATCGAACAGGCCTTTACCGACCTGCAGCCGGCCGACAGCAGTAATGGGCGTCTGCACCAGCTACCGACCTGGTACGACCGCCGCGTCGGCCCGGAACTGGCCCTGCTGGCGCGCCGCAGCCAACTCAGCGAAGCCGAAGTCATCCGCCGCCACAGTGGCCACGACTACCAGGTGTTCGCCTTGGGCTTCGCCCCCGGCTTTGCCTTTATGGGCCTGGTCGAACCCGACCTGGCAGCTCCGCGCCTGAGCACCCCACGCAAACGCATTGCCGCCGGCAGCGTCGGCATCGCCGAGCGCCAGACCGCCGTTTACCCGGCCGTCTCGCCCGGCGGCTGGAACCTGCTGGGGCGCACGCCGACGCGCCTGTTCGACCCGGCCATTGACGGCTACAGCCTGTTGCAACCCGGCGACCGGGTGCGCTTCGAGCCGATCGACCACGCCGAATTCATCCGCCTGGGCGGTGACGACAGCCCGCTGCAGGACACCCCATGAGCACGCCCATAAACCCAGGCCTGCGCGTACTGCGCAGCACCCCATTTATCCAGCTACAGGACGCCGGCCGTTACGGCGTGCGCCACCTCGGCGTGACCCAGAGCGGCGCGCTGGACTGGGTCGCCCAGCGCTGGGCCAACTGGCTGCTGGGTAACGCGCCGGGGGCTGCGGTGCTGGAAATCACCCTGGGCAACCTCGACCTGCAGTGCGAGCGCGATGCCGTGCTCGCACTGAGCGGCGGCGACCTGGGCGCGACCCTGGACGGCGAGCCGATCAGTCCCTGGCGCAGCTTCAGCGTACGCGCCGGCCAGCGCCTGTGTTTCGCCCAGCCGCGTCTGGGCGCCCGGGCCTACCTCGGTGCGCCGGGCGGTTTCACGGCAACCCAGGTGCTGGGCAGCTGCGCCAGCAACCTGCGCGAAGGCCTTGGCGGCCTGGACGGCACAGGCAAACCGCTGCAGCAGGGGGATCAGTTGAGCTGGGAGAGAACAGTCTGCGCCCTGCGCGAGGTGCCTGGCGCGCAGGTGCCGGACTACCGCACACCGGCGCAACTGGACCTGGTCATGGGCGCGCAGATTGGCGACTTCAGCGGGCAAAGCCTGTTCGATGCCTTTAATAGTGACTGGACCCTGGACACCCGCGCCGACCGCATGGGCATACGTCTGCTCGGGCCAGCCTTGCAGTGCCAGCGTGGCAGTATGGTTTCCGAAGGTATTCCCCTGGGTGCAGTGCAAGTCCCGCCCGATGGCCAGCCGATCATCCTGCTCAACGACCGCCAGACCATCGGTGGCTACCCGCGCCTGGGCGCGCTCACCCCACTGGCCGTGGCACGCCTGGCGCAGTGTCTGCCGGGCGAGACATTGCGACTCCGGCCCGTGGTGCAGGAAGCCGCACAACGTCATCAGTACGAGTGGCTGGCCCATTGGCCTGCGACATGAGGTGCAAGAGCGCGACTGGCGCATAGCCGGCGACTCGGCAAATGCTTTAAAGTCAGCGCTCTTGAGGCGCGCAGGCCGACCCGACCGATGCGCCGTGACGGGCACACCCCGCGCCCTCCTGCACAAAGAGCCCAACGATGGAACACCGTGACGCGCTGATCGCCCTGCGACACTTCCTCTCGAGCCAGATCCTCGGCCAGGAAAAGCTTATCGAACGCCTGCTCATCGCCCTGCTCGCCGACGGCCACATGCTGGTCGAAGGGGCGCCGGGGCTGGCCAAGACCAAAGCGATCAAGGAGCTGGCCGAAGGTATCGAGGCGCAGTTCCACCGCATCCAGTTCACCCCGGACCTACTCCCGGCCGACATCACCGGCACGGAAATCTACCGCCCGGAAACCGGCAGCTTCGTTTTCCAGCAGGGGCCGATCTTCCACAACCTGGTGCTGGCCGACGAGATCAACCGTGCGCCGGCCAAGGTCCAGTCGGCGTTGCTCGAAGCCATGGCCGAGCGCCAGGTTTCCGTAGGCCGCAGCACCTACGACCTGTCGCCGCTGTTCCTGGTCATGGCCACCCAGAACCCGATCGAGCAGGAAGGCACCTACCCGCTGCCCGAGGCCCAGCTCGACCGTTTTCTGATGCACGTGAAGATCGGTTTTCCCGACGCCAGCGTCGAGCGCAAGATCCTCGCCCAGGCCCGTGGCGAAGCACTCAACGGCGAGAGCAAGCCCGAGCAGCGGGTCAGCCAGCAGGCGATCTTCGCCGCGCGCAAGGAAATCCTCGGCCTGTACATGGCCGATGCGGTAGAGGAATACCTGGTGCAACTGGTGATGGCCTCGCGCACCCCGGCCAAGTTCGACGCCGAGCTGGCCGAGTGGATTGCCTACGGCGCCAGCCCGCGCGGCACCATCTCCCTGGACCGCTGCGCGCGAGCCCATGCCTGGCTGGCCGGGCGCGACTTCGTCAGCCCCGAGGACATCCAGGCGGTGCTCTTCGACGTGCTGCGCCACCGCATCATCCTGTCGTTCGAGGCCGAAGCGGCCGGCATCGACCAGGACCGCGTGGTGCAACGCATCCTCGACGTGGTCGCCGTCGCCTGACGCCCATGCACACCCCTGACCCGCAACCCGGTATCCGGGTCGACCTCAGCGAACTGATCGAGATGCGCCATCGCGTCCATGAAGTGCAGCTGTTCTCGACCCCGGCACGGCGCAGCCCGCTGATCGGCCTGCACCATTCCAAGTTGCGTGGGCGCGGGGTGGATTTCGACCAGGTGCGGGTGTATCAGGCCGGCGATGACGTGCGCACCATCGACTGGCGCGTCACCGCACGTACCCAGGAGCCGCACACCAAACTGTTCCATGAAGAGCGCGAGCGGCCGATCTATATCCTGGTCGAGCAGAGCCCGCGACTGTTCTTCGGCTCCGCGTTGATGTTCAAGTCAGTGCTCGCCGCCCAGGCCGCAGCCCTGATCGGCTGGGCCGCCCTGGGCCACAACGACCGCATCGGCGGGCTGGTGTTCGGCGACCAGGAGCACCATGAAATCAAACCCCGGCGCAGCAAGCAGAGCCTGCTGCAGTTGCTCAGCCGCCTGGTCCGCGCCAACCAGGCACTGAGCCCGGAAACACCGCTTAACCGCGACAGTTTCGGCCTGGCCCTGCGCCGCGCGCGCGAGGTGCTGCGCCCCGGCAGCCTGGTGGTGGTGCTGTGCGACGAGCGCACCCTGGGCGACAGCAGCGAGCAGCAACTGATCCTCCTGGCGCGCCACACCGACCTGCTGCTGCTGCCGTTGTCCGACCCCCTCGACCATGTGCTGCCCGCCGCTGGGCTGCTGCGGTTTGCCGAGCGCGGCGCACGCCTGGAACTCGACACTCACCAGGCTGACCTGCGCCAGGCCTACCGCGAACAGGGTGAGGCGCGTCAGGCCCGCTGGCAGCGCCTGGCGCAGAAGCTCGGCGTGCCCCTGCTGCCCCTGAGCACCCGCGCCGAAATGGTCGAACAGCTGCGTGAGCACCTCAACGCCCAACGGCCGAGGAAGCAGCCATGACCCCCCAGGAACAACTGGAGCATCTGCAACCGCTGATCGCCCCGCCGGCTATCAGTTGGTGGCCGCCAGCACCCGGTTGGTGGCTGCTAGTGGTTGTGCTGCCGCTGCTGGTCTGGGCCGCGCGCCTGGCCTGGCGCCACCGCCCGCGTCGCCAACGCAAGACCGAGGGCGAGGCGCCACTTGATCCGCTGCGCGCCGCCGCCCTGGCCGAACTGCAGGCTCTGAGCAAACCCTATGACGGCGTCAGTGCCGGACCCTGGCTGCAGCAGCTCAATGGCCTGCTCAAGCGCCTGTGCCGCGAGCGCTACCCCCAGGCCAACAGCCACCTGCTGAGCAGTCGCGCCTGGCTGGCGTTTCTCGACAACCGCTGCCCGGCCGCCGGCCTGACCCGCTGGATGATCCTCGTCGAAGGCGCTTACCGACCGCACTGCGTGCTCGACGACAAAGCCATCGCCGGGCTCGACCAGGCCGTGGCCATCTGGATTCGCAAACATGTTTGAGTTCGCTTGGCCCTGGCTATTTCTCCTGGCGCCGCTGCCCTGGCTGCTACGCCTACTGTTGCCGGCGGCCGACAGCGGCGAGGCGGCGCTGCAGGTGGGCTTTCTCGGCGAGCTGGAAGCCCTGGCCGGGCGTCGTGCCCGCGTGCACCTGCCGAACTGGCGCCAGCAGGCGCCGTTTCTGCTGATCTGGACCTTGCTGCTGATCGCCGCCGCACGCCCGCAATGGCTCGGCGAACCGCTGCCGATCCCGGCCAGCGGCCGCGACCTGCTGATCGCCGTGGATGTCTCCGGCTCCATGGGTTACACCGACATGCAGTGGCAAGGCGAAGAGGTCAACCGCCTGACCCTGGTCAAGCACCTGCTCGGCGACTTTATCGAAGGCCGCCAGGGCGACCGGGTCGGCCTGATCCTGTTCGGCAGCCAGGCCTACCTGCAGGCCCCCCTGACCTTCGACCGGCGCACCGTGCGTACCTGGCTGGATGAAGCGCTGATCGGCATCGCCGGCAAAAATACCGCCATCGGCGATGCCATCGGCCTGGGCGTCAAACGCCTGCGCGAGCGCCCGGCGCAAAGCCGGGTGATGGTGCTGGTCACCGATGGCGCCAACACTGGTGGCGAAATCGACCCCGACACCGCCGCGCGCCTGGCCGCCGAGGAACAGATCACCCTGTACACCATCGGTATCGGCGCCGACCCCGAGCAAAGCGGCGTCCTCGGTCTGTTCGGCATCAACCCGGGGCTGGACCTGGATGAGCCGATGCTGCGCGCGATTGCCGAGCGCACTGGCGGCGAATACTTCCGCGCCCGCGACAGCGAAGAGCTGCAGCGTATCGGCGCCGTGCTTGACCGCCTCGAACCGGTGGCACAAGAGGCAACCCTGACCCGCCCGGCTCAGGTGCTCTACCCCTGGCCGCTGGCCCTGGCCGTGCTGCTCAGCCTGCTGCTGGTGGCGCGGCACCTGTGGCCCCAGGCTCTGACACGCTTGCGCCTTCGTCTGCCAAGTAGAGGCCCGCAATGAGCGACCTCCTGCTGAACCTTTGGCCGCACTGGTTGCGGCCGTACTGGTTACTCTTGGCGCCGCTGTTCGGCGTGCTGCTCTGGCTCCTCTGGCACCGCGAGAAGCGCGCCGGGCGCTGGCAACTGCTGCTGCCACCGGCTTTTCACGCCGCCCTGCTCAGCGGTGGTCGCGGCCGCGCCAGCCGTCTGCCGTGGATCGCCCTCGGCCTGGCCTGGCTGCTGGCCCTGCTGGCGTTACTCGGACCGAGCTGGCAACGCCTGGAGCACAACAATCTGAAACCTGCCGACCCCTTGGTGGTGGTGCTCGAACTGACCCCGGCCATGCTTGCCAGCGATGCCCCACCCACGCGCCTGGCCCAGGCCCGCCGCAAGATCCTAGACCTGCTCGAAGCCCGTCAGGATGCCCAGACCGCCATCGTCGTCTTCGCCGGCAGCGCCCACACTGTCGTGCCCTTGTCCGACGACCTGGCCACGGCGCGCAACCTGCTCGACGCCCTCAACCCGAGCCTGATGCCCGAGCCCGGCCGCCGCGCCGATCTGGCCGTGGCCCAGGCGCGCCAGTTGCTCGAACAAGGCGGTCAAGGCCAGGGCCGGGTACTGCTGATCGCCAGCGGCCTGGATCAGACAGAGCAACAGGGCATCCGCCAGGCCATGGGCAACCGCGGCGAACGCCTGGCTCTACTGGGCTTCGGCACCGCCGAAGGCGCGCCTATCGTTGAAGAGGACGGCAGCTTCAGCAAGGACGCACAAGGCGCCATCCTTATTCCGCGCCTGGACAGCCAAGGCCTGACCCGCTTCGCCCAATCCCTCGGTGCGCGTTACCGCAACGCCAGCCTGGACGACCAGGACCTGCGCAGCCTCGGCCTGCTTGATGCGCCGAACCAACTGCGTGCCGCCGGCGAGCAGACCACCCTGCAGGCCTGGGCCGACCAGGGCCACTGGCTGCTCCTGGCGCTGCTAGTGTTGGCCGCCTGCGCGGGCCGGCGCGGCTGGTTGCTGTGCCTTCCGCTGCTGATGCTCAGCCTACCCCAGCCCGCCCTGGCACTGAGCTTCGATGACCTGTGGCTGCGCCCCGACCAACAGGGCCAGCGCCTGCTTGAGGCACAACGCCCGGCCGACGCGGCCAAACGCTTTGCAGATCCGCAATGGCAGGGCCTGGCACTCTATGAGGCCGGCGACTATGCCGCCGCAGCCGAGCGCTTCGCCCTCCAGGACAGCCCCCAGGCGCACTACAACCGCGGTAACGCCCTGGCCCGCAGCAATGAGCTGGAAGCAGCCATCGACGCCTACACCCAGGCCCTCGAACAGCAACCCGATCTGCAGGCAGCACAGCACAACAAGGCCATCGTTGAGGAGCTGCTGCGCCAACGCCAGCAGTCGCAGTCCGAACAGGGCTCGACAGAATCCGCTGATGAACAACAGCCCGGCGAACAGTCCCAGCCTGCCCAAGGCGGCTCTCCCGAACAGGGCACGGCCCAGGAGGCACCCGCCCCAGGCGCTGAGCCATCGGCCGAGGCATCGCCCCCAGAGCCACCTGAACCTGCCGGGCAAAGCGAGGCATCCCCCGAGCCCAGCAGCGAAACCCAAGCCTCGGCCCAGGCCGAGAGCGGCCTGGATGGCGAACGCCGCCAGGCCCTCGAACAATGGCTGCGACAGATCCCCGATGATCCGGGCGAACTGCTGCGGCGCAAATTCTGGTATGAACAGCAACAGCGTCAGGAAGCCCGCCAATGACTCGCCTGCTCTGCACCCTTCTGCTCAGCCTGCTGGCCTGGCAGGCCAGCGCCGACGGCCTGCTGGCCAGCGTCGACCGCGCTCGCCTGAATGCCGGGGAAACCGTCGAACTGACCCTGGAAAGTACCGATGCCACGCTGTTCGGCAAGCCCGACCTGAGCCCGCTAGACACCCTGTTCAATGTCCTCGGCACGCGTCAGGTCAACCGCCTGACCAGCCTCGGCGGCGAGGCCCGTGCCACCACCCGCTGGATCGTCAGCCTGCAGCCGCGGCAAAGCGGCTTTGTGGTTATCCCACCGTTGCAGCTGGGCGACCAGCAGAGCCAGCCGATCACCCTGCAAGTGCTCGAGCGCAGCGACAATCAGGGCACGGCCAGCCTGGCGCCGGTGTTCATCGACGCCAGCCTTGATCAGGAAAGCGTCTACGTGCAGGCCCAGAGCGTGCTCACCCTGCGCATCTACCACTCGGTTTCGCTATACGACGACAGCAGCTTGAGCCCCCTGGAAATGCCCGACGCGCGCGTCGAACAACTGGGCGAGCCGCGCACCTACGAAAGCGATATCGGCGGCGTGCGCCACGGCGTGATCGAGCTGCGCTATGCCATCTACCCGCAGCAAAGCGGCGAGCTGACCATCCCCTCCCAGGCCTTCAGCGCCACCGTGGCGGACCGCTCGCGCAGCAATGATTACCTACCGTTCGGTCCGCGCACCGGTACCATCACCCGGGTCAACTCACCGAGCATCCCGCTGACCGTCAAACCACGCCCGGCCGACTACCCCAGCGATGCCCCCTGGCTACCGGCGCGCGCCCTGAGCCTCGCCGAGGCCTGGAGCCCGGAGCCGGATAACGTACAGGTCGGCGACTCGCTGACCCGCAGCCTGATGCTCAAGGTCGACGGCCTCTCCAGCGCCCAGCTGCCGCCCCTGGCCGCTACCCAGGTCGAGGGCCTGCGCCGCTACCCTGACCAGCCGCAGTTAAGCAACGAGGCCAGCGACACCGGCCTGATCGGCAGCCGCGAAGAACGCGAAGCCCTGGTGCCGAACCGCGAAGGCACCCTGCAGCTACCCGCCGTGGAAGTGGTCTGGTGGAACACCCAGAGCGACCGCCTGGAACGCACCAGCCTGCCGGCTCGCACCCTCGCAGTTGCCGCCAATGCCGAGCTCACAGCCCAGCCGCCGCAAGCGGACGGCTTACCCGGCACCCAGGTCGAAGGCCCGCCGCTCTGGCCCTGGCAACTGAGCAGTCTGCTGCTGGCACTGACCACCGCCCTGGGTTTCGGCCTCTGGTGGCGTGCCCGTCGCCAGCCGGCGGTGCTGCGCGCGGTGCAAGCCGGCCCCAGCCCGCGCACCCTGCTCGATGACCTCAAGCGCGCCTGCCAGGCCAACGACACCCAGGCCACTCGCCACGCGCTGGATGCCTGGGCACGTCAGCAACCGGAAACCCTGGCCGACATGGCGGCGCGCTTTGAGCCGCTGTCCGCCGCCCTGGACGGCCTCAACGGCGCGCTTTACAGCGAGACCGGGCAACACTGGCAAGGCGAAGACCTGTGGCACGCCATCCGCAACCTGCCCACTGCCGAAGCCACCCAGGACAGCGCGCAGGAACCCAGCCCGCTGCCGCCGCTGTACCCACGGTGAGCCGACGATGAGCCGCGTAACCAGCCCTGACGCAAACGCCGAATTCTGGCGCGACCCGGCCCTGCCGTTTATCGAAGCCCGCGCCGTGCGCGACGGTCGCCTGCTCTGCTATGCCCGCCACGCCCACGAGACGTTTTCCATCGGCGCGATCACCGCAGGACGCAGTACCTATATCAACCGCGACAGCCAGCAACAGGTCAGCGCCGGCACCCTGGTGCTGATGAACCCCGGCGACGTGCACGCCTGCAACCCGCTCGACGGCCAGCCCTGGTCCTACCTGATGCTCTACGTCGACGCGCACTGGCTGGGTGCCCTGCAACAGCGCCTGGGCCTGAGCCAGCAGGCGGACTTCGAGCCGCTGTCGAGCATCCTCAGCCAGGAGCCGGCGCTGTTTCACGGACTGCTCGCGCTGCACCAATGCCTTATCGACAAGCGCATCGCCAATACGCAGAAGGCGCAGTGCGCTGTGGATTATTTCAGCCTGGTGCTGACGCACCTCAGGCCGGCAGCGGCCCAGGCCGACAAACCCGCCCGGGTCGAGCAGATCGCCCGCTATATCGAGCAGCACTGCACCCAGCCGCTTAGCCTCGACGCCCTGTGTGTGGCAGCGGATCTCTCACCGTCCTACCTGATCCGCGTCTTCAAACGCCATTACGGCCTGACGCCCCACGCCTTCCTGCTCAACCAACGCATCCAGTACGCCCGCCAGCAACTGCGCCACGGCCGCCCCCTGGCCGACGTCGCCCAAGACGCCGGCTTCGCCGACCAGGCGCACTTTCAGCGCACCTTCAAACACCTGCTGGCCACCACGCCCGGGCAATACCAGCGTTAGGGTGAGTCACCGTGTAGGAGCGAATTTATTCGCGATAGATCCTGCAGGCGCCACGACTAAAGCGGAGCACCGCCTGTCACGCAGTCAGACTGCGCCCGACATTTGCTATATGACGCGACACCTCTTTTAAACCACCGACACCAACAAATAGACCGCGCTACCCGCCAACAACCCTGCCATGCAACGGTTGAACAACCGCACCCTGGGCACATCGCGCAAATGCTGACGCAGCAAGCCACCAGCACAAGACCAGCAGGCCAGCGACAGATAGCAAACAACGAAATAGATCGCCGCAAACTGCAACACCTGCACCGTCGCACCATCTGCCGCGAATGCCCCCATCCCGGCCACCGAAGCCATCCACGCCTTGGGGTTAAGCCACTGCATGGCAGCGCCGTGCAGAAATGACGGCGCCGCCGTCTCGGACTGCACCTCCAGGCGCCCGTCATCGCACACCAGCATCCAGGCCATATACAACAGAAACGCCACCCCGCCGAGCTGAATAGCGGTGGTCAACCAGGGCAGCCGCTGCAACACCTCATGCAGCCCAAGGCCGATCAGAACCAGCAGCACGGTAAACCCCACAGTCGCGCCACTGACATGGCGCAGACTGGCCCCCACCCCAAAACGCACTGCCGAACTCAGCGCCACCAAATTGACCGGCCCCGGCGAAATCGAAGACGCCAACGCAAATGCCGCCATGGACAGAACAAGACTCATCGCTTACCACTCCCTGATTGAATACCGCAGACAGGGTAAGAAACGCGACGGAATGGGTATTGAAGGAAATGCGCCTGTAGGCACAGGGCTTTCGCGGAGACGTTGGTGCGCGCGGCGCACCCTACAGGGTCTGCAAAAAAACCGCAGCCTAGGCTGCGGTTTCAGGTGCTGCGGTACGAGGGTTAGCCCTTGGCGCGGAGTTTTTCCGGGTTGATCAGGAAGCGGGCCAGGGCTGGCAGCAGCCAGATTGCGCCGATCATGTTCCAGAGGAACATGAAGGTCAGCATCAGGCCCATGTCGGCCTGGAACTTGATGGCCGAGAAGATCCAGGTCGCCACACCAATGGCCAGGCACACGCCAGTAAACAGTACGGCCTTACCGGTGGATTTAAGCGTCTCGTAGTAGGCATCCTGCAGCGACAGGCCCTGGCGCAGGTAGGTCTCCAGGCGGCTGTAGATGTAGATGCCGTAGTCGACGCCGATGCCCACGCCGAGGGCGATCACCGGCAGCGTGGCAACCTTGACGCCGATGCCCATAAAGGCCATCAGGGCGTTACCCAGTACCGAGGTCAGCACCAGCGGCAGGATCACGCAGAGGGTTGCCGCCAGCGAGCGGAACGTCAGCAGGCACATGATGCTCACCGCCGCATACACCGCGATCAGCATGGTGGTCTCGGATGCAGCGATCACTTCGTTGGTCGCGGCTTCGATACCGGCGTTACCCGCAGCCAGGACAAACTCCAGGCCCTCGCGGTTGTGCTCCTTGGCGAAGGCTTCGGCCACCGCCACGGTGCGTTCAAGGGTTTCGGCCTTGTGGTCGTTGAGGAACACCAGGACCGGCGCCAGCGAGCAGTCGGCGTTGTACAGGCCGTCAGCACGGGCGATGGAGTTGTTCAGCACGTCCTGGTTACGCGACAGGGTTTCCCATTTCAGGTTGCCCTCGTTCATGCCTTTGATCACCTGCTTGGACACGGTGACCATAGAGATGGTCGACTGCACCCCTTCGGTGTTTTCCATCTTCCACATCAGCTCGTCCATGGCCGACAGGGTCGGGTAGGTCGAGCAACCCTCGGACGCCGTCTTGACCATGATCACCAGCACGTCGGAGCTGGTGGAGTAGTTGCGGATGACGAAGTCGTTGTCCAGGTTGTAGCGCGAATCCGGGTGCAGCTCCGGGGCGCCCTGATCAAGGTCGCCGATTTTCAGGTTCTGTCCGTACCAGACGCCGCCAGCCAGGGCGACGACCGCCACGACCACGGAAATCGGCGCGACCATCGGATGCGCACACTTGGACAGGAATCGCCAGAACGGATGCTCCCGGCAAGCTTCTTCGCGGCTGATCGTCACTGCCTTCTGGCTGATACCGATATAGGAAATGATCACCGGCAGCAGGATCAGGTTGGTCAGGATAATCACCGCCACGCCCACCGAGGCGCCGATAGCCAGTTCGCGGATCACGCCGATATCGATCAGCAGCAGGGTAACGAAGCCGACGGCGTCGGACAGTAGAGCCACCAGACCAGGGATAAACAACTGGCGGAAGGCCATACGCGCCGCAGCCAGCGCATCGGGCGCATCACCGGAGGCCATGGCGATGCCGTTGATCTTCTGTACCCCGTGAGAAATACCAATTGCGAACACCAGAAACGGCACCAGCATCGAGTAGGGGTCCAGGCCGAAACCGAGCACATTGAGCATGCCCAGCTGCCAACCCACGGCGATCAGGGTGGCGACCAGCACGGCCAGGGTGCTCTTGATGCAATGGGTGAACCACAGCAGCAGGACGAAGGTGATGCCGATGGCCACGGCGAAGAACAGCGCCACGCCGATCAGGCCATCGATCAGGTCACCGACCTTCTTGGCGAAGCCGATGATGTGCACCTTCACATTCGGATTCTGCGCCTGGTACTTCTCGCGAATCTTTTCTTCCAGCTGGTGGGAGAACTGCTGGTAATCGAGGGGGATCAGCGTGCCCTGGTCGTTCGGGTCCGGGTAGGCTTCAAGCAGCGGAATGTCGACGATGCTCGACTTGAAGTTGTTGGCCACCAGACGGCCAACCTGGCCGGACTTGAGCACGTTGTTGCGCAGCTCTTCCAGGCTCTCGGCCGAACCGTCGTAGGTCTGCGGGATCACCTCGCCACCGGCGAAGCCTTCCTCGGTCACTTCGGTCCAGCGCACGCTGGGACTCCACAGCGACTTCAGCCCAGAGCGGTCGACACCGGAAATGTAGAACGCCTCGTCACTGATCTGACGCAGGGTCTCCATGTATTCCTTGGTGAAGATGTCGCCTTCCACCGCCTCCACCGAGATACGCACGGTGTTGCCCAGGTTGGCCAGGTCGTTACGGTGCTCGAGCATCTTCTGGATATAAGGGTGGCCCAGCGGAATCATCTTCTCGAAGCTGGTCTGCGGGCGAACCTGCGAGGCCTGGTAGAACAGAAATACGCTGATCAACAGGCAGAGCAGAATCACTGCCGGGCGATTGTTGAAGATCAACCGCTCGAGAAACGAAGCGGGTTGTTGTTGGTGCTTACTCATGCAAAGGCTCCCGGCTTGTTATTGTTGGCCCAGATCGGCGCCAGTCGGCGCAGCGAGATGCACACCGCCCTGCCCTACCAGTATCAGGTTGCCGTTATCCGTTGCTGTAACCCCGGCCAGTGAAATGCGATCACTGCGATTGTCCAGGCTGAAGGTCTGGCCCTTATCGGTACTGCTGAGTACCGTGCCGCCATGCCCCACCACCACGATGGTGCCATTGGCCAGCAGGTTGCCGTCGGCCAGGCCGAACTCCAGCGGGCCGTTGCCCGGTGTCTGGATTTCGATCTGCTCCCAGGTGTCGCCAAAATCGCTGGAGCGGAACAGGTGCCCGCGCAAGCCGTAAACCAGCAGACCGCCCGGCTCACCCGTGGCGACGGCACCAAACAGCGAGCCCTCGTATGGCCCCTGGATAGTTTCCCAGGTCAGCCCCCAATCGGCGGAGCGGAACATGCCGCCCAACTCGCCCACGGCATACAGCCCTGAGCCTTCGACGCCGACGATGGCGTTGAGGTGATAACCGTCCTCGCTGTCGAGGCGGTCGCTGACATCTTCCCAGGTCTGCCCGCCATCTTCGGTGGTGAACAGTGCGCCATAGGCGCCGACCACGAAGCCGGTGTTGCGGTCCTTGAACCAGACATCGAGGAAAGGCGCGCCTTCTTCACGCTCCAGATCGCTGAACTGCTGAGTCCAGGTCTCCCCGGCGTCACTGGTCGCGAGGATCTGGGCATCGTGGCCCACGGCCCAGCCGTGCTGCGCATCGACGAAGTAGACCGCGGTGAGCAGTTGCCGAGTCGGCACCTTGGCCTGGGTCCAGTTGGCGCCCTGATCGTCGGAATACAGAATGTGCCCACGGTCGCCCACGGCAACCAGGCGTTTGCCGGCGAGTGCGACATCCAGCAGTAGGCTGTGCACGGCTTTGGCGGATTCGATGGAATAGTTGGCGGTATCGCTGGTGGTTTGTGCACTCACCGGCACGGCGCCGAATGCGAGTATGGACAAGACACTGCAGAGCGAGAGCGCTTTGGCCAGCGGCGAGTGGACGCTAAATACCGGTGTCAGAAGACGCGCAACATGACCGGTCTGGGTGCGCCGCATGACGGGCTCACTCATATACCTTCCCCCTTTATTGTTATAGGTGGTGCCGCTTAATAGAGCACCTCTAAAAACTACCTGCGTTGCCATCACTGCGTTAAAAACAAGCCGGGACGCGGCGTCTCAAAATGCTCATTTACAACTCGTAAACTCCGCTTTTTCGCTTGTTTTTGCCTTGTGCTGACTGCCTCGCCTACGTTTTTAGAGGCGCTCTATAACGGACTACCTATGCTATCGACCTTTCGAAAGGCCTGACAATCGGCGTGACGTTATGTTTTGTTAAGGCAAACCCGCGTGATTGACGCCTTATTCGACTAACTGATGCAAAAAAGCCGCTACGACTGTAGCGGCTTTTGCCCAAGACTACATTAGGGTCTGTTGACGTTTCGTTCGCGGCAACGCGGCTCGCGATGAAACGTCAACAGACCCTAGGATCAGCGTGTCCCGCGACGGCGCAATTCAGCCGGTTTGAAATAACTGTCCGCCGGTGCCGGCTGGCTGAAGTCAATGGTGTTCGGCTCTTCGTTATCCAGGTTCTGCACGTGATAACGGCGCGCCTGCAGATCATGGAACACATCGAGGGCCGACCAGGTGGTCGGCAGGTCGTAATAATTTTTCAGGTAGGCCACGGAGACGCGCCACAGCTCACCGCGCCCGTCGTACTGATCGACCACCGCAGCCTGCCAGCTGTCTTCATCGAGGTACAGCGTGCGTTTGGAGTAGAGATGCCGCGCGCCGGGCTTGAGCGTGCCTTCTACTACCCACACACGGTGCAGCTCATGCCGGGTCAGCGCCGGGTTGAGGTGGCCGACCTGCAGCAGGTCGTCGTATTTCACCTCCGGGCTGGTGACCTTGTAGTTGTTGTAGGGAATGTAGATTTCCTTCTTGCCCACCAGCTGCCAGTCGTAACGGTCCGGCGCACCGTTGAACATGTCGGTGTCGTCGGCGGTACGCAGACCATCGGCGGCGGCAATCGGTGTGTCGTACGCCAGGTTTGGCGCACGGCGGACGCGGCGCTGGCCGGCGCTGTAGCCCCAGGCCTGGCGCGGTTCCTTGACCTGGTCGAGGGTCTCGTGGACCAGCACCGCGCCACCGGCCAGGCGTGCCGGGCTCTTGGTGAACGACAGGTAGTAGAACAGGATGTTGTTGAGGTCCGCGTAGGAACCCTTGGGGTTGTAGAACTTGAACAGCGCTTCCTGCTGCGAGGTCACCAGGGAGAACGCGCCGTTGCGCTGTACGGCCACTTCCGATGCACGGCGAATGACGTAGCTGCCGCGATAACGGGCCATGTGGTTCCACAGGGCTTCCACACCATTGCCTGGGATCGGGAACGGGATACCGCCATAGGCGTCGGCGAAGCCGTTGCCGCCATCGAGCAGCTTGGCGCTGGTGGCGTTTTTCAGGGTGTTGTCATACACCCACTGCGGTGCCGAGCCAGAGCGACGCGTCGGGTAGACCGGCATCTGGTAGCTGTCCGGGTAGGTGTCGAACAGCGCGATTTGACCTGGCGTCAGATTGGCCTTGTACTGATCAAGGTTGGCTTTGCTGATGGTGAACAGCGGTTTGTCGTCGGCGAAAGGATCGACATGGTGCTGACCCGAGCCCTTGTAGCCAGCCGGCGGCTGGCTAATCCCGCCGGTCCAGGCAGGGATGGTGCCCGCCGCATTGCCAGCCTGTTCAGCACCAAAAGGCGTCAGGCTGTTCCCCAGTTTGGCGGCTTCCTGCGGCGAAACGCCGGCAAAAGCGCTGCCGGCGCAGAGCGCCAAGGCTGCAGCGGCGCTGATTAGCGTGTGCGTGTTGAACATCGTGGTTCTCCGTGATGAATCATCGCCCCAGGCCTTGTAAGCAGACCTGGGGTTGCGCAGGGTTAGAAGGAATACTTGACGTTCACGCCGAGGTTGTCGCGGTCGCGGCTCGCATTGTTCTGCCCGGCACCGTAAAACGCGGTGTACTGCAGTTCGGCTTCCAGGCTGTTCAAGTAGCTGGCGCGCAAACCGAGGGTATGGGCCTTGCGCCCCTCGATAAAGTTGCCGGTCTGATGCGAGTTGCCTTTGAAGTCATGCTTGAACACCGCGAACGGCGACAGGTTGACCCCGGCATAGACATCGTTCCAGGTACCCGACATCACCAGGGTGTAACCGTAGGCGTTCTTGTTGATCTGGTCGTCACGGTCGTAGCCCGAGACATAAGAGTTATTGGCGCGGCTGGCGTAGTAGCGCGTGCCATTGCGCGACTCGTACTGCAGGTCGCTGCCGCGCACATGCTCGGAGCCGAGTTCGGCCACGCCGAACAGCGAGTCGAATGACAACGCCGGGCCAAAGTTATAGAGGGTGCCGAGCGAGGTATTGAACGCCTCGACCCGCTCGTAGTTATGAATCTGATCACCCAGTTGCACCTGTTGCCCGCCGATATTGGTCAGCTGGCCCGAGGCCAGCGCGGGCGCCTGGGTCAGCAAATCACCCAGCAGGTCATTGGTCGCGGCAATACCAATCGGCAGGTTCGGGCGGTAGGCCAGTTCGCCAAATACCGAGGCCTCGCCCAGGGTGGTATTGAAACTGAAGCCGTACATACGAATGTCTTCGGCATACTCGCGACGCGCGGTGATGCGGTTGGCCGTATCAACGATCGCCGCACCATTGACCAAGCTCAGCAGGTCACCGGCCCCCGGCGCATTGCCGGAGGCGGCCGCCAGCAGCGAGGCATAGTCAGTAATCGCCCCGGCACTGGCAGCGGCGGTGATGGCATCCAGGTTGAGCCCGGAAAAGCCTTCGAGGTCCGCGTAAATGCTCGGCTCTTTGGCGTGGTAATTAACGAAGTAGAAGCCAAACTCGGTGGCGTTCAGCTCTTCGGCAATGTAACGCAGGGCCACGCCAAACTGCCCGTCATCCTTGGCATTGAGGTCTGACCCGATAGAGGCCACCTTGAAGACGCCGTTGTTGTCCAGGTAGCTATTACCCTGTAACCCACCTATGCGAGCGCCACTGAGCTGGGCATAGTTGGTCCGAAACGCCGCAGACCCGAGCGCCGCATTGGTGCTGTAGGCGGTATTGCCGCCGTCAGCAAACAAATCAGTTTCCGAGAAAAAGGTACCCGCCGGGTCGATGGCGGTTTCCTTCCAGTTGAACTGATAGAAGGTTTCCAGCGACAGGTTATCGCTCAAGCCGATGTTGAAACTCAGCGCCTCCACCGGTACCAGAACCTCCTTCACCTCCGCGCCTGGCAGGCGGAACTTGGCGGCATCAACCGGATTGGTGGTATTGACGCCCCCGCGGTAGAACAGCCCCTCCCCCCAGTTGAACACCTGGCGGCCCAGGCGCCCGGTCAGCGGCGTGTCGCCTATATCCCAGTTGCCGTACACATAAGCATCGAGAATCTGCGCATCACGCCCGGCCGTATGCCGGGTGTCGTAGGTAAAGCGATTGTCGTTGGGGGTGTTCTGGCTCGGTTGAGCTGGATCGTTGGCGCTCAGGTAGTCGTTGCGCCGGTCCATGATCTGGGTGTCGTAGAACGCCGTGCCACGCACGAAGGCGCCGTAGTTCTGGTAGGTCACTTCCATGTCCGAGGTGATCTTGAACACCTCGGAAACCAGGCCGGTATCGAAGTTGCGGTTGCCGTCATTGCTGTTGATGTCGTTGTTGCGCGCGTCCTGCCCCTGCACCCGCCACAGTTGACCGTAGGACAGCGTGGTGTCGATGGAACCGCTGATTTCATTGTCGGCAAAACTGAATTCCACGCCCTGAGCCTGGGCGGCGAGCAGCACTCCCGCCAGGGAAAAGCCAGCCTTGGCCGGCGCAACCAGCAGGCCACGCATGCGGGATGTGATGTGCATCGAAACGTACTCCGTGGGACAGATCATAGTGGGGTGACCTCACATGGGCGGATCACCGAATGCCGTACTGCGACGACTTGTTTTTTCAACAGGCGCGCCACCGGCTCCGAATACTCGGCGGAAGGCAGCGGACCGTTGCCATAGCAGCCATGTTGCCAGCTCAAACAGCCGTATAAAAAATCGGTGAATTTGCTGGAAAGCGCCGACTTAGAGCGGCCGGGGCGCAATATTAGCGCGACACGAATAATCTGCCGCTACTGGTGGTGAATTTATTTACGATGGCGCTGCTGTGGCGCCAAGGCTGCTCGGCACTGGACTAATCCGAACCTGTAGCCCACAAAAAAGAGCGACCGGCGCGACACCGATCACTCTTTTGAGAAGGTTATGTCCCAGTTCTGTGTTGCACGGTGTCGCTGCTTCTCGTAGGAGCCGCGCCTCGCGGCGAATAGCAGCCATTCAGCGGTCTATCAGATAGCCCACAAGCTTCGCGCCGGGGCGGCGCTCCTACGGGAGTCGCGTGCGACTGCAACAGTCAATTGGAACATAGCCATTGAGAACGCCTGAACAACTCAGGCGAGGCTTTTGCTGACCACCTCAAAGACATCGCTGGACAGCTCACCCGAGGCAAGAATGCGTTCCAGCTCGGCTTTCATCAGCGCCTGCCGAGTGCTGTCGTACTTGCCCCAGCGGGTCAGCGAGCCGAGCAAACGCGAAGCGATCTGTGGATTCAGCGCGTTGAGGATGATCACCTGATCGGCGATAAAGCGGTAACCACTGCCGTCGATGCGGTGGAAGTTGAGCGGGTTCTGCCCGGCGAAGGCACCGATCAACGCGCGCACCTTGTTCGGGTTTTTCAGGGTGAACGCCGGGTGCTCCATCAGCGCATGCACCGTGGCCAAGGTGCCGTGGCTGGCACTGGCCGCCTGCACGCTGAACCACTGGTCCATGACCAGCGGGTTGTCCTTGAAGTGCTCAGCGAAGCTGGCCAGGGCGGCGGCCTTCTCCACGGCGAACGGCGAGTTGACCAGCACAGCCAGGGCAGTCATGCGCTCGGTCATGTTGTCGGCGTGCTCGAACTGCTCCAGGCAGGCCGCCAGCACGTCGGGCTTGCCGCTGAGCATCAGGTACGACAGGGCGATGTTCTGCAGGCTGCGACGGGCGAAATGCGTCGCCTCAGCCACATAGGCGGTGCTGCGCGACTGCTCGCGGTTGGCCTGGTAACGCTGCCAGAGCAGGTCGTGCAGGGCTTCACCGAGCTGCTGGCGGGCGAACTCGCGGGCAGCGTGGATGGCATCGACATCGGCCACTTCGCTGATTTCCGTGAGGTAGCCTTCGCCGGGCAGCGAGAGCATTTCGGCGACCATGGCCGGATCCAGCGCCGGGTTTTCCAGCACGGTGCGCAGGGCGCTGACCAGGCGCGTGTCGAGCACCAGAGCCTCGCCACGCTGATGCTGACCGATCAGTTCCTGCAGCACCTGCACGGCCAGTTGCTGGCCGGCTTCCCAACGGCTGAAGCCGTCGCTGTCGTGCTGCATGAGGAACATCAACTGGTCGCGGCTGTAGGGGAAGCTCAGCTTCACCGGCGCGGAGAAACCGCGCAGCAGCGACGGCAGCGGCTGCGCGTCGAGATCGACGAAGGTCAGGGTCTGCTCGGCCTCGGTGATCGAGAACACCCGCGTGGTTGCGCCGGCCTGGGCCTCGCCTTCCAGGCGCAGGGCCAGGGCACGGCCCTCGGCATCCAGCAGGCCCAGCTCGACGGGAATCACAAACGGCAGTTTCTCGCTTTGCCCTGGCGTGGCCGGGCAGCTCTGGCGGAAGGTCAGGCGGTAGCTGCGCGTGGCCGCGTCATAAGCTTCGCTGACCGCCAGACGCGGCGTACCGGCCTGGCTGTACCAGCGCTTGAACTGGCTCAGCTCGACGCCGTTGGCGTCTTCCATCGCTTTGACGAAATCATCGACGGTCACCGCCTGACCATCGTGACGCTCGAAGTACAGGTCCGAGCCCTTGCGGAAGCCTTCGGCGCCGACCAGGGTCTGGATCATGCGCACCACTTCGGCGCCCTTCTCGTACACGGTCAGGGTGTAGAAGTTGGAGATTTCGATAAAGCCTTCCGGGCGCACCGAGTGGGCCATGGGGCCGGCGTCTTCGGCGAACTGGTGCGTGCGCAGGTAGGCCACGTCCTCGATGCGCTTGACCGTGGCCGAGTTCATGTCGGCGCTGAACTGCGAATCGCGGAACACCGTGAAGCCTTCCTTGAGCGACAGCTGGAACCAGTCGCGGCAGGTCACGCGGTTGCCCGACCAGTTGTGGAAGTATTCGTGGGCGACAATCGCCTCGACCCGCTGGTGCGCAGCGTCGGTAGCGGTTTCCGCCTTGGCCAGCACGGCGCTGGAGTTGAAGATGTTCAGGCCCTTGTTTTCCATGGCGCCCATGTTGAAGTCATTGACCGCGACGATCATAAAGATGTCCAGGTCGTACTCGCGCCCGTACGCCTGTTCATCCCAACGCATGGATTTTTTCAGGCTGTCCATGGCGTGCTGGCACTTGTCGATGTTCTCTGGCTCGACATAGATGCGCAGCGCCACTTCACGGTTGCTTTGGGTGGTGAAGCTATCTTCCACGCACCAGAGGTCGCCCGCCACCAGAGCAAACAGGTAGGCCGGTTTCATAAACGGGTCTTCCCAGGTCGCCCAGTGCCGACCGCCGTCTTCCGGGCCGCTGGCAATCGGGTTGCCGTTGGACAACAGCACCGGGTAGCGATGCTGCTCGGCGCTCAGCGTGGTGGTGAAGCGGCTCATCACGTCCGGGCGGTCGAGGTAGTAGGTGATCTTGCGAAAGCCCTCGGCCTCGCACTGGGTGCAGAACATGCTGCCGGACTTGTACAGCCCTTCCAATGCGGTGTTGCTTTCCGGGTGGATGCGCACGCTGGTGTCGATGACGAAGCTGGCCGCCTTGGGCTGCAGGCTCAGGTGGCTGTCGCTGAGCTGGTAGTCGCCCTCGCCCAGGGTCTGGCCGTCGAGCGATACGGCGAGCAGTTCGAGCTGCTGGCCATCGAGTTGCAGCACCGGCAGCTCGCCGCTGCACAGCGGGTTGCGGCGCATCACCAACTGGGCATGCACCAGGCTGTGGTCCTCGAACAGCTCGAACGTCAGGTGCGTCTCGTCGATCAGGTAATCGGGAACCTGGTAATCCTTGAGGTAGATCATCTTCGGTTGTTCGGTGCGCATGGGGACCTCTGCGTGGTAGCGGCAAGCGGTGGTCAGGCGGCAATCTCGTGGACGGCCAGCTGATAAGCGGTGTATTTGCGAATATTGATCACGCCGGTGTCGAACATCAGGTACTGACCCTTGATGCCCAGCAGGGTGCCCTCGGCCAGCGGTAGCTTGTCGAGGTTGAAGCTGTTGATCTTGGCCGGGTAGGCCTCAATCGGATAATTAATGCTTTGCACCGGCAGGTCGAGGGTCTGGATGGCTTGCAGGCCAAAGCGCTGCTGCAGGCCGACAAGGCCCTCGGCGCAGGAGGCGAACAGTTGATCCCGCACGGCCAGCAGATCGACCGGCGGCGCATCACCCTTGAGCAGCGCGCGCCAGTTGGTCTTGTCGGCCACCTGGCTGCGCAGCAGGTCTTCGACGAAGCCGGATTGCTGGCGCGTGGCAACCCGCAGGATGGGCACGGCCTGGGTCGCGCCCTGATCGATCCAGCGTGTGGGGATCTGAGTGGCGCGGGTGATGCCGACCTTCACCCCCGAGGAGTTGGCCAGATAGACGATATGGTCGGTCATGCAGAACTGCTCGCCCCAGCTCGGTTCGCGGCAGGTGCCGGCGTCGTAGTGGCAGCGCTCGGGGCTCATGATGCAGATGTCGCACTGCGCCAGCTTTTGCATGCAAGGGTAGCAATAACCCTGGCTGAAACTGGTCTTGGTCTTGCGCCCGCAATGGCTGCAGTGGATCGCACCAAGAAACTCCAGGCGCAGGCTTTTACCAATCAACGGGTTGACCGGCAGCAACTCATCGCCCAGACGAAAGCTGTATTGCACCGGCGCATCCAACTGCGCGGCCATCTTGCTCAGGGCGCCACGGCCTAATTCAGCCATCAGTGCAGGGTGTCCGAGGACTTGAACAGCAGGTTGGGTACCGGTTCCGACTTGGACGCGCACTCCTGCGGGCCCATGTAGCCGATGCGCTGGTCTTCGGGCAGGTTGCGGATTTCCCAGGCGATCAGCGCCTGCAGGGTCAGCTCCTTTTGCTCCTGGCTGAGCTTGCGGCCATCGGGCCACTTGCCGATTTCCACGGCGAGTTTGAGATTTTGGTAAATCTCGGGGGTGATGTTTTCAATGGCGTCGAGAAAGGATGACATGGCGACCTCCGAATGCGAGGCGGCAGTTTACCAGCCCGCTCCGCACCCAGGCGAGCCGCACGGGGCTATGGCGCCGATTGATAACGCCGCGCCAGCAGGCCACCGATAATACCGGTGATGCAGCCCGCCACCAGCCCGCCGACATGGGCGGCGTTGGCGATGGCGCCGAACTGCAGCAGCTCGAACACCCCGGTCATGCAGATCAGCAGCCAGGCCAGCATCATCACCAACACCCCCTTGGGCAACTGATAGACCGGCGTCGGCGCCAGGCGCTGGAACAGCCAGCAGTGCCCAAGCAGGCCGTAGAGCACCCCGGACAGACCGCCGAACAGCGACGGCCCGCCCACTGCATACTGGGCGATGTTGGCCACCAGGCTGAACGTCAGCGTCAAACCCAACAGCATCCAGGCGCCCTGTCGCGCTTCGATGCGCCGGCCCAGCTCCCAATACCAGAGGCTGTTCATCGCCAGGTGCAGCAGACCGAAGTGCAGCAGCATCGGCGTAATCAGGCGCCACCACTGGCCGCTGTCCATGCTGGCGCTGAAGTAGTTCAGCTGCAGGTAAGCGCCCTCGACGCGAAAATCGGTAAAGCTCAGCCAGCGCACCGCCGCCAGGTTCTCACCACCCCAGGTCAGTAACGCCACCAGCAGGGTCAGCACCAGCATCGCTGCGGTCAGCGGGCTGGCCGCCAGTTGGCCGAGCACATTACGCCGTGGCGCGGCAGGCGCTGCCGGCAAGAGAGCCTCGCTGGCGCCTTCGGGGTACTGGCTATAGAGCACGCGAACCTGCTCGCCCAGGGCTGCGTTTGGCACCCAGAGCACCTGCTCGCCGGCCTCTTCGCTGACCCGGTGCGGCACGCGCAAACGCTGCAGCAGGGCGATAAAGCCACTCAAATCGGCCTGTAACGGCAGGCGCAGCACGGCAACCGCACTCATGACACACGCTCCGGGCGCTCGACATTGACCCAGACGAATTTGCCCGCATCCAGGCGGGTTTCCTGGTCCAGTCGATAGGCCACCAGCTTGCCGTACATCACCGCGCTGTAATCCAGGCACGCCAGGTTCGGGCGGATCGCCGAGGGCCGCCCACGACGCCAATAGTGGCCGACGAACAGAATCGGCTCGTGATGGCCATAGCGCAGCAACTGGTTCTTCTGCAGCTCGCTGAGCGGGGTCTGCGCGGCCAGCTCCGGCAGCGCATCGGGCTGAAACACGATATCGCCGTAGGTCTGTGGGTTATCGGCCCAGAATTTGGTGCGAAAGTGCGCCCGGGTAAAGCCGTCTTCGCTGGTCAACGTCAGCCCGTGGGGCAGGCGCATGTCGGTGCCGCGCAGCAGCCGGTCCATGGTCGTGCAGGCAAAGCTGCCGGGCACCGCCGAGGCCTGGATAAACGCCTCATCGACGCAGCCATCGGCAAACTGCGCACGCAGCGGGGTGATCAGGCTGTCATCCCAGCAGGCATGTACCACGCGGAAGCGCCCGGCATCGAGAAACAGCGGCAGCTCGTAGAACCAGTCAAGAAACTGCCTCCACTCAGCCGGGTAGGCCTCGAACTGTTCCAGGGTTTCGCGAATCAGCCGTGCGTGTCGGGGCGTGTGCTCGCGCACGAACTGGCGGCCACTGCCCGGCGCTGCCGGCGTGGTCCAGCCCAGGGCGTTGTACTCGTGGTTGCCCATGATGCACAGCGCCTGGCCGGCCTCGACCATGGCATGCACCAGGTGCAGCGCCTCGCGGATACGCGGGCCGCGGTCGACCAGGTCACCGAGGAAGATCGCCATGCGCCGCGGGTGCCGCCAGACGCCGCCCTGCTGACGGTAGCCGAGGGTATCGAGCAGGTGCTCCAGGGTCTGAGCACAGCCGTGAATGTCGCCGATCAGGTCATAACCACGGTCAGGGTCGACGTGCAATTCAGTCACTCCCACCACCGAGCCGGCTGCCCCAGCCCAGCTTGGTACGACAGATTTCGTAGTAGTTGTGGTCCAGCGGGTGGATCAGGCAGAGCTTCTGCGGCTTCTTGCGCACGGTGATGGTGTCGCCCGGCGCGCAGGTGAAGTGGTTCTGCCCATCACAAGAGACCTGCGGATACAGCTGCAGATCCTTGGACACGACGATTTTCAGCTCGCTGTTGCCATCAACCACGATGGGCCGGCTGGACAGCGTGTGCGGGTACATCGGCACGATCACCATGGCATCTAGTTTGGGATGCATGATCGGCCCGCCAGCCGAGAGCGCATAAGCGGTGGAGCCCGTAGGCGTGGCCACGATCAGCCCGTCGGCCTTCTGGCTGCAGACGAACTGGCCTTCGATATACAGCTCGAATTCGATCATCCGATTGGACTTGCCAGGGTGCAGCACCACGTCGTTAAGCGCATCGCCCTGGCCGATGGCCTCGGCATGCCGACGCACTTCAGCCTCCAGCAAAAAGCGGTTCTCGGTGAGGTAGTTGCCCTCGAGCACCTCGGCGACCTTGGCTTACAACTCATCTGGGCGAATATCGGTGAGAAAGCCCAGGTTGCCGCGGTTGATCCCCAGCACCGGCACCTTGTGCTTGGCCAGGGCGCGCGCCGCGCCGAGCATGCTGCCGTCGCCGCCGACCACAATCACCAGGTCGCAGACCTCGCCGAGGATCTTGCGCGACGAGGTCTGCTGACCATGCCCCGGCAGGACTTCGGCGATGGTGTCCTCGAGGATTACGTGCAGGTGCCGATCGAGCAGGAATTTCTTCAGCCGGCGAATGGTGTCGAGCACTTGGGTACTGCCCAGGCGACCGATGATGCCGATATTTCGAAAGTGCTCCATGGTGCTCCCGCAAGGCGTTGGTTCTAATCGCCCCGATTATGGGCGAAAGCCCACGGCAGCGGCAAACCAGCCGCGCTATGCTCGCAGCATGACGCCTTTCGCCGAGCTGACCGATCTGCCCCTGCGCCTGCGCGAGCCCGCCGTGCGTGACCTCGCCTGGACGCTCTGCGCCCCGCCCCTGCTCGCCCAGCCACCGGCGCCGCAGCGCCATCCGCTGATAGCCAGCAGCTGGGCCACCTACCCGGCACGTCTGGCCGACTGGCTGCTGACCCTGGAGCGCGACAGCCAGCCATTGCAGGCCTGGCTCGCGCGGCGCCCGGTACGCCGCCTGGGTCTGTACTACGAGCACCTCTGGCAGTTCGCCCTGCAGGCCGCGCCGGGAGTGGAACTGCTGGGCGCCAACCTGCCCGTGCGCACGGCCGGGCAGACATTGGGCGAGCTGGATTTGCTGCTGCACGACGCCGACGGCGTGCATCACTTGGAGCTGGCGATCAAGCTGTACCTGGGCCAGTCCCGCCAGGACGCGGAGCCGGTGCACTGGATCGGCCCGGGTGGGCATGACCGGCTCGACCTCAAACTCGATCACCTGTGCCGCCACCAGTTACCGCTGCCGACCACATCCGCCGCGCGCCAGGTACTCGCCGAACTGACCCAGGCCCCTATCCAGTCGGCTCTGTGGCTGGCCGGCTATTTGTTTTATCCGCTCGACACAGACTGCCCTGCCCCTATCGGCCAGCATCCGGCACATCTGCGCGGGCGCTGGCTGCATGCCCGGGATTGGCCAGCCTTTACCGAGCAGGCGCCGCCAGACCCCTGGGTCGTGCTGCCACGCGCCGCCTGGCTAGCACCGGCACGCCTGGACACGCGACCTGACAACCCACTCACGGACATCCCCGGCCAGGCACAACTGCGCGTGCGCCTGAGCCAGGCAGCGGATGGCAGTTGGCAGGAAGCCGAACGGGTGTTCGTGGTGGACGATAACTGGCCTGTAGCAGACTTTTGAAAGGCGATGTCCCAGCACCCTGTTGCACGGCGACGATGCTTTTGTGGGAGCCGCGCCCCGCGGCGAATGCCATGGGCAACGCTGAAATAACTGAACGGCTGCCATCGATTCGCCCCGAGGCGGGGCTCCTACGCGTGCTCAGTAGTTCGCCCTAGCGCTGCGTGATGGCTTGCACGGCATGCAACACGATTTGGGGACATAGCCTTTTGAAAGGCGATTTATGAGCTAACGGTTGAACGATCTGTAGGAGCGAATTTATTCGCGATATTCACGCAGCGCCGCTCGTTCGCCGCCAGACGGCGTGCAACGAAACGAGCCCCTAACAACTGCGCTCGGTACGCCCGCCCGAGCGCGCCAGGTAACCGGCACCGCTCTGGCACACCAGCGCTTCGCGCTGCACGGACGGCAAGGCATCGAGACCGTCACGCAGGGCGTAGGCATCGAAACCCAGTTGCGAGAGCAGAAACACCGCACTGAGGCTGCGCTTGCCGCTGTCGCAATAGCACAGGTAGGTATGCTGGCGGTCGAGCAGGCGGCTCTTGAGCCGCAGTAATTGCAGCGGCATGTTCAGCGACTCCAGCGCATGGGCTCGCTGGTATTCCTCCTGCAGCCGCACGTCCAGCCACTGCGCGCCGCTGGCCAGCAAGCGCGAAGCTTCACCCAGGGAAACTTCCTTGACCACGGGGGCCTTAAGCAGGGCGAAGAAATCCTGGCGATCCAGGCGAAGCATCTCACCCGCTTCGAGCAGAGTGACGGTGGCGTTGCGTGGGCTATCAGACAGCAGCGCTTCCTCGCCAAAACAGGCACCCACCTCCAGCTCCGCGAGTACCTGATGCTCGCTGCCGACGCGACGAATCACCTCGGCCCGCCCACGCTTGAGGAAGTAGCAACAATCCCCCGCCTCGCCTTCGCGCAGCACCGCCTCGCCGACCATCACCGCCACCGGCTGCAGCCGTTCGAGCATCGCCCGCACGTTGGAAGGCGGCACCTTGGCGAACAGCAGGTTGGCCAGCAGACGCTCCAGCCACTCTACATCGCCACTGGCCTCGCCCAGTTCGAGCAGTAAATCCTGATAGGCCAAACGCCAGGTCAGCAGACGATTGAGCGTGGCACTGTCGATTGCCAGGACGCTGGCATCGCGCAGCGCATGGGCCTCGTGCAGGCGTGGCAGGCTGGGCGACAGCGGATGACAACTGGCCTCGCTACCGGCGATCAGGCTCTGCGCCGTGCCATCCTCGGCTCGCAGCAGCAGCTCGCCGGCCAGCAGGAAATAGGTCATGCGCGCCTGGTCGCCATGGCGGAACAAGGCCTGACCGGCCAGTAGCGGCTGCGGCACCAGTTGCGGGCGCAGCTCACGCCACTGCTGCTCGGACAACACGTTCAGCGGCGTCAGGCTACGCAGCTGTTCCAGGCTCAGGGGTTCACTCATGGTAAGGCTCGACCGCCGCGAATTGTCCGTCAGTGTAGCCGGGCACGCGCTGCAGTGCCGCCAGCCGGCCTTGCAACCCGCCGGTATGCACGACAATCAGGCGACTGCCAGCGGGTATGGCAGCGCTCTCGATCTGCCCCTGCAGGGCCAGCAGTGCCTTGGCCGTGTATACCGGCTCCAGCGGCACGCCGCTGTGCTGCTCACACGCCAGGGTGAACGCCGCCAGCTCTGCATCGACCCGGGCAAAGCCGCCGCGCGCGGCCTCCAGCAAGAGATAGCCCTGCGCCGCCCGGCCGGCCTGTTGCAGCACCTCGGCCACCTGCCGGGCTACGCCATGACTGGCCGGCACCGCCAGCGCCGCCGTAACGGGGTGCGCGCCGGCTTCGCCGAGCACCAGCCCGGCGAGCGTGGTGCCGGTCCCAGCCGCAAGCCACCAGCCGTCATAGTCCGCCCAGCCCAACGCCGGCAACTGGGCACGGGCCATGCTCACCAACACCTGACAACCCTGGGCACCGAGCAGCCCACCACCGCCCTCTGGCACCGTTACAAAATGTGGATAAAGGGCCTGCCAGGGCGCCCAGAAATCCGCCTGATGGCGCGCACGGTAGCCGCCATAGCCCAACCAGTGCAGGTGCATGCCCCAACGCTGCAGATCACGCACTGTCGGCGTGTCCTGGGGCTCCCCGCGTAACAGGCCGACCGTGGCAAAACCAAACCGCTGCCCAGCGGCGGCAAGCGCGTGCAGGTGGTTGGAATGGGCGCCGCCCAGGCTGATCACACCCTCGGCGCCCGCCTGGGCGGCCACAGCCAGATGCGGGGCGAGCTTGAACCATTTGTTGCCGCTGATCAGCGGATCGATAAGGTCCAGGCGCAGCACCGCAAGTGACACGCCCGCCGCCTCGGCCCAGGGCAGCGACAACGCCTGCAGTGGAGCCTGGGGCTGCCAGGCGGGGAGCTGCAGCGCCACCTAACTGACGGGGCGCAAACGGCTGGTGGCCTTGTGTCGGGCGCAGCAATTGGAGTCGCCAGGGGTAAAGCGGCTCGGCGTATCGACCCGATCGATAGGCATCGCGCAGCGCTCGCCGCTGGGCAGCAGCGCCTCACAGGCCGGCTGCTGGTAGTGCGTCAGCCACTGGCGGTATTGCGCCTCGCTGACAAAACACTTGGCCGCCGCATAGGCCATGGGATTGTCCTGATAGCGCGCGATGTCCTGCAAGGCGATGGTCAGGTGGCCGGCGCCGGGGTGATAGACGACGAATACCACACCCAGACGCGCCAGGCGTTCGAGCACCTGATCACCGCTCTGGGCGGCCAGTTCGTCATGCGCCAGGCGATAACGCTCGATATCCTGACGCAGCTGGGTTTCCTGCTCGTTGCGGTAGGCCAACTCGACATCACGAATAGCCACCTGCTCCTTGAGGTCGACCACTGCGGCGGCGATTCTGGCTTGAGTTTCGGTCTCGAACTGAGCACGCAACAGGTCCTGCTGGGTGCGGTTGTGGCGCTCCAGCGTACGCAGTTGCTCGGTCATGTCTTCGCGGGTGGTCTGCAGGCTCACAGCCTGGGCTGCCAGCTGCGCCTTGAGTGCCGCATTGCGCGCTTCCTGCTGCTGCAGCAATTGTTGTAGATGCTGCAGCTTGGCCTGCAATTGCTGGTGCTGCTGCTCACTGGCGAGCTTGAACTGGGCCAGCTCGTCTTCATGCTGCTGGCTCAGGCTACTGATGCGCAGGCGCTGTTGCTTGATCAGTTGCGCGGTCTTGGCCCGATGCGTCTGCTCCAGCTCGGCGGCCAGGCGCTCGGCAACCTCGCGCGAGGGGTCGGGTGCGTGCCAGTTGTCCTCCGAGGCCATCTGCAAGCGCGCGGGCTCGACCGCCGCGCCACTGTCCTCCTCGACCAGCAGCCCCAGGCTGTTGCGCTTGACCGTGTCACGCAGCAGCGCCAGGTCGTTCTGCCCCGGAGCCAGGTTGGGGTCCCACAGGTGCATCTGGTGCCAGGACACCGGGCACTGGCTGCGACACGCCAGACGAATCGGCCCACCGCCCAGGTCCGGGCCGCGACCGGCGCGGTCGGCTAGGTGCTGCAGGGGAATATTCCAGCCGCTGTCCGGCGCGCCCTTTTCATCGAAATCCAGAAAGAAGAACACCGCGGCTTTGACCTGCAAGCGCGGGTTGATCACCGCATACACCACACGCATCTGCTGGTCGGCGAATTCCGGCATGTTGACCACGCCGTCGAGCAGGGCCTCGAACTCGGCGAAGAACATCTGCTTGCAGACGCCGCGCTCGCTGAAGAACATCACGGCTTCAACCATCTGCGGTTTGTTCTGCATGCTCATCAGTCGCCCTCTGGACCTGTACGGGTGCCCGCCAACGTGCGGAACGCTAACGCGGCCAAGGGCGCGCGTGCGGTGCACAGCGCACCACAGCCGGGCGCAAGTGCCCGGACCAGGCAAGTCTAGGGTAAAACGCGGGCGCAGCAATGTGATTCGGTTGGCAGACGCTACCGGCACTCCTGCCTGGTAGCAGGGCCTGTCACATCAAGCGCGGTACGCGGCCAGCAAGGGCGCCAGCCGCTGGCCCATTTCCGCGCCCAGTGCCTGCAAGCCACTGAGCGGGCGAACCATCACCTCGAACTCAACAATCAGGCCGGCCTCGTCGAAGCGGATCAGGTCGATGCCCTTGAGCTCGCGCTCGCCAACCCGCGCGCTGAACTCCAGAACCACATTAAGGCCGTCGGCACTGACCAGCTCGCGGTGGTAGGCGAAATCCTCGAACACCTTGACCACGGTGCCGAGGATCAGCGCCAACACCGGCGCGCCAACATAGGGCTTGAAGGCCATCGGTGAACGGAAGACCGCCTCGGGATGCAACAGCGGCGGTAACCCACTGAGATCGTGGGCGGCGATCAGTCGATGCCAGTGCGCCAGGGTTTGCGCGGCGCAGGGCTGCAGGGAAGAAATGGACATGGCCAACTACCTCGGGATCAGTGAGTGCAGCACAACCGCCGGCCCGCCAAGCGGGCCGGCGGTGCATCAGAGCGCAGCGGCCAGGCGCGAGCCCTGGTCGATGGCGCGCTTGGCATCCAGCTCGCTGGCCACATCAGCGCCACCGGCTAGGTGCACGGTCTGCCCGGCCGCAACCAGAGCGTCCTGCAGCTCGCGCAGCGGGTCTTGCCCTGCGCAGATGATCACCGTGTCCACCGCCAGCACCTGCGGCTCACCACCGGCGATGCTGATATGCAGGCCGGCATCGTCGATCTTCAGGTACTCGACGCTGTTGAGCATCTGCACCTGCTTGTTCTTCAGCCCGGCGCGGTGGATCCAGCCGGTGGTTTTGCCCAGGCCATCGCCGACCTTGCTCTTCTTGCGCTGCAACAGGTAGACCTGACGAGCTGGCGCGTGGGGCTGCGCCTGCACACCGGCGACACCGCCGCGCGCCTCCAGGGTGCTGTCGATGCCCCACTCCTTCCAGAACACCTCGCGGTCCAGGCTGGAGGATTCGCCCTGGTGGGTAATGAACTCCGACACGTCGAAGCCGATACCACCGGCGCCGATCACCGCCACCTGCTGACCCACCGGCTTGCGCTGCAGAATCGCGTCCAGGTAGCTGATCACCTTGGCGTGCTCGATGCCGGGAATGGCTGGCGTGCGCGGAGCAATACCGGTGGCCAGAATGATCTCGTCGAAACCACCGGCCAGCAGTTGCTCGACCGTGACCCGGGTGTTCAGGCGCAGGTCGACGCCAGTGGTTTCCAGCTTGCGTTTGAAGTAGCGCAGGGTCTCGAAGAACTCCTCCTTGCCCGGCACACGCTTGGCGATATTGAACTGCCCGCCGATTTCGTTGGCACCGTCGAACAGGGTCACCTGATGGCCCCGTTCGGCCGCTACGGTGGCGCTGGCCAACCCGGCCGGCCCGGCACCGACCACGGCAATCTTCTTCACCTGAGTGGTGGGAATGTAGTTCAGCTCGGTCTCGTGGCAGGCCCGTGGGTTGACCAGGCAACTGGTCAGCTTGCCGCCGAAGGTGTGGTCCAGGCACGCCTGGTTACAGCCGATGCAGGTGTTGATCTCGTCACTGCGCCCAGCGGCGGCCTTGTTGACGAACTCCGGGTCAGCGAGGAACGGCCGCGCCATGGAGACCATGTCGGCATCGCCTTCGGCCAGCACCTGCTCGGCAATTTCCGGTGTATTGATGCGGTTGGTGGTGATCAGCGGGATTTTCACTTCCCCCCGCAGCTTGGCGGTGACCTTGGTGAAGGCGGCGCGCGGCACCTTGGTGGCGATGGTCGGGATACGCGCCTCGTGCCAGCCGATACCGGTGTTGATCAGGGTCGCGCCCGCCGCTTCGATGGCCTTGGCCAGGACGACAATCTCGTCCCAGGTGCTGCCGCCTTCGACCAGATCGAGCATCGACAGGCGATAGATGATGATGAAGTTCGGCCCGACCGCCTCGCGCACGCGACGGACGATCTCCACCGGCAGGCGCATGCGGTTTTCGTAGCTGCCACCCCAACGGTCGGTGCGCTGGTTGGTGTGGGCGGCGAGGAACTGGTTGATGAAGTAGCCTTCCGAGCCCATCACCTCGACGCCGTCGTAGCCAGCCTGCTGGGCCAGGCTGGAGCAGGTGACGAAATCCTGGATCTGCTTCTCGATGCCGGCCTCGTCCAGCTCATGGGGCTTGAACGGGTTGATCGGCGCCTGAATGGCACTTGGCGCCACCGACTTGGGGCTGTAGGCATAGCGCCCGGCATGCAGGATCTGCATGCAGATCTTGCCACCGGCCTCGTGCACCGCCTGGGTGACGATGCGGTGCTTCTCGGCTTCCTCGAGCGTGGTCAACTTGGCCGCGCCGCTGTACACGCCGCCCTCCTCGTTCGGGCCAATGCCACCGGTGACCATCAGGCCGACACCGCCACGGGCACGCTCGGCGAAATAAGCGGCCATGCGCTCAAAGCCGCCCGGCTTCTCCTCTAGACCGGTGTGCATGGAGCCCATCAGGGTGCGGTTGCGCAGGGTAGTAAAGCCCAGGTCCAGCGGGGCGAGCAGGTGCGGGTAACGAGCAGCAGTCATGAGGATCTCCACATCAACAAGTGGCCATGCACGGAAGTGCCAGGGTTTCAGACGAACCCGGGTCGGTATGGGGGAGACGATAAGCAGCCGGCCCCGCCCCCTCAATGACCCAAAATGACAACTTATTGATCCTGGTGTACAGCAGACGCTTGGCAAGCTTGGGTGCACGCCCTACCCTGTGCCCATGAAACGTACCGTCTCGCTTATCGCCCTGCTTGTACTCGCCATCGCTGGCCTGGTCAGCTTTCTGATCTGGGCCGAGCGTCGGCCGCCCAGCCACTACCTGTCGGACCTGCGTACCCAGGTCATCAGCAGCCCGCGCCCACCGCAGATTCAGGGCAACCTGCTGCTGGTGCGCCCGCAGTTGTACCCCTCCGACTTCCAGAGCACCGCCCAGCTACGCCGCAAGCTGGCCGCCGCACTCGATCAGGCGCAGCAGGCCGGCTTGCTGACCCCAGACACGCTGGTGGCGCTGCCGGAGCATATTGGCACCTGGCTGCTGGCCCGTGGCGAGAAGGCCGAGTTCTACCAGGCCCGCACCCGCCAGCAGGTACGCGACTGGCTGCTGCTGGGCAACCCCCTGCTGGCTACCCGCGCCCTGCTGCTCAACCTCGACGCCGAGCGCCTCGACGAAGCACTGCTGCGCATGAAGGCCGAGCAGATGGCCCGCGACTACCAGCAACTGTTCGCCGGCCTGGCCCGCGAGTACCGGGTTACTTTGCTGGCAGGTTCGATGCTGTTGCCGGCGCCATATCTGCAAGCGGGCGAGCTGCACAGCGGCGATGGGCCGCTGCGCAACCTCAGCCTGGTTTTCGACGCCCAGGGACAGGTGCAGGGGGAGCTGTACAGCGAACCCTGGCCCTGGCGCGATGAAGGCAGCGTGCAGCAGGTGCATGTAGGTCAGCAGCGGGTCGAGGTCGAACGCGACTGGCATGCCGGCCACCCGCAAAGTCGCCTGCGTCTGCCTGCGGGTACTTACAGCCCGCCGCTGTTTTTGCGCGGTCAGCTCGACTGGCCGATTGGCGGCGCGACCCGGCATATCCACCTGATCCCCGATAACGCCGAACAGGCCAGCGACGCTCCGGGCTCGCACCTGCTGAATATCTGGATACCCGCGGCGTGAACAGCCCCCGCGTGCGCCTGGGCGACCTCTCGGTGGGCTTCGTGCACAGCCTGGCCGACGCGGTGGCGCAATCCGGGCACGACCCCGCACCGCTGCTGGCGCAATATGGCCTGGATACCGCGCGCCTGGGTGAGCCCCGCGCGCGTCTATCGATCCCGCGCTATATGCGCCTGGGTCATGCCGCCATTCAGTTGTGCGACGCCCCGGCCCTGGGCCTGCGCATGGGGCGCCTGAGCCGCCTGGGGCAGATCGGCCTGGTTGGCGTCACCGTGGCCCAGGCCCCGACGGTACGCGAAGCAGCCCGCGCCCTGACCCGTTTCGAGCCGTTGTACGCGACCAATTACCGAGGACAGTCGAGCCTGCATGAAGATGCGCGAGGCGCCTGGCTGCGTTTTTATTCGATCAGCCCTTACAACGCCTACAACCGCTTCGTTATCGACTCGGTTCTGGCCGGCTGGCAGCAACAGCTGGCACTGGTGGCACAACAGCCGCTGACCGTGGAGAGCGTGCAGATCGAGTACGCTGCACCGCCCTACGCCGCCGAACATGCTGCGCACTTCGCCTGCGCCGTGGAGTTCGACTGCGCGCACAACCAACTGCGCCTGGATCAGGCCAGCCTGGCCCTGCGTAACCCGGAGCACTGCCCGAGCACTTGGCGGCATCTGCTGGATATCTGCGAACGCGAACTGGAGCAGGCAACCCGCACCCGCAGTCTGCGCGAACGCGTTACCCAGCTACTCGGCCCGCTGCTGCACGGCCGCGAACCGGACCTGGCCGAAGTCGCCGCACGCCTGCAACTACCCAGCTGGACCCTGCGCCGTAAACTGGCGGAAGAAGGCACGCAGTTTCGCACCCTGCTCAACGAGACCCGCCGCGACCTGGCCATGGCCTATATCCGCGACACCGAACTGGCGTTCGGCGAGATCGCCTACCTGCTCGGCTTCGCCTCGGCCGAAGCCTTTCAGCGCGCCTTCAAACGCTGGAACCAGCAGACCCCGGGCGAGTTCCGCCGCAATCAGCGCCTGCGCGCCTGAGGTACTGCGGCTTATAGCTCCATCGCATCGTCTTGCGGCTCGCTCGGCTCTTCGGCCAGCGCGCGCTGCTCAAGCAGCTCTTCCTGATACTCATCCATGGCGTAGTCTCCAGCACACTCAGCAAACCACTGCGGTTTACCTTTGTGCAGCAGTCTGCGGGCCACAAATGAAACTGGGATGACACGACGATGAAAAACGAACAGGCAATAAAAAACCCTCAGATCTTGCGATCTGAGGGTTTCGTATATGGCGCAGCGGACGGGACTCGAACCCGCGACCCCCGGCGTGACAGGCCGGTATTCTAACCGACTGAACTACCGCTGCGTGTCGGTGTGGACTTGCGTCCGTACAACTCTTGCTTCATCTGGCCTACGTTACTGCCTGTAGACCTCACCACCGGTAAACCGAAGGTGGAAAATATGGCGCAGCGGACGGGACTCGAACCCGCGACCCCCGGCGTGACAGGCCGGTATTCTAACCAACTGAACTACCAGTCCGCTGATACCAATCTTAAAGACCGCTCTTTAAGAATGATGGTGGGTGATGACGGGATCGAACCGCCGACCCTCTGCTTGTAAGGCAGATGCTCTCCCGGCTGAGCTAATCACCCGTTGCTTTGCGAGGCGCGCAATTTAAGGGGCGGGCGGACCTAAGTCAATACTCTGCTTGAGTTTTTTCTAAAATAATCCGCCAGCCAGGGTTCACGGCAATGCCTGCAGCGTCAAACGCGCACCGACCAGCCCGGCCTCACGCCGCTCCAGCGCGGCCTCGGCCACTTGCACACCCTGGCGTTCCAGAGCCTGCAGCCAGGCCAGCAGAGGCTCAGCCGGTGCTGCCTGCAGGCTCAGTTGCACACTGCCCTCACCCAGGCTCTCCAGGCGTTCGATCTGCAGACCAGCTTCGGCGGCGCTGCTGGTGACCCACCCCTGCAAACGGGCCGGATCGACGCGCTGCATACTCCCGCTACCCGGCTGCACCTGCGGCGCGTGGGCTTGCAGGTAGGCATGCAGCGCACGCTGCTCGGTGAAAGCCTCGCGCGCCGCCTGCACCTGGCGCTGTGCCGGCTGCCAAAGCGCCAGGTAGCCCAGCACCAGCAGCAGAAAACCCGCCAGCAACAGCAACGCATGCTGCTCACGCTGTGCCAGGGTTTGCCAGCGCTGCGCCAGAGGCGACTGCTGCCAGTGGCCGTGCCAATCGATTTTGCCCATGCGCCTCATCCTCCGATCACCAGGCGCGCGCTGACGCCGTTCGCTTCGCGGCTGGCCGCACCCAGTTGCACGGCCATGCCGGCACCCTGCAGGCGCTCACTCAGTTGTTCGAGCTCGGCAAAGCCTGGAGCGGTGACCTGCAGCGACAGGTCACCCGGTGTTGCCCGGTAGTCCAGTTGCTCGACCTGCACCTGGGCACCGATCAGCGCACCAATCGTTCCCAATTGACTGAGTAGCCCACCCTGCACCGCACCGGCGTCACTCAGGTGCTGGTCGAACTGCGCGCGCAGGTTGACCAGTTTGTGGTCTTGCGGAAACAGCTCGCGGTACAGCGCGGCACTGGCGTCGGCATAGGCATCGGCCTCGCGCTGCAAATGCCAGCCTTGCGCCAGATTGAAGCCCCACTGCAGCACCAGCCATAGCCCCAGCAAGGCCAGCAGCGGGCGCAGCGGCTGCCAGCGCGCATCCTGCGTCGCCGGCGCGAAATCGCCTTGGGCAAGGTTGGTCGCACGGGTCTGCTCGGCTAACCACAGATGAGCATCGTCTAGCTCCAGCACCTGGTCAGCAGCAAGCGGCTGAACGCCCGCACCCGCAAGCGCACAACAATGCGGGCGCGGGCAACGCTCTGCCAGACTATCCCAGGCCTCCGGGTCGAGCGCCAAGCGCATTTGCGCGCTGCCGCCCAGCAACCAGCGACCGTCCAGCCAGAGCACGTGCGTGCCTTCGCCCGGCAGACAATCGGCGTCCATGACGATGCGCCCCGGCGGCGCCGGGCAGGCGGCCAGCCAGTCGCTCAACCAGGTACGCCGCAGCGCATAAACCCGATGAAGACCCTCAGCCAGCGGCTCGCCCAGCGCCAGGTGCATCTGCTCGATGTCATCGGCCAGCCACTCCTCAACCGCAAAAGGCAGTGCTTGACGCAACCAACGCGCCTTGCGAGTGGGCAGGCGCACCACGCAGGCCGTTACCGCCTCAACCGGCAGCACCAGAGTCCAGCCGCTCGACAGCTCGGTACAGGCCTCGGCGAACGGCAAGGTCAAGACCTGGCCGTCACGCACCTGGCGCACCGACAGTTGCAGATCCACCCCGGCACAGGCCGCAGGCGGCAGAAATAACCAGCAAGGGGTCATGGCAATGCTTCCTTATCGGGCGCAGGCAAACCACTGCGACCTAAATCTCGGGCGAGAACATACACCTCTCCCTCGGTGGTGCGCTGCAACTGACTGTGCAGCACTTGGCGACGTTCACCGATGCGCACCTCGGTGGTCACCTCAAAATGCATACTGCCCACCGCCAGACCACTGGCGCTGATGCCGGCGGCCGGCAAGCGGCCGAGGAACGCCTGCACATCGTTAAAGCCCTGAGCACCGCGGGCCTCGACCAACGCGGTGGCGTCGGCCAGAGCAAGACCTTCGGCAAGACTGGCGATGACGGGAGCACTGGCCGTGTTGACGTTCAGCGGCGCCTCGACCGGCAAGGCGCTGACAAAGGCGTGCAAGCGCTGGTAATCGGGCGCGCTCATGCCCAGCAGGCGTAACTCCGAAACGTCCGTCAGCAGGCGATTGGCCGCTCTGTAAGCGGGTTGCGCCAACAGGTACTGGTCGTCTTCGGCGCCCGCACCGCCCAGGGGATCGCTGTCTTCATCGAGCCAATCGGTCAGGCGTTCGGCATAGACCGTGTCGATCTGCAGAATGGCCAGCAGGCGGCGAAACTGGCCTCGCGCAGCCTCCCCCGCCGTACCCGCATCGGCCAGTCGGTTGAGGTTGAAACGCCCGCTGGCGTCGGCGATCTCTACGTGCAGCGTGCCTTTGTCCAGGGTAAAGGGCGCGCGCAGCTGCGCCCAAGGCTCGCCCAAGTAGTCACGCGGCGCGCGCGGGTCACCCTGCTGCAGGTCGCGGCGCAAAATGGCCTTGGCGAGAATCTCCCCGCCCAGGGCGTAATGCCACGCCTGGCGCACTTGCAACTGATTGGCGGTGCTGCGAATCGCCAACTGCTGACGGGCGATGATCCCGGCGCAGACCACAGTGACCACGGCCACCACCACCAGCACAGTGATCAGGGCCATACCGCGCTGCGGCTTCATGGCGCCACCTCGCCGACCTGTTCAGCCGGGGTATCCGGCAGGCCCTCAGGCAGCCGCAGCAGGCGCCGCAACTCGCCTTGCCGGCGGTGCTGCAGGCGTAACTCGACGGCCAACGGCAAATGCGTGAGACGCTGCTCGGCGGTGTCCGTCAGCGGCGGCCAGGTGTCTTGCCAGGCGCCGTCCTGGTCGAGGTAACGCAGGCTCAGCGCCGTCACCCCATCCAGCGCCTGCTGCACCTGCGGCTGGCTGTCCTGGGCTTGGTCCAGCACCTGCCAGTAGAGGCGCTGCCATTGGCCATTCTGTAGTTGCCAGCGCACCCGCTGACGCTCGGCGCGTGGCAAACCCTGCGGGTTACGCCAGCCCGCACGGGTCAGTTCCAGGCGCGCGGCAGCCTCACCGTCGCCCTGCAAGGCCGGCAGCGCCTCGCCGTAACCATCGCGCACGGGGCGCACAGCGACCTGCAGCACATCGCGCTCAAACGCTGCCAGGGCGCGTACCAGATCGCGCAACTCGCGATCATGGGCACGGGTGCTGGCATCGGTGCGCAAGATGCTATCGAGCATCTGGTAGGTGGCCAGGCCGATCAGGGCGAAGATGGCCAGGGCAATCAGCACTTCGAGCAGGGTGAAGCCCCTGGCCCGCCTCATGGCGCGACCTCGATAAAGCCCTGCAGGTTGACCACCGAGCGCTCGCGCACCGCCACGCCGCCGCTCTGCCAGGGCGCCAGCCACAGGCTGACGCGCTGCATCTGCGGTTCGCTGGTGGCAATGACCTCGCGCTGCCATTGCCAGCGACGCCCAGCGAATTCACTCTCCCCAGCCGCCGAACCAACCGCTAACGGCGTCGGCGCCAACTGCCACTCACTCAGTTGGTTATCGGCCAGCCACATTGCCAGGGTGCGGGTTTCCAGCTGCGCGGCGACCTGTAGGCTGCGGGCGCCGGCGCTCAGCACACTGGCAGCGACCAGGGCAAAAATCGCCAGCGCCACCAGCACTTCCAGCAGGGTAAAGCCCTTTGTTCGCCTCATAGCCTGGGCCCTGCATCGACCCGCTCGACCACTGGCAGACGAAAACCATCACTGCTCAACCGCAGACGCGCGCCACCACGGCGCTGTTCGGCCAGCAACAAGCGAAACGGGCTTAGCTCGCCACTGGACAACAGCACCAGTTGCGGCTGCAGGTCGTCCTCAGACTCCGGCTGCTCCTCATCACCGGCAAGGCGTAGTGCCTCGCCTTCAAGCTCGACACTCAATACGACCCACGCTGGCAAACGGTGCAGGTCCTGGCCGAGGGTTTGCCAGCGGCGTAGCTGAGGATCATGGCGCAGCACCTGATAGGCCTGGGCCTCGAAACGAATGCCGTAGTCGCGGTTGTCCAGCACCGCTTCCTCACTGACCACGCTGATCAACCCGGCCAGGCGCTCGGCCTCGTTGCGCAGCTCGCGCTCCGGGCTGGCAAGCCCGGTGCTGAGCACCACCAGCCCCACCACGCAGCCGAGGATGACCAGCACCACCAACAGCTCCACCAAGGTGAAACCGCGTGCGCGAAGGGCGTGAGGCATGGCTCAGGCGCGCCCTGTCACTGGTCCCAGTTACCGATATCGGCGTCCTGACCACTGCCACCCTGGCGCCCATCAGCGCCCAGCGAGTAGAGGTCGAACGCCCCCCGGGTACCGGGCGCCAGGTACTGGTAAGGCGTGCCCCAGGGGTCGACCGGCACCCGTTTGAGGTAACCATCCGGGTTCCAGTTACTGGCCGGCGGGTTGCCGGACGGTTTGCGTACCAGTGCCTCGAGCCCCTGCTGAGTGCTCGGGTAGCGCTGGTTATCGAGCTTGTACATGTCCAGCGCGGCGCCAATGGCCTTGATGTCACTCTGCGCCACCGTGACCTTGGCCTGATCCGGGCGGCTCATGACCTGCGGTACCACCAGCGCCGCCAGGATGCCGAGGATAACTACCACCACCATGATCTCGATAAGGGTGAAACCGGCCTGGGAGCGGCCTCGGGATGTCGTTCTGTTATGCACCTGTTACCCCACCAACTGATTGAGAGAAAGAATCGGCAGCAAGATAGCCAGCACGATGACCAGCACAACCGCCCCCATAAATACCAGCATGGCCGGCTCGAACAAGCCGACCAACAGCGCCACCTGCGCACTCAGGTCACCTTCCTGATTGCGCGCAGTACGCGCGAGCATCTGATCCAGCTCACCGGAGCGTTCGCCGCTGGCGATCATATGCAGCATCATCGGCGGGAACTGCCCACTGGCCTCCAGGGCTCGGGTCAGGCTGCCGCCCTCACGCACCTTCTGCGCGGCGATCACCACCTGTGCACGAATCGCCCGATTGCTGATTACCTCAGCACCAATGCCCAGGGCTTCGACCAGCGGCACACCGCTTTGCGTGAGGATCGCCAGGGTCGAGGCGAAGCGCGCGCAGTCGGTCGCCCGCACCAACCGGCCGATCAGCGGCAGGCGCAGCAGCAGGCTATGCCAACGCAGCAGCAGCGCCTCTTCACGCAGCGCCCGGCGCGCCAATAAAACGCCCAACACACTGACTAGCACGGCCAGCCAGCCCCAGTTCTGCACCCAGGCGCTTGCGGCGATCAGCACGCGGGTCAAGGTTGGCAGCGTCTGCCCGGAATCGACGAACACCCGCACCACGTCCGGCACCACATACCCCAGCAGAAAACCGACGATCAGCAGCGACGCGCACATCAGAATCACCGGGTACAGCAACGCCAGTTGAATTTTCTGCCGCGACTGCTGGCGTTGCTCGGTGTAATCGGCCAGTTGCTCAAGCACCGGTCCCAGGTGCCCGGTGTGTTCACCAGCGGCCACTGTGGCGCAGTACAGCGCAGGAAAGGCGGCCGGAAACGCCCTTAGGCTACCGGCCAGATCATGCCCTTCGAGCACCCGCCCACGCACCGCCAGCAGCATCGCCTGGATGCGAGGCGAAGCCGCCTGGGCTGCCACCGCGCCCAAGGCTTCCTCGATGGGCAGCGCCGCCTGCACCAGCGTCGCCAGTTGCCGCGTGATCAGCGCCAGGTCGCGAGCCGAGAGACCACGCTGGAACCATCCCTGAGTGGCGGCGCCGCCCGACTCACGCGGACGGCTGAGGTGCACCTCCAACGGCGCCAGGTGCCGATCACGCAGCATCTGGCGCACCTGGCGCGCGCTGTCAGCCTCCAGCACGCCCTTCTGGCGGCGACCTGCCGGGTCGAGGGCCGAATATTCAAAGGCGGCCATTATTCTTCCCGGGTCACGCGCAGCACTTCCTCGACGGTGGTCACCCCTTCCAGCACCTTGCGGCGACCGTCATCGCGAATGCTCGGGCCTAAGGTGCGTGCATGGCGAACCATCGCCTGTTCGGCGGCAGCACTGTGCACCAGGCTGCGCAGGTGATCGTCGAACACCACCAACTCGTAAATGCCGGTACGCCCGCGATAACCCTGCTGATGGCAGGCGGCGCAGCCGCAGGCGCGATAAAGCGTCGGCGGGTTCTGCGCATCAACGCCCAGCAACGCACACTCGGCGGCGTCGGCCTGGTAAGCCTGACGGCATGCTGGGCACAGCACCCGCACCAGGCGCTGGGCCAGCACGCCGAGCAGAGATGAGGCCAGCAGAAAAGGCTCCACGCCCATGTCGACCAGACGGGTAACGGCACCAATCGCGCTGTTGGTGTGCAGGGTCGAGAGCACCAGGTGCCCGGTCAGCGAGGCCTGTACGGCGATCTCGGCGGTTTCCCGGTCACGGATCTCACCGACCATCACCACGTCCGGGTCCTGCCGCAGAATGGCGCGCAGGCCGCGGGCGAAGGTCATGTCGACCTTGGTGTTGACCTGGGTCTGACCGATGCCTTCGAGGTGGTATTCGATCGGGTCCTCGACGGTGAGGATATTGCGGCTGCGGTCATTCAGGCTGGCCAGGCTGGCGTACAGCGTGGTGGTCTTGCCGGAGCCCGTGGGGCCGGTGACCAGCAGAATGCCGTGGGGTTTACGCACCGTGTCTTCCATGACCTGGCGATCACGCAGGCTCATGCCCAGGTGCTGCAGATCGAGGCGCCCGGCCTGCTTGTCGAGCAGCCGCAACACCACCCGTTCGCCATTGGCCGATGGCAGCGTGGAGACGCGGATATCGACCTCGCGCCCCCCCACCTTGAGCGAGATGCGCCCATCCTGCGGCACGCGCTTCTCGGCAATGTCCATACGCGCCATAACCTTGATCCGCGAGACCAGCAGCGCAGCCAGACCGCGCTTGGGTTCGAGCACCTCGCGCAGCAGGCCGTCGACGCGAAAGCGCACCACCAGGCGTTTCTCGAAGGTTTCCAGGTGAATGTCAGAGGCATCTTCCTTGATCGCCTCACCGAGAATCGCGTTGATCAGGCGGATGATCGGCGCATCGTCTTCCTGCTCCAGCAGGTCTTCGGTCTCCGGGGTCTGCTCGGCCAGGGCGGTCAGATCGAGGTGCCCACCCAAGTCTTCGGCCAGTTGCATGGCACCCGCTTCATGCTGATAAGCGCGCGCCAGGGCCTGCTCGAAGGCCGCAGCCGAAAGCGCACGCCAGCGCAGTGCCTGACCCACAAAACGCTGCACCTCGGCTAGCGCGACAGGTTCGACCTCAGGGCGATGAGCCACATAGGCCTGGCCGTCTTCGAGCAGCAAAACCACCCCGTGACGCTTGGCGAAGCTGAATGGCAAACGGCGCAACGTAGGCGACGCAAGGGAAACGGTCATAGGCATGCAAGCCTTGCTGCGCCGACCCGGTAGCGCAGCACATGAGCGCGCTACAGCGGTGTCGGACTGAACGGATTAATTAGGCGTTCCAGTGTCACCAGACAGGAACATGCGGGTATCTTTAGCACATCGCGCGAACGGGTACACCACCCTAACGGGTGCAGCCAGCGGCTCTGGCCAATGGCTATGATCGCTGTGTGACGCCCCTTTTTCAGCCACCTATTGAGGAGCCATGCCTTTGCCCCAGCCGGCCGCACAACGCTGGACTGCTCCGTCTGCCAGTACCTGGCTTGGCGCAACATTGGTCGTGGCCATGAGCATCAGCTTGGCCTGGCAGACAGCCGACTGGCTGCGCCTGCTACGCTCCCCCGCCCCTGTCGCGGCTCACACCGAGACCCCTCTCAGCGATCAGGCAATCCAGGGTGACGCCCTTGCGCTATTTGGCGCGGCCCAACCAAGCACTGCAGGCGACCTCCCAGCCACTCACCTGCGCTTGACCCTGCTCGGCAGTTTCGTGCACAACGATCCCGCCCAATCCAGTGCCATCCTCCAGCAGGAGGGCCAGCCCGCCCAACGTTACAGGGTGAACACGGAGCTGGTGCCGGGTGTGCGCCTCGCGCAGGTGCATGCCGATCATGTCGAAGTACTGCGCAACGGTCGTCGCGAACGCCTGGATTTCCCCCAGCGCCCAGCACTCACTAACGCCCCAACCGACACTGGCGACACCCTCGAACAACTCGACCAGCTCGAAGCCGATAACCTCGAGACGCTACGCGAGCGCATGGAAGCCCTGCGCGAGCAAATGGAGGCCAGTGGGATGCCGAGCACCGACAGCGAACCAGTAGAAGCCGACCCTGCCAATGAATCGTCACCGGAAAGCGAATGAACTGATGCCCCAGATCCTCCCGCGCCTCAGCCTTGCCCTGCTCGCCGCCAGCTTCACGCTTTGTCCGCTGCCCAGCTACGCCGCCATCGAGCCGGCGAGCCGCGACAGCCGCCAGGACGAGAGCTGGACCATCAACCTCAAGGGCGCCGACATCCGCGAGTTTATCGACCAGGTGGCGCAGATCAGCGGGCAGACGTTCGTCGTCGACCCGCGGGTCAAAGGCCAGGTCACCGTGGTATCGAGCACGCCATTGGGCTTGAGCGAGGTCTATCAACTGTTCCTTTCGGTGATGGCGACCCACGGTTACAGCGTGATGGCGCAGGGTGACCAGGCGCGTATCGTGCCCAACGCCGAAGCCAAGGCCGGAGCGGGACAGGCTGGGGCCGGCGGGTTCAGTGGCCCCGATCGCCTGGAAACACGCTTGATCCAGGTGCAGCACGGCCCGGCTGCAGAGCTGATTCCGCTGATCCGCCCGTTGGTGCCGCCTTATGGTCACCTGGCTGCCGTGACGTCGGCCAACGCCATCATCATCAGCGACCGCGCCGCCAATATCGCGCGCATCGAAGACCTGCTGCGCCAGTTGGACCAAAAGGGCGCGCACGATTACAGCGTGGTCAACCTGCAGCATGCCTGGGTCATGGACACCGCCGAGGTGCTCAATAACAGCCTGACGCGTGGCCAGGGTACTGCGGCCAGCGGCGCCCAGGTCATCGCTGACGGGCGCACCAATCGTTTGATACTCCTCGGGCCGCCGGCCGCCCGAGAACGCCTGGCCGCCCTCGCCCGCTCCCTCGATACACCAGCCAGCCGCTCGGCCAATACCCGAGTGATTCGCCTGCGCCACAACGATGCCAAGGCGCTGGCGGAAACCCTGGGGGAAATCTCCGAAGGGCTGAAACCCGCAGAAGGCGCCGAGACCACCGGCAGTCCTCGGCAGAACATCCTGATCCGCGCTGACGAAAGCCTTAATGCCCTGGTCCTGCTGGCCGAGCCCGACACGGTGGCGATGCTCGAAGATATTGTCCGCCAGCTCGATGTGCCGCGCGCTCAAGTGATGGTCGAAGCGGCTATTGTCGAGGTCTCCGGCGATATCACCGATGCCCTCGGCGTGCAGTGGGCCGTGGATGCACGCGGCAGTACGGGCGGCCTCGGCGGGGTCAATTTCGGCAACACTGGACTGTCGGTCGGCAGCGTGCTGCAAGCTATCCAGGACCGCGGTAACGATGTCGAAAACAGCACCCTGAACAACCTACCCGATGGCGCCATTATTGGCCTGGGCAGCGACAGTTTTGGTGTGCTGATCACCGCACTGTCCGCCAACACCAAGAGCAACCTGCTGTCCACGCCCAGCCTGCTGACCCTGGACAACCAGCAAGCGGAAATCCTCGTGGGTCAGAACGTACCTTTCCAGACCGGCTCGTTCACCACCAGCGCCTCGGGCGCCGACAACCCCTTTACTACCATCGAGCGCCAGGACATCGGGGTTACGCTCAAAGTCACCCCACATATCAATGATGGCGCGACCCTACGCCTGGAAATCGAGCAGGAAATCTCCTCGATCGCGCCGTCCACCCAGGGTGTTAACGCAGTCGACCTGATCACCAACAAACGTTCGATCAAGAGCACCGTGCTCGCCGAAGATGGCCAGGTGATTGTGCTGGGCGGACTGATCCAGGACGATGTCACCCAGACCGACTCCAAGGTGCCGCTGCTCGGCGACATCCCGGTGTTGGGCCGGCTGTTCCGCTCGAGCCGCGACACGCGCACCAAACGCAACCTGATGGTGTTTCTACGCCCCACCGTGGTCCGCGATGGGGCCGGGCTGGCGGCCCTGTCCGGCAAGAAATATAGCGATATCCGCGTGCTCGGCGAGGTACGCGAAGGCTATCGCCCCGGCATTCTGCCGCGCGACCCCAGCCGCCTGTTCGACAAGCAGGACCCGTCAACCATCGACCTGCGCGAGCAATAACGCAATGACCCCGGCAAGCCGGGGTCATCGAGTCATCTAGAGTCTGGGGTTCAGTCGAGGTACTGCATCTTGCGGCTCATACCGCCATCGACCACGAACTCTTGCCCGGTGACGAAGCCGGCCCGTGGTGACAGCAACCAGGCGACCATCGCCGCGACGTCTTCCACCGTGCCCACGCGACCCACCGGGTGCTGGGTATGGTCTTCGCTGCGTAGTGGCGCGTCGCGCTGGGCGCGGCGGTCGCGGGCATCGATCCAGCCGGGGCTGACCGCATTGACCCGTACTTCCGGACCGAGGCTGATCGACAGCGCGTGGGTCAGTGCGACCAGACCGCCCTTGCTCGCCGCGTAGGCTTCGCAATCGGCCTCCGACTGGGAGGCACGGGTCGAGGCGATGTTGACGATTGCCCCACGGTGCGCACGCAGGTATGGCACGCAATGCTTGGCCAGCAAAAGGGCACCGGTGAGATTGACTGCCAGGGTGCGGTTCCAGCGCGCCAGGTCGAGGCGTTCGAGCGGCAGGTTGTGCGGCTCGGACAGGCCTGCGTTGCACACCAGGGCATCGAGCCGGCCAAACTGCCCCAGCACTTCGGCCACGGCGACTTGCACCTGGCTCTCCTGGCTGACATCCAGAGCAACAAACCAGGCCTGCTCACCCAGCGCCTTGGCCACACGCGTGCCACGGCTGCGGTCGACGTCGGCAAGCACCACATGCCAGCCTTCAGCGATTAACCAGGCACTGATACCCAAGCCGATGCCTCGCGCGGCCCCCGTGACCAGCGCCACCTTACCGTTCGTGGCGCCCGCACGAGTCGGCTGCCAGTCCAACGCCGCCTGTTCGCCCACCTGCGATTCGCTCACAAGGCTGCCAAACCGCGGGCCAGGTCGGCTTGCAGATCGGCAACGTCTTCCAGGCCCACGGCAACGCGGATCAGGTTGTCGCGAATCCCGGCATTGGCCCGCTCGGCCGGCGACAGGCGCCCGTGGGAGGTGGTCGCTGGGTGAGCGATGGTGGTCTTGGTGTCGCCCAGGTTGGTGGTGATCGAGACCACCCGCGTGGCGTCGATAAAGCGCCAGGCGGCTTCGCGCCCACCCTTGACCTCGAAACTCACCACCGCGCCGAACGCGCTCTGCTGACGTTTGGCCAACTCATGCTGCGGATGGCTCGGCAAACCAGCGTAGTAAACATGCTCGACACCTGGCTGCTGCTCCAGCCACTGGGCCAGATGCAGGGCACTGGCGCAATGGGCCTGCATGCGCACACGCAAGGTTTCCAGGCCCTTGAGGAAGATCCAGGCATTGAACGGGCTAAGCGTCGGCCCGGCGGTACGCAGGAAGCCGACCACTTCCTTCATCTGCTCGGCCCGGCCAGCGACTACGCCGCCCATGCTGCGGCCCTGGCCGTCGATGTACTTGGTCGCCGAGTGCATGATGATGTCCGCACCCAACGCCAGGGGCTGCTGCAGGGCTGGGGTGCAGAAGCAGTTGTCCACCGCCAGCAGCGCGCCCTTGGCATGGGCGATATCGGCCAGGGCGGCGATGTCCACCAACTCAGCCAAGGGGTTGGACGGTGATTCGACGAACAGCAGGCGGGTGTTGGGCTTGAATGCCCCACGCCAGGCGTCCAGATCCGCCAGCGGCACATAGTCCACTTCCACGCCAAAGCGCTTGAGGTACTTCTCGAAAAGGCTGATGGTCGAGCCGAACACGCTGCGCGAGACCAGTACGTGATCACCGCCGCTGCAAAGGCTCATGACAATCGACAGAATCGCCGACATGCCCGATGAGGTGGCCACCGCTTGTTCGGCGCCCTCCAGCGCGGCAATACGCTCCTCGAAAGCGCGCACCGTGGGGTTGGTGTAGCGCGAGTAGACGTTGCCCGGCACCTCGCCGGCGAAACGCGCTGCGGCATCGGCTGCGGTGCGAAACACATAGCTGGAGGTGGGATAGATCGCCTCGCTGTGCTCGCCTTCCGGTGAACGATGCTGACCGGCGCGTACCGCCAGGGTGTCGAAACCCACACCGTCGAGATCGCTGTCGAGCCTGCCGGCTTCCCATTCCAGTGTCATATCGCTACCTCAAGAAGCATGAGCGCGGCTTACGTCCGTGCTATCGATTTCGTATAGGGTGCGCCCTGCGCACCCTCGAACAGGGCAGGAAAATTCCCTGCCAGTCCGAGTTAATTATTGTACAAGTCGATGATCGCACTGACCGCCTGGGACTTGGCCTTGGTCAGGTCATTGCGCGCCTGGTCGATTCTGTTCAGGTAGGCCTCATCAACGTCGCCGGTGACGTACTTGCCATCGAACACCGCGCAGTCGAAGTTGGCAATCTTGATCTTCTTGCTGCCACTGACCGCTTCGATCAGGTCCGGCAGATCTTGGTAGATCAGCCAGTCGGCGCCAATCAGCTCGGCCACCTGCTCGGTGCTGCGATTGTGGGCAATCAGCTCATGAGCGCTGGGCATGTCGATGCCGTAGACGTTGGGGTAGCGCACCGCCGGCGCAGCCGAGCAGAAATAGACGTTCTTTGCCCCGGCTTCGCGGGCCATCTGGATGATCTGCTTGCAGGTGGTGCCGCGCACGATGGAGTCATCCACCAGCATCACGTTCTTGCCGCGAAACTCCAGCTCGATGGCGTTGAGCTTCTGCCGTACGGATTTCTTGCGTGCCGCCTGGCCCGGCATGATGAAGGTGCGGCCGATATAGCGATTCTTGACGAAGCCTTCGCGGAACTTCACGCCCAGGCGATTGGCCAGTTCCAGCGCGGCAGTACGGCTGGTATCGGGGATCGGGATGACCACATCAATGTCATGCTCCGGACGCTCGCGCAGAATCTTGTCGGCCAGCTTCTCGCCCATGCGCAGGCGCGCCTTGTACACCGAGATGCCGTCCATGATCGAATCCGGGCGCGCCAGATAGACATGCTCGAAGATGCACGGCGAGTAGCTCGGGTTACTCGCGCACTGACGGGTGTGCAACTGGCCGTCTTCGGTGATGTACACCGCTTCGCCCGGCGCCAGGTCACGGATCAGGGTGAAACCGAGCACGTCCAGGGACACGCTCTCGGAGGCGATCATGTACTCCACGCCTTCATCGGTGTGACGCTGACCGAAGACGATTGGGCGAATACCGTGGGGGTCGCGGAAGCCGACGATGCCGTAGCCGGTGATCATCGCCACCACCGCATAACCGCCCAGGCAACGCTCGTGTACGTCGGTGACCGCGGCAAACACGTCTTCTTCGGTCGGCTGCAGCTTGCCGCGCTGGGCCAGCTCGTGGGCGAACACGTTGAGCAGCACTTCCGAATCGGAGTTGGTGTTCACATGGCGCAGATCGGACTCGTAGATTTCCTTGGCCAACTGCTCGACGTTGGTCAGGTTGCCGTTGTGCGCCAGGGTGATGCCATAGGGCGAGTTGACGTAGAACGGCTGCGCTTCGGCCGAGCTGGAGCTACCGGCTGTTGGGTAGCGCACATGGCCAATGCCCATGTGACCGACCAGGCGCTGCATGTGGCGCTGCTGAAACACGTCACGCACCAGGCCGTTGTCCTTGCGCAGGAACAGCCGGCCCTCATGGCTGGTGACGATACCGGCAGCATCCTGGCCGCGGTGCTGAAGAACGGTGAGCCCGTCATACAGCGCCTGATTGACGTTCGATTTACCGACGATACCGACAATGCCACACATGTGCCGCAACCCCTACTGAGTGAAACAAGCTTAATGCGCGCCGCTCAAGGCAACTTCGGCCCCAAGAGCGCTTCTTTGAACGGCAATTCAGCAGGAGCGCTGATGCCGCTGGCGAGCCATTGACTGGACATCCCGAGAATCAGGTTTTTCGACCAGTCAGCGACCATGAGAAAGTGCGGCAGCAGCGTCGATTGCTGCCACCAGGCATCCTGTTGCACCGGCGCCAGGCTGGTCAGCCCGACCGCCACGACGACCAACAAGGCGCCGCGCGCCGCGCCGAACACCATGCCCAGGAAACGGTCCGTGCCCGACAACCCGGTGACGCGGATCAACTCCCCAATCAGGTAATTGATCAACGCACCCACCAGCAGGGTGAACACGAATAACAGTATGCAGGCGGCGATAACACGCGCCGACGGTGTTTCGATAAATTCGCTGAGATGTACCGAAAGGGCGCCGCCGAACATCCAGGCGACCACCCCGGCAATGATCCAGGTGAGCAGCGACAAGGCCTCTTTGACGAAGCCACGGCTCAAGCTGATCAGGCTTGATACGGCGATGACGGCGATAATCGCCCAATCGACCCAGGTGAATGCCACGTTTCAGGCTACCGACGGAAAAGGCGCTGCATTTTAACAGAGCGCCGGGGATCGGGTAAGCAAAGGATTGCAGTCATCAGACAAGCTTCTGCTGCAGGCTACCCGGGTGGCTTATCCCTGCTCGGGTTGGAAACGCACGACAAAACCGTTGAGTTTCTGCTGACGGTTAAGCAGGTCACGCAAGCGATCGGCCTCGGCGCGCTCGATCAAGGGCCCGACGAACACTCGGTTCATCCCGTCGACACTGCGGATATAGGCGTTGTAGCCCTGAGTGCGCAGGGTCTTCTGCAGCGTCTCGGCGCCCGCACGACTAGACAGACTCGCCAGTTGCACCGACCAACTGACCGGCAGCTTGTTGGCATCCAGACGGCTAGGCGCAGCTACTGGAGCGCTTGCCACAGACGGCGCGGGCGTGGCGGCGGGTGCTGGCTGAGGCGCGGGGGCGGATTGGGGGGCTGGCGCTTCGGCAGCAAGGGCCGAAGTGTCGACCTCGGGGGTCTGCTCAAGCAACTCCCCAATGGGATCAGCGGGATCGGCCGGTACCGGCTCGTCGGGCAGCGCCTGCGGGTCTGGCACTAGCGCAGGCTGCATCTCGATCTCAGGCATCGTCGGCACCTGAGGCACGGGCGGTGCATCGACTACAACGCGGCGCAGCTCATCCTCACGCGACAGCAACATCGGCAGAAAAATCACCGCCAGCGCCACCAACACCAAGGCACCGACAAAACGCTGCTTCAATCCGTTATCCAGCAAAGCCATCCTGCACGTCCCCTTGGGCATGGCGGGCCAGCCATTCCAGGGCCTCGGCCACGCAGTAGAAAGATCCAAACAGCACGATTTCATCGCCCTCGCCTGCACGCTCGCATTGTGCACGCAAGGCCTCACTTACCGAAGCCCAGGCACTCACCGTAGCGCCCTGCGCCTGCAGGTGAGCCTGCAACTGCTCAACCGGGCGACTCCGCACGGTTGCCAGCGGTGCCACAGCCCAGTCGGCAAATACCGTCAACAGCGGCGCAACCACGCCCGCAAGATCCTTGTCAGCCAGCAAACCGAACACGGCATAACGACGGATTGATTGCGACTGTCTCTGCAGACGTTGCGCCAAATAGTCGGCCGCGTGGGGATTATGCCCAACATCGAGGAGCAGCGTGAGACTCTTGCCCTGCCAATTGAGCGCTCGCCGATCAAGACGGCCAGTGACCCGCGTACCGAGCAAGGCGCGCTGCAAGGACGCTTGCGTCCAGGGCAGATCGAGCAGTGCATAGGCCTGCAGAGCAAGGGCTGCGTTTTCCATCGGTAATTCGAGCAACGGCAACCCATTAAGTTGCAGCACCTGCCCCTGCGCATCCAGCCCGCGCCAGTCCCAGTGCTGCGTCTTTACATAAAGGTCGTAGTCACGGCCGCGCAGGAACAGGGGTGCATCCAGACTGGCCACGGCCTCGAAAATCGGCAACGGTGGGTCGAGATCGCCACACAGCGCTGGCTTACCGGCCCGCAGAATACCGGCCTTCTCGAAGGCCACCGACTCACGGGTGTCGCCCAACCAGTCAGCGTGATCCAGACCGATGCTGGTAATCAGGGCAAGGTCGGGGTCGAGCAGATTGACCGCATCCAGACGCCCACCCAGGCCGACTTCCAGGACCACTGCATCCAGATTGGCGCGTTGAAACAGCCAGAAAGCGGCCAGCGTACCCATCTCAAAATAGGTCAGGGACACCTCGGCGCGCGCCGCCTCGACTGCAGCAAAGGCCTCGCACAGCTCGGCATCACTGGCTTCACGGCCATTGAGCGTGACCCGCTCGTTGTAGCGCAGCAGGTGGGGCGAGGCATAAACGCCAACCTTGAGCCCCTGCTCACGCAGCAGCGCGGCGATAAACGCGCAGGTCGAGCCTTTGCCATTGGTGCCGGTCACGGTAATGATGCGCGGCGCCAGACGTGGCAGCGCCAAGCGCTGCAGCACGCTATGCGAGCGTTCCAGCCCCATGTCGATGGCGCTGGGGTGCAACTGCTCCAGATAGGCCAGCCACTCGGCCAGGGAGCCTGGGGTCATGCGCTGACAGCAACCGCAGACGGCGATGGCAGGTGCATGAACTGCGCCAGCACACGACCCAGACGGGTACGCAGCTCATGGCGCGGGATGATCATGTCGATAGCGCCGTGTTCAAGCAGGAACTCGCTGCGCTGGAAGCCTTCCGGCAGTTTTTCCCGCACGGTCTGCTCGATAACCCGCGGGCCGGCAAAGCCGATCAGCGCCTTGGGCTCGGCCACGATGATGTCACCGAGCATCGCCAGGCTGGCCGAGACACCGCCATACACCGGATCGGTAAGCACGGAGACGAAGGGGATGCCTTCCTCGCGCAGACGCGCCAGCACCGCCGAGGTCTTGGCCATCTGCATCAGCGAGATCAGCGCTTCCTGCATCCGTGCACCACCCGAGGCGGAGAAACAAACGAACGGACAACGACGTTCCAGCGCCACGTTAGCGGCTTGCACGAAACGCTCACCAACGATGGCCCCCATGGAGCCGCCCATAAAGGAGAACTCAAAGGCACAGGCCACCACCGGCATGTTCTGCAAGGTGCCACTCATGGCAATCAAGGCATCTTTTTCACCGGTTTGCTTCTGCGCCCCGGCCAGACGGTCCTTGTACTTCTTGCTGTCGCGAAACTTCAAGCGGTCGACCGGCTCCAGATCAGCACCGATCTCCTCACGGCCTTCAGCATCGAGAAAAATGTTCAGCCGCGCACGCGCGTCGATACGCATGTGGTGGTTGCACTTCGGGCAGACATCCAGGGTCTTCTCCAGCTCGGGCTTGTAGAGCACCGCTTCACAGGACGGGCACTTGTGCCACAGACCTTCCGGCACCGAACTCTTTTTGACTTCGGAACGCATGATCGAGGGGATCAGTTTGTCTACCAACCAGTTGCTCATGCTCTTCACTCTCCAACGCTGGGGGTCGACCGCTGACCCGGCGGGCCTTCGATCAGACGAATTCACAATAGCAGCCTTGTTGCGCAGGGACCGTACCTCCCGCGCTCGCCACCTGGACTATTCCCGCCGTGCGGGCAACAGTTCAGTGGACGGCGCAGCAAGGGTAGCCGTCACATCGTCGCCGGCGCGACTCAGGCCGATCTCACCGCACGCACAAAAGCACGAATCTTCTCGGCATCCTTGATGCCCTTGCTCAGCTCGACACCGCCACTGACATCCACGCCATAGGGTCGGACCTGGGCGATGGCCGCCGCTACGCTCGCCGCATCCAGCCCGCCCGCGAGAATGATCGGCCGGGCACTGTCGCGCGGCACCAGCGACCAGTCGAATGCCTCACCGGTACCACCTGGCACCCCTGCGACATAGGTGTCGAGCAGGATACCGGCCGCATCCGGGTAATGCGCCATGGCTGCCGCCACATCATCGCCCGGCTTCACCCGCAACGCCTTGAGATATGGCCGGCCGTAACGCCCACAGAACTCTGCGCTTTCATCACCATGAAACTGCAGCAGATCCAGCGGCACGGCAGCCAGGATATCGCTGAGCTCGCGGTGCGTAGCATCGACGAACAGCCCCACCGTGGTCACGAACGGCGGCAAGGCCGCGATAATCGCCTGAGCCTGGGCCACGGTCACGGCCCGCGGGCTCTTGGCATAAAACACCAGGCCGATGGCGTCAGCACCCGCCTGAGCCGCTGCCAGTGCATCCTCTATACGGGTAATGCCACAGATCTTGCTGCGAACGACGGCCAAAACACAGTACCTGCTGGTAAAAAATCGATGGTAACAAACACCCGCTCAGGCGTCAGCCGCCACGTCGGGCAAGCCGGAAAGGAAGTGCGGTCCGAGATAACGGGCGGGCAGATCGAACTCGGCAGGATAGTCGACCTGCACAAGGTACAGGCCGTAAGGATGCGCCGTCACCCCACCGGTACGCCGCACCCCGGTTTCCAGCACCTCACGTGCCCACTCGACAGGGCGCTCGCCCGCCCCGATGGTCATCAGTACGCCGGCAATATTACGCACCATGTGATGTAGAAAGGCGTTGGCGCGGATATCCAGCACGATAAAGCGGCCATGCTGCAGCAACTCAAGGTGGTGCACGGTCTTGATCGGTGACTTGGCCTGACACTGCCGCGCACGGAAGGCACTGAAGTCATGGGTGCCCAGAAACGCCTTGGCCGCTTCACGCATACGCGCCAGATCCAGCGGGCGATGGTTCCAAGTCACCTCTTCGGCCATGTGCGCAGGACGGATCGGGTCGTTGTAGATCACATAACGATAACGCCGCGCCATGGCGCAGAAGCGCGCATCGAAGTGCCGCGGCATAAAACGCGCCCAGGCCACGCTGATATCGCCCGGCAAATTCATGTTGGTGCCCATTATCCAGGCATGCTCGGTGCGCTCGACAGTCGTGTCGAAATGCACGACCTGACCACTGGCATGCACCAGGGCATCAGTACGCCCGGCACAGCTAAGTGTGATCGGTGCACCGCCGGCAACCCGTGAGAGCGCTTTCTCCAGAGACTCCTGAATTGACGGCACACCGGCGCGCTGACGCTGGAAGCCGCGGTAACGCGAGCCTTTATATTCGATACCCAGGGCGACTTTATAAACGCCAACGGCAGCCGAATCGGCTGCCGCTGTAGAGGTTGTTGCATCAGACATTAATTAAACCAGTTTAGAAATCAACTCACGTGCTTCCTGCTGCTGACCTTCGTCACCTTCACTGACCACCTCATCGAGGATGTCACGGGCACCTTCGGTGTCCCCCATATCGATGTAGGCGCGGGCCAGATCGAGTTTGGTCGCGGTTTCGTCGGTCCCGGAGAGGAAGTCGAAATCATCGTCATCATCCGCATCCAGCCCGGCCGCATAGTCGACAGCTGGCGGCGGCGCATCGGCAGGCGAAGCATCAAGACTCTCGGACAACTGATCCAGCTCGGCGGTCACACTGTCGAGTTGCGCAGCGAAGCTGTCGGCAGCAGGGGCAGCCGGCTCATCATCACCCAACGAGAGATCGAAATCGGACGGCAGGTCGAACGCGTCCTCCTCGGCCAGAAGCGAAGGAGTCGGCTCGACTGGAGCAGCAGGCGCCGGCTCATCATCAAGGCTGAGCAGGAAGTCGTCTTCCTCCGAAGTGTCACCAGTACTGCTGTCAAGATCGAGGCTGAAGTCTGCCAGGTCATCGCTGAGCGCAGCATCACCCTGCACTTCATCATCCAGGGCCAGATCGAAAGCCAGGTCATCCGCTTCGGCGGCCGGAGTCGACGGAACTGACAGGTCCAGGTCCGAGTCCAGGGACAAGCTATCCAGATCATCCGCCGATTTCGGCTGATCGTCATCCAGGTCGGATGACAGATCATCCAGACTCAGGTCGAAACCGTCATCCAGATCAGTCGGAGTAGTAGCGCTCTGGGGCTCGTCGAGGGTCAGATCGTCCAGACTGAAGCTGTCGAGATCATCCTGGCTGACTGCGGCAGCGGCGAAACCTGCGCCGAGCACTGCCATGGCCGGGTAACGCGCCTTGAGCTGATCGACGTCCGCAGCAGCACCACCAATTTCACGCAGCTCATTTTCTTGCCGGGCAAAACCTTCACGGTCGCCCAGCTCGGCATGCACTTCCATCAGTTTCAAACGCAGGTCCGCACGATGCGGCTCGTCGTTGATGGCGTTCTGCAGCAACTCGGCAGCCTGGTTGAAACGACCGTAGGCAATATAGATATCCGCTTCGCCCAGGGCATCGCCGGTTTGCGCTGTAACAGGCGCCTCACTCGACGGCTCGCTGCCCAGATCATCACTCATACCTTCAAAACTGTCTGCTGGCAGTTCCAGGTCACTGTCGTAGGGTGACGCATCACCGCCAGCAAGTTGGCGCTCTTCGTGTGCTTCAGCCTCTTTCATGGCATTGCGGCGTGACACCATCATCAATGCGATGAGTAACGCCAGCAGTGCAATACCACCGCCAATGCCAAGCAACATGGGGTTGGCAAACAGATCATCGAGCATACCGCGCTCAGCAACCGGCTCGACTGGAGCGGCGGGCTGTGCCGGAGCAACCGGCTTAGCAGGCGCTGGCTCGGCAGGCTCTGCCTGTGTGGCAGGGAGTGTCGCGGCATCGGCTGGTGCCGGCGAAGCGGCCTCAGGCTCGGCGTAATTGTAATCCGGCTGCGCCTGCGGTTCTGCTTGCGGCGCAGCGGAGTCAGCAGGCGTAGCAACTTCAGGCTGAGCTTCAGCCGACGCTGCAGGAGCCGTAGGTGCTTCAGCTTCACCTGCTGGCTCAGCCGTACTGCCTGGCTGAGCCAGATCAGCCTGCAGCTTGGCGAGCTGATCATCCTTGAGCTGGATCAGGCGCTGCAGCTTATCAAGCTGCCCTTCCAGATCACCGAGGCGGCTTTTGAGTTCGTCATTCTCCCGACGCGTAGAATCCAGGCTCTCCTGCGTGACCGCCAGCTTATCGCTAAGGGCTTTGCTGCCAGCGGCACCAGTATCGCTACCGCGAGTGGCGTCACCACTGTCGGCAGCCAGCAACTTGAGGCTGTCCTGAGTCTGGGCTTGGGCAGGAGCTGCCCCTGCTGCACTGCGACGGGTAGCATCGAGCTGCCGAGCACTGGCCCCTACGGCACGACGCTCACGCCAGGCGGCGTTCTGCTCCGCAACTTGCGCCAGTGCCTCGTTCTGAGTGCGAGCCGTAATCTGTTCGCCCTCAGGCAGACGCAGCACCTGGCCGCTTTTCATTCGATTGATATTGCCGTCAATAAAGGCGTCCGGATTAAGGTCCTGAATCGCCAGCATGGCCTGGTGCACGCTGCCATTGCCGCGCGCACGCTGGGCAATTTCCCAGAGCGTGTCGTTCGCCGTGGTCCGGTATTCGCCACCGGGCGCAGCGCTACGGGCTACTGGCGCGGCAGACGGTGCCGGCGCTGGCGCGCTTACAGGCGCACGACTCGCGGTAGGTGCAACCGGTGCAGAGGCCGGCGCGCGCGGCACAGGGGCTGCCATGGGCAACTGCGGCGCAGCAGCTGCTGCGGTCTGCGGGGAATACAACGGCGGATCGAGTAACAGAGTGTATTCACGCAGCAGGCGACCATTGGGCCAGAGCACTTCAACGAGAAAGTTCAAATAAGGTTCACGCACCGGCTTGCTGGACGTCACGCGAATAACGCTTTTGCCATTGGCCTTGATAATCGGTGTGAACTTGAGATCGGTCAGGAAATACTGACGGTCAACGCCTGCCTTGTTGAACTCATCCGGAGACGCCAGGTTAGGCAGCACTTCGTTGGTGGCGAGGTCACGAACCTCGAGCAACTCGATCTCCGCCACCAAGGGCTGGTTGAGAGCCGACTGCAAGGTAACCTCACCCAGCCCCAGCGCATGCGCCATGCCGGACGACAGCGCCGAAGCGGCGGCGATTGCCAGCACCAGTTTGCGAACCCGAACCATAGCGTTATCCCTTGTTTTATCTTTTCTCGAACAGCGAGAGGGGCCTATTGTTCGCTGCCTGTCTCCGTCCTCGGACGGCTCCCCATTCAGCAAACAACTCAGCCAGTATTGACAAGCTCGAAAGATTCTTCAAATTTCTAGGTAAGTATCTTTTACAGATAGTGTTTTATCAATAACTCAGCCAATTGCACAGCATTCAGCGCCGCGCCTTTTCTCACGTTATCAGACGTAATCCACAAATTGAGCTCTGTAGGATCATCGATACCGCCGCGTACCCGGCCAACATAAGGCACATCTTGGCCGACTGCATCGCCGACAACCGTGGGGAAATCCTTCGGTTCTACATATTCCAAAACTGTGGAAGAGGCCAGATGAGCTAACACTGCCTCCATATTCACAGGACCAGCTGCCTGCAGCGAAACACTGATGCTGTCGCCAAAGAATACCGGCGCCTGCAAACAGGTGGTCGATACCGGCAGATCGGGCAGCGCCAGCAGCAGCTTGAGTTCCTCACCCACGCGCCGCTCCAGCACACCATGGCCCTGCTCATCGGGCGCATCGACCTGGGCCAGCAGATTGAAAGCCATCTGCTGTTCGAAAAGACGCGGCTCAAGCGGCCGCCCATTAAGCAGCTCTGCGGTCTGCCGGGCCAGCTCGGCAACGCCTTCACGACCACGACTGGAGACTGCCAGACAGGCGGTAACGGTCAAGCGCCGAACCTCCACCTGCTCACGCAATGCCGCGAGAACAATGGCGACGGCAACGGCCGGCGCACAAGGGCTACTCAATTGATAAGGAGCAACCAACCCGTCGAGTACACTCGCATTGACCTCGGGCACCACCCGCGGCGCCTGTGTTGATGGCAAGGCACCGCTGAGGTCGATGACCTGGCAGCCGGCCGCCAAGGCCTTGTCGATATGCGCCAGGGTCACGCTGGGATGGGCTGCGAAAAACACCAGGCGCACCCGGGAAAAGTCGAACCCATCAACGGCGGCTACGCGCAGATTGCGCTCTTTGAACGACAGCGTGCGCCCAGCCGATTCGGCACCGGCCAGCACGTGTAGCTCGCCAACAGGAAAGTCGCGCTCGTCGAGCACCTGCACCAGGGTTTCGCCCACGCTGCCGGTGGCGCCAATTATTGCGAGATCAAAACGGGGAGTCATGGGGACTTCATTTAGCAAGGAACCAGCTGTGCACTGTATAGAGCAAGCCCCCAAATGCAAAGGAGCGGGGGCGTCGAGCAATGGTCAAACCACTCCTCGACACCACCCGCCCCTGAGCAAGGCGCCTAGCCGATCATTTAGCGCTCCAGCAAGATCCGCAGCATACGCCGCAGCGGTTCGGCCGCACCCCATAGCAACTGGTCACCCACGGTGAACGCACCGAGGTACTGCGAACCCATATTGAGTTTGCGCAGACGACCAACCGGTACACTCAGGGTCCCCGTCACAGCCGTCGGACCCAGCTCGCGGATGCTCGCTTCACGCTGGTTCGGCACCAGCTTGACCCAGGGGTTGTGCTGGCTGATCAGACCTTCGATATCCGACAGCGGCACATCCTTGTTCAGCTTGATGGTCAGCGCCTGGCTGTGGCAACGCATGGCACCGATGCGCACGCACAGGCCGTCGACAGGGATCGGGTTCTTGAAGCGACCGAGAATCTTGTTGGTTTCCGCCTGCCCTTTCCACTCTTCACGGCTCTGGCCATTCGGCAGTTCCTTGTCGATATAAGGAATCAGGCTGCCAGCCAGGGGCACGCCGAAATTGTCGACCGGGAACGACTCACCGCGCATGGCTTCAGCTACTTTGCGGTCGATATCCAGAATGGCGCTGGCTGGATCGGCCAGCTCATCGGCTACCGAGGCGTTGATCGCGCCCATCTGCTTGATCAGCTCGCGCATGTTCTGCGCGCCGGCGCCGGATGCCGCCTGATAGGTCATAGCGCTCATCCACTCGACCAGGCCAGCCTCGTAAAGGCCGCCCAGGGCCATCAGCATCAGGCTGACGGTGCAGTTGCCGCCGATGTAGTTCTTGGTGCCAGCATCCAGCTGCTGGTCGATCACCTTGCGGTTGACCGGATCAAGCACAATGACCGAGCTGTCATCCATGCGCAGCGACGAGGCGGCATCGATCCAGTAGCCCTGCCAGCCGGCTTCACGCAGCTTGGGGAAGACTTCGCTGGTGTAGTCGCCGCCCTGGCAGGTCAGAATCACGTCCAGGCTTTTCAGCTCGTCAATGCTGTAGGCGTCCTTCAAAGGCGCCGTTTCCTTGCCAATCGCAGGGCCTTGGCCGCCAACATTGGAGGTGGTGAAGAACACCGGTTCGATCAAGTCGAAGTCCTGCTCTTCCAGCATGCGTTGCATCAGCACGGAACCGACCATGCCGCGCCAACCGATCAGACCTACACGTTTCATAACCACTACACCTATATAAGCTGACCGCCGGAACCCTCCGGCGGGCCAAGAAGATTACAGACTACGCAGCGCTTCGACTACCGCATCACCCATTGCCGCCGTGCCGACTTTGGTCGTACCGGCGCTATGGATATCACCGGTACGCAGGCCCTGATCCAGCACGTTGCTTACAGCCAACTCAATGGCATCGGCTGCAGCCGTCTGATTGAAGCTGTAACGCAGCATCATCGACACCGACAGAATGGTCGCCAACGGGTTGGCAATGCCCTGCCCGGCGATATCCGGCGCACTGCCGTGGCACGGCTCGTACATACCCTTGTTGTTGGCATCCAGGGACGCCGACGGCAGCATGCCGATGGAGCCGGTGAGCATGGAGGCTTCATCCGAAAGAATGTCGCCGAACATATTGTCGGTGACCATCACGTCGAACTGCTTCGGCGCACGCACCAACTGCATCGCTGCGTTGTCGACGTACATGTGGCTGAGTTCGACGTCCGGATAATCCTTGGCCACTTCAATCACCACGGCGCGCCAGAGTTGGCTGGAGGCCAGCACGTTGGCCTTGTCCACCGAGCAAAGCTTCTTGCCACGCACGCGGGCCATGTCGAAGCCGACACGGGCGATACGGCGGATTTCGCTCTCGCTGTACGGCAATGTGTCGTAGGCCATGCGCTCGCCGTTTTCCAGCAGCTTGCTCTCGCGTGGCTGACCGAAATAGATCCCGCCGGTCAACTCACGCACGATGAGGATATCCAGACCCGCGACGATTTCGCGCTTGAGACTGGAAGCATCGGCCAGTTGCGGATAGAGAATCGCCGGACGCAGGTTGCCAAACAGGCCCAGCTGCGAACGAATCTTCAGCAGGCCACGCTCTGGGCGGATCGCCGGGTCGATGGTGTCCCACTTCGGGCCGCCTACAGCGCCGAGCAGAATGGCATCGGCGGCCTTGGCGCGGGCCAGGGTTTCGTCGGCCAGTGGCACGCCATAACGATCGATGGCCGCACCACCGAGGTCGTCGAAACTCAGTTCAAAACCCAGGTTGTACTTGTCGTTGGCCAGGTTCAGCACCTTGACCGCTTCGGCCATGATTTCCGGACCGATACCGTCGCCGGGGAGAATCAGAATCTGCTTGGACATGCTTTTCTCAACTCATTAATCGGCGAGTGACGAATGCACTCGCCCGCTGATTACTTGATTGCGCCGAACAGCCAAGGGCTGCGCTGCTGATAAGTGGTTTCAAAGGTCTTGATCGCGTCGCTGTCCTGCAGGGTCAGGCCGATATCATCCAGACCGTTGAGCAGGCAATGCTTGCGGAAGGCATCGACCTCGAAGCTGTACTGCACGCCATCCGGGCGGGTCACGGTTTGCGCGGCCAGGTCGACGGTCAACTGATAGCCGACAGTAGCTTCGGCCTGCTGGAACAGCGCATCGACCTCTTCTTCTTTGAGGATGATCGGCAGCAGACCATTCTTGAAGCTGTTGTTGAAGAAAATATCGGCAAAGCTCGGCGCGATGATGGTGCGGAAGCCGTACTCCTCAAGCGCCCAGGGCGCGTGCTCGCGGGATGAACCGCAACCGAAGTTTTCCCGCGCCAGCAGCACGCTGGCACCCTGATAACGAGGGAAGTTGAGTACGAAGTCCTGGTTCACCGGACGCTTGGAGTTGTCCTGATTCGGCTGGCCGACATCATGGTAGCGCCACTCATCGAACAGGTTCGGGCCAAAGCCGGTGCGCTTGATCGACTTCAAGAACTGCTTGGGGATGATCTGGTCAGTGTCGACGTTGGCGCGATCCAGTGGAGCGACCAGGCCGGTGTGTTGAGTAAAGGCTTTCATCGTCAGCTCCTTAGGCCTGGATCAATTCGCGCACATCGATAAAGCGGCCGGTCACCGCAGCGGCGGCGGCCATCGCCGGGCTGACTAGGTGAGTACGCCCACCAGCGCCCTGACGACCTTCGAAGTTGCGGTTGGAGGTGGAGGCGCAATGCTCGCCACTGCCGAGTTTGTCCGGGTTCATCGCCAGGCACATGGAGCAACCCGGCTCACGCCATTCAAAGCCGGCTTCGATAAAGATGTGGTGCAAACCTTCTTTCTCCGCCTGGGCTTTGACCAAGCCGGAGCCCGGCACCACCATTGCCTGCTTGATGGTGCTGGCGACCTTGCGGCCCTTGGCCACTTCAGCGGCGGCGCGCAGGTCTTCAATCCGCGAGTTGGTGCAGGAGCCGATAAATACGCGATCCAGTTGGATATCGGTGATCGCCTGATTGGCCTGCAGGCCCATGTATTTCAGGGCGCGGGTGATCGAATCCTTCTTCACCGGATCGTTTTCGGCGGCCGGATCCGGCACATTCTGGTCAACCGCCAGAACCATTTCAGGCGAAGTCCCCCAGCTAACCTGCGGTTTGATGTCTTCAGCCTTCAGCTCGACCACAGTGTCAAACACCGCGTCCTCGTCGGACACCAGGTCTTGCCACTGCGCCACGGCCTTGGCCCAATCCGCACCCTTGGGTGCGAACGGGCGGCCTTCGACGTAGGCGATGGTTTTCTCATCTACCGCCACCAGGCCAACACGGGCACCGGCTTCGATGGACATGTTGCAGATGGTCATGCGCCCTTCCAGGGACAGTTCGCGGATCGCACTACCAGCGAACTCCAACGCGTGACCGTTGCCACCGGCAGTGCCGATCTTGCCGATTATTGCGAGGACGATGTCCTTGGCTGTAACGCCGAACGGCAGCTTGCCTTCAACACGCACTTGCATGTTCTTCATTTTCTTCGCCACCAGACACTGGGTGGCGAGCACGTGCTCGACCTCCGAAGTGCCAATGCCGTGGGCCAGTGCACCGAATGCACCATGGGTCGAAGTGTGCGAATCGCCGCAGACCACGGTCATGCCTGGCAGGGTGGCGCCCTGCTCCGGGCCGACGACGTGGACGATGCCCTGGCGGATATCGTTCATCTTGAACTCAAGGATGCCGAAGTCATCGCAGTTCTCGTCCAGGGTTTGCACCTGAATGCGCGACACCTCATCGGCGATGGCTTCCAGGCCACCCTGACGCTCGGCCTTGGTGGTCGGCACGTTGTGGTCTGGGGTGGCGATGTTGGCGTCGATGCGCCACGGCTTGCGACCCGCCAGGCGCAGCCCTTCGAAAGCCTGGGGCGAGGTCACTTCGTGAAGGATATGCCGGTCGATGTAGATCAGCGACGAGCCATCGTCACGGCGCTTTACTTCGTGCATTTCCCAGAGCTTGTCGTACAGCGTTTTGCCGGCCATTAGCGGGTCCTCATCAGCGTCTTTCGGGCACCTCTAAAAACTACCTGCGTTGCCATCGCGGCGTTAAAAACAGGCTCAGAATGCTCATTTACAACACGTAAACTCCGCTTCTTCGCCTGTTTTTGCCTTGCGCTGGCTGCCTCGCCTACATTTTTAGAGGTGCCCTTTTCTATACTTGGGCGAATAGCCCTTTGGCTTATGGGGTAATCCTATGGGTGCCAGTTAAATTACTCAAATTCATATTTTTTATTCAAAGGATTCCTGATAGGAATAGAGCATCTTCATCACCGCGCGCACTCGACCATGGACCTCGCCACACTCAAAGCCTTTATCGCCATCGCCGAGCTGGGCAGTTTTTCCGAGGCGGCTGAACGTCTGCACCTTACCCAGCCGGCCGTCAGCAAACGCATCGCCAGCCTGGAGCAGCAGCTTGATGTGCGCCTGTTCGACCGCCTGGGCCGCGAGGTAGGCTTGACCGAGGCCGGCCGCGCACTGCTGCCGCGGGCTTACCAGATTCTCAATGTGCTCGATGATACGCGCCGTGCACTGACCAACCTGAATGGCGAGATCAGCGGTCGCCTGACATTGGCCACCAGCCACCATATTGGCCTGCACCGCTTGCCACCGTTACTGCGCGCCTTTACCCGGGCGCACCCGCAAGTGGCGCTGGATATCCAGTTCCTCGACTCCGAGGTGGCTTATGAGGAAGTCCTGCATGGCCGCGCCGAGCTGGCGGTGATCACCTTGGCCCCGGAAACCCGTGAGCCGGTGCATGCGGTGGCCGTGTGGGACGACCCCCTGGATTTCGTCGCCGCCCCCGAACATCCGCTGGCTCGCGCCGCCTCAATCAGCCTGGCCGACGTCGCACAACACCCGGCCGTATTTCCCGGCGGCAACACCTTCACTCACCATATCGTCCGGCGCCTGTTCGAGGCCCAGGGCCTGAGCCCGAATATCGCCATGAGCACCAATTACCTGGAAACCATCAAGATGATGGTTTCCATTGGCCTGGCCTGGAGTGTGCTGCCGCGCACCATGCTTGATGAACAAGTCGCACGCCTGCCTCTGCCCGGCATCCAGTTGCGGCGGCAACTGGGCTACATTTCGCATACCGAGCGAACCCTGTCGAATGCAGCACGCGCCTTCATGCAGTTACTCGACGAACAGGCCGATTGCCTTGCACAGGCGCCGACACCGGGGCTAACGTGAAGTGATAACGATAAGAAAGGCCCCCACGATGCATGCAAACCACCCCCATGTCCGCGCTAGACAGCCACTGCGCGCAGAAAGGTACGGCCATGGCCAACTCCAGTGACACCCCACCACTGCCCCATATTCCCGCGCTCGACCCCGCGGCATTCGAGCAAAGCTGGAGCGACGCCCCTCGCCTGCTGGCGGCGCTCAATGGCGCCCACCTGGGCGCCTGGTTCTGGGACGTGGACAGTGGGCAGGTAAGCTGGTCCCGTGGCGCTCAGGCGCTTTTTGGGCTGGATGCTGCACAGCCGCTGACCGAAACCGTCGATTACATCACCCTGATTCCGGAAGATGAGCGCACCGAGGTGCTCGAAAAATTTCAGGCCGTACTGCGTGGCGAACCTACCCCGATTCCCCTGCGGCATCGCATTCGCTGGCCCGATGGCAGTCTGCACTGGCTGGAGATCAGCGGCAGCCTGCAAACGGTGCAAGGCGGCAAAGCGCAGATGTTCGGCGTAATCCGCGACATCACCGCACAGCAGGAACGGGCCCAGGCGCTGCTGAACTCCGAACAACGCTTTGCCGACCTGTTCAATCTGAGCCCCGACGTCATGCTTCTGGTGAAGTACGACTCAGGAGTAGTGGTCGAAGCCAACCGCCACTTCAGCAGTACCTTCGGCTGGTCGACCCAAGAGGTCATAGGGCGAACCACGCTGGAGCTGGATATCTGGGTGCACATGGCGCAGCGTGACGAGCTACGGCGAACCATTCTCGACAGTGCAGAACCCGTCCTGCAGGAAGTACAACTGCGCGCCAAAGACCAGCGCGTGCTGGATGGGGTAATGGCCAGCCAGTACATCGTCCTTGACGGCCAGGGGCATATCCTCAGCTCGTTTCTCGACACCACTGAGCGCAAGCGCGCCGAAGAAGCCTTGCGCATCAGTGAGGAAAAATTCTGCCAAGCGTTCAAACATACCCCCGACGCGGTGGTGATCACGGAAAAGGCTACGGGGCGCTTCATCGAGATCAACGCCGGCTTCGAGCGACAATTCGGTTGGAGCAGCGCCGAAACACTGGGTCGCACCTCCCTGGAAATGGGCTTATGGGCGGACCCTGGCGACCGCCAGCGGATGCTCGAAGCCCTTGATCGAGACGCACTGGATACGCTGGAAGTACGTATGTTCAGGCGTGACGGCAGCCTGACCTGCAACCTGATGTCCGGGGGCGAGATCGAACTGGACGGGCGTACGTGCCTGGTCCTGACCGTGCGCGACATCACCCATCAGCGTGCTCAGGAGCGCGCCCTGCAAGAGAGCCAGGAGCGCCTCACCCTGGCCCTGGAGTCTGCCAACCTGGGCACCTGGGAGTGGAATATTCCCAGCGATCAGCTTTTCGCCTCCGCACGCGCCGCATGCCTGCACGGCTTGCCCCAGACGTCTTATAACGGTGACTTTCGCAGTTTCTTCGTCAATGTGCCCATGGCCGACCGTCACGCCCTGCGCCAGGCCTACGACGAACTGGTGCAGGGCGTGCGCCAGGATTATCAGGTCACCTACCGCACGGTAGATGACGAGCAACGCACTCATTACCTGGAAAGCACGGCCAAACTGCACTGCGATAGCCAGGGCCAGCCTCTGCGCATGGCTGGCATTCTCATTGATATCACCGAGCGGGTGATCCGCCAGCAAAACCTGAAAGACTCCGAAGAAAAGTTCATCACCCTGTTTCAGGCCAGCCCCGACCCGATTGCGGTGACCACTGTCGATCAGGGCCGAATTCTGGAAATCAACCCTAGTTTCACCCAGGCCTTTGGCTGGCAACCTGCCGAGGCGATCGGGCGCAGCGTGCTCGAACTGAATTTTTGGGCAGACCTGCAGCAGCGCACGGCGCTTTATATAAAATTCAAAGCCAACCAGGGTCTGGACAATGAAGTGGCAGAATTCCGTGATCGCCATGGTCACGGCTTTACCTGCGTAGTGTCCTGCCGACCGATCGAAGTCGCGGGCCAGTCAAGCATCCTGACCACCTTTCGCGATATCACTGAGCGCCAGCGAGCCGAGGCAGCGCTCAAGGCCAGTCAGGAGAAATTCTTCAAGGCCTTTCAGTCCAGCCCGGACGCCATCACCATCACCGAGCGCGATAGCGGCCGCTACCTGGAAGTCAACGAAGGCTTCACGCGACTGACCGGCTACAGCGCCGATGAAGTGCTCGGACGGACAGTCCACGAGTTGAATATCTGGGCTGACCCAAGCCAGCGCCAGTTGATCCTAGAGACCCTGCAACGTGACGGCCGTGTTCACCACCTGGAAGTTCTGGGCCGCGATCGTCATGGCAATCTGCTGCATGTGGAGGCCTCGGTGGAGCAGATCGAACTCGACAACCAGGCCTGCCTGTTGCTGACCGCGCGCGATATCAGCGCACTCAAGGCTGCCCAGGCTCAGGTGCAGCATCTGGCCTACCACGATTCACTGACCAACCTGCCCAACCGCGCCCTGCTGATGGACCGCCTGACCCAGCAGATATCCCTGCTCAAGCGTCATGAGCTGCGCGGTGCCCTGCTATTTCTGGACCTGGACCATTTCAAACACATCAACGACTCGCTGGGTCATCCGGTCGGCGATGCCGTGCTCAAGCTGGTCACCGCGCGCCTGGAAGCCAGCGTTCGCCTGGAAGACACAGTGGCCCGCCTGGGCGGCGATGAGTTCGTGGTGCTGCTCTCCGGCCTGGAAGGCCGGCGAGCAGCTGTGACCCGCCAGGCCCGCAGTGCGGCGGAAAAACTACGCAAGCTGCTGGCCGAACCCATGTTGTTTGACGGCCACCGCCTACAGGTCACACCCAGCATCGGTATCGCCCTGATTCCCGACCACGGTGCCACGCCGGCCGACCTGCTCAAACGAGCCGATATCGCGCTTTATCGCGCCAAGGACTCAGGCCGCAATACCATCGAGATCTTTCGCAACACCATGCAGGAAGCAGCCAGCGAGCGCTTACGCCTGGAGAACGACCTGCGTCTGGCCCTGGCCCGCGGTGAGTTCGAGCTGTACTTCCAGCCCCAGGTTGATGCCCGCTGCGGCCAGGTGATCGGCGCCGAAGCCCTGCTGCGCTGGCAACACCCAACCCTGGGGCAGCAGTCACCGGCCTCGTTCATTCACGTACTCGAAGAAAGCGGGCTGATCCTGGAAGTGGGCGGCTGGGTCCTGGCCGAGGCCTGCCACGCCTGCGCCGAGCTGATTGACCAGGGTCTGATCCATGGCGCTGATTTCAGCCTGTGTGTGAACATCAGCCCGCGCCAATTCCGCCAGGGCGATTTCGTCGAACGGGTCGAAAACAGTTTGCGCAGCAGCGCACTGCCGCCAGCCATGTTGAAACTGGAAATCACCGAAGGCATCGTCATTCAGAACATCGACGACACCATTGCCAAAATGAACCGCCTGAAGAAAGTGGGCGTCAGCTTCGCCATGGATGACTTCGGTACCGGTTACAGCTCGCTGACCTATCTCAAGCGCTTGCCGGTGGATGTATTGAAGATCGACCAGTCCTTCGTTCGCGATGCAACCCACGACGCCAACGATGCCGAGATAATCCGCGCCATCGTCGCCATGGCGCGCAGCCTCGGCCTATCGATGATCGCCGAAGGCGTGGAGCAGCAGGACCAATTGGACTTTCTCGAACAGCAAGGCTGCCACCTCTACCAGGGCTACCTGTTCAGCAAACCCCTGCCCCTGGGCGAGTTTCACGCATTGCTGGCGCATATGCGCCAGCGGCCGGGGCGAAACGGCTGAAACCAACGCGCCCCGCTCGATCTTCAGCGCTGTAGCGCCTCGACGATCTGCAGCGCAAGCCGCACCCGCTCGGCATTCGGGTAATTGCGATTGGCAAGTAGCACCAGACCGATGTCACGCGCCGGCAACAGCAGAACATAAGCAGCAAAACCATTGGTCGAACCGGTCTTGTTCAGGAGCTGATCACCTGCGCCCGGCATCGGCGTGGCAAAAAAGTCCACTGCCTGGGGCTGCAATGCCATCTCTGTGGAATTTCCGGCTTGCAGCTGCTGCAGACTGATGGGGTAGTCATAGCGCTCCCAACCCAGCGCCTGAGTCATGTCACCAACCTGGTAATAACCTCGATGAGTAGCACTGATGGCCTGCGCCAACGGGCCAGCCAATCGGCTCGGCTGCAGGTTGGCCTCGATGAAACGCAGCATGTCGGCGCTGCTGGATTTCACCCCGTAGGCCTCGCCATCAAGCATTCCCGGCTGCACGCGCACGGCCATGTTCTCGCGATAGCCCCAGGCATAGCGCGCTATTTGCTGCGGCGGCACTTGCACATAGCTTTCATTCATAGCCAATGGCGCGAGCACCTGTTCCTGCAATACCTGCGCAAACGGTGCGCCAAGGCTGGCAGCCGCCAAGTGGCCAAACAGCCCAATGCTGGGATTGGAATACAGTCGCTGACTGCCTGCTGCATAGGCTGGCTGCCAGCTCCGGTAGTAATCGAGCATCTGCTGTCGATTGCTCACGGCATCCGGGAACTGCAGGGGCAAGCCACCTGCCGTGTAAGTGGCCAGCTCCAGCAGGCTGATACGGTCGAAGGCACTGCCGGACAAGGCTGGCAGGTGCTGACTGGCGTTATCGCTCAGGCGCAGCGCACCACTGGCTTCTGCATAGGCACCGAGGGTCGCGGTAAGCAGTTTACTAACCGAGCCCAGCTCGAACAGCGTGTGACGGTCTACGGGCGCGCCGCTTTCGAGGGAAGCAACGCCATACTCAAAGAAGTGCTGCTGCCCAGCGTGACTGATGGCCACAGCCATGCCGGGAATTGCATAGGTCTGCATAAGCGGGCGGATACGACTATCGAGCTGGCCCTGCAGTGGGCTGGCAACGGCAGCTTGACTAGCAAGCCCCAGGCTAAGGGCAGCAAGTAGCAGGCGACGCAAAAAAGACATGATTATTCCTGGTCAATTTATCGGTGGCAGGCCGGGCGCTAGTGCTCCTAGCTCCGCATAGCGAAAGGGTACCAGCCAGTTGCCTGATCACGAACCCTGGGCACTAACCCCATAGGCCCAGCCATCTGCGCAAACGAAAACGGCACCCCGTAGGGTGCCGTTTTTCAGTCGCACAGAAGCGTTTAGCCTTGCAGGGCCGGCCGGGCGCCTTCAATGGGAATGCGCTTGGCCTTGGCCTCTTCCGGTACGATCCGCACCAGGTCGATATTCAGCAGGCCATTGACCAGGCTGGCGGATTTGACTTCGATATGGTCGGCGAGTCGGAACGACAGCTTGAATGCACGCTGGGCGATGCCCTGGTACAGGTAAGTGACGTTTTCGCTCGCATCACTGCGCTTGCCGCCTGTAACGGTTAGCACACCGCGCTCGACCTGCAGGTCCAGGTCGTCGTCCTGGAAGCCAGCGGCAGCTACGACAATCCGGTACTGGTCGTCAGCATGCTTCTCGACGTTGTAGGGTGGGTAGCTGCTGCCGCTTTCATTGCGCATGGCCGACTCGAACAAGTCGTTGAAACGGTCGAAGCCAATCGACTGGCGGAACAGCGGGGTCATGGAAAATGCAGTGCTCATGATGTTCTCCTGGTTTCTCAGCGAGTGATTAGGGGACCCGACTTCGGCATCCCACAGCAGTGAAAATGTGGACAGCGAAGCACATTTCAAGCGGCTGAAAAAATTTCTTACAGGGAGCGATTCGATGCACAAGGTCATGCTGATTACCGGCGCCAGTCGCGGCATTGGTGCCGCCACCGCCAGGCTGGCAGCAGCCCAGGGCTATGCGCTGTGCCTGAACTACCAACGGCAACAGGCGGCGGCCGAGATGCTGGTGAGCGAGATCACCCAGGCAGGCGGCCAGGCCATTGCCGTACAGGCCGACGTAGCCGATGAAGTTCAGGTGAAGCGGCTATTTGCCCGTCTTGATCAACACTTTGGTCGCCTTGATGTGCTGGTCAACAACGCCGGAATCCTGGAAACCCAAATGCGTCTGGAGCAGATGGACCTGGCGCGTTGGCAGCGAGTATTCGCCACCAATGTATTTGGCAGCTTTCTCTGCTGCCGTGAGGCGATCAAGCGCATGTCGGCTCGTCAGGGCGGTAACGGCGGCGCCATCGTCAATGTCTCATCGATTGCCGCACGGCTCGGCGCGCCAGGGGAATATATCGACTACGCCGCCGCCAAAGGCGCAATTGACAGTATGACTCTGGGTCTGGCCAAGGAAACCGCTGCCGAAGGGATCAGGGTCAACGCGGTGCGCCCAGGCGTGATCGACACCGAAATTCATGCCAGCGGCGGTGAACCAGGGCGGGTGGCGCGCGTCAGCCAGAACGTCCCCATGGGCCGCGGCGGCCTGGCCAGCGAAGTGGCCGAGGCCATTCTCTGGCTCGCCAGCGAGCAGGCGTCCTATACCAGCGGGGCGCTGCTGGATGTCGGCGGCGGGCGCTGAGTCAGGCACTCACCTGGTTAGCACGGATAGCGACAAGGCCATCGATACCGAGCAACGCATCAATGCGCAGGCAGTCGTTTTCGCGGCGTAACAGGTTGAACAGCTCGGTGGCCTCGGGGTAGCTGCGGGTCAGCATGGCCAACCACTGTTTGAGACGACCGGGCGCATAACGCGGCGATATCTTGCGCCGTGCCTGCAACCAGAAGTCTGCCAGCAGGGGCTGCAGCTCGCTCCAGGTCATCGGCACAACGGGCTGCCCTGCCCGCGCGGCTGCGATCTGCCGGGCCAGATCCGGCCGGGCGATCAAACCGCGCCCAAGCATGATGTCGTCCACACCACTGACTTCACGGCAACGTCGCCAGTCATCCAGTGTCCAGACCTCACCATTGGCATACACAGGCACCTTCACCACCTCCTGCACCCGCGCCACCCACTCCCAATGAGCCGGTGGCTTGTAGCCTTCGACCTTGGTCCGCGCGTGCACGACGATTTGCGCTGCGCCGCCTTCGGCCAGGGCCTGGGCACACGCCAGGGCGTAGTCCTTGTGATCGAAACCCAGGCGCATCTTCGCCGTTACCGGCACCTGAGCAGGTACCGCACGGCGCACTTCACGAACGATGGCATGGAGCAGTTCGGGCTCCTTGAGCAACACCGCTCCGCCGCGCGACTTGTTGACCGTTTTCGCGGGGCAGCCGAAGTTGAGATCGATCACCGGTGCCCCAAGGCTGCAGGCGTAGGCCGCGTTATCGGCCAGGCAGGCGGGGTCAGAACCGAGAAACTGCACCCGCACCGGCGTGCCGGCGGCGGTTTGCGCACCACTGAACAACTCGGGAGCGAGCTTCTGGTAACTGCTGGCCGGCAATACCCGCTCGGTGACACGAATAAACTCGGTGACACACCAATCGATGCCACCCACCCGGGTCAGCACATCGCGCAGGATTTCATCGACCAACCCTTCCATGGGGGCCAAGGCGATCTGCATACAGAAGTCTCTCGAAGGGGGTGAAGCGCGGGAAACGCAAAGGTGGTTAGTGTAAACACCGCACTGTCAGCAGGGAACGCCCAAAGTGGCTATGGGTCGAAGTCGTATCCAGCCAGGAGAGCAACCGCCATGCTCCGTACCGCTTTGTCCTGCTGCCTGCTGATAGCAGCCACCTGTAGCGCTGCGAGCGAGCCGCCATCTATCCCTTTAGCGCAAGACCCAGTGCCTGCTCAGAGCGCTCGCCTGCTGCTCAGCCGCGACGCCAACGCCCCCACGGCCTGCGATGTCGAAGTGTTGCTGGGAGAGCGGCAAATCGTGACCCTGGCCCTTGATTCGCACACCGAACTGGAGTTGCCACCAGGCGAATATGCCACTCAACTGCGTCTGTCACGCGCGGGCTACTGCGGTGACCTGAACCTGAGCAGCGATCAATCCGTGCTGATCAACCCCGGCGAGCGCCGCCACCTGCAGGTGATCTACCGCGACGATGCGCTGTTTCTCGCCCCTGCCGACAGTTAGCCGGGTTGCAACGCCCGGCCGTAACCCTCGATAAACTCGACAGGCATGCGTTTGGGTTTACCGCTCGACAACTCGATGCAGACAAACCGGGTCCTGGCCCGCAGCAGCGTCATGCCATCTTCGGGGCGCACTAACTGGAAGCAGCGGTCCATCTTCAGGCGTTGATCCGATTCGACGATCCAGGTCGCCATCTGTAGCGCCTGCCCCTCATAGGCACTGGCCAGGTAGTCGATCTCGTGACGTACCACGGCCATCGCTCGATCAAGGCGTCGGTACTCGACTAGGTCCAACCCCAGGAACTGCGAATGGCGCCAGGCACAGCGCTCCAGCCAACTGACGTAGACCGCGTTGTTGGCATGGCCAAGACCATCGATATCATCGGCGGCGACCTCAATATCAATCACGAAAGGTGTAGCGAGATCCCAGCTCATACGGGCTCCGGTGGCTCACCAGCAAGCGGGCGAGCAAAGAAAAGATAACGCCGGCGGCAGAGCGACAGTGACGTGTCGCGATTAAACCAGCCTGGGTGCGGCTTGTCGGCACCTTTGTAGTATTGGCGAAGCCTGTAGCTATCGCGCGCGCCGGATGCGGGCGATAATGTTTATCAACGTCATGTCGCCTTCTGCTTGAGAATACCCTGTGCATGTAGCCGTCCGCATTCTGCTGCTGGTATGCCTGCCCTTGCTCGCCCAGGCGGGGCAATTGAGCGCACCACTGGGCGGCGAGCGCTTACTACCAGGCCCGTTCATGCAGGTGTGGGAAGACCCCAGCGGCCAAGCCGAAATGCCTCAGGTGCGCGCCCTGCCCGCATCGGCCTGGCAACCGGTAGCACGCCGCGATGCCAGCTTTGGCTATAGCAGCAGCGCTTTCTGGCTGCGGCTGAACGTGCACAATCCAGCCCCACAGGCGGGTGACTGGATACTGCTGGTCGGCAACCCACTCCTCGACCAACTTGATGTCTATGGCCTCGACGACACACGCATTTACCGCGCTGGCGACCAGCGCCCATTCGCCGAACGCTGGATTGCCCACCGTCAATTGGCTCTGCCCCTGCACCTGCAAGCAGGCGAAACCCGCGAACTGCTGCTGCGCATGCGCAGCGAAGGCTCGGCCAACCTGAGCGCCAGCCTGATGAGCCGCGCCACCTTCGAACACCACGAACAGCGCCATTTACTGTTACAGGGGCTGTTCTTCGGGGCGCTGGCGGTGATGGTCATTTACAACCTGTCGATCTTCGTCATCACCCGCGACCGCAACTACCTCTGGTACAGCCTGTTCGTCAGTAGCTTCGCCCTCTATCAATTCATCCAGCTCGGCTTTGCCCTGCAGTGGCTGTGGCCAAACGCCCTGGCCTGGCACCAATTGAGCTTCCCGCTGAGCTCAGCCTTGGCGACCCTGATGGCGATCATCTTCACTTACGGCGTACTCGATCTGAAGCATTGCCATCGCCTGTACAGCTATACCTGCTGGGTGCTGACCATCGGTGCTGTGTTGGTGATCGGTATGGCGCTCTTAGGCCCTTATCGGCTTGCCTTGATGGGCAGTTTCGCCTTGCTCGGAGCCTGTTCTATAGCCGCCTGGTGCGTGACTCTGCTGCGCTGGCGAGCGGGTTATCGACCGGCGCGCTTATTCGCACTTGGCTGGTCGATGCTGATCATCGCCAGCCTGTTCAGCATCCTCAGTGGTACTGGCATCCTGCCCTACTCGCTGGTCACCCTGCAGGCGCAGCAGATCGGCAGCCTGGTGGAGCTGGTAATCTTCTCCATCGCCCTGGCCAGCCGCATTCGCGAAAGTCAGCAAGCCCAGGCTCTGGCTCAGGCCCAGTTGTTCGATAAGGAGCGCCAGTTACGCCAAGAACAGGAGCGCAGCCTGTCCCTGCAGCGGCGCACCAACGAACATCTGGAGCAGCGCGTTACCGAGCGCACCCGTGAGCTGGAACAGGCCATGCAGGCCCTGGCCAGCGCCAATCAGCAGCTCAATGAGCAGAATCGTCGCGACAGCCTGACTGGCCTGCTCAACCGCATGACCTTCAACAACGAAATCGACCGCGCTCTGGCCCGCGCCACACGCAGCCAAACCTCGGTCGCCATCCTGATGATGGATCTGGACTTCTTCAAACAGGTCAATGACCACTACGGCCACCTGGCTGGCGACGCCTGCTTGCAGCACACCGCTTGGCGACTGGAGCAACGCCTGCGTACAGGGGATTTGCTGGCACGTTTTGGCGGCGAGGAGTTCGTCGCGCTGCTCGACCATACCAGTGCAGCGGGCGCCCAGGCACTTGCCGAACAACTCTGCGAAGACCTGTCCGCTCACCCCTGCCTGTATGACGGACAAAGCATCACCCTGAGCTTGAGCATTGGTATCTGCGCTGGTATTCCGAGTAGTGCAACGCAGCGTGACCTGTACTTGCGCCGCGCCGACCAGGCCCTGTATCAAGCCAAAAGCGCTGGCCGAAACCGGGTCGAGCGTGCGCCCGCCCCGACCCTGAACGAGACCTGAGCGCCGCAGGCAGCGGAAAAGAGGAACCCTGAAAAAACAAAAGGGCCATTCCGAAGAATGACCCTTTAAAAACCCGCAGAGCGGGTAAACTGGCGTCCCCTAGGGGACTCGAACCCCTGTTACCGCCGTGAAAGGGCGGTGTCCTAGGCCACTAGACGAAGGGGACAAAACCTTCGAGAAACAAGGCCAGCGTTACGCTGGCCCCGTGGCAGTTGTTACTGCTACAAAATTGGTGGAGATAAACGGGATCGAACCGTTGACCTCTTGCATGCCATGCAAGCGCTCTCCCAGCTGAGCTATACCCCCAGATTTATCGCCTCTCGGCTCACAGCCCAAACCAGCG